>JANKMU010000001.1:0-192147 GCA_024650045.1 Mycoplasmatota bacterium | reverse complement strand
ATATTGTGTTCTAAATAACGGCAATAATACTCCACGATCATCACCACGAATAAATTCAATTAAGAATCTCCATATACCGTAACCAACTAGGTATACTTGAATTTCTTTATTTTTAAATGCTTTAACTTTATGTAAAACGGCAAATAAAATAAATAAGAAAATAGCTTCAAATAGTTGTGTCGGATAAACTGCTGCATCCGGGTATAGTGTATGAGAATGACCATGTGGGAAAATAACACCTAAATAAGACTCAGTAGGTACTCCGAAGCAACATCCAGCACAGAAACACCCTATACGACCAAATGCGTGAGCAAGAACAACACCTGTGATAACTGTGTTTCCTATCTTTCTCATATCTTTGTTGTTATCTTTATAGAAGTATTTCATTAGAATCAAGAAGGCTGCAAACCCACCAATTAGACCGCCTAAGAAGTTAATAGAGCCAAACTCTAGTTCACCTTCTTTAATAGAGTGGAATATACCATCTAAAATAAACGAGAAAAATAAAGCAAACAATAAACTAAATCCAATTAAAACAAGTATTCGATTCGTTTGTTGTTTTGTGAATCCGTCTTTATTCTCAAGACGTTTTGCAACGTATATCAACATTAAGAATACACCGATAATAATTAATAGGTCATACATCGGTATTGTATAACCGAAAATCTCTGGAAATAGGTATGGATACATATAATCAACTCCTTGTTGTTTTTATTTTATCATGTTATACTTTTATTCTTTTTAAATTTGATTATATATTCGTTTATTGAAAATTCTTTACACTTTTAGTTTATTCAATCTTTAACTTTATAAAACAAAATAGATTCAATAATCATCCCATAGATAAAACCAGCAAGGAACCCAGTTAAATCTCCGAATGCTGTTGCACTATAAAAAGCAAATGAAACAAATGCCCCGATAGAGATTCCTCTAACTAAAGCTATTTTGATATTTTTAGGTCTAGGAAATAAACCTATCATGAACCCCATCAAAACTCTATTGAACCAAAAAGAGAAAAGATAAGACCAACTCGCTTCATCCGGTGTACGCAATGATGCCCCAACAATACAAAAGATACCTAGTATTGCTCCTAAAATAAGACCAAAGATTACTCTTTTATTCATTGACTTTCACTCCTTTACACGTCACATTGTGAATATAAAATTTAACCTCAAAAATATTAACTACCGGTTGTATACCTAAAAACATTAATGACAATTTCTTTAAATTCATCGATTCCATCATGACCTGCTGCGACGACTATAACATCATATTTCATACCTGATTTAGCCTTTGTAAAGGAGATATCACTAAATTTTAAATGATCTCCGTCACGACTTAAATCATCAATTGTGAGTGAGATTTTTTCAACTTCAATATGTGTTACATTTTCGATAAGTATAACATCAAGCTTTTCTATCATTTGATGCTCATCTTTTAATGTATAGTCCAGTCTCAAGTGTGTTGTAGATGCGTCGATGATAAATTCATCAAACTCATGATTAACTAAAAACACTTGATGACGATCGTCTTTTTTATGGTCAATCATTGTGATAGTCTTAACGGCAACTGCATTTGGCCAAGGGTTTAAATCATCATCATCAAACTTACCAAAAAGAATCATAAACTCTGTAGATAAGTCTTCACCTGAAAATTTATCTCTAAATGACCCTGTTCTTGAGGTTAACACATGTTGAATTTTTGTCTCGTTTAAACTTGAATTCGCTTTTCTACCAACTGTATAATAGGTGGCATTTTGATAGTATTCATCCTTAATTGTATACTCTACTTCAACTATATTTGTAATTGGTGTATATTTAATTTTGGTAATTTCGACTTTAAAATCTTTTTCTGGCAGTGACTCCTCATATGTTTCTTCTGTTATGGTTATGTTTGTTGCATACCCACCATAACCAGGGTGAATATCTTCATATGATATGAGTGATTCATTTGGTTGATTTGCATCTATCACTTCACATGATGAAAATGTGAATGCAAACATAATCGTGAACATAAAGGTGAATGACTTTTTCATAAAGACCTCCGACATATTTTTTAGTTAAAGACCCTTTACATACAAGTGGGTTGAAATATAAGACTCGAACCCAACTTATTTACTTAGTGTATTACTATCTTTGTTAAGCTATTAATTCTATCTTTCATTTTAAAATCTAGTCTACTCTATTTGTTTGATATATTAAATTATACTAAAGATTATTATTTCCCGTTCAAATCAATCGATTCAAACTTTTTATTGCTAATATATCTAATGCTTTCGACTAAGATACTTGTCAAAGGAATGATAGAAAAACCAAGAAAAATATAAAACGCATATAATCCAAATTCAAGATTCCTATTATATCCTAACATCATCTCTTCTTCTCCTAGATATTCAACATTTTTTACTTTGACATAATACAACCAACCTAAAGTAAAATCTTCTCCATAACTCGATGTTTCGTGATAGCTGTCAACATATAATTTTACATCGTCTCCTACCATGACATCGGATAATAAAGACTCAATATCAAAATAGTCTATCAATATACTAGGGACTCGATAACTGGTGCTGTCTTGCTCAATTCTTATTTCTATATATTCATCTCTCCCATTATGTTCATATTTTACTGATGCAACATTCCCTTCAACGAGAGTCATTTCATTATAGTCAGGTTCTTTTTGATTTAACCCCATGAAAAAAAGAAAAATAGTTGCAGATCCAGTAAGTATCAATAGGATTATCATTGGGATTACTCTATTTTTAAAGACTTGTCTATTTGAACCAACAACTCTCTTGTTTGTACTTAGGGAGAGCAGACCTAAATCTAAATCGGATTTTTGCATTTCCTTTTTAATAGTTCCCATTTCAACATACCAAACAGATGCTGGTAGAACTGGAGAAAAAATCAGAAACATGAAATAAACAGGGTTTCTATCAATCAAATATAGTATAGTAATGATCACAGGTATTATTAATAAAGAAAATAAAGCATTTAATTTGGCATTCCGAATTTTGCGGGGAAATGTAAGTCGGTATTCACTACCTAAGGATTCAAGTATTCTAAATCTTTCATCTGAATAATCTATGTTAATTTTATATTCTTGGTGAATATTTTTATTTTCCGAATAATCTGAATTGAAATTAACTTTTGTTTCTAGTAAGTTGTAACTTGAAATTCTTGATATAAATTCATCGAGTCTATCAAATGATTGTTCTATTGAAAAGAGTAGTTGATGCGCTTGATTAAGAAAATGAATTTTATCTGAATTTTGATCGACATATATTATTGAAGAAATTTTTATGGTTTTAGTTTTCGTTAACATCTTATTAATAACAATACTATCATTTATTATTATAATCCTATAAAAAATAAAGTGACTAACTGTCGATATTCCAATAAGCAAAAAAATGCATCCAATTACAAAAACCATCCATAAAGTAGTTGCTTCGGTTTTATCTAGGAAAAAAAATAGAGAACTAATGAAAAACATACTACTGGAAAAAAACAGAATACATAATACAAAGCATTTCAGTCTATTTGTTGATTTATCTTGATAATAAACCTGATCTATATTAATATCATCCCTGTTTTTTGTGTATAAGGCATAAAAAAATAATAATAACGTAAATATAAATAAAATAGAATTGACTATTATTCCAATTAACATGCTTGCACCTCAAATATAAAAATATAAAAAATTATTTATTAATTTTGTCATCTTATTTGAAACTGAAACAACAAATAATGCAATTCTCATAAATCTTGTTAATAAATGACTGATGTTTTCTAAGAAAAACAGTAAGATTTCTATTGCAATAAATATACGACTAGTAAATAATAAAATACGTTTATGTTTTTATATTCGGTATCGCTCAGAATGCTATTAATCTTTAGCGTAATTATATCACATTTATATTTCTATTCAAATAACTAAAGCCAAAAGGTGTCATACATTTTTTTACACCACTACCTTAGGTATTTATACCTCAGAAATTTAGCATTTGCTTTCCAATACTCAAAGGAGTTCCAAGAGTACGCCTTTTTTATTTTTCAGTATTTTTGAAAGTTTTTTTAAAATTATACTATATACCTCTCAGAACGTTGTTTTTACTCAAAAAAACACCTGGAAGTGTATAAAAAAGCGATAATTTATATCGCTTTTTATCTCTACTGAGGGATATATATGCTGATCTACAGGGAACAATGGTGCCGAAAATAGGACTCGAACCTACGACCTGCTGATTACGAGACATCTGCTCTGCCACCTGAACTATTTCGGCCTTAGAAATATCTTTTTTTTCTTTTCGGACTTGCAAATACTTTAATAGCTTTTCTGTATGTTTGAATGGTTACATTTCCTTTACAAGCAAACTCACCATCTGCATTCCATTCAACATTAGAACTTGTTTCAATTTCAAATTTAGATGATACCAAATGAATATCTTCTCTTAACTTCTTACCGCCTCTAATAAATGATGATAGCAACCTGAATCTCCAAAATGATTTTGCTCTTTTGAAAAATCTCAACTCAAATAAACCATCATTAAGCTTTGATTCTGAAAAATTAACCAGACTCATACCACCAACTCGATTTGTACTTAAACCGAGAATCATTGCACATTCACAAGATAAATATTGATGATCATACTTAACTTTTATAGGATATCTATAATCATGAGAAAAATCTTTCATCGCTTCAATAACATATGCAAAGTATCCGTATTTCTTAATATGTCTTCTAGGGACATCATAACTAATTCTACTTAAAATACCTGATGCCGCTGTATATAAGAAATACTTATCATTGATTTGATTGACATCCATATCAACACTTTCTTCACTAAAATAGATTTTTAACGATCTTTTAATGTTTTTATTGATACCTAAAATAGCAGCAACATCATTAGCTGTACCACTTGGAAGCAACCCTAATATAGGTTTAATTTCAGATTTCATCATTCCATTAAGAACTTCATTAACAGTGCCATCTCCACCTGCAACTAAAAAAACATCATAATGTTTTGACTCTATTTCAGAAACCTTTACTAAATCTCTAGGTTCTTTTGACTCATAGATATCAATTTCATGATTTGATTTGCCAAATTCTTTAATAATTTTAGGTAGATGTGCTTTAAAGTTTGCTCTACCACTCGCTGGATTATACATCAACAAAAATTTCATATGTTTTTGCCTCTTTGTGACATTTTATCATAGTTTATAGATAAAAAAAAGAGTTGTGAAACAAACTCACAACTCTTTTATAAAATTAATCTACTGCTTACTTAAAGCATACTAAATATTTAATTGTAGGACACGTATTTCTATCTAAACTACAACTGATATATCAAGTACAATTGATCCATCTACTCCAATTGTCCACAAGCTACTTAAAGTAAATGCATTAAGGTTTGTATCCCACCATGTGTCATCAGTAGGAATTGCTGTATTTTCTAAATCTAAAACTTGACTATGTGTTACAGCGCCTGTGAAACTACCGAATATAGATGATTGATCAAGCACATCAACTTGGTCTCTATTGTAGCCAATTAAACCAGTTCTTGAACCCGTAAATGTAGTTTCAAAATACGCATCCATTAAATCAGCAGTTCCTGGATAACGATTATAACCTACAAATGCTCCTGCTGCGTTACCTTCAACTGTTGTTCCAAGAACAACTACTCTAATTGCACTTACTGTACTAGCTGCACTATCTCTAACATACCCAACAAATGCACTTGCTGCAATATCACTAGTTCCAGTATTTGTTGATTTAACATAAACGTTTGATATAAATATATCATCAGCGATTAATGCTCCACCATCAACACGACCAACAAGTCCAGCAACATTCTTTTGTGCGACATTTTCAATAAATGTATCAACAACTGCTACATTGAATACGAATGTTTCAAATGAAACCAAACCGATTAAACCACCAACACCATTAGAATCTGCACCTTCAATAGATGAGTTCATAATGACAACATTTTCAATGGTTGTACTAGTATTTTCTACTCTACCAACCAAACCACCAGCTCTAGCTGTTGTAACAACATCAAGGTTGTCAATCATAAGGTTTTGTATTAATGCACCATTAGCTCTAGCAAAGATTCCACCATAACCGGTCGTTGCATTTATTAGTAGGTTACTAATTGTAAACATTTGTCCATCAAATGAACCCTTAAATGAAGCACCTGTTGCTACCCAATCAAAGGTTGTAAAATCAATATCATTTGCTAATACATATGAATAAGTTGATTCTACTGTAGCCATATAATGGAATTGTTCTGCTGTTGTAATTGTTATACTTCCAACAGGATCATTAAAGTTTGAAACTAAATTAATGTCAGCAGTTACTGGTGTGTTAAAATCATAAGCAACTCCATCTAATCTCCATTCATTGAATGTGATTTCAGTAAACATTACATGTGTTGGATCTTCAGTTGGTTCAGTTACAAGTTCTCCATATTGAAGAATTACTGCATCTTCACCATCAAATGTTACTGTATATGATTTTGTTTGCCATACTGCAACTAATTCTATATCTTCAGTAATTGCTGTTGTAAAGCTAAATGGATTACCATTTAATGTCCAACCAACAACTTCTTTCATAACGCCTTCAATCATTTGATCTTCTACAACTGGTTCAGTTGCAAGTTCACCATAATTGACGTCTTGTGATGGAACATTTACTCCATCGACGTTTGTTGTAAATGTTACAGTGCTTGCTGGAACTGTTTCATATTTACCATAAATTGTTACAACTTCTGTGATGACATAATTCATAGGAAGTTCTGTTGTAAATGCAGCATCTGAATACCAGCCAACAAACGTATAACCTGCAACATCTGGTGCGGTGTGTAAAAACTCTTCATCTTCACGTATCATGATAACTTCGTTAGCAACAACACCATTATAATCAAGTGTGACTTCATGCATTGGTTTTGTTGTCACTGTATAAATAAGAAGCGCATAAATATTACTATAATCAAGTGTCCATAAACTGCTTTCTCCAAATGAAGGAAGGTTTGTTGTCCACCATGCTTCACCATCAGGTATAGCAACATTTGCTAACTCTTGAGTCTGCGCATGTGTAACCGTATTGGTTAATGAACCAAATATTGTTGTTTGATCTAAATATGATGCTTCATCATTAACTCTACCGATTAATCCAGCATGTGTTGGTTCAGTATATGTAAATGTTACTTCAACATACGCATTAGTAATAGCTGCGCTACCTGGAAGACGGTTATAACCTATCAATGCACCACCCATGATTGAGTCAATTTCTGATTCAACGATGATAACACGATTTGCATTAACAATGCTTGTAGAACTATCTCTAATATAACCTACAAATCCACCAGCAGCAACGTCAGTTCCTGATACAATTGCAGTCACAGTAACGTTTCTAACAAAAATATCTTCAGCTGTTAATGTTGCACCATCAACACGACCTACAACACCACCAACATTCTTTTGTCCATCAGTAGTAACTGTTGAATCAACGATTGCTACATTGTTCATGTATGTTGCAGTAGAAACTAATCCGATAACACCACCAACACCATTTGAGTCAGCACCTTGAACTGATGAATTAATAACTAAGACATTTTCAATCAAAGTCATAGTGTTTTCAACACGTCCAACTAAAATACCAGCTCTTGCTGTTGTAGTTACGTGAACATTATCAAATATAAGATCTCTAATAACTGCACCATTAGCTCTAGCGAAGACTCCACCATAACCAGTTGTTGCATTTATTGTTATATTACTAATTGTATGACCATTACCATAAATAACACCTTTAAATGATGCTCCTGTTGCAGTCCACGTAAATGCGGCAAAATCAAGGTCATTCATTAACGCATAATGTCCTGAAGTTTCAATGGTTGCCATTTCGAAGAATGCTTGTTCAGTTGTTATTTCAGTAACAGCTTCATGATTGATTTCATGTGACCAAACATTGCTGTTTCCATTAAGTTCAACAACAAAATGAATATAAGTATTTTCTCCAACCATAATATCTGGAATCATTGTAGTTACAGAACTAATAACGACTGATTCACCAAGAAGAATAGCTTCTGCTGTTTCAGTTGCTGATGTTCCTAAAATATAGTAAAGTGTTCCTTCAGGTTGAATAGTTGTTACAGTAAAATCACTAACTGGATCAAGATAACTAGCCTCTGTAGATTCTACTGCAGTAATCTCATTAGGTTCAGCTTCACTAAAGACAACTACAGTTTGTGTGATTACTACGATATCAAGTGGATCAGTTACTGATGTAAATGTATATGTGACATCATATTCTGCTGCAACATTAACATCAACTGGATTATTAACTGTAAGTGTGTAGTCAGTATCTAGTATTAACTCTCTTTGTGTACCATAGTAGTTATAGACTGCAGGTGTATCAACTGTGAAAGTTCCACCTTCAGGTAATGTTACCGATTCTCTAATACCTGTTACATCGCCAATTTTTACTGTTTCTTCTGGTCTTGGCATTGCATCAGGATTGTTTCCAATAATATTTGTAAAATATGATGCATTTTCATTAAGACTAGTTGCATTTGAACTACCAGAACGAATATATAATTGTGTAAATGTTGGTGAATAAGTACCCCATGAAACTGGACCAGGTGTAACTGGCATTAGGTTACCATCTTCATAAACAAACATTTCAAATGTTTTATTTACCATATCAACTTCAAGTCTTAATGTATGCCATGTATTGAGTGGCAAATCAAATTGATGATCTGCTTGAGTAGCTGGATCACGATAATAAACACGTGCAGCTGTAGAACTTGCTCCAGCAAATCCAAATTGTAAACCTGTTCCTGATGTTTGTGGTTGTAAACGAATTGGTGCTCCATCAGCTGTTTGCATAAAGTCCATTTCGAGTACCCATACATCAGTTGTAAAGTTTAAAGCAATGGTAGTTTGTGTTTCTGTATAATCTTTAACTTCAACTGCTTTAGAACCATCAGGGATTGTTAAACCTGGGATAGAACTTACAACGGTATAAGTTGTTAAGCCTTCTTTACCTGAAACGGTTGCCCAATCACCTTGTCCAATCAGATTACCATCATTGTATTCTGAGAAATCATCTAATACAAATGGATCAGCTTCTGAAGGAATCGGTAATGCTTTAACTGTTGCTGTAAAGACTTTATCTCTAGATGCACTGCCCAATGTTAAAGTTGCAGTAATCGTAACGGTTTGATCTCCTGTTTCATGATCAGGTTGAGTAATTCTACCATTTGTAACACTAATATACTCTTCCTTATCTATTGCCCATGAAATGGAAACTCCATTTACATTGTATGAAGTTGGCATAATCACACGATCATCAACATCTAAGTCATCTAAGTCGCCTAAGCTTAGCCACGCAAATGCTGCATCGACTTTGTCTTGATCGGTTTCTACCGCTACTTCAGTCCATTTTGCATAAAGTGTGATATTTTCTATAACCACATCAGATGCAAAATCCCATTCGTTGGTTAACTCACTTTCAGTAAACCAACCATCAAAAGTATACCCTTCTCTTGTTGGAGCTGCAGGCGCTGTAATTGTTGATCCTAATTCAACATCTTCAATTGCAGCAACACTACTACCACCGTTTGATTCAAACGTGACAGTAAATGTTCTATTACCACATGCTACCAGTACAAAAACAAGGAATAAAACGCTTAATGCACTAAGTATTTTTCTCATAAATCCTCCCTTATCCTAAATATTTATTACAAGTGAATGCATCACTTGGTGCTACCACAAATAATAGTTTAGCCGTTCTTGTGAAACCTTCATATGTAAAGGTAACATCAACAACTATTGGCCAATCATTGTTGAGATCTGCATAATCTTCAGGATTTAATCCTTGCTGATCTCTACTTTCTATCCAACACTCATTAGGTCTTGTTACAACGCCTTCATCACTAATAACATCTTTATTTCTTGAACTATAACTGATTGTAACCCCTTGATATGAAGTTGGTAGTCCTAATGAACCATTTTCTCGAATAACTGATTTGGTTTTATCTGCCATCCCAGAAAGATCTTCTGCATCCATTAATAATTGATATGCATCATAATCTGGTTCCGTTTCAATTGTATCTCCTGTATTTTGACATCCTACAATGAATATTGCAGATATCAATAGAGTGATCATCATTATTATTTTTTTCATAATTGATTACTCCCAATCATAAATCGTTTTAGTATAGATGATGCGGTGCGCATAGCTTCTATCTTCAACTACACCATCTTCTGCTAGCAAGTATCCATGAATATAACCAGAATCAGCTAGATAAAACGGCATTTCAGTAAGTGGAATACCTCTAATAACGGCATCAAGAGTTAATAAAGCTAATGTTTCTGGTTGATCAAGTCTACTATAAAGTAAGATTTCATTTTCTACGAAAAATCCTCTATGGAATTTTTCTCTAACAATATTATTCCCAATCGTTCTAGCAATCTCTAGATACTGTGGGTTTTTAGTCGCATCATATAATTCAACCATTGCCATTAAGGCAAATGGGTCATCGATAAAAGTATCTAAGTTTAATTTGGGTTGTGCTCCACCTAAATCACCGAGATCACCCATACCAAATGTATAAATAATATCTCTAAAATATCCCCAAAGTTTTTCTTTATCTGCATCTTCTTCAATTTGAAGAATGGTTCTTAATATCGGCAATATATAAGTCGTTGGTAATTCTAAATAATCGATTCTCATATTGGATGGTCCAAAATAGCCAACTTCTGGTGTGACGTATCCATAGGTTACTGTTCCATCTATAAACATTGGAATGATCATGTTTTTACCCTCTACACGGATATATGCATAATCTAGGTAACCTTCAAGGTATTGCTTCGCCCAATCTACAAAATAGTTAACTCCATACTTGTCAGCTGCTTCTAGTAACATTAAAGTGTTATCAACATAGATTGCTTGAGTATTTTTCCATGCTACATTAGGTTCTCTTGCTATTGAACCAAAATCTCTAAATTGTCTTTTAACTCTATCTCCACATCCTGAATTTGTATATGCTGGATCTGCACATTCAAGTGGTGATCTTGTCACTGCTGTTGATTTAAATTGATAAACAGTCATTCCAGTATCAGGATTCGATGCTAAGTTGTATTGTCTCATTAAGTATTGAGCCCACTCTGATGGGATTGGATCATGTGTGTGATGTGCTAATGTGAATGCTGCATAAGCTAAATCTGTTGCAGAATTAACGAATGGCAATAATCCTGGAGAATCAGCTGGTATGATTGGCATGCCATCATCATCCATAACAATGACATCATCTGGAATATCATATGCAACAAATACGTTGGGATTGTAAACCGTTGCATAATCGCCATGTCTATTCATATCGGTTGTTGTCCAATAGAAATGTGCATTCCATAATTGCGTCATAAACTTAAGGGTTGCTTCTTCATTAACTTCCATCATTAATTCATAATAAGGCATCATGTTTTTTAACTCATGAGGTCCATTTGCTCCCTCAGTTGATTGAACAGCCAAAGTATCTAAGTTAATCATACGATGACCACCCCAATGGAATAAACCATTATTAGACTGGTAATTGTTCATAAATTCGCTTAGGATATCCATTGCTTCATTCTTATATTTATCATTACCTGTTACAACAGACAATCCAACCAATGTTCTTAAGAAATTTTGTTGGTTTGCCATATTAGAATATGGAATCTCAGCACGATTAGGGAAAACCCATGTCGCTGGTCCGCCAGTAAGTGTATTTATAGCATCAGGTAATAATTTAGTGTTTTCGTTGTATTCATGCCCATATTTTAGAACATTATCAACATGTTGAATTACAGCATGTAGACGATTATAATCTGCCTCAGTATATACAATTTGGTGATCTGCTGCTTGAACGTCTAATGATGGAAAAGCTAAGAAACTAGTTAATGAAAGTAAAAGTATCATTACTATTTTTTTCATTATCATTCACCTTTCCTTTCAACAATCACGTTGTCTAAATATGCCCATCCATCTGAATATCTAGGCATTGTGACTCTAAAGACATTAGGTACTAAAATATCACCATTAGCTAATGCATTAACTCTATTACTGACATGGAATGGTCCAGAATAAAGTTCAGTTTCAACATCATCCTGTATCAAGAATGCTTTAACTTCATTCAAACTAGCATCCCATTCAAATCTAAAGTCGTACCATAAGTTTTTTTGAATGGTTATATTAGTAGTGTGCGTATCGCCACCATCTCCACTACCTGAATAGTAGAAGAATGGTCCTCCAACTTTTATGTTAACTGATAGATTTGTATTGATAATAACTGCAATCGTACTAACAGCCCCAGTAGCAACACCAACAAAGACAGTATTTGCATCTTTATCACTTGGAATCATAACACTAGCATATGCAACCCCAGCTCTATCAACATCTAGATTAAACTTTGAAGTAAATATAAATGTTGGTAATGGAGCATTTTGTGGGAATGTAGGTGATCTTTTTCCATCTGAATACATCTGAACATAACGATTTCCTGATTCTTCTTCTGCAATAATGGTTTGAACACCACCTAAATCATATTCTTCATTCATATATAAAAGCCAATTTCTAGGTGTTTGACCAACACGTTCTGTGTCAAATGTTTCTTCTATTGTGTATTCAGTTTTTATTGGTGATATATGATTCAAATCTCCAGAAGAAACATAACACCCTTCTCCTAATGGATTATCTTTACATATATAGTCTTCAAGTTGTGTCTCATTGGTTGGTACACCACTTGAAGCACAGCCAGAAACAATGAAAACGAAAACCAATAAAATGAGTATAAGTCTTTTCTTCATATAATCCCTCTTTTCTATCCTTTAATCGCGGTATCAGCATCATTGCCAACAAAATAGCGTTGTGCAGCGAAGAAAACAATAATAAGTACTGAAACTGATACAATCGATCTTGCATAAACATGGGCATAAGTATTCGTAGAATCCACACCTAAGGTTGGTAAAACCAAACTGAGTGGATATGTAGATACTGCCCCACGGTAAATGAGTGGTCCTTGATAATCGTTAAACTGAGCTATAAACATCAATAAAGCAACAGTAATAACAATTGGTTTTAATATTGGCATTAAAACGTAAAATAAGACTTGAAACTTATTTGCTCCATCAATATATGCTGCTTCATCTAGATCTCTAGGAATCGTTCTAAAGAACTGAATAAACATAAAGATTGAAAAAGAATTAACAGCAAACATAGAACCTGCCCATAACGGGAGGTAAGGCATAAACCAAACTGAAGAGTTTTCCCATATTGGTGCAATCGCTCGACTTGTCCAAAATGCATACATAGGGATTCTAAAAATTGTGTTTGG
The DNA here is from genome assembly GCA_024650045.1 of Mycoplasmatota bacterium. Taxonomy (GTDB): domain Bacteria; phylum Bacillota_I; class Bacilli_A; order Acholeplasmatales; family Acholeplasmataceae; genus Peloplasma. The sequence goes on along the minus strand of JANKMU010000001.1, from coordinate 178,772 downwards.
CATTAATAAAGTCCCAATAACTAAAGCAAAGATTAGTTTCTTTCCTTTAAAATGCATTCTTGTAATGACATATGCTGTAATCAAACAAGTTAATGTACCAAAGATAACATGTGGAATAACATATTGCATCGTGTTCCACAATGCTCTAAGTAAAGAATACCCTTGAGCACTACCCCACCCTGGAGCGGTTAAAGCTTCTTTCCAGCCAATTAATGTAAAATCTGATGGCCATAACCAAAATGATTCATTAGCCCCTCTATTAAATGAAGCTCCAATAATCCATATCAATGGGTATAACATAACAAATGCAGTAGCTATAATAATTGCATATTTTATACCTTGTTTTATATTTTTATTCAGCTTGTGTGATCTAATTCTTGCTTGTATGCTTGTCATATTCTCACCTCAATCCGAATAGTGAACCCAATACTTAGAAGATCTAAATATAAGGATCGTAAATACCATAATAATCATAAATAAAATCCATGACATGGCACTACCTAAATTCAAATTACCACCCAAAAAGGCTGTCTCATAGATTAATAAGTTCATGACTCTTGTTGAATCTGCAGGACCACCTTGTGTAACAAGTGCTGGTCCATTGAAAACTTGAAAAGTTTCAACAAGACGCATGACTGCATTAAATAAAATAATTGGTGTAATCATAGGTATAGTGATTGAAAAAAACTGTCTTGCTTTTCCAGCACCATCAATGGTTGCTGCTTCATAAAGCGATTCTGGAACATTCTTTAAAGCGTTCAAGAAAATTAACATCGTTGATCCAAATTGCCAAACCCTAAGTGCAACAATACTTCCCATTGCACCTGCAGCTGTACCTAACCAACTAATGGGTTCAACCCCAAATAAACCTAATCCTTGATTGATTAAACCATTATATTCGAAGATATATCTCCATAAAACGATAATAGCAACATTCGTTCCTAATACGGTTGGCATGTAAAATGATGTTCTAAAAAATCCAACACCTTTTATCTTTAATGCGAGTACATAAGCAATCAATAATGAAACGACTAAAATTAAGGGTACAGTAAAGAAAACATAAATAAATGTAACTTTTAGTGAGTTTATGAACTGCTCACCAACAAATGATTCTGTACTAAAAAGTAATTGGAAATTTGCAAATCCAACAAATGTTGAAATTGTTCCTCTTCTTTCGAATAAACTCATTATAAATGAGCTTATAAAAGGATATAGTTTGAACAATAAGAACCCTATGATCCACGGTATTAGTAGCGTATAGGGTACCCATTTTTTCTCTCCAACCATATTTAGTCTCCAATCACATTAGCGAGTTCTGTATTAAACCTGTTAACTATTTGAGTTGCTGCTTCATTAGCAGTCATTGTTTTAAGTAAAAACTTTTCAATTGGTGATTCATATATTGCTCTAAAAGTAGCATGTTCATAATACGGATGAATATATAGATTGATATCATTTTCTATTTGAATATCATAATAATTTTGAACAACTACATGTCCTTGCCATTCTAATGTTTGAGTGAAATCTTTAACAGTCGATGTGTTTAAAATAGATTGAGTATCAGAATGATTAGAAACACCACGGTCAACGCCTAAAATTTCAACAGCTTCTGGATCGGTTGTCATAAATTCTAAGAAAGTTCTTACAGCTTCTTTTTTAGCATCCGATGACTCAACACGTCTAGAAACAGCATATGCCATGGATACTTTCTTATACATACCAAAGTTTGTATCTTCATTTTCATTTAATTGAAACATTCCTGCAGCAACTAACTTGTCACCACGATTTGGTAATGTATTTTGATATTCTGAAATCGCAGTATTCCATGTCATTAAACCGCCATAACGCTCTGAAGTCCAATTAGGATTTGTAGGTCCATCATTATGTGTATCAATTGCATTTGAAGAAATCAAAACACCACTATCTCTTAAATCGTTAATGAAGTTAAATGCATCAACTAATTCAGCATGAGAAAAGTTTAATTGATTGTTATCATTAATAATATTTTTACCCGTTAGTTGTGCTAAATAAGTCCACATTAACATAGCAACCGATTGTCTATCTAAGCGACCAAGAGCATAATGACCCGGAAATTTGCTGGATATTTCTTGTCCCGCTGTCATTAAATCATCCCATGTTTTTAATGAGGAAATATCTATATCTACTGAAACATTTCCAACTGTTTTCTTAAATACGTTTTCATTCAAATAAAAGATATAGCCTGTTTCAGAAACAGATAAACCCAAAATCTTACCATTAACAGTAAGTGGTGTGTGTTCATGTTCTGGGTAATCAGATAAATCAATATCTAGTTCATTTAAGTCCATAAAATAATCTTCACCATACATCGAATAAATCCAGTTGTAGTTAATTTGAAATACATCTGCTTCGGTTCCTCTATTGAGTTGGTTGTTTAATGTTTGTTGATAACCACCCCATGCTGATTGGCTAGGGACAACAGTATATTGAGGATATTTTTCCTCAAATAAGTCAATTGCTTGATAGGTTGCGATATTTCTATCTGATGTTCCCCACCAAGAAAATGAAATTGTAGCTTCATCATCTACTCTCCCCCCACAAGAGATGAGTAAGATTGAAATAATAAATAAAGTCAATGTCAACATAATTTTTTTCATAATTTTGCTCCTTTAGTGTAAATTTGTGTCAATGTATAACCAATCAAAGTCATGGATTGTTTGATGACCTGTTGGGTAAATTGCGAAAGTTTCTGGTAAAAAGTAGATATCATTTAAAATATACTGATATGGAATTTCTTCATAGTTTCTAAGTTGGAATTCAATTGAAGGTTCTGGATTAGTATGAACCCATAATGAATTTGAATCTGTTGAATCTCCAAAATAAGTTCTGTAATTAAGTACCAATTCACTATTTCGAATCAAATAACTACCTGTATATTTTGAATCCTGATTTGAGTCTTGATGATTTTTTATTGGTGTTGTAACATATTTGAAGATACTATTTTCCATCAAGATTGCACCTTGTTCAGTTGGTATAAGTCCTTGATTAATAAAACCTAAACTTGTATTTGAGTATTTTGATCGTAGATCAACGATTTCTTGGTTATCAACGATAATATGATAAATATGGACATCACCTTTTCTAAGTCTAGGCATTCGATCCATCAAGTTGAAAACCTCTAAATGATGGAAAGTCATTGTGATTGGTTCATAACCTTCTCCATCAGTTGAGTTCCCTAAATTAAAACCTTTTTTTTGAAAACTTGAATATATCACCAAGTCATCAGTTGAAACTCCTTGATCTCTTAAACTTTTATAATAGGGGTTGTCTTCAATGTTTTCTTCTAGGTAATCAATTTGAGCTTTAATAAAATCATTAGGCTTAAAGTTTAATTTTGACCATGACAATGTCATATTCTCACTATATTCTTTTGCATCAATGATTCCATCATATGCTTGATTGAAAGTCAAATGATCAAACCATATACCATTTGATTTTTCAACTGTAAAGTAGTCCCAATCGTTTCTTTTAAACCCTCCTTGGTCTATTTCATCCCACTCCCATAAATCAGCAAATTCTAAGTTTCTAATAACAATGTTTGTTGATCCGTCTATTAAAAATGAAGTATGTCGTATCGTTGATCCATTTTTAGAGAAAATAGTTAAATCATCTCTTAAAACAATCCTGACAATCCCAACACCTGTTTCTTTTAGAATTGGATGTAACAATGCTTGTCTGGAATGTGATCGATATACACTGCGGTAATCTTCTAAACTTAAGTTTTGTTCTTCGAGCATATTTTCTACCTCAAATGAACCAAGATTCAAATCATTTTTGATTTCTATAATTTTTGTATCTTGATCCATTAAAGCATTGAGAAATTCTATTTCGTTTTCTACTTCATAATATCCATCAATGATGTCGCTTTTATTCGTCACTATAAGCGAAGAAAAGCCAAATGAGTTCTCAAATAACGATAAGTCAAGTGGTGTCTCATTTGGTTGCGATTTGATTGGTTCTGTAGGAATTATTGGTGTAATTGTTGGTTCTTCTGTTGACAGCTTTCCTTCACATCCTACAAGTATGATAGTTGTCATTAAGAAGACAAACATAATGGTTAATCGTCTCATCATACATCTCTCCAAAGTGTCTCTATATACGGACGCTGTTTACATTTATTATTATATCATAGATATGCACGGAATGTCAACGCTTTCATATGCATTCAAGGTGTGTTAAATTTTAATTGGTTTAAGGAAATCGATATTCTATATTTGTGTATATTGAATTTTTATAAAATGCAAAAAAAAACATTCAAACTGTGGACTGAACCACAATTTGAATGTAAGTTGTTTTACATATGAATTGGCTTATCAACTGCACCATGCGCAGCTTCCATAACAATTTCAGATAATGTAGGGTGCGGATGAATTGTTTTAGCAATTTCAAACGCTGTTCCTTCTAATTCCATCGTCACACCAATTTCAGCAATTAAATCGGATGCATTATACGCTAATATGTGTGTACCGATAATCTCTTTATATTTCTCACTAACAATCATCTTAATTAATCCATCTTTTTCATTGTCAGCAAGTGATTTACCATTGCCCGCTAATGGGAATGTTGACACTTTATAAGATAAACCTTTTTCTTTAGCTTCTTTTTCAGTTAAACCAATGGTTGCAATCTCTGGAGATCCATAGACTGCATTAGGAACACGATCATAACGCATCGATGCTTTATGACCCATAATGTGTTCAGCAACAACAATACCTTCAGCTGATGCTACATGAGCCAACATATATTTGCCATTCACATCACCGATTGCATAGACATGATCAACATTAGTTTTCATATGTTCATCTGTAATGATTGCATTTCTTTCCATCTTAAGGTCTAATGCTTCTAATCCTTTTAAATTAGGTTTCATACCAACAGATACCAAAATCGTATCTGCTTTAATATTATGATCTTTACCATCAAATGAATAAGTTACTTCTTTATCTTTAACCGATTTAACTTCAGCATTCGTAAAGATTTCAATACCTTCTTTTTTAAGCACTTTAACATAAGCGCTACGGATATCATCATCAATGGTTGTTAAGATGTTATCTAATTTTTCGATAATCGTTACTTTTGATCCAAGTGCTGAAAAGATTGTTGCAAATTCGACACCAATAACACCACCGCCAATAACGACGAGTGATTTAGGTGCTTCTTTGATTTGTAACAACTCTTTATAGGTTACCGCAATCTCTTTTTCATAAGCTTCCTTTAATCCAGGAATTGGTGGAACGATTGGACTCGCTCCAGTTGCGATAACTAAATTCTTTGTTTCATAAGTTTCTTTGTCAACTTCGACTTTTGTTGGACTTAAAACTTTACCAAACCCTTTGATGACATCAACACCATTTTTCTTTAATAATGATGATACACCTGTTGTTAAACGTTTAACGACTTGGTTTTTTCTTTTCAACATTTGTGTCCAATCGAAACTGATTTCTCCATCAACAATAACACCATAATCTAGTGCATGTTGAATTGTTTTATATACTTTTGCATTCTTTAATAATGTCTTGGTTGGAATACATCCATGATTCAAACAAATTCCACCAACATCGTCTTTCTCAATTAGACCAACCTTTGCGCCTAGTTGTGCTGCTTTAATAGCTGCAACATAGCCGCCTGGTCCACTGCCTAAAATGATGATATCATATGTCTTCATTTATAATCACCTCAATTTAATAGTAACATCATTGGGTCATTTAATAAAGACTTAATTTTATTTAAAAATCTACCAGCTTCAGCTCCATCAATCACGCGATGATCGACAGCGAGTGATAATGGCAATGTGTAAGCAGCTTTTACTTCTCCGTTTTCAACAATCGCTTTTTGTTCTATTTTACCAATACCTAAAATACCAACTTCTGGATGATTGATAATTGGAGTTCCATATGCTACATTAGCAGCACCGAAATTGGTAATAGAAAATGTAGTATTTTGTAGTTGAGAAAGTTGAATTTTTCTTGCTACAGTTTTATCTGCAACATCTCTGATTTCTTTAGCAAGTTCAAGAATACTCATTTGATCCGCATCTTTAATATTAGGCACGATCAAACCATCAGGTGTATCAACAGCCATACCTAAATTAATATATTTCTTATAAATCATACGATCATTTTCTTGATCAAAACTTGCATTGAAGTGAGGAAACTCTTTAAGTGCAAGCACTGTTGCTTTCATTACAAATGCCATATAAGTTAATTTAATATCTTGAGCTGCAGCTTGTTCTTTAACTTTATTTCTTAAATCTACAAGCTTATCAACTACAACTTCATCCATTAAAACAGTGTGTGGAATAATTTGCTTAGATAAAGTCATTGCTTTAACAATTGCTTTTCTAAGTTTAGAGATCTCAACATACTCAACATCACCTTGTGCAGAAACAGTAACTTTTCGTTGTTGTCCTGAACTGCTTGATGAAGCCGTTTTTTCAATATCTTCTTTTAATACTCTTCCATTTTCACCAGTACCTTTAACTTTTTGGATATCGACACCTAAGTCTTTTGCCATTTGTCTTGCAACTGGTGTTGCTAGCACTTTTTTTGATTCAGAAGAATCAGATGATTCTGATGACTCATCACTAGCTTCCATTAAGTCTTCGGAAACATCAATAGATCCGATGACACCAGGAGCTGCTTTACTTTCAGATACTTTCCCAGAGTCTTCATCTTCATCGTCTTCATCATCTTTTGTTTCTTTTTTAGTTTCTTTTTTCGCTTCTTTTTTAGTTTCTTTTTTTTCTTCTTCTTTTGTTTCTTTTTTCTCTTCTTCTTCAGTTTCTTCTTCAGGTTCATCTCCAGCTCCATCATCAATAATAACGATTGTATCGCCAACATTAATCGTGTCGCCTTCTTCTGCACCTAATTTTTTAATAACGCCATCAGTTGGTGATGGTAGCTCAGCGTTTACTTTATCTGTTTCAACAATGACTAAAGTATCGCCTTCTTCAACCTTATCTCCAACTTTGAAGTTCCATTTTAAAATTTTACCTTCGTGAATACCTTCACCGACATCAGCAAATTTAAAATCATACATAGTTTGACCCTCCTTTTAGAATTTAGCTACTTTTAATATCTCAGCAGCAATTCTTTCTGGTTGAACAAAATGATAATGTTCACCTTTAGCTAAAGGAACAGTAATGTCATAACCAGTAACTCTAGCTGGTGCTGCTTCTAAGTGTAAAAACGCCTTCTCATTGACTAAAGAAATAAGTTCTGCACCTGGTCCATATGTTTTAACTGCTTCTTGTACTACCAAGAAACGACCAGTTTTTTTAACTGAGTTAATAATCGTTTCTTCATCAATAGGATTGATTGTTCTCAAATCAATTAATTCAATATCAATATTTTCATCTTTAATTAATTCCATTGCTTTGACAACTTCTCTTACGATAGGTCCCCAAGCTACAACAGTCATATCTGTACCTTTTTTAACAACTTTAGCTTTTCCAATTGGAATGCGATACATTTCTTCAGGTACTTCTTGTTTACCTGCACGATATATACGTTTAGGTTCCATAAAGATAACTGGGTCTGGATCTTCAATTGCAGAGATCATTAAACCTTTTGCATCATATGGAGTTGAAGGCATAACAACCTTTAAACCTGGAATATGTCCAAGTAACGTTTCTATACTTTCTGAATGGTGTTCTAAGGCTCTAATGCCTCCACCAACTGGAAATCTTACAACAATTGGAAGACCATAACGTCCTCTAGTTCTATTTCTATATCTAGCCATATGTGTGACAATTTCAGTATAACCTGGAAAGACAAATCCGTCAAATTGGATTTCAGCAACCGGGATTAATCCATTAATAGCCATACCAATAGCACTACCAGTAATAGCTGCTTCAGCAATCGGTGTATCGAATACACGATCTTCGCCATATTTTTTTTGCAATCCAGCAGTTACTCTAAAAACACCACCTTCAAATCCTGTGTCCTCGCCAAAAACAACGACACGATCATCATCTGCAAGTTTTTGATCAAGTGCTTGGTTGATTGCTCCTAATAATGTCAATGCTGCCATGATTATTTCCCTCCTTTTTCTTCAAATTTCTTAGCGTATTCATATTGTTCTTTAAGTTGTGGTGTCATTTCTGCATAAGTATATTTGAAGATATCTTCAAGATCTTCAACACCACTTGCTTCAACTTTCTTAAATGTATCGCCAACAAATTTTTTGTTTTCTTCTTCTAATTTTTCTTCTTCTTTGTCGCTCCAATAACCTTTATCAATTAAATATTTTTTAAATCTAATCATTGGATCTTTCTTTTCCCACTCTGCAACTTCTTCATCCTTACGATAAATTGATGGATCGTCAGAAGTTGTATGTGCTCCAAGACGATAAGTCACAGCTTCTATTAAAACGGGACCTTTTCCTGAACGAGCATGTTCAATAGCTTCTTTAGTTGCAACATACATTGCAAGAACATCATTACCATCAACTTGAATGCCTGGAATCCCAAATGCAACAGCTTTTTGAGCTAATGTTTCAGCTTTGGTAGCCTTACTTCTATGTGTTGAAATTGCATAGTGGTTATTTTGAATAATAGCAACCATAGGTACATCAAAAACACCTGCAAAGTTCATACCTTCGTAGAACTCTCCATGAGATGTTCCTCCGTCACCAATCATAACAACAGAAACTTCTTTTTTCTTTAATATTTTACTTGCATACGCAATACCTGCTGCATGGTTAATCTGTGAACCGATGATAACATCGATTGGTAACACTCTAACACCTTCATCAAAGTGATTACCCCATTCATTTCCATACCAATATAAATAAGCTTGTTCTAAGGTGACACCACGATATAACATGGCGTTAAGTTCTCTAAATGCTGGTACAAACCAGTCTTGGTCAGCCATAGCTGCAGCTGCACCAACTTGTGTTGCCTCTTGACCACGATTTGGAGCATATGTTAACATACGTCCTTGTCTTTGGTACTGTACAGCTTTTAAGTCAGCTACACGGCCTAGTGACATGATTTTGTACATTTGTAGCAACTCTTTTTTACTAATTTTTGGTTCCAAATCAGAATTTGTAATTTTTCCTTTAGGATCTAAAATCTTGAGTTGTTGTTTCTTTTGTGGATCATATTTGTCAAATAACATGATTTAAATTCCTCCCTTGCTTTTGCACTATTATTATACTTGACCTAGTGCTTTTATTCAAAAGCTTTGCTTAAAGGAATGATAAATAAGCGAATAATAGTTTTTATATGGTTTTTTCGTGTTAAATAAGCCATAAATTAGATTAAATCATGTCAAGGAATATACATATAAATATGAGCTTAATTATAAAAAAAAGGAAATTATTGAATAATCTCCTTATTTGTTAGATAAACTTTTCTCACGATTCATTTGAAGAAGTAAAACCATTTCTCTAAGCGTCTTAGCAGCAACCGCAGTTGATGCACCGCTTGGATCAAGCATCGGAGCTAACTCAACAAAATCCGCTCCAACAAACTGATTCAACTTTTGAAATTGATCAAATGCCCATAATAAATCTTTATACTGCATGCCACCTGGTTCAGGAGTACCTGTACCTGGGAAAACTGAAGGATCTAAGACATCTAAGTCGATGGTTATATAAACTGGAACATCTTTTAATTGTTCAACGATTTTATCTAATCCTTCAAAGTCAAACTTTCTCATATGTGTATGACCTTGAGCTGCCCAATCGAATTCTGGTTTTTCACCACTTCTAATCCCGAATTGATAGATTTTTCCATCACCAACAAATTTATGTACATGTCTTAAGAAAGTTGCATGTGATAATTCTCTACCGAAAAATGATTCTCTTAAATCAGTATGTGCATCGAGTTGAATAATATGGAGATTTGGATATTTCTCAAATACTGCTTTAATCACTGGATAACTAACCAAATGCTCACCACCAACCATCATTGGTGTTTTTTCATCATTCAAAATCTGTTTTGTTGTTTTATAAACGATATCCAATGCATCTTCTACAGCACCGATAGGTAAATCCAAGTCTCCAACATCAGCAGTCTTAAATTCGTTTAAGTCTCTTTCTCTATAGGGCGAATACCATTCAACACCTATTGAATCCACACGAATTGCATTTCCTGCAAATCTTGTTCCAGGTCTAAAAGATGTTGTAGAATCCATAGGGACACTAAAAATCACCACATCTGCTTCTTCATAACTACTTTTACAACTTTGAAAAGATAAATCAACTTTATTCATAATCATCATCGCTCCATTTTTCCCAATATTCTTTATCAATTATTTTTATATATCCACCTTCTGTATCGCTTAGGATAACAGAACCACTTCTTTGATAAAAGTCTAAGTCATCTAATATATCTTGACTTATAACTTCACCAGGAATAACGATTGGAATACCAGGTGGGTAAATCATCACTGATTCAGCAGCAATTTCATCTACTGCTTGATTAAGAGGTACATATTTTTTAGGTGCATGATACGCCTCTCTAGGTCTCGTATAAGCTTCTGGATAAACATATTTGACTTTTGGAAGTAATGGTTCTAATTCCATAGGCATATATTTATCAGATATGATTCTAAGTGCGTTCACTAGCGCATCTAAATCTTCTTGTTTGGTTCCAATTGATAATACAGCTAAAATCAAATGCGTTTCCGCAAGTTCAAGCTGAATATGATGTTCATCAAATAACTCTTTATATACATCAAATCCGGTGATGCCAATATCAGAGACTTTTACAATAATTTTGGTTTGATCATAACCAAATGCATTTTTAGTTTTAAAATAAGTTTCATCAACTGTTTTTAATCCCGGTATTAGATTTATTTCTTCTCGTGTTTTTTTTGCCATTTCAATTAAAATAGGTAATTGTTTTGGTCCGTCATTATATATTGTTTTTCTAGCAACATCTAAACTTGCCATTAATAAACTACTTGGCGAAGTACTTTGAATCATATTAATCGTTGATCTCAGTCTTATATGATCAACACGCGGTCCCTGTGTAATCAAAATAGAACTTTGAGTTAAAGAACCTACTGTTTTATGTAGAGAACATGATCCCATATCTGCACCAGCTTCCATGGATCCCATTGGAAGTTGGTCTGAAAAGGGGAAATGAGAACCGTGTGCTTCATCAACCATAACCATCATGTCATGTTCATGTGCTAAATCTACAATACGTTTCAAATCACTTGTAACTCCAAAATAAGTGGGATTGATTACAAACACTGCTTGAGCATCTGGATTCTCAATAATTGCTGTTTCAATATCAAGATATTCCATATGGTTTGCAATACCTAACTCACTATCGATATATGGTTTGACAAATATTGGAACAGCACCACTTAGTATTAATGCATTAATTGCAGATTTATGTACGTTTCTGGGTAAAATGATTTTTTCTTTCGCACGACAAACTGACATAATCATTGATAAGATACCCATGGTTGTTCCACCAGTTAAAAAATAAGCTTTTTCCGCACCAAAAGCATCTGCCATTAGCTCAGCAGCTTCCTTGATAACACCAGTTGGTCTATTTAAATTATCTAAACCTCTAGGAGCGTTTGCGTCTAGTTTATACATCTGATTTCCTGCATAGTCAATCATATCGTTTTTCAAGTGTCCGAGCTTATGCCCAGGCACGTCATGACAAATCGTATTGCTTTCGGCATATTCTAAAAGTTTTGTATAAAAGGGTGTCAATTGATGATCCTTTACCATGGTTTACCCACCTTTCAAAATGCAAATCTATTTTAACACTTTTCTATACTTTTTTACAGTTTTTTATACTTTTTATTAGAGAAATCTTTTTTAACATCTGTTTCTTTTGGTTTATGGTCAAAAATGTTATAATATAGAAAAGAACGAAAGGGGTTAACTTATGAATCTTACATTATTTTTAAATGGGGTTGCCATTAATTCGATGTTGACTGCAGCAATCGTTGTTGGCATCGTTTGCTTGCTCATTGTAGAGAAAATTATTCTTAAAAGACGTGAAGAAGTTATTAAAAAATGGGTCGTTATCCTTGTATTTCTTTTTTCATTTGCAATATTAATTGTTGGTGTATTTGCAATATTATTCATATGGGGTGTTGAAATCATGCAATACCTTTCAGATTCATGGACATCCATTATAGATACATTAGCTAATAGTATTGGAAAACTCGTTAGTAGTGCTATTATTATTTTTATCTCAATGCTCATATTGAAGTTTTCTAAAATGGCTTTTAGTTCGGTTGGAACTAAACCAGGTCCAATGCAAAGAAGAAAAAGAACCATTGCAAAAGTTTCTACAAGCATTATTAAATACTTAGTAGGGATTATTACAATTTTAGTCGTGTTGTCTGCGTGGGGCATTAACGTAGCTCCAGCTCTTGCTGGTCTAGGTATCATGGGTCTTGTTATCGGTCTTGGTGCACAAAAATTTATTAATGATTTGATTAGTGGATTCTTTATCGTATTTGAACATCATTTTGATGTTGGAGATGTTATAGAAGTTCAGGGTTTTAAAGGCGAGGTAACCAGTATTGGTCTAAAGACCACCAAATTAAGAAATTGGAAAGGTGATGTGAAAATATTGTCAAATGGTGAAATATCAACTCTCCTAAACTATTCCATTAATCCTTCTACTGCTATTGTTGATTTCGGTATCGCTTATCAAGAAAGTGCCCAAAGAACGATTGAATTACTCAATGAAGAACTACCAAAATTAAGAGCTAATTTACCTGACATTATTGAGGATCCAAAAGTTGTAGGTGTTATTAACTTAAATAACAGTAGTGTTGATATGAGAGTGGTTGCTAAAACCTTAAATGAAAAACACTATGCTGTTGAAAGAGAATTAAGAAAAGAAATTAAGAGAATACTTGATGATAATAATATTGAAATTCCATTTCCTCAAGTTGTTGTTAATCAGCCCACAATAAGAACTGAAAAAGAAAAAACTAAAATTAAAAATATTGAGAGTCAACCTGTTGAAGATTCAAATGTGGAAGATCAATATCCTGAAGAAATTAAAAAGTAGAAAAATAAAAACGACATTAGCTCAATGTCGTTTTTTTCTTTGATGAACATTCATCTACACAACTTTTTGCATAAGCACATCTAGAACATATATCGTCATCTTTATGAACGACCATTCTAAATACTATTAAACCGACCATTAACCCTACAACAATAACTATAATTATATCTGCTGCTGTCATTAAAAAATCACCTCAATTAAACGTCCTATGTTAAAGACAATAACCGCTAGAACCCATGCTAGTCCAGTTTGGAAAAACACAGCACCCCACATTCTTTTAGTAGTCCCTAATTCTTGACGCATCGCACCTATAGCTCCAAAACATGGTGCACTAAATAAATTGAAAACCATAAATGCATAAGCTGATGCACCGGTAAAGAAACTAAATGCACCACTGCCAAAAATTAATAATCCTTCAGAAGTTGATTCTGAATATCCAGCTATTATTGCCATAGATGCAACAACTTGTTCTTTTGCTACTAATCCTTGAACTGCTGAAACTGTTGCACCCCAGCTCCATTCACCTAGCATTGGATAAAAGATCCATGCAAGTGCATTTCCTATACTTGCTAAAATACTTTGATTTGCTTCTATACCATAAGTCATATTCCATGAAAAACTGATTAGAAACCATATCACAATAGATGCAATCAAAATAATCGATCCGGCTCTTTGAATAAATGCAAAAGCTTTAGATGTGACATCGAAAAAGACATATCGGAAGTTTGGCATTTTATACTCAGGCAACTCAAGGATAAAACTAGATGTTTTTCCTTTGAATAATATTGTTTTCATTAAATAAGCAGAAATTAAAATCACAAATACTGCTAAGAAATACAAAGATGCACTCGCTAAACCTGAATGATCTCTAAAGAAATATCCAGCAAATAAGGTAATGATTGGAAGTTTTGCACTACACGGAATAAAAGGTGTCAACATGATTGTCATCTTTTTTTCTGTTTCGTCGTTAATCGTTCTAGCTGACAAAATAGCTGGAACACTACAACCACTCCCGATAATAAAAGGAATTAGTGATTTTCCAGATAGACCAACTTTTTGGAATATTCTATCCAAAAAGAATGCGATTCTTGACATATACCCTGTCGTCTCAAGTAATGAAATGAGCAAGAATAAAATAATGAGTTGTGGTAAGAAATTTAATATAGCTCCTACCCCTGCAATCATACCATCGACAACTAGACTAATAGCCCAAGGTGATGCCCCAATTGTACTTAACCAATTGTTAATCCACTCACCGAATGAACTTATGATGCTATCAACAACTTCAACTGTAAACCCACCAACTGGACCAGCTGCTAAATAGTAAACTCCAAACATAATAACCATAAATATTGGAATCGCTAGAAATCTGTTCAAGAAAACAGAATCAAGTCGATCTGTCCATGTTATTTGCTCTTTTCTTGCACTAATTGCTTCATCCCTAATATTTTCAATATAACGATATCTCTCATCAGCAATGATTTGCTCCATATCACGATTATACTGCTTGGAAATATCATCAATGATTGCTTTAGATTCATCACTTTGGAATGTATCAAACAAAGGATCCTTTTCAATCAATTTAATTGATAAAAACTTTTTATGTTCTATATCATTTAGTTTTTCTAGTTTCTTTATACCCTCTTCTAGATGAACATCATATATATGCGTATAATCATTTTTTCTATAATCTTGTCGTTTAATGTATTGAATCAAATTAAAAATATTTGTTTTTTTCAATGCGGAAATTGAAATAATAGTTGTATCTAATTTCTCTTCTAGTGTATCTAAATCGATTTTAATGCCTCTTTTATCAGCGATATCACTCATATTCAATGCAATTATAACCGGTATATTTAACTCTAAAAGTTGAGTTGTTAAGTACAAACTTCTCTCTATTGACGTTGAGTCAATAATGTTTAAGATTAAATCAACTTTTTCTTCAAATAAAAAGCGTCTTGATATCGCTTCTTCTATGCTATATGGACTTAAAGAATAAATACCAGGTAAATCAACAATTTCAAAATCTGTTCCCCTAATGATACCAACCTTACGTTCAATAGTAACCCCTGGCCAATTACCTACTTTTTGATTCGTTCCGGTTAAGAGATTAAACAAAGTAGTCTTTCCTGAGTTTTGATTTCCGACTAAAGCAATCCTCATGACATAACCTCTACATCAATTAGTGATAAATCACGCTTTCTTAAACACAATTCATATCCTCTTAATTCAATATCAATAGGATCTCCTAAAGGCGCAATCTTCTTAACTTTAACTTGAACACCTTCTGTTATACCCATATCTAATAATCTTCTTCTTAAGGCTTTATCTTCCGTGTTTAAAAAAACCACTTTGGCTTTTTGTCCTTTTCTCAGGTTTGAAAGTATCGTCTGCTCTCCAGGACGACTCTTACTTAATGTGATTTTCATTTTATATGCTCCTTGATATCGCTTGTTATCACCTTCATTATATGGGAAATACTATAGAAGTCAAATAAAGCTATAAAGTTTATGAATAGCATTATAAATAAGAAAAAACAGGATTTCTCCTGTTTACGCATAAACACTTTTATTTTGTTTAGTAACTGATTTATCTTCATACATCTTACGGTCCAATGTATGAAAGAACTTTTGTATAGATTCATAATACTTCTCATTATAAATACCATACCCCATTGAAATACTTAAATGATACTCATTTGATAGTTTTTTGTTAAAATCATCGATGTTTTTCTCAATTCTTTTGATAATTTCAAACAATTTATCGTCTTTCTCAATTTCCAAAATAACACAAAATTCATCGCCACCAATACGTGCTATGAAATCATTTTTTCTTACACTTTTCGTTAATATCTTACCCACTTCGATTAAAGCCTTATCTCCTGCTTGGTGACTAATACCATCATTGATCGATTTGAAATCATCAATATCAATCATAATAGCTCCAATGGTTTTTTTCATATTCTTATTGTTTGTGATGTTATAGACTTGATACTCATATTCTCTTCTGTTGAATACTCCAGTTAGTGAATCAGTATTACTTATCTTAGATTGAATGTAGATATACAAAATTAATATTGAAAGTGTCATTGATGGCCATAACATGCGTATTTGAGGTTCAAAGAATTGAACACCAACTGCAATCATCAATGGTATTGGAAAAAACAACAATGCCTTAAAATCTGATTTAGCAACTAAATTTCTGTGTAATATGATGTATAACATAGATAAAACAAACACACAGACGTTTACAATAATCAGTGGTATTAGCATACCTCCACGTTGATGATAACCATTTGCATCTATGAAGAAAAAATAACCATGGTTAACACTCAAAATGAGTAAGACTAAGTGTATGATTAATAATGGACCAAATATGATACTGATACTTTTGATATTTTTTAACCTTCTATTAATATGGTAATCAACATAAAATAACCACATCACAAGAATTGATAAAGCTAAAAGAAAATAGACGGATAATGATGAGGCTAAAATAAATCTTCCAAGGCTAGACGGGTTTCCGTTAAATAAAACGATTAAAGTGTCACTTGCCAAAATGAAAACATTTAACCAAAGCAAAGTGAAAAAAAACCGATTGCTATAATGTGAAGCTTTCGTGTGCTTTTTAAAACTGAAGTAAATAACGATTAAAATGACAATAGAAATGATATTTGTTTGATTAAACTGTATCATAATTCTAAGTTCCCCTGTTTGATTGTAACTAATGATAACAAATATTGGTCATAAAAAAAAGAGTTTTAATAAAATCTTAATAAAATAAGATAAAGTATAGTTTTTTGAGAATTAAATTCTAACATCATTATAGAGGAATTTCTCATAATTATCAACATTATTTATAATTTTATTACTTAGCTCCCGATAATTCCTTTTTTTCATTAACATCTTCCACGTATTTTTCTATATTGAACTTTCTCTTTAAGCCTTTATCATTCATGTATCTGAGCTTCCCAAATATATGTCTTTCAGTCCATGCACGATCATGCTTCCCAAAACACCATGCAACACCTGCATAACTGTTTGGATCTCTTCCATCAATAAAATATTTATTATTTAAATAAATAATTGTATCATATGCACTCTTAAAATCTGATGTCCATTCAATGATTTTTTTAGCCCAATACATTCTCATATAATTATGCATATAGCCTGTATAAACCATTTCATCCATCGCAGCATTAAAATATGCATCATGCGTTTGAGCACTTTCTAATGTCTTTAAATCATATATATACTCTCTTTTGTCGTTTACATGTTCTTTCATTGTATAGTAAGCCCAAGGTTCTGTCATTTGATCAAATTGATTATAACCTGGGTTATAGAAAACATAATTAAATGCTAGCTCTCTTCTAACTAATAATTGCTCAATAAAAGCATCAAATGCCTGTCCATCAACATTCCCTCGATCAAGTTCTAAAAACATTCTATCAAGTATTTCTAGAGCAGATATTTGCCCAAAATGTAAATACATCGATAACTTCGATGTATAGTCATTACTTGGATCGTTACTTTCTAGATAATGATTAACTTTATTTTGAATGAAGTTGAAAAACATCTTGGATGCCTCAATATAACCACCTTTGTAAAATGCGCTTGGTAAAACACCGTAATCTAAATCAAGTTTTTTGATAAGATTATCAATATTAGATAGATCATCGTCACTTTCTAGTTCAAGTTGAGTTTGATTTTTAATTGTACTCATTTTTGTAAAATCTCTAAACTCTAAATATAGTTTTTTTATTTTTGGTCTTAATGTGTATGCCCCATATTCAGCTTTATTTGATACGATATGAACTGGAACAATTAAATCCGTATCGACAACATCTATATGAATATCCAATCCATTTTTTTCAACATAATCAATAACATTTTGTCTCCATTTTTTTTGATGATTCAAATAACCTTGGTCCATAACAAGTGCTTCAGCATTTCCTAAATAAGATAAAATACCTTGATCTGGAGATTTTAATTTTAAAACAAATGAGATATGAAACTTTTTTAATATGTCACGCACTTCTTTTAATCCTTCTAGCATAAATTGATAGTGTCTCATATTTGCATCAGGATAGTCTGATGTCAATCCAAAATAGACCACTAAGGGTAAATCAAATTGATTTGCTAACTGAATTGCGTGTTCTAAAGCATGATTATAGTGGACACGCTGTGATTGCTGCATCCAGTATATGACATAATTTTTTCTATTATTAGATTTTTTTTCATTTACATTTATAATTCTTTTCTTATTCATGTATTCCTCAACTTAATATATTCTTTTCATCTCAATTAAATCTTAATACATAAATTATAACACTTTTGCAAAATCTATATAGAATAACTCATAAAAATTGCAAAGCATATTGATACTCAACTATTTAATAAATGTTATAATTAAACTAATCTAAAATAAAAAAGGGGAAGTTTAGTATGACAAATAATGAAAGTTTAATTAAATTAAAGAAATTTAACATGTTGATGGGTGGGCTCCATTTAGTCCAAGGTGTTTTAATGTTGTTTTTAGCAACTTCAGTCATTCAAAATATTGCTGAGTTCAAACCAACGATTACACAGTTTTATTTAACTTACAATCCAGTAACACAATCACTTGAGGTTGCTACTCGCGCATTGTTTGATTTGCCGTTTGGTATATTTGTTGCTTTGTTCTTGTTGATTTCAGCTGGTGCTCATGCGTTGATATCATTTCCTAAAAAACTTAATGCTGTCTATAACAAAGATTTAGAACAAGGTATCAATAAGTTTAGATGGTTTGAATATGCACTTAGTTCATCAATCATGATCGTTTTGATTTCAACACTTTTTGGTATTTATGACATTGCATCATTAATTTTAATTTTTACAGTTAATGCGAGTATGAATTTATTCGGGCTTGTTATGGAACAACTAAATGCAAAACGAACAGAAAATGAAAAAATAAATTGGGGACCATTTGTTTGGGGGTCTATTGCTGGTATCGCACCATGGATTGCCATACTCATTTATATGTTCGGTACTGGTAATTTTGATATGGTACCATGGTTTGTATGGGCAATTGTCGGAACATATTTTGTTGCCTTCAATACTTTCCCAGTAAATATGGTTCTTCAATACAAGAAAATTGGTAAATGGAAGAATTACTTATACGGGGAACGTACATATATCGTATTAAGTTTGGTTGCAAAATCTATTTTAGCTTGGCTAGTATTATTTGGAGCAATGCAGCCTTAAAAAATAAATAAGCTAGTTCACTAGCTTTTTTAATAGGAGTTTTCATGTATTTTAAGAAACTAATTCACCCAGAGTATTTTCAAGGTGAAAAAAAGAAAAATAAATATTTTGAAGGCTGGTATTATAAGCTTGTAAGTCATGATGACTTATATACACTTGCATTCATTCCAGGTGTGAGCATCAATGAAATTGATCCTCATGCCTTTATCCAAGTATTCATATCTAAAAATGACCCGCGTAAAACAAAATTGAGTAGTCATTACCTACGATTTGATTTGGATGTTTTTGATTATGGCAATAAAGAGTTTTGGATTCGAATCGATAAGAACTATTTTTCAAAAGAGAAAATATTTATCGATTTGAAAAATGATAAATTAAATATCATAGGAACATTGAAGCTAACTGGCTTAACGCCATTGAAGAAAAATGTGTTCTCTCCTAATATCATGGGTATCTTTGGTTATTTAAGCTTTATGGAATGTTATCATGGCATTGTCAGCATGACCCATCAACTCGATGGAACTTTTAAAATTAATGATGAAATAATATCTTTTCAAAACAGTAAGGGATATATTGAAAAGGATTGGGGAAGATCATTTCCAAGATCTTATGTTTGGATTCAATCAAATCACTTTAAAAATCCAAATACATCACTTATGTTTTCATATGCTGACATTCCTTTTATGGGTTTCTACTTTAAAGGTTTAATCGCTAACTTAATTTATGAAGGTAAAGAATATCGTTTTGCAACCTACAATTTTACAAAAGTTCAAAAAGAGGAAATTAAAGACAACTATGTATTTTATAAACTGATTCGAGGTAAATACCGTCTTGAAATAGAAGCTTTATCAACTTCACAAATCGGATTAGCTTCGCCAAAAGATGGCATGATGACTGATCAAATTAAAGAAGGATTATCTGGTCATGTTAATGTAAGGTTATATATAAAAAACAAGTTGATATATGAAGATGTTGGTAAACATGCTGGTATCGAAGTTATGAAGCAAATATAAAGAAAAAAGCTCAACTGAGCTTTTTTTTATGCAACAATGATTGTACCACTGTTTTGCTCTAATGCTTCTTTAGCTTTATCTAGTGATGCAATAATTGAAGGTCTTCCTGTTGCTTTTGTAAAAGCCATGCAGGCTTCTATTTTTGGTAACATTGAACCTTTTTTAAAGTGATTGTTTTTTAAGTATGATTCTAGTTCTGCTATCGAAACTTTTTTTAATGCTTTTTGATTTGGAGTATTAAAGTCAAGGTAAACATAATCAACTGCAGTTAATATGATCAACTCATCAGCTTCAGTTATTTCAGCCATTTTTGCGCTTGCATGATCTTTATCTATAACCGCATCAACGCCAATTAATTCATGGTCTTTACTGATTACAGGGATGCCACCACCACCTGCAGCAATAACAATATGTTTTTCTTTAAGTAATGCTTTGATACTTTCTTTTTCGATAATATCAATTGGTTTTGGACTAGCTACAACACGTCTATATCCTCTACCAGAGTCTTCAATCATTGTATAACCTTGCTCCTTTGAAAGTTGATCTGCATCTTCTTTTGAATAAAAACTTCCAATAGGTTTACTAGGATCTTTGAATGCCTGATCGTTAGGATCAACTAAAACTTGTGAAACAACAGTTGTAATAGGACGCATGTGCTTTTCAAGTTTCATTTTATTATAAATAGCATTTTGAATATGAAAACCAATATATCCTTGACTCATTGCTCCACATTCTGCAAAAGGCATTAATGGTGTTGACTTAGATTCATTAAATGCTAAATTGATCATGCCAACTTGAGGACCATTACCATGAACGATAATAATGTCATGATCTGCTTCAATCAAAGGAAAAATAGCATTAGCAACATCTTTCAATAACTGTTTTTGTTCATCTGCATTATTACCTAATGCATTCCCACCAAGTGATATAACATACCTAGACATAAAGATCACTCAGTGTCGCAAGCATAACTGCTTTTATTGTGTGCAAACGATTCTCAGCTTCTTCAAACACAACACTTTGTGGTGATTCTAAAACTGCATCTGTAACTTCTAATTCACCATTTGCAACAGCTTTAAATATTTGTCCAAAATCATGAGCAATTTGTGCACCAATTTCTGTATCAACACCATGAAATGCTGGTAGGCAATGCATAAAGATTGCTTCAGCTTTAGCGTTATTCATCACTTTTATATTGACTTGATATGGATGTAAGTCTTGGATTCTTGCATACCATACATCTTTAGGTTCACCCATTGAAACCCATACATCTGTATAAATAACATCTGCATCTTTTGAACCTTTCATTGCATCCTCAGTAAACTGAAGTGTAGCACCTGTCTCATTTGCTATGGTTTGACAAATATCAATTAAATCTTGATTTGGCCATAGTGCTTTAGGTGCTACAGCTGTAAAATGCATCCCCATTTTAGCACAACCAATCATTAATGAATTACCCATATTATTTCGTGCATCACCAAAATAAGAAAACTTAATATCTTTGAGTGAACCAAATTTTTCTTGGATTGTTAAAAAATCAGCAAGGATTTGAGTTGGATGATATTGATCAGTTAAACCATTCCATACTGGAACACCTGAAAATTCAGCTAATGTTTCAACATCACTTTGCAAATACCCTCTAAACTCAATACCATCATACATATGTCCTAAAACACGTGCAGTATCTTTAACAGATTCTTTTTTACCCATTTGTGATCCGGTTGGTCCAATATAAGTAACACCCATACCTAAATCAAAACCTGCAACTTCAAAAGCACATCTTGTTCGTGTTGAATCTTTTTGAAATAGCAACACGATGTTTTTGTCATTTAAATGCTTGTGATCGATACCTTCTTTTTTTTCTTGTTTTAGCTTTTGTGCCAAATCAATTAGATTTTGGATCTCTTCAGTTGTAAAATCCAACAATGTTAATAAATGTCTTCCCTTTAAGTTCATCATTTTTCTCCCTATTCTATGTCTTCTCTTTCTAATGGCATACTCATACACCTTGGACCGCCTCGTCCACGTGATAATTCACTTGATTCAATTTCTAAAACTGTTATACCTGCATCAACCAACATTTGATTAGTCACGTGATTACGATCATAAACAATAACCTTCCCTGGTGCAATCGCTAAAGTGTTTGCTCCATCATTCCATTGTTCTCTAACACTCGTAATCACATCTTTACCACCACATCGAATAAGTTTAATTGGTCGTTTAAGATGTTTTTCCAAAACTTCTTCTAGTGATCCTACTACCTTGACAACATCAAACCTTGTTTCATTTTTGGTGATTTCAAAAACAGTTAATTTATTTTCAATACCTGGATGAATTGTAAACACACCATAATCAATTTGGGTAAACACGGTATCTAAATGCATAAATGCTCTACTTTTTGGAATGTTAAATGCTAATACTGTATTGAACTCATTGTTTTCTTTAAACAATTGTTCTGCAAAAAACTCAATAGCTCTTGGATCAGTTCGATTCGATATCCCAATAGCAATTATATGTTTGTTTAGAACAAGGATATCTCCACCTTCTAGTGGATATCTATTTAACCTATGATAATACTTAATTGGTGGATTTTTATGAAATCTTGGATGATATGTCAATATATACTCAGCAAATATTGTTTCTCTTTGTCTTGCATGGGTAAACATTTTTCCGATTGCCACACCATGACCAACACTTGAAAATGGATCTCTTTGAAATAAGATATTTGGTATTGGATCCGTAAAGAATGGATATTCATCTTCTAACATATCCATAATAGACTTATGTTTTCCAACAACAATCTCATGTGTTCGAATACCTTCAATCATTTTGTGAATCATATCTGATATGGATAGATTAACTAAATACTTATACAATGCATTCTTAATGGTTTGAGACTTAATCTTTGATTCCTCAATAAATGCATTAATAAAATTAGAAATAACTTCAGGATGAGCTTCCAATGCTTCTGTTAACATATCTGTTAAGTATAAGACTTCAACACCGTTATCTCTTAAAGTGTTTGCAAATATGTCATGTTCTTCTTGAGCCACTTTTAAATATGGAATATCATCAAATAATAGTTTTTCTAAAACATCAGGCGTTAAATTTTCTAATTCCTTGCCTGGCCTATGCAATAATACTGATTTTAGTTTACCTATCTCAGAATGTACTTTAATCATTTTTTTTATCTCCTTTAATCATGATGCGTGGAACACGATATGATATCTGTGTTACCACTTCATAATTGATTGTATTTAAACGTTTGGCAACATCATCTATTGAAATTAAATCGCCAAACAATATTGCTGTATCATTAACATTGACTGTTTCATCTACTTGAATAAAACATGCATCCATACAAATGGTTCCAACAATTTTAAATTTTTTATTATGAATTTGAACATGTCCTGTTCTATTTTTTCTTATCCATCCATCTGCATATCCAATAGGTAGAATCGCAACTCTTTGTTTTTCAGTTGCACAATAAGTTGCTCCATAACCAACACATTCTCCCTCATTTAGTTCTTTGATTTGAACAATTTTAGACTTTAACGTCATAACTGGTTTAATATTAGGTTTTTTCTCATCTAATGATAAACCATATAGTGAAATGCCTAAGCGAACATGAGTTGTAAACTCAATTTTCGACTCATATTTAAATGTAGATGATGAATTTGATACATGGACCACTGGAGGTATCTTTTTAAGATTGGACAATATCAATCTCATTTGTTCTAGTTGTTTTTGAAAAAATGTCTCATCTTGATCAGCAGTCGCAAAATGTGTAAAAATACCTTTCAATTCAACATGTTTTTGTTTTTGTAAATCTGAAACTACATGAGAAATTTGCTCAACATCTTTAAATCCGTATCTTGACATACCTGTATCTACTTTTAAATGACATATCATCGAGTGCTTGAATTTTAATACAGATTCATAGACATGATAATCATAAATAGTAAATTCAATATGATTTAATGAGCAAACCAATATATCGTTTTCCATAACAGGGCCAAGCATTAAAATATCTATATCATCAAAATGCGCTCTTAACTCCAATGCTTCTTCTAAAAGTGATACAGCACAATATCGAACACCTTGATCATATAAATGCTTCATGACTTCGATTGCACCATGTCCATAAGCGTTTGCTTTAATGACAGGAATAACTTTTTTGGTTAAATTTTGGTTTTGAGCTTCTTCAAAATTATGCCATAAATGGTCTAAATTGATTTCTGCCCAAGTCGGTCGATATACATTACTCATAACTTTTCTCCACATAAGGTGATGTCATCAATGACAAAATGCCCCCATAAGTCATTTTGAATGTAATGGTGTCACCTAATTGATATTCCAATTTAGATATCTGTACAATCAAATGATCACTACTACACCCTAAAATAATAACGCCTTGAGGTGGTATTAAATCATTTGCATCAACATCTTGTTTACCAATTGATAAAATTGCACGTGTCGTGATACCTCTATCTTCAAACTTAACAGTTTTACCAAATGCATCCATACCCAAAATTCCTTCAGGCATCGATGGTTTATCTTTGATCTCAATAATTTCCGCTTCTAATGTAAAAACATCATCAAACAAATAATATAATGCTTTTCCATAAGCAGTTTCTCTTCCTAAAACCAGTGCTTCGCCAATTCTTAAATTATTTATAAATTTGGGGAGTTTTTGATTTAATGCTAAAAATAATGAAGAAGAATTACCACCACTAATCAAACTCAATTTAATATTTAAGTGGTTTTCAATATTATTTTTTATACTGTATAGTTTATCATAAGTTTGTTCTTCTGGGATAACCCCACCATAACAAGTCAGGTTTGTACCAATCCCTTCAAGTCTTACATGCTCAAGTTGATAAATCTCTTCAACGATGCTTAAATAGTCTTCTTTATAATATATACCTTCACGTAAATCGCCAATATCAAACATTAAGACAATACCATGAATACATTTCATATTTTTAGCAGATTGATTTAATTTTCGTATTGTACCGATCTCAGAATTTAAAGATATATTTGCATGTAAAACAACATCATCTGTTTCAGACAACTTAGGTATTCTCAGTAGAACTCTTGGTTTTGATGTCGTCATGTTTTGTAAATTCTGAATTCTTGAATCAGCAATATAATCAACATCAGATTCATTCAAAACATTGATGATATTTTGGTCTCCGTGATACACTTTTGAAACTGCCATTACAGAAATACTACGTTCATGAAGTTCTTTAGTTAGGTAGTTGACATTATGTGCATATTTTTTTAGATCTACATGAATCTTAGGTAGCATTTTTTTCACCTCTAAAACGTATTGTGTTTCTCAACAATTCTTTTGTTTGCTCTGGGTACTTATGTGATAAAACACCTAAAGATGCAAATATATAATCATGATCCAAATATATCTCAGAATTTGTATCTGGTGCTAGCTTAGTTTGTTGTCTTGCAAGATAATCACTTACAATTTGTTTTGGGTGACTTGCATTTAACAAAGCACCACCTGTTAAAAATATATATTTAACCTGTGTAGTGTCTTTGCCATCAGGTATAACTTTGAACCCGTTGGTTGTATAAACTCTTCTTAAATCACCAATATGACGGTCTAATGCTTGATTGACACACTGCTTCGTTAATAAATCGATAACCTGTATGCCAAACTCAGTTTGAGGAATAAATGGTTCTTTTTTTAAGGTATCTAAAATATGATCATAACTCATCCCTGTGAGTCTTTCCATTTCTCCTTGTTTAAAAGTCTTTATGACTTCCATTCGATTTACGAAGACACCTAAGTCACCTTCAACAGTTCTTTTAAATCTAGGTTCACCATCGTTATACTTCGAAAACTCAGGTTTTGGTTCACAAACAGAATGTACATCTGTAGTTGCTCCACCAACATCAATCGTCATCACACCATCAAACATCTCATTCAACATAAGTGTTGCATCCATAACAGCGCCAGGAGTTGGTATGATCACTTTATCGACCATATCAAAAATATGTTCCATACCTTTTGCATGAATTATGTTTTGTTCGAATGTCTCGTATATCGCTTTTCTAAGCGGTATTATGTTAAAGTCATCTACCCTTGGATAAACGTTTTCAACAATTCGAACATGGTCTTTGTTCAATTGCTTTATGCGTTCATGATTCGAAATATTACCTGTATAAATAATTGGAATATTTAGCTCAATGACATCAAGTAGATTTTGATATGCAACATCTTTTTCACCAAAATCAGTACCACCAGCGATAATAATAATGTTAGGATTTACTTCCTTGATTTTATCAACATGTTCTTTTTCAATTCTGTTTGCTGTTATTAAATGAATATTAGCTCCAGCATTAAGTGCAGCTTCTTTTGCAGCTTTTGCAGTCATCTCATATACGAGTCCATGAACTGTTATCTTTAAACCACCAGCTGCGCTAGATGATGCAAACATTTCATTATACTCTAATTGATTAACACCAAGATTTTTTTTCAAGTCATCAATCGCACGGTTTAATCCTATAGTAACATCAGTCTCGACTGTTGTCTGATACATACCTCTTGCAATAAACTCCACTGGACCATGATGGAGATTAAAAGCATTAACAACTGTTGTTGTGCTTCCTATTTCAGCTACTAAACAATCAATGACCATGTATTTCTTGATGTCTTTTAACAATGAAACTTGCGACATCCTTGCCTTTTGTTCCACGACTAAATCCTTGGTCCATACCATATTTTTTAGCAAGTTCAGGAGTAACTTGTGTCCCACCAGCAAGTAATATCAATTTATCTCTTACACCTTTTTCAACGGCATAATCATGAAGTTTTTGCATATTCTTATAATGAATATCATCATGTGAAATAATTAATGAAATCATCACACATTGTGAATTTGTCTCAATAGCTGCATCAATGAATTTTTCAATTGGAACACTTGTCCCTAGGTAGTTATAAGATATACCAAACTTTTCAACACCACCATGTTTAATATCTAATATTTCACGCATACCTACACTGTGTTCATCACTACCACCAGTGCCAGCAACAACTTTTAATTCATGTTGTTTAACATATGCCATAATATCTTCTTCTGGCAATAATTCTTCCTTCTTCGGTAAAACAAGTTTAGTCATATCAATATCAAAACCAACTGTACCTTTTAATTGAATTCTAGTTCCTTCACTAGGATGCAATACTTCTTTATGTATAACTTCAACTTGAGTAAGATTAAGTTTTTTTCCTACTTCTAGTGCAGCAGCTTCCGCAGTTAGTTCATCTGTAGGGAAAAATAAATCAACTGTAATCACCCCATCACCTAACCATTGAACTTCTGGTTTTAACATCGGTTGGCTACGATACTGTTCATTTTCATCTAAACGAACATTAACATTATCTTCTGGGTCTAGTTCGTCAACATATTGAATTAAATCTGAATTTTCTAATGTGCATCCTCCAATTAGCTTAGCAGGATCATTTATATAGTCAGGATTATATTGCTCGATATTGTTATATCCGTAATGTGCAGTAACAGGAGCCATATAATCTTTAGCTCTTTTAATAATTGTTCCAGCCCCAATACCTTTATCAACACCTCTAACAATTCCATCACCATTACGTTCTGGATAACTACCACTATCAACAAACATACCCGCTTCTACAGCTTTAAAATAGCCACCTAATTCAATGATTTCTTCCATCATTAAAATAGCTCGTTCTTGAATCTCTCTTTTCGTTTCAACTAAATACCCATCCTTTTTAAATTCAAGCATCCCCATTAAATCATCCATACCGACCATTGCTTGTTTCGCAGTATCTAATGCTTCAATGTTATAAACATGCCAAGGAACATTTCTTCCTTCATCAGGTGTTATTGTTGATTGGATATCCGCTGATGTTAGTCTTGAAATAAGTAAATTCAAAACATGAGTAACGGTTGCTTCTCTAGTTGACGAATCCATATATTTTGTATTCATTTGCGCACGCATTTTATATTGTGGGAAAAACTCACGAAGTGCTAGTGCATAAGGTAAATTCAATTTCAAATCTGGACTTGGAGGTGCAGCTGGTGGTACCGTTGATAAGCAAATTAAATCAGGTTTAATCCCAATTCTTTCACTCATAATACTGTTAATACCATGTTGTACCAAAAGTTCTGGCATCACTTTCCAAGCATCTCTAGCTGTTGCGTTTGCATTATGTGCCCCATCAATTTGTGCCATGCCACTATATGCCATAACTTTTTTACTTTCTGCAGCATCAACAAAACTTCTAATCATATTGATGTTTCTATATAAAACATTATATTGAGGATCTTGATGCGCACCGTTGACACCTTCTTCAGTGAACATAACTGCAATCTCAGGTCCTGCAACACCGGATACATATGAATGATAATTAATTGGTCTACCAACTTCATCTTCAATAATATCTAATGCTTTTCTTTGCGCTCTGACTTGCTTACGTGTAATAGGAACACCACCAACACCTTGAGGTGTACCTTCCAACAAGCCATCCATATGTGATTGTCCAGCTGTCCGAATAACCATAATATGATCAGCACCGTGATAAGCAGCCATACGCATTCTTCTTATATCATCTTCAAAACGACCTGATGCTATTTCTGTTGTAATCGTTGAGTCAGGCTGTGGATCAATATTATTTAAATGTCCAGCACTAGGAAGTGGGATAAAGTTTTTTAATGATGGACTAGCTTGAAAATACTTAAATTGACCAACTTCAATTGGACCTTTAGTTCTCCACGTCCATCCATGACGTCTCGGACGATAGTTTTCTAAATTATCTAATAGATTTCGGATATCTAATTTTTCATTTGGTTTCATTTAAATACCTCCATCATTTTTTCAACGTTTTTCCCATCTAATAATGCAAAACCTGCATCTCTAATTGAGGTCTTGTTTTTTATAGAATAAAGATAGACAATGTGTCCAGCACCATGTTCTAAAAGTTGATACTCCATTAACTTATCAGTAATGTTTTTTGCTTCAAGACTAGAAAAACCCATCCGCATTAAAACACTGCGTTCTATTGCAGGTGATGTATATTCATAAGCCAGTTCTAAAAGCGGATCTATCATTTGATTCGTTAGTTTATAGAAGTATGCTCTTAACTCATGATCATTCAAATTTTCTAAATGCTTTCTTCTATCTTTAAAATCGTCATTTCTTGGTTTCATTTATTTCCTCCATTATTGATTTTATATTTTCTTTTGTTGTATGAAGTTCTTCAGATAAATATTTCAAATCCTTATCATCTAGTAACACTTCATCTTTATAGTGTTTTAGATAAGATATCCATAAATTTTTCAATGGTATTTCCTTATGCTTTAGTAGTGCTCCACTTATTGGAAATATAAGGTTTTTACCAGGTTGTTCCTCCAATGGATTTCCCATCTTAACCTCTACACCGCGATCATAGGCAAAAGATACTTGAGCATTCATGTGTTTGCCTGCTCCTGTATATTCAGTTTCTTGTACAACAATGATTTGATCTTTGGGTAATGTTTGTGCAATGCTAAATGCTGCAGCTAAACTAATATTACCTGCAGGTCCTCTTTCCATACCTTCAAGAATAGATAACGCTTCAGTTATAAAGAATACACTTCCTTGATTGACTAAAACGTATTGATCCATATATCTAAGTGGTCTTGCCGCACTGCGTGGTACATCACTACGATCAGGGAAAGTTGAAAATGGGATACCAAAACCAGTATGTCCAGTGGTAAATGATTTTTTATTAAAATCTTTGTCACTTGCCATATGAAGACCTGTTAGATCAACACTTGCAGCAACAATCTTTGTATTAAGTGCGCCTGACTTTTGCAAACCGCGAGCAGTCCCTGTTAAATTACCACCACCAGCATTTGTGCAAATGACCACCTCAGGATATTTATTAAATCTTTTCATAGACTCATAAGCTATTTCTTGTCCTAATGTTTCAATTCCCATAATGCCATAAGGAGAATATAAAGAAGCATTAAAATATCCGGTATCTTCAAGTAATAATAAGAATTCATAAAATAGTTCTGGTCCAACTGATAATTGAACAACTTCAGCACCATAAGCTTCACAGGCTCTTGCTTTTTCAATAATTTCAGGTTGACCAATACCTTCTGAATCAAAACACTCTTGAACAATAATACATTTTAATCCTGCTCTTGCTGCCAGTGCAGCAACTGCAGCTCCATAATTACCACTTGTAGCAGCAATCACACCTTTATATCCTAATTTTTTAGCTTGATGAATACTCATTGCCGCACGTCTAGCTTTAAAAGATCCACTTAAATTAGTAGCTTCATCTTTAACAAATATTCGTGCTCCATATCCTTTTTTCGCAAATTTTCTAGCATAAGCACTCAATCTCTTTAATTCAATTAAAGGTGTATTACCTACACTGTTTTCTAATTGAATCTTTTGAACATCATCAAGTGTATATCCAGAATCTGACATCATCTTTTCGTAATCAAATCCAATACCTTCAATTTCATATTGATCATAATCCAACTGAAGTGCTTTTTTCATAATGATTGGTTTTCTATTCATTACAGCATCAAAAGAACGGTCCATCATAGATCCTCCGTTTCTTTCAAAATAATATCTCGAACATCATTTAAGACTTGAACATGGTGTCCAAAACTATGAGAAAAGTGAGGTTCAGCAACAATTAATATGCCAGTCTCAACACGACCTGTAATTGTTTTAATTTTTACAACATCACCAATTTCTGCTGGTTCCAATAACTTTCCTTTAACTCTCATTTCTAAAGGAACACGTTTGGTATCATGTGGTAAATTTGAAGATCTTTTATCTTCCGACAAAATCGACTTATAGATTTGTACATATGTCATTTTATCTATCACAATATCTCTCCTTTTACGCAGAAAAAAAGAACCATTTTCTGAAAGCGCTTACTTACTTATATGATATCATTTTTCTATCTTGATGTATAGGGTATCTTTTAAAAAAAGATAAAAAAAGGAAATCTAAAAAAGATTTCCTATTCATCATCTTGTTCAATTAAATCCCTCATGTCCCCTAAAATTGCACGAGGCACAGGTAAATCTATCATTGTTTTTAAACCTGTTCTAGCATTAATAACATGTGGAATCATATTAACACACATTGCTATTGTCCCAATACCACCATCTATTTCTGGTGTAATTGCCATATTGATATTTGGTATACCTTTTAGATTAATATAATCTCCCGTTTGAGTACCTTCCATTTCAGGTTCAATTTGTTGCGGATGAATCATATCAATAAACACACTACCATTAACTAAACCTTGTCCTGTCATGTTAATACCAGCTAATGAACCCTCTTTTGCTTCTCCATAAGTACTCTTACGATCAACATTAGTAATAATTGGTTTCATTTGCTGTTGAAAATCATCCAGTTTAACTCCTAAAGCATCTGAAATCATATGAATACTTTCCTTAAATCCAACATGTCCTGCTAATTCGTTATCCATAATACGCTTGTGGTATTCGTTTAATGTGATGCCAACACCTTGTTCATGCATAACCGTAGGTCCAAAAGGACTTAGAGAGTTTACTCTTTTAGCTTCTATATGTTCAACATCAACCATTGTTCCAGTTAATGCAACAACAAGTAAGTCCATAATAAATCCTGGATTGATACCTGTTCCTAAAACTGTAACACCAAATGCTTTTGCCAAATGATCAATTTGTTTAGCTAAAACTGGTTCATTTGCATATGGATAAGCCATTTCTTCTGCTGTACTAATGCAATTCATTTTGTGTGAAACAATTTTTTTAATTTTATCAAATGCTCCTTTAACAAAACTATCTGTACAAAGTAAAACCACATCAGCTTTAGTTTGATCAAGTAAAAGATCTATATCAGATTGAATATGAATCGCAGGATGATCGACATTCATAGAAACGATATCTAAAAAATTCTTACCTATATATTCTGGATTCAAGTCACAAACACCAGTAATCTCTACACCTTTTTTAAGTAAAAGCATTTTTGCCATACCTTTACCCATTGCTCCAAATCCCCAAATAATAACTTTAATTTTTTCCATGATTAATCCTCCTTAAACTTTATGAACTTCATCGAAATATCTAGCAATTGTAAATAAAAAATCAGATAATCGATTAATGTAGGATAAAGTTTGTGTATTTAAAGTTTGTTGTTCATTCAATAATATAAGTTCTCTTTCAGCTCTTCTGACTGTTACTCTGACAACATTTAGCCATGATGCAGCTTTCGTTTGATCAAGTTTTATAAATTTAGTTAATGGTTTCAAATAACTATCGTAATAATCAAGTCTCGATTCAAGCCATTTAACCTGTTCTTCTTTGGTAATATATTTATTTTCGTCATTCAATGCTATTTCATGACAAATTGAAAATATATGATCATGTATTTGATCAAGATCATGGTGAACCTCATCCATTAAAATATGATGTTTTGACATCAATAGAAATGCCATGACTTCATCAAAAACACCATTGACTGATATATGTAAATCGGACTTGCTCACCCTTTTGGACAGAAGGTCAGTTTGACCCATATCTCCTCTTTTTGTGTATATTTTCATAGAATCTCCCTATTTATAATAAATATTTAACTACTTTTATTTTACCATAAACACAATCGGTTACTCCAACTCTATTTCTTTTGTTTTCTTTTTCTTTTGTTTCAAAGCTTGAACAGCAAAACTTGCAACATCATATGCATATTTTTTAGATCCAAATCCTGCATCGTATCCAAGTTCTTTAGCCAAACCGTGATGAATTCTAGGTCCTCCAATAATAACAATAAATTGATCTCTAACATTTTCTGCTTCTAAAAGTTCAATAAAATGAGTTAAATTTTGAATATGAACATCTTTTTGAGTTACAGTTTGACTAATCAAAATAACATCAGCTTTATGTTCTATAGCTTTTTCAAGTAAAGTCTCATTATCAACTTGGCCACCTAAATTAATCGCTTGAATACCTTTATATCTTTCTAAACCATAATTTCCATTATAGCCTTTCATATTCATAATCGCATCGATACCAACTGTATGTGCATCAGTACCTGTTGATGCTCCAATAAAAACGAGAGGTTCTTTAAAGTTTTGTTCAATATAAACTTCAACTTCTTCTTTGGTCATCGAAGTTGCTTCAACTTGAACGACACTAAGTGTACTAACATCAATTTGGTGCTCTGCTGTTCCATATACAATATAAAAGCTAAATTGATCTCCTAAAGATGTACCATGTACAATTTGAGGATTATGGATTCCCATCTGTAGTGCAAATCTTTTTGCAGCTTCTTCACCTATAGCATCTAAAGGAATCGGCAATGTAAAACTTAATTGTACTTTTCCATCATTTAATGTATCACCATAAGGACGAATCCAATCTGATTTTTTAGACATCGTTTTCCTCCTTTAATGATTTAATTAACATATCAAATAAAGGGTTTTGATAATCTTTATCTTTGAGAAAAACTCCATCTAATCCCTTACCTTGATTTTCAAACCTTTTAATATCTGCGAACTTTCCCTTTTCAAGTGTTTTAAATAATCCATCTTGCTTTATTTCATCTAATAAAACAACAGCTTTATTTAAAACATCGTTTGCTCTTTTGATAATGATCCCATCTGGATTATAGGTAATCTCATTACCAAAATCTTTAAAAGCTTTTTCTATATATGCTGCATTATCTAAAGCTAAAGCACGATCACTAATAAATGGTGTGTGTATAGCTTCTGTTAACATACCTAATAAATGGATTGATTGTTTAGAAGTAACTGCTGAGATATTGAATAAAGCATTTTGGACAGTACCTTTAAAAATATCACCAGTCATATGTTTTGTCGGTGGCATATATTTTAATGGAGCATTAGGAAATATTTCTCTTGACATCTCTGCCTGCGCAAGTTCGAACAGAAAACTGTTTTCAAGTTCAGGATCAATTTCATAAGCATGACCTAAACCCATTAAAGATTCTTTCATATATGCTTTTTTAGCAAACTGCTCATTGATAAATTGTGAAGCTAAAACTGTATGTGCATGATCAAATGCATCAGAGGTTGTTAAATAATTATCTTCACCTGTATTAATAATAATTGATGCATATGCACTTAATACTCTAGAAAAATATTGGTCGATAAATGTTCTTTTCATATTGATATCTCTAAAAATAATGCCATACAGAGAATCATTTAACATCATATCCAATCTCTCGATTGCTCCCATTGCAACGATTTCAGGCATACATAAACCTGATGCATAATTGACAAGTTTGATATATCTATTTTCTTCTATCGAAACTTCATCTAGAGCTTGACGCATTAATTTAAAATTTTCTTGCGTTGCATAGGTTCCACCAAATCCTTCAATCGTTGGACCATAAGGAACATAGTCTAAAAGAGATTGCCCTGTGCTTCGAATAACTGCAATGATGTCAGCACCCTTTTTCGCAGCTGAAACAGCTTGCTTAATATCTTCATATATATTACCAGTAGCAACGATGACATATTTACTTGGTGTTGATTTTGATATTGATTCTGATACCATCTCATTACGTTTATTAGTCATTTCATTGATTCGAACTAAAGTGTTATTGATAAACGGTGTTAAATCGCTTATACATGCGCTTTTCTTGTTTTCTTTATATTGTGATAAACTAAGTTCTTCAGATGCTATTTTTTCTGCAATCTCTTGTGGTGAATAGCCAGTATCATGCACAGCATAAGACATATAATGGCAAATACCTTTTGATAAATTGGCATGTTTAACAACATGATCAACAACAACATTGACAAGAGGTACATCGAATTCATTAACACCATCAATACCTAACAATCTTAGTACTGATCTTTCGACAGAAACGGTTGTATGTTTGTCAATATAGGTTTGTATGTCGTTTGAGATTTGTTTTGCGTCTTCTCTACATTGATGAATTTTATTAACATTTAAATTTAGTTTAGACATGGTCAAACTCCTTTTCGACATTGTAGATTGGAACCTTAATGACTTTCTTAATTTCGGATAAAAATAAATCAGCATCATAATGTTTTCCAATTGGACTAAATGGATTGATGGTAACAAATATTAAAGGGCATTGATGAATAACCTCAATCTTAATATTGAGATTTTCTATATATTGAAAGTAAACATCAGAAAATAATAATTTTGTCGCATCATCACAAATAAGAACAAAATTCTTTATTGAGTATTCAATCAGATAATCAATAACTCTTTGTGTGATTGCACCTTTAATGTAAACATAATTAATGTTATCATTGTTGATCTTTTGAATAATATGATGCAAAGTCGTTAACTTCTTATCAAAGAAATGGAAATTTTCCTTATCTGTTTTTATAATTAAAGATTCCTTGGGAACTTCTTCAAAAACTTTTGTTTTATCAAGATTAAAAGATTCTACAATTCTTCTGGTCTTCTCAATTGTATGTATCATACTTTGACTAACTGACGCTCCAGTTGCCAAACAGATTGCATCGATATTTTTAATATTTGCAAATGTCATTCGGTTGAACGCTCCATCAACAAAAACTTTATCAACATATTTTTTCATATGTTCAATCAAAAAATGTAATTCTCGATTTGTCGTTGGACCAGCAATAACCATAGTTCCATCTTCTAAAACTTCAATAATTTTAACTTTTCCTAAGGAGGTCATTAATTCTGTTTTTTCCAATATTTTAAATGGTATATCTGATGCTTCTAAGCAGGCACATGCTGTTGCAACAATCATGCCTTTTTTCACATGGATTTTTGGCTTTGGTAAAAAATTGACCTGATCTAAATCTTCACCATCTAGACCAATACTAGTCAAACCAATTTTGTATTTGTTATAAACATTTAGCATAGCGTTTAATGTAGTAGTTTTCCCAGTATTTTTTGCTAAACCTATAATGCCTAAAGTTTGAACATCATCAATACTTTTTATCACGTATGATCCGCTCTTTTCGTTTTAATATTTCTGGTTCTAATGAGATGCGATTTCCATTAAGTAAACCACTGATTCCATCTAATTCTTTATGTTTACAGTCTTCACATTGACACTCGGATTCATAATGGTCAGGTTCACTATATGTTGTAATAACACCTTCAAAGTTTCTTAAAATAACTCTGTGTGGTCCTTGTGAAACAATGTAATTAGGCATCACAGGAATTTTTCCTCCACCACCTGGTGCATCAACAACGAATGTTGGAACTGCAAATCCAGATATATGTCCTCTAAGTCCTTCAATAATTTCGATGCCTTTACTAACAGATGTTCTAAAATGCTCTATGCCAACTGATAAGTCGCACTGATAAATATAATAAGGTCTTACACGTATCGCAATTAATCCTTTAACTAACCTTCTCATGACGTGAACACAATCGTTGACACCTCTAAGTAAAACACTTTGATTACCAACTGGTATTCCAGCATCTGCAAGTTTATCAATAGCTTGTTTACTTTCTAAAGTTATTTCATTTGGATGATTGTAATGTACATTCACCCAAATAGGGTGATATTTTTTTAAGATACCAACCAATTGATCAGTAACACGTTGTGGCATTACCACAGGCGTTCTTGTTCCAAAACGAATGACTTCAACATGCTTAATCTCTCTTAATTTTTTCAAGATATATTCAATACGCTCATCACTTGCCATGAAGGCATCACCTCCAGAAAGCAAAACATCATTAATTTCTGGATGGTTTTTAATATACTCAATTGCTTTATCAATTTGCTCTATTTTTAACTCTGCATCTTTTTGACCAGCAAAACGACGTCTTGTGCAGTGTCTACAATATGTGCTACACATATCAGTAATCAAAAACAAAACTCGATCAGGATAACGATGTGTAAGTCCTGGGACTGGTGAATCATGATCTTCAGCTAATGGATCATATAAATCGTTTTTACCACTTATTAATTCACTTCCAAAAGGGATAGCTTGTAATCTTATTGGACATTTTGTATTATCTGGATCTATTAAAGTCAAATAATATGGCGTAATCGCCATTCTTAAATGCCCTAAAACTTTTTCAATAGTTGATTCCTCTTCTTGAGTTAACTTAATGTATTTTTTTAATTCAGCAGCTGTGCGAATCCTATGCGAAGTTTGCCACTTCCAATTATTCCAATCATTTTCACTAACATCTTTAAAATATTTATGTCTTCTCTCTAGGTAACCGGTGTTTAAATCCATGTGATTCACACTCCTAAACGTATTTTTGAATAAACAAATCGAAAATCTCTTTACTTTCTCTTAATATATTTAATGTTATCTCAGTATGGTTTTTCGTATAACCATTCCCAATAATCATTGTTACATCTTTTCCTATACCTTCAGCACCTAATGCTGCTTTGGTAAATGATGTTGCCATGCTGAAGAAATAAACTACACCTAGATCCTTTGTGCATAAAATAGATGTCATTTCTGTATTTTCTACATTGACGACATTAATGGTGACATCAGCTAATTTCCCATCAGTTATTTTCATCATCTTTTCATAGGTTTCTATACTGTTTAAAGCATCACCTACAAAGACTTCGTCACAAAGTTGATTCGTTAATAAAATGTCTTTTTGATTATCATTTTGAACTAGTCCAATAACTTTTCCGTTTTTACCGACTTGTTTTTTAGCTTCATAAGAACAAAGTATGCCACTTTTTCCTGCTGCTCCTAAAATAAAAACAATATCATCTTTTTTTACCAACTTTTGAACTTGTGCTGGTGCACCAGCAACATCTAAGGCAGCTAAAACAAGTTTTTCATTTAGATCACTAGGTATGACAGCATATAAACCAGAATCAAATAAAATTGCCTTACCTTTAATATTGACCTGTTCATTTGATAAATTGATAGATTTAATTTCTTCAATAAAAAGTGGTGTTAAGGATAAAGAAACAAGCGTTGCAATTTTTACACCTTTTTTAAGCGATTGATTGTGGAAACTTGAACCAACCTCTAGAACCGAACCAATTAACATTCCACCACTTTTAGTTACAGGATTTTGCATTTTTCCTTGAGTTCCAACGATATCTAAAATCATTTGTTTCATTTTATCTTCATCATGATGACAAACATCTTTGATTTGATGGAAAGATGCTGAATCAATATTTAAAGTATCAACATCAATTAATAGTTCATTATCTTTACAAACAGGAGTCGAATCTATTTTAAAGGCTGCTTGAGGTAACACGCCTAATGGTTCGATAACACGATGTGTTCCGTATTTACAAAATGTTTTCATGATTGAACTCCTTAAGTTTTAATATTTGTCTTGCTTCTTTTGGAGTTGCTACTTCACGATTATATTTTTTTGCAATCTCACAAACTTTTTTAACCAATTCTTGATTACCTTGAGCTAACACACCTTTTTCAATATATAGATTGTCTTCTAACCCAACTCGAACATGCCCACCATCTTTAATAGCTAGTTCTGCTAATGAAAACTCAAATCTACCGATTCCTGCAACACTATAGGTGCAAGACATCGGAATACTTTCTCTTAAGAAATAAAAATCTCTTGTCTCGCCTGTCATGCCACCATTGACACCTAAAACAAAGCTAAAATGCATGGGATCATAAATAAATCCTTTTTTGTGTAATCTTAAAACCATATCAATATGACCTTTTTCAAAACATTCTAACTCCGGTAAAATAGATCTTTCATGCATGATATTTGCAAAGTATTTAATATCATTTTCCGTGTTAATGAAAACATCATCGCCACCAAAATTAAGAGTTCCACAATCCAATGTTGCCATTTCAATTCCAAGTTCTGTTGGCTGAAGTCTTTCATCTCTATCCATGCCAACAGCACCGCCAGTAGATGGTTGAATAATAACATCATTACATTTCTCTCTTATTTTCTTAATAACTGTCTCATATCTTGCTTTACTTTGTGTTGGTGTTCCATCATCATTGCGAACATGCAAATGAACAATTGCAGCACCAGCAAGATAAGCTTGATATGCTTGTTCAACCGTTTCATCAATTGTATATGGAACGAATGGATTGTCTTCTTTTGTTACTTCTGCACCAGAAATTGCACAGGTTATAATCAATTTATCCATGATGTACTCTTTGTCTTTCCTTTGGTACAACACAAGTTCCAATAGCTTGTGTTGTCAATACTCTTTCTTTTAAAAGATCTGCAGAAGAAAGACTTAAATCCGGTCTTGTTTGAATAACTTTATAGCAAGTAAATTTCATCTTGCGTGATGTATTTCCTACTTCCAAAATTTCTGCTTCAACTTCAATAAAATCTCCAGCATATAAAGGTGCTAGAAAATCTATCGATTCGTATGCTCTAAATAATCCTTCATCACCATCATGAATAATCAGTAATTCTGTTGCTACATCACCAAAAAGAGCGATAACCTTAGCACCATCAACTAAATTCCCTCCATAATGTGCATCTTGTTGACTTAATCTTAAACGATGAACTACTTTTTCCATATTACACCTCCATGATTCGAACTTTATCATATTTTAATGTTGCTTCTGTAGAATTTATAATCTCTTCAATTGAGACATCTGGATGCCTTTCAATTAAATATAATCCATCTGATCTAACTTCCATAACTGCCATTTCAGTAACAATCAAATTCACTTTTTTATAACCAGTCAAAGGAAGTGAACACTTTTTCTTTATTTTTTTCTGATCTTTATTCATATGTGTGGTTGCAATTATGACTTTTTTCGAACCGGTCACTAAATCCATTGATCCACCCATTCCAGGTACCAATTTATTTGGTATAATCCAAGATGCTAAGGATCCTTCTTCGTCTACTTCAAGTGTCCCCAAAACTGTCACATCAATATGTCCACCACGAATCATCATAAAGGATGTTGCAGTGTCAAAAAACATACCATTTTTTTTAATGGTTGCATATTGTCCACTTGGGTTCGTTAAATTAAAATCTGTACTTAAATCATCCGCTAATGGTCCTAACCCAATAATTCCATTTTCACTTTGCAAAAATACATCTATACCCTCTGGAATATAATCTGCCACTAGTGAAGGTATACCAATACCTAAATTGACATAGTCACCATCTTTTAATTCCTTAGCTACTCTTTTTGCAATGACTTCTTTTGCATAAATCATTTCGCATCACCTCCAACAACATAGTCAACAAATATATGGGGTGTAATAACTGACTCAGGATCTATTTGTTCTACTCTATGTGTTGCTAATGCAATAACCTGTTTTGCTGCAGTAGCTATAATAGGATTAAAGTTTCTCGCTGTTTTTGCATAAGTCAAATTTCCTAAACTATCTGCATGATTAGCAGATACTAATGCGATATCTGCACCAATAGCTTCTTCAAGTAAATATGTTTTACCTTTAATCACTATTTGTTGTTTACCTTCTTCAACAACAGTGTGAACACCAGTAGGTGTCAAAATCCCACCTAACCCAGCACCAAATGCTCTTATTTGCTCAATGAGTGTTCCTTGTGGAATCAAATCAACTTTTAATTGGTTTTCGCTCATCAATTTTCCTACATATGGATTCGTTCCAATATGTGTCGCTATTAAATGTTTCACTTGATTATTAGCAATCAACTTACCAACACCTTTATCTGGATATCCAGCATCATTACCGATAAGTGTTAAGTTCTTTACATTTGATTCAACTATCCAATCAATGAGTTGCTCTGGAGTGCCACATGTTAAAAATCCTCCAAACATAATGGTTTGTCCATCTTTAATTAATGATTGAAATGTTTTTTTATCAATCCACTTATTCATTTGATTGCTCCTTTCTAGGCATCAACATTGCTTCACCTGTTAATACACAATTTTTATTTTCATCGAAAATTTCAGTTGTAAAAATAACTCTATTTTTTTCTAATATAATGTCTTTTACAGTAACAACAACATTAATAATCGTATTGGGATATACAGGTTTAAGAAATTTAACGGATTGTGAGCAATAAATCGTTCCCTCTCCTGGATAATCCAGACCAAATATTCGACTAAATAAAGAACCAATCAACATTCCATGAACGATAGGTTTCTTAAAAGGTGTCTGTGCTGCATATGCTTCATCAAAATGTGTTTTGTTCATGTCCCCCGTTAACTCACCAAATCTTTTTACGTCATCAAATGTAATCATTCTTTCATAAATTCTTTGTTCACCAATCATCATTTTTCTAATCATTTTTTTAATTTCCTTTCAAAAAATAAAAAGAGACCTGTTTATAAAAACAGCTCTCCATTTTTGTTCAAATGGCAATGACGGAGGTGTACCCTCAATCATCAAGTTTAATGCAAGGATTTCACTAAACTTTCGGCGACGTGTTCCTTCTTTAAACCACCAGAATACCTTTGATTCTCATTGTGGTTTAAATACCCAGCAAATCGCTCCTCTGTATCGTATCTGCATTCATTATAAACGAAAAATGAAAGCGCTGTCAATGGGTTTTGAAAAGAAAATGTATTTTATATAGATAATCAGTTAAAAATAGGTATTTTACCACATGCATAGATTAGCACAAATACCATTTGTAGTGTATAATAAGAGTATAAAATATATAAGGAGGAATTTGAATGAAAAGTTTTGTTAGTGCAATGGATGGATTGCCATGGATACTGAAACTAATTTTAGCATTTCCTGGCCTTGATATTGTTTGGGGTATCTACCGTATTGTTAAAGGATTAAATAAGAATGATATGGTTATGGTATTTGCTGGTCTTATTTGGATTCTAGTTGGATGGGCTGTGTTCTGGATTATTGATATTATTACAGTCATTTTAAGCGGAAGACCGACAGTTTTTGCATAAATAAAGTATAAAAATTAAAACGGCTAATCCAAATTCGGATTAACCGTTTTTTTATGCAATCGCGTCATATCTTATTCGATGCATAACCAATATTTTTTTAATGGGATCATATAACCATAAAATAGTTAAGAAATTACTGATTGCCATCATCAACTCAAATGGTAAATCCATCATTAAATATGCTATAAATGGAATATCTAGAATAAAAACAGATACAGGAATAAACATCCAGCCATAGACGAATCCAAAGATAAAACCAAAGATAGCAAGTTTATATGCTGATTCTAATTTTTTAAAAACTGTTGACAACAAAACAGGAATCAACATCCATGCGATAAACATCGATGGAATATATACGGGAATCATTGGACCAAATGGTGACAATAAATTAACAATAATCACGTGGATGATAATAATCATCGTCGTTCTTTTAAACCCAAATGTTTTAGCATAAACAACGATTAACAACGTTGAAAACTGAATATTAGGTAGAAAAGAAAGTGCTAATTGCTGTACAAATAATATCGCAGCACATATGGATACCAATGTAATGTCTTTAATCGCTTGGTTGGATTTACTCATGCATTAGCCCTCCCAAGGATCTTTAACAGATATTCTAATCTTATCTCCATTGGCAAATTGTAAATGACTTGGTCCTGCAGTTGATAAATAATAGGTTTCACCATCAAATTGCTCAAATGCCAAAAAAGAGTTATACCAATCAGTTAAAACAGCAAAATCATCATTAGAAACACCTAATAACACTTTACCTTGATAACCAAACCCTTGAAATGTATATAAACAATCAGGATCTGCTTGATAGCTTGAATTTGCACATGTCAAATCAAACGAACGATTTAAAACATCATAAAACGTTTCATTTTCAAAAAACTCGATATCATCTTCAAAAACAGTTATACCTTGACCATCAACGATGGTAACATGAACAAAGCCGTCACTGACTGCTTCATGATTATTGGATAGTAATCGGATTGCGACAAAAACAATTGCTATACTAACAATGCTGATGAAGGCTTTAATGGCGAGCTTTTTCATTTGTTATAACTCCT
Source organism: Mycoplasmatota bacterium (assembly GCA_024650045.1). Lineage (GTDB taxonomy): Bacteria > Bacillota_I > Bacilli_A > Acholeplasmatales > Acholeplasmataceae > Peloplasma. Next base: position 135,600 of record JANKMU010000001.1, on the reverse strand, counting down.
TTCAAAAATATATTAATATAATATTATCCTAAATTAAATATGTTAACAGGCGGGTTGCCATAAACGTCTCTGTATAATTTATATGCAACTAAAGCTGTAAATGCTTGAGGTGTAGAAAACGCCATATCCGCTTCTTCAGAAGTAGTATGGAGCTTGTAAGCTCCATTGAGCTCAAAACCTAATAGAGCATCAATTAAATCTATACCATCAACTGTATACGCTTCATCTCTTGGATTAATCCCTTGAGCAACCAATCCAATAACAACTGATGCAGTTGATGCTGAATTAGGTCCACCCCAACCATCAATACCTTCTGATGTTTGGTTATCTTGTATATAAGTAAGCATATCATCAATAAATAATTGAACATCAACATCCCCACTGTATGGAGCTAGTGAAGATATCACCATACCAGCATAATCTGCATCCATATACATAGGTAATGACATTAATTGTAAAACTAAACTCTCAATAAGATCAGAATCACTTTTTGTTAGATATAATCCGTTTAGTAATGACATTGCATCATAATGATTATCTGCTTCAAAAGATTCAAGAGTTAATCTTGTATCCTCTATTGAATGATCAAATAATGTTTCATATATTGAAGTCTTAAATGTATTTGCAATTGTATCTCTTTGAATACTGTTAACATTCGAAACTAAACTATCTAATTGAGGAACTAAATAGTTTCTAGCATTTAGTTGTGCAATTGCTAATGCAACATAATGATGAATTTGTTCATCATTAATATAAGTGTCTAAATGATTTGTAATAAACTGCTGAATTAGTTCATCTACTTTAAGATCAACTTCATCTAATAAACTAACCTCTTTGAAGGAAACTTTAATTTCATCGGTAAGAACGACATTTTCAATACCTGATGTAATTGGAACATCATTTATAAATAATCCAAAATAATAATTGTAAGTGATATTATATTCTGTTGGATAATGTTCTCCGATACCGTTAACAAATACACCGATTTCATAAACATCATAATCTAAACCAATGGCTTCATCAATAATGTAAACAATATTTCGATCGGTTCCTTCTTCATACGATATTGTTTCACTTAATAAAACAGTTCCTTCAATATCTACAACTTCTACCTCAAATGAGTGTAGCTCCACATCTGGTGTTGCATCTTGACATCCAGCAAGAGCGACCAGTCCAAGAAAAATTAATACTGTAAACCAAATTTTTTTCATGCTTTCTTTCTCCTTTTCAAAATAAAAATCCATACCTCTGGTGGTATGGAAATAGACAAAAAAGGACTTTTGCCCGTCTCAACCCCAGAAGATGACTAGATTTCGACTTATTCGGTAGGTCTCCCGGCTTAACATCATCCTACTTTGCACCTTCCCGCTTGTCGCAGTGGTTATTGCATTTCGTCCGTTTCACGGTTGCTGGGACAGCTCAAGAATTTAACTTGATTCCCTGTTATGTTATCTAACACCGAATGGTCTTATTTAGTTACTCTAATTATATGATAGTATTACTTATTTATCAATAGAAAAAATGAAAAAACAAGTTTATTTTTTTCTTAAGTAATGATAGACAGTTTCTAGCAGCTCATCTCTAATTTCATGTGCTTTTTGAATCATGTCATTTGCTTGATTTTCATATTGCTGAACAGCAATTGCATCATCGAGTCCTGGTAAATTAATTAAGATATTCATACAAGCCCCTTCAATCCCACTAGCAAGCAATAAAGTTGCTACACCGATATCAGATACAGTTTGTTTATTTCCGTATTTTAAAATATATGGTAACTGGTGTAAAGCACTTAGTGAAAGACTAGCTACTTTTACAGGAATACGAATAGCTTCATGTGTTGCTGCTTGTATTTTTTCTTTTCTAATCTCTAGTTGCTTATCAGTATCTTTTGGTAGTTTAAATGCTTCCATAATCATGTTAAAAGAGTTGGTATCTTCATCAATTAGTAACTCCAGTTGATCTTTCATCATAATTAATGAATCATGAACTGTTTTAAATTCTAGTTGTGTTTCAATAGGTAGTGATAAAAACTTTTTTTTACCAACAGTTAAATGACCCACCATCCGTGTTAAAGCAACCCCTAATGTTGAACTTAAAGCAGCAACAGATCCACCACCTGGAGCAGGTGATTTTGAATCTACTTCAGTTATAAAATCATTTACTTTATAATCTACTAATTTCATATTTACCTCACAATCCGTCGATTAAGCACGACTGGCTTTCCTTTGATATATACATCTTTGGTATGATTAATGCCATAATGGTATAAAACATAGGTAAGATTAGGTGCATCTAAAATAACAAAATCCGCTGATTTGCCAACTTCAAGAGATCCCTTTTCTTGATGTAGTCCTAAATGATATGCTGGATTAATTGTTACCGCATTTAAAACCTCTTCTGGCATCATTTGAAGTTGATTTGATGCAAGTTGCATAATGAATTGGAAATTTTCTGTTGGACAACTTCCAGGATTATAATCTCCTGATATTGCAACAGCAACACCTTGATCAATCATTTTTCTTGCATTTGCATATTTTTTCCTAAGATAAAACGAAGTCCCAGGTAATAAATTAGCTATTGTGTTACTATCGGCTAGTTTATGAATATCTTCATCAGATATAGCCATTAAATGATCAACACTGGTTGCACCAAGTTCTACACCTAAACCAGCACCACCTAATGGATGAATTTCATCAGCATGTAGTTTGATTTTAAACCCAATTTCTTTTGCATGATTTAAAATCCTTTTAGTGTCTTTAATTGAGAACACTCCGTTTTCACAGAAAACATCGACAGCTTCAGCAAGTCCTTCTGTTCTAATGACTTCCATATCTAAAAGCAATTGATCAATATATAAATCTTTGTCATCTTTAAACTCTTTTGGTATTGCATGAGCACCCATATAAGTTGATACAATATGTATTGGGTGTTCTTGATTTAATTTTTTATTCACTTTAAGTTGTTTTATTTCATCATCAAGATTTAAACCATATCCACTTTTTGACTCAATGGTTGTTACGCCGTAAAGCATCATTTCATCTAATGATTTCTTAGCTTTTTTAAATAAATCACTAAAGGTTGCTTTTCTTGTCATCTCAACAGTACCTAAAATACCTCCACCCTCGGAAAGTATTTGTAAGTATGGCGTTCCAGCAATAAGTCTTTTATATTCCGATTCTCTTGATCCACCATGTACTAAATGAGTATGGGAATCAACAAGTCCTGGAATCATAATTTTTTGATCCGCATCGTGGATAATTGTATTCGAACCTATATATTTTTGGTAGTCTCCAGATCCAATAGCAATTATCATTCCATCTTTTATTGCCAAATAAGCATGATGGAATTCATGAATAGACATCATGTCACGACCGTGAACTGGCGGTTTTTTGTATGGTGTATAAATGGTGCTAATATTTGTAACAATCAAATCTGCGGACATTTAAATTCCCCCTTATAAATTCGCTTCAATAATTTTTAATACATCAAAATCCCTTAACCCTATATATTTTTGTGCATATTTAACAACTTCATCAAAAGACATGTTTTTATCAAAATCAATTTGATTGACTGACTGATAATACTTAATTGTATCTATAAGTGTATCCATAGGAATAAGTCCAACGACTTCTGAACCTGTAACTTCTATATGATATCTTCTACATTCCATTTTAACAGTTTCAAAAATTCTATAGATAGGATTTTTCTTATAATCTAATATATTCATTGTTACTTGTGTATGTTTTCTTTCTTCTAAATAAGCTGGTCCTGCTTGTACGTATTGAAATCCACCTGAGGACTGTCTAATTGCTCTTGCGATTGCACGAGCAGTTTTTTCATTATCAGTTGATAAATCAATATTATATGCTATTAATGGAATTCTTGCACCAATTGCAGTCACGCCAAATGTTGGATGAACCTCTGCTTTACCATAATCAGGTTTCCAAAATGGATCTTGTAACTTCTCTTTCATACCCTCAAATTCACCTTTACGAATATGAGGTAACTGTATTCTAGATTCCTCTTGTGCAGCTAAGGCATATAAAAATACTGGAATATCGTGGGTAACAGATACTTTTTTAGCAAGTGTTTTTGCATATTCTACACATGCTTCATTTTTTATTTCTGAAATAGGAATAAAAGGACATACATCAACAGCTCCCATTCTAGGATGCTCACCTTTTTGCTTGTTCATATCAATTTTTTCTAATGCCCTACCGTAAAACTCTACTAAAGCATCAATCATTTTTTCAGGATCTCCTAATAAAGTGATGACACTTCTATTATAATCCTTATCAGGCTCAACGCTTATACATTTAAATCCTTCTTTATTTTTAAGTGGTTCAGTAATGTATTCAATTTTTGCTAAATCTCTACCTTCTGATATATTAGGTACGCATTGAACAATTTTACTCATGACTTAACCTCCTTGTTTTTATATTTCAAAATACTATCCTTTATCATTTGGTCATCAGCAACTACTGGAATAGTAATCATTGAATTATTGTCTAGTTCATTATACAGCATTGATGTTTCAATTGCATGCTCATTTCTTGCCCAAGATCTTCTAGATACTCCAGCCATAACATCGTATAGCATAGCTTGTTTTAAAATATCATCAACTCTTGGTGATCCATCTAAAACCATTCCATAGCCACCATTGATGGCTTTACCTATACCAACACCTCCACCATTGTGAAGCGCTACTAAACTCATCCCTCTTGAAGCATTCCCCATAGCAACATGCGTTGCCATATCTGCCATAATATTTGATCCATCTTTAATATTAGAGGTTTCTCTAAATGGGCTATCTGTTCCACCTGTATCGTGGTGATCTCTACCAAGCATGATTGGTCCTATTTCTTTATTTCTAACCATTTCATTAAATTTTAATGCTATCTTTAGTCTACCATAAGCATCTTGATATAAAATTCTAGCTTGTGTCCCTACGACTAAATTGTTCTTTTTAGCATTTTTAATCCAGTAATAATTATCTAGGTCTTGAAATCTTCTGTTTTGATCAATCATTTCCATTGCTGCTTGATCAGTTTTATCAAGGTCACTTTCTTTTCCTGAAAGACATACCCATCGGAAAGGTCCATAACCATAATCAAATAAGACAGGTCCCATAATATCTTCAACATAAGATGGATAAATAAATCCGTCTAAGTCATTTTCTTTATTTTTGCATACATGTTTTACACCAGCATCATAAACAGCTTTTAGAAAGCTATTACCATAATCAAAGAAATATGTACCTTGATCAACTAATTTCTGAATAGCATTGATATGATGGATTAAACTTTGATTGACGCGTTTAATAAATTGGTGCTTATCTTTGTTCAACAATTCTGTTCTTTCATCAAAGGTAATGCCTTGAGGACAGTAACCTCCATCATAGACTGCATGACAACTTGTTTGATCACTTAGTAAATCAATGTGAATGTTTTTATCAATCGCATACTCAAGTAAATCTACGATATTACCATAGAATGCAATCGCGCATGGTTCACCTTTCTCTATTGATTCTTGTGCATGTGAAAAAGCATCACCAGGCGATTTCGCAACTTTATCAATCCATCCTTGTTTAAACCTTGTTGAAATACGTGAAGCATCAACTTCAGCAATAATACCGACACCACCAGCGATGGTTGTTGCTTTACCTTGAGCACCGCTCATACCCCCTAATCCTGATGATACAAACAGTTTGCCTTTTAAATTATCTTTCTCATCAATGCCTAATTTGATTCTTCCAGCGTTTAGTAATGTGGAGTAAGTCCCGTGAACAATACCTTGTGGTCCAATATACATCCAACCACCTGCAGTCATCTGTCCATAATTAGCAACACCTAATGCTGCTACACGATTAAATGATTCTAGATTATCGTTTGCCCCAATCATTAATCCATTAGTAATTATAACTCTTGGTGCGTTAGGATTTGATAAATATAATCCTAAGGGATGACCTGATAAAATAACTAATGTTTGTGAATCATTCATGATTTCTAAATATTTTTTTATTAAATGGTATTGCATCCAGTTCTGAAAGACTTGTCCTGTTTCACCATAAGTAACTAATTCATATGGATAAAGAGCAACTTCAAAATCAAGGTTGTTATCAATCATAACTTGAAATGCTTTTCCTTCTAGTGTATTTGCTTGATACTCATCAATTGATTTACCATAGATTCTTCCCTCTGGTCTAAATCGATACCCGTAAATTCTTCCTTTTGTCATTAACTCTTCCGTGAATTCTAAAGACAAAACATCATGCCATTCTTTAGGCACGTATCTTAATGCATTTTTAACTGCTAATACGATTTCATCTTCAGTTAAAGTTAACTCTCTTTTTGGTGCTCTTCGTATTGATTGGTTAAATTGTGGATATTTGGGAAGTTTATTAAAGATCGTTTTTAAATTGATTTCGTTGGTTTTATTCAAATTAATCAGTCCCCTCAAAAATGGTATGAATAAAAGACTCATCACTAATGATTTTCTCAATTTGGTGCATATATGGATATAAAGGTTCATCATGCTCAATAAATGGTATAAAGTTACGGATGAACTGATATGCTTTTTCTGTTTTAATTCCTAATTTTTTTTGTTCTCTAAACCCTAAGGCTTGTGCTGCAGTTAACAATTCAATTGCAATAACTTTTCTTGTGTTTTCTAAAATTGATTTAGCTTTTCTAGCTGATATAGCACCCATAGATACATGATCTTCTTGATTTGCTGATGAAGGTATTGAATCTACAGATGCAGGATGAGAAAGCACTTTGTTTTCACTAACTAGTGATGCAGCTGTATATTGGACGATCATAAATCCTGAGTTTAAACCTGAATGTTTAGCTAAAAACGGTGGAAGTCCGCATGAAAGGTGTGGATTTACCATACGTTCAATACGTCTTTCACTAATATTAGCAAGTTCAGAAAGAGCGATAGCCATATAATCAAATGCTAATGCAAGGGGTTGTCCATGAAAGTTTCCAGCACTTACAGCCTTGTTTTCATCTAGTAATAAAATAGGATTATCTGTAACGGCATTCATTTCTCTTTCAACAATATCTAAAATATGACGAAATGCATCCAAAGATGCACCATGAACTTGAGGTGCACACCGTAAACTATAGGCATCTTGAACGCGCATCTCATTTTGTTTGGTAACATGTTTGCTACCTTTTAAATTTTGAAGCACCTCTTTAGCAACATCTATTTGTCCGTTTTGATTTCGAATTTGATGTATAGTTGGATGATAAGCATCTAAAACTCCACCTAAAGCTTCCATTGATAAAGAAAGCGATAGATTCGCTATTTTTAATAAATTCATAGCATCATATAAGACTAATCCACCAATCGCACTCATACCTTGAGTACCATTAATTAAACTCAAACCTTCTTTTGCTTTTAATTTTGGTAAAGGTTTAATATTCGCTTTTTCTAATGCCTTCATTGTGTCTAAACGTTCGTTTTGATAAAACACTTCTCCTAAACCAACAAGAGGTAGACTCATATGAGATAGTAAAGCTAAGTCTCCACTTGCTCCAAGGCTACCCTTTTCAAACACAACTGGTATCATATTTTCATTTAAATATTCTGTGAGTTTGAGTATGGTGTCTAGCGTTATTCCACTATATCCTTTGATAAGTGCATTAATTCTTAGAGCCATCATTGCACGAACAACCTCTATAGATAAAGGTTCTCCTACACCACAAGCATGACTCTTGAGGAGGTTGATTTGCAATTCTTCAACTTGATCTTTATTAATCTTTACATGTGCTAAATGTCCGAATCCTGTATTAATACCATAAACGGCTTGATCATGCTTAACAACATCTTCAACAAAAAGACTAGCTTTTTGAATTAGTTTCTTACTTTTTTCGTCTATGGACACCTTTTCATGATATCTAGCAATTTGTACTAAATCTTTTAGCGTTAATGTATTCCCATCTAATTGAATCATGACTCCACCTCATTTACTCTTCTTGACAGTCTAAAAATCAGATTTTATAATGTATCAGCAACTAAAGCTGCTAAAGCGATTGAATAAAACTTTGATTCCATTGAATCAGCTCTACTAGTTAATACAATTGGTTTCTTAGCTCCAGCGATTATACTTGCACTTTTTGCATTCCCTAAGAACATCATACTTTTATAAAAGATGTTACCGGATTCAATTTGAGGCATCAATAGAAAATCTACATTACCTGCCATTGGATCAGCTATATCTTTAATTTGAGCTGCTTCTTTATTGATAGCATTATCCATTCCAAAAGGTCCACCAATCGTGCAACCTTTGATTCGATCATTTTGATTTCTTATGATAAGTTCTTGAGCATCAAGTGTTGCTTGCATTTTTGGATTCACTTTTTCCACAGCAGCTATACATCCTACTAATGGATGTTTGATCCCCATAGCATGGGCAATAATAACACCATTTTCAATGATTTCTTGTTTCACATCAACATCAGGATCAATATTCATTGCACCATCACTCATCAAGAGTATCTTATGATAACTAGGAATTTCCATAACACTCACATGTGATAATCGATTGGGTGTTCTAAGGCCATAATCTCTATCTAGTGCAGCTCGTAAGATTATTGAGGAATCTACAAAACCCTTCATCAAGATATCTGCTTTTCCACTACTGACAAGTTTAACTGCTTCTTGTGATGCTATAGCTGGATCTGGTATATCGATAATCTCAAAGTCATTTTGATATATTTTCAAATCTTTAAGCATTTTTTCGATTTCTTTTTTATCGCCTAATAATATTGGGTCAACAAGTTTAGCTTCTTTGGCCATATTAACAGCTTCTAAAACATGATAATCGTTTGCTGCTGCAACAGCAATTTTTTTGGGTTCTAATAATTGCGCTTTTTTGACAATATCCTGCATTGATTTAATCATTTTTCTACCTACCTATTTATATTCTTGTGCTACATCTTCACCTTTTAAAACGCGAAGTGCACCAAATGCTAATGCTTCCATTTCATCTTCACCAGGATAAATAAGAATTGGTGCAATAAATTTAACTCGATCAGTGATTTCCTTAACTGCAATCTCATCATATGCTAATCCACCAGTTAATATGATTGCATCTATTTCTCCTTTTAACACTGTGCTACAACTTCCAATTTCTTTTGCTATTTGATAACACATAACTTCAAAAATAAACTTAGCTTTTTCATCACCGTTAATGATTCTATCATGAATTTCACGACCATCATTTGTTCCAAGGTATGCGACTAAACCGCCTTGTCCATAATTTTTTCTTTTAATTTCTTTCAATGTGTATTTTCCAGAAAAAATCATTTTATATAATGGCCCCATTGGAACACTACCACTGCGTTCTGGTGACATAGGACCATCACCATCAAGTGCATTATTTACATCAACAACTTTACCCTTTTTATGAACACCAACGCTTATACCACCGCCTAAGTGAGCAATGATTAAATTTAATTCCTTATATGGCTTCTCTAAATCTTTAGCTGCCTTAAGGGCAACAGCTTTTTGATTTAATGCATGGAATAGGCTGTCTCTTTTTATTTCTGGCATTCCAGTATAACGAGCAATATCTTCCATTTCATCAACTGCTACAGGATCTACGATAAAACTTGGGATACCATATTTACTTGCAATATGATGAGCGATAATACATCCTAAATTTGATGCATGTTCACCTCTCGGTGCTTTTTTAATATAGTCAATCATTGCATCGTTAACGTAATATGTTCCACCTGGAATAGGTTTTAACATACCACCTCTACCTACTACAGCATCTAGTGATGATATGTCAATGTTTTCTTTTTCTAAAAATTCTGTTATCGCATCCATTCTAAAATCATATTGGTCGATAATATGTTCAAACTTTAGTATTTCCTTAGAATCGTGTTTAATATTAGTGCTATAAACACTTTTTTCATCTTCAAAAATTGCTAATTTTGTACTTGTTGATCCTGGGTTAATTGCTAATATTTTAAATGGCATAAAGTAATCTCCTTTTTTTGTTTAATCGATTGGTTTGAAAACAGCAGTAAAATGTCTAAGAATTGGAGGTTCATAAACAAACGCTAAACCTTTGAGTTCGTTTCTATGTTCATAGACATGAATAACAGCATCTGCAACAACATCTAGGTGTCTATATGTATATACTCTTCTTGGAATCGTTAATCTCATTAACTCCATTTCACTTTGTAAATTCTCGTGCGTATCTGGGTCTCTACCTAATAACAAAGATCCTATCTCTACCGCTCTCACACCTGCTTCAATATAAATTGCATTGGTCACGCTTTGTGCTGGAAATTGATCATATGGAATATGTGGTGCAACTGATTTGCAGTCAACAAAAACCGCATGCCCACCAATAGGATATTGTATAGGTACTCCAGCTTCTCTTAATCGATCTCCCAAATATCTAACTTGATCTATTCGATGTCTTAAGTAATTCTCATCAAGTGCTTCCATAAGTCCTACAGCAAGAGCATCCATATCTCTACCATTCATACCACCATAAGTTGGGAAGCCTTCCATAGGAACAATATATGTTCTACATTTATTATAAAGATCTTCATTATTCTTTATCGCAATAAATCCTCCCATATTAACGAGCCCATCTTTTTTAGCACTCATTAATAAAGCATCTGCATAACTAAATGCTTCTCTTGCGATATCAATAATATCCATATCTTGATATCCTTCTTCTCTTTCTTTAACGAAAAAAGCATTTTCAGCATATCGTGCTCCATCAATAATCGTCGTAATACCATACTTTTTAGCCATTTGACTGACTAATCGCATATTTTCCATACTTACTGGTTGACCACCTGCTGAGTTGTTAGTAATTGTCATAATAATGCCTGCAATATTTTCTTTACCTTTTTCAAGAATGACTTTTTCTAATTTTTTAAGACAAAAATTACCTTTAAAAGGATGATATGTATTTAAATCAAAACAATCATCAATCACACAATCAATTGCTCTTGCTCCTGCAAGTTCAACATGTGATCTTGTCGTATCAAAATGAATATTAGATATGTAGTACATCCCCTTTTTGGTCACAAGTTGTGGTAAAAAAACCTGTTCAGCCCCACGACCTTGATGTGCAGGTATAAAATATTGATAGTTTGTAATATTTTTTACAACGCTTTCAAGTCTATAAAAACTTCTACTACCAGCATAAGCTTCATCACCAATCATCAATGCTGACCACTGTTCTTGGCTCATTGCGCTAGTTCCTGAATCTGTTAGTAAATCAATATAGACATCCTCACTTCTCAAAGAAAAAGGGTTATACCCAGCGTTTTTTAGAATCTTAATCCGTTCTGCCTTCGTTGTTTGACGAATAGGTTCTACTACCTTGATACGATATGGTTCTGCAACATATTTTTTTTTCATGTATTATCTCCTTTTGTCTGATACCCTTATTATACATAATAAGTCACAAAAAATAAACCCCAAATGTAAGCGCTTTTAATGTTTTATTGAATTTTCTATTCTTTTACATGAATAATCTTCTTTTATCTGATTTTTTAACGTTTTTATCATCTAAAACATGTTAAAATATAACTAACTAAAGCAAAATAAAGGAGTTAATATGAACTATAAAGAAGCATCTATCAAATTGCATAGAGAAGTACAGGGTAAAATTGAAATGATTTCTAGAGTAGATATCAAAAATAAAGACGATTTATCTATTGTTTATTCACCTGGTGTTGCCGAACCTTCATTAGAAATATATAAAGATAGTAAATTAAGTTATATGTATACAAGAAAACACAATACGGTTGCTGTGATCACTGATGGTTCTGCTGTTTTAGGATTGGGCAACATTGGTGCTCAAGCAAGCATGCCTGTTATGGAAGGTAAAGCTGTACTATTTAAGTTACTTGGTAATATTGACGCTATTCCTCTATGTCTTGATACACAAGACACAAATGAAATCATTAAAACCATTACTTTATTATCTAAAAGTTTTGGTGGAATCAATTTAGAAGATATTTCAGCCCCAAGGTGTTTTGAGATTGAAAATGCATTAAAAAAATCATGTGATATACCTATATTTCATGATGATCAACATGGTACAGCAATTGTCGTTGGTGCTGCATTATTAAATGCATTAAAACTAGTTCATAAAAAAATTAAAGATATCAAGATAGTTATTAACGGTGCTGGTGCTGCTGGAACTGCAATTACTCACTTTCTAATATCACTCGGTGCTAGTAATATTATTGTTTGTGATAAACACGGAATATTATCAAAATCAGATCAAACTTTAAGTTTATCTCATCAATCATTATCTAATATGACAAATCAAAAACAATTAACTGGCGATTTAAGTGTAGCGATTAAAAATGCCGATGTCTTTATTGGTGTATCGGTTGCAGGCTGTGTAACTAAAGAAATGATTAAATCAATGAGCGAACAACCTATTGTGTTTGCTATGGCAAATCCAATACCAGAAATATTGCCTGAAGATGCATATGATGCAGGTGCCTATATAGTTGGGACTGGTAGTTCAAAATATGAAAATCAAATTAATAATCTTTTAGCATTTCCTGGTATTTTTAGAGGTGCTTTGGATGCTCATGCTAAAGAGATAACATATGACATGATGAAAGCTGCTTCTTTGGCGATCGCTAATTCAATCCAGCAAAAAGATTTAAAAATGAACTATATCATCCCAGATCCCTTAGACAAAACGGTTCACCAAAAGATTGCCCAAGCAGTCTATGATTCAGCTCTATTAACAAATGTAGAAAAAACACATTAAAAAAGCCTCCAAAGAGGCTTTATTTTTTAAACTTCATCTTCTATTACATTGACAACAGGATTATGCTTTAAATAAATTTCTTCATAATAAAGCGTTCTAGCTGTTGAATGCTTTGGAATAACCCATAACCAATAAATACCAAGTGTAAATATACCTAATATGTAATGTAATAAGTAACTTAAATCTAACACAAATAAATCCATCTTGTATCCTTTTGTATATTCTTTAGACAAAGTTATTGTATCAGCTGCATTAACTTCTGGTCTTAAGTGTAACAAGTAATAAGTCATTGAATATGCATAAGCTTTAACAATACCAGGAATAATAAACAAAAGCATCCATAAAAGGATATAGAGCCCCATTAAAAATGAAGTAACAAATAACTTAACTGGACTGGTTTTAAAACCAATAGTTAATGCTTCTTCAATCACTGGTTTTTCATTTCTTGCAAGTTGAATATAAACTCTTGCTGAAGCGTACAAAATGATTGCTCCGACTAAAGTTCCTACAAGAGAAAACAATAGGTTCAATACTGGATTTCCTTCACTAACTAATACTCTTGTCATAGTTTCCCAATCAATTTCGTATTTCGGAGTAAACTGGTCTCTAATTGTACCAACCGCACCTTGAACGACTGCAAATATCAACAAAATAGGTATAACAACGCCATACTTTCCTTGCAAGTTTTGTCTTGCTTTTTCTTTAATCTCGATTCTATTACTAATCATTTTTATGCCTTCTTTCTATTTTTATTGTGCTATGCACATATTTCCCCAAATCGACATACACATATAATAGCATTATACTATAATTGAAATGAATATACTATACTATGCAATATATTTACATATAAAAAAACCAATCTAATGATCCCCTTCTAGAACTTACAACTTTTTAGGTTGCATCTATTAGGTTTTCAGAAAGATTAGTTTTTAGGAGGATTGGATGATTGACTTTCTGTATCACTAGGATCACAATTGTTTTTTTTACAATTTCCTAGTGCTATACGCATTTTATTACACTTTCTTTCTATATCACCCGGACCACAATTGATTTCTCTCAATTTCCTAGTGCCATATAGTTTAAATCTTTTTAATACTTTTTCTGACTATTGGACTGCCACCTGGACCACAATTGATTTCTCTCAATCTCCTAGTGCCGCACTCCTTTTTCTTTTTTGTAAATAATTTATTCAAATCACCTGGACCATAATCGTTTTTTCACGATCTCCTAGTGCCATTCGAATCATCATTTCTTTTTAAATAACCATCCTAAGTTTTATTTTATCTTTTTTACTTACTACACCCAGATCTAACCATATTTCCCATGATTTCTTAGTGCCTAGTTTTCAAATGATAATTTAAAACTTATCTTTTCATTTAATCTTTTGTATCAAATATTAGTTCTTATTTGATAACGGATAGAATGAAACTTGCAATTCTAAGTTGATTGAGACTGCACCAGAAGCATGATCACCAACAACTTTAACTTTATATTGTCCTTCGATTGCTTCAACTCTTGTTGTTTCTTTTAATTCTTTAACATTATTATAAGGATCAATTAGGACAACCTTAAATCTACCATCTGTAACATAATCATAAACTGTGATTGTTACTGTTTGACTTCCTGCGAAGACGAAGAGTGTATCAATACCATCGTAATCCTTAAAGCTAATGTATGCATTGTTTTCTTCAACTCCACCTTCTATTGACTCATATGTTTTGTAATCATCAAGTTTTAATATTTTATTATCATTATCATAAATATTTTGGTTTTGTTGTATTGAACAAGCTGTCAATAGTACTAGGAAGACGAGCATTGAGAACATAGTGGTTAATGTCTTTTTCATTTTTAAATCCTTTCCTTGGTTTTACCCAACATCACTTTTTTTATTTTAACGATTTCTATTTTGATTTTGTTAATCTTTTTTTCGAAATCATTAATTTTTTTAATTTACACTTTAATTATATTCATTTAGTTATCATTTGTCAAGCATTTTTTTGTATTTTTGTTAATTTTATTGATTTTTATATTGATTTTATTGATTTTTTTCTAATTTTTATTGATATTAGTGATATTTTTATTGATTTTGGACAAATAAAAAACCCAAATCCTGGTTTTTTCCAGTGTTTGGGTTTTAATTGTATATATATATTTTTAAGAGAATGGATCGAAAAATACGTTTTCTTGCCTGATATTATGATTTTCTAGAACTTTAATACATGCATTAATCATACCTGGTGATCCACATAAATATGCTTCTGCTTCAGTTAAATCTTTAGTGTGTCTATCAACAACTTCTGTAATTAAACCAACTTCGCCATCCCAATCATCATCTGGATCAGGTGCTGATAATGCTGGAATATATTCAAAATTAGGGAATTCCTTTGAAAGTTGTTTAAACTCTTCTGTATAATATAAGTCTTTTTTAGTAACTGCTCCAAAGAAGTATCTGACTTTTCGTGGCATACCTTGATCTCTTAAATAATATAAGATAGAACGAATCGGTGCTTTCCCTGAACCACCAGCTATACAGATCATTTCTCTTTCTGATTCTTCTTGTAAATAGAAATCACCATAAGGTCCAGTAAGAATTATTTTATCCCCAACTTCTAATGCTTTATGAACAAAGGTAGTAGCTAATCCTTTGGGAACTTGTCGAATGATTAATTCGATTTGTTTTGTTTCTTTTGGATGAGATGCAATTGAATAAGCTCGTATTACATCTAGTCCTGGAACTTTTAGTTGTGCATACTGTCCTGGTTTGAACACCATTTCCTCAGGCTCGATTAATTTAAACCTAACAAGTTTGATATCATGCGTTAAATCCTCAATATGTATAACTTTAGTTTTATATTCCTTTGCATTCAATAATTCTTTTGGTATTTCGATCTTCATATTGTCGCTAACTTTGACTTGACATGAAAGACGAATTCCATCTTTTAATTCTTGCTTACTTAAAAAAGGCAACTCTGTAGGTTTTGGTTCTCCTCCATCGATGAGTTTAAACTTGCATAATCCACAAGTGGCTTTTCCACCACAAGCTGAAGGAATAAATATTTTATGTTCTGATAATGTATTTAATACTGTATTATTTCCGGTAACCGGAATAATTTTGTCATCATTGAGCTTTATAATTTTTTCTCCACCACTGCCAATTAATTTTTCAGCAATAATGAGTAAAAACGAAATAATTAATAAAACTCCAATCAATATAACTGGAACTAAGAAATTCATATAGTACCTCCCATTAGATGTTTGCTAATCCAGAGAATCCAATAAATGCTAAAGCAATGATTCCTAATATAATAAAGACAATACCTTTTCCAGCAAGTCCTCTTGGAACATCACTGTTTCTTGTCATTTTTTCTCTAATTCCAGCAAGCAATACAATAGCAACTAACCAACCTACTGCTGAACCAAATGCGAAAGCTGTCGTTTGAACAAAGTTATATTCTCTATTTACAAAGAATAATGATATTGCTAATACTGCACAATTCACAGTAATCAAAGGTAAATAAATACCAAATGCATTATATAGTTTAGGAAAGAATTTTTCCAATATCATCTCTAAAAATTGAACGGTTGCTGCAATTGTTATAATAAAGATTAATAAATTGAGATTCGTAGTGCCTGTAGTTTGTAATAATTGATGTATTGGCCAATTAATCATTGCGGTAAGTGTAACGACAAAGACTACAGCCATCCCCATACCTTTTGCATTTTTTACATTTGTTGAGATCGCAATAAGTGGACACATCCCGAGAATGTAAACCAAAGCGATATTGTGACTAAGAATTGAAGCTATAATAAGTTCTAATATATCCATAGTTTATCCCCTTCCTATTGTTCCATCTCATAATAATGTGCCATTTCTCTAATCAACCAGATAAAAAGTCCTAAAACGAAGAACCCTCCTGGTGCCATAGCCATAACGACCCAGTTATTCCAATTTGCTGGCATGATACGATAGTCTAACAAAGTACCAAATGCTAACAACTCTCTTACAACTGCAACAGCTACAAGTACATATGTATAACCCATACCACTTGCAAATCCGTCAACCAATGTATACTTAACAGGATTCTTTGCTGCAAATGCCTCTGCTCTACCCATGACAATACAGTTTGTAATAATCAATCCTACATATGCACCTAATGCACTTGCTATACTTGGGTAATAAGCTTGAAGAAACATTTGAACCAAAATAACAAATGATGAGATGATAACCATATAAGTAACCATTCTCACTTTTGAAGGAATAAAGTTTCTAACAAGTGATACGGTTGCTGAACTTGCCATAATAACAAACGTAACACCTAAACCCATAGCTATTGCATTTTCAACTCGATTGGTTACAGCTAATGCTGAACAAATACCAAGAACTGCAATGACGATTGGATTGTTTCTTGATAATCCATCTTTTAATATATTATAAGGCTTTGTATATAATAATCGAATGAGTCTCATGAGTTCTCCTTTCAGTCGTTGCGACTATTCCATGCATCGAGATGCAAGGCATAGGCATTGTTCAATATATTTCTAAATGCACTAGATGTTCTAGTTGCTCCAGTAATTGCGTCTACTTCGTTATCAGCATCAGGATCAGCTGTTTTACTTATAATAAGTTCAGGAACCATTTTGACACCAACAAACTTAGCTAAATATTGACTTTCAGCAACAACACCACCTAATCCTGGTGTTTCTTCTTGTTGAAGAACCGCAATAGCCACTATAGTTTCAAAATCTGATTCTAATGTGATAATGCCAGTTATTGGTCCCCATACACCTCCACCTTCAAAGTGAAAGCTAACAGCTCCAGAATCTTCTTCTAAATAAAATGTTAATCCATCAATTTCTAAAACTTGAACATGTTCATCAAATATCTCGTGTATGTCCGCGTACGTGTATTCAATATTATACGCGTTAAGAAGTGTTGCCTTAATTTCTGCTTCCTCATTTGCTATAATACGTTCTCTAGTTAAGTTATCCATACCTAGTAATAACAAAGATGTCACAGATCCTAAAATAACAACAAACAATATTAATTTTAAATGTTGTATCATTCTGTAACCTCCTCAACTTCATTTAATTTATCTTTTAAAGTCATATTATCAATCAATGGTGCAATAGCATTCATAATGACAATCGCAAATATAACGCCTTCTTGGAATGCACCAAATACTCTAATAACAACAGTTAAGAACCCTAAACCAAACCCATAAATCACTCTACCCCATGATGTTAATGGTGCAGTTACAGGATCTGTAGCAACAAAAAATGCTCCAAATAGTAAACCTCCAATGATTAATGACATGAAAGGATTACCAAAAGTTTCAGGGAAAACAAGGTGACCAATTCCCATTAAGACAAATACTGTACCAATGTATGATAATGGTATACGCCAATCAGCAACTTTAAGTAATAAGAGTAATATACCCAGTACTAAAATACCTAATCTAAATGTTTCTCCTACAGCCCCAGGAACATTACCCATGAAAAAATCAATAATTTCATGATTGAGATCTAATCCTCTATTAAATAGGTTTAGTGGTGTTGCTCCACCAACTAAATCGTTTGTTTTAGGATCGAACCAAGCTGTAATCATCTGTGCAGGAAATGAAATCAATAGAAATAATGCCCCAACGATTGAAGGATTGAAAATGTTCTTCCCACTTCCTCCAAATAAGCTTTTTGCAAAAAACGTACCAAAAACAGCACCAACAGCAACCATCCATAAAGGAAGTGTTGAAGGAAGTATTAATGTAAATATCAATGGTGTAACAAAGATTGTTACATCAAGTTTTTTCTTTCTTACTTTTGCAAATAGAACTTCTACAGAAATAGAACTAACAAAAGCAACTGCAGCCATTGCAAGTACAATCCAACCAAAAATTACACTTCCTGATAACAATAAAATTGCAAGTGATACAATTAAAATTAGGTTGTTTTTCTTTGTCAATGTTTCACTACGAACAGACGAAATCGTTTGTGTCATGTTGTCACCACTTTCTTTATATCATCATCATATGATGATTTTGCTTGATGGAGTTGGTCAAACCATCGTAAATTTTACTTCAATTATAGCATTTCAAGACTATAATAACAAACGGCAAGCACTCTAGAACTGCATTTTTTCTATCATTACTTCTTATCATTAAGAATTTATAAATTATAAATAAAAACAGTGCTCATTGTTTGAGCACTGTAAAAAAATATTTAAAACTTTATTGCGATTGCATCTATCTCTATTTGAACATCTTTAGGCAAACGACGAACTTCTACTGCCGCTCTAGCTGGTTTATGATCACCAAAGAAATTTGCATAAACTTCATTCATTTTTTGGAAATCTCCTAAATCCGTCATAAATACACCGCATCGTACGATGTTCTCTTTTTTTAAGCCTGCAGCCTCAACAATGCTCAATACATTATTTAAAGACTGTTTCGTTTGCTCTTTAATATCACTAGATACGAGTTCCATGGTATCTGCAACATAAGGTATTTGACCAGATACATAAAGCGTATCATTAACGAAAACACCTTGACTATAAGCACCAACTGCGCGTGGTGCTTTGTTTGTTTCTATTTTTCTCATGTAGTCTCCTTAATCAAATCAATCCAATATCTTAGTATATAGCCATCTGTTTTGTAGACTTTGTTTTCCAATACGCCATGGTTTGCTTCAATTGTTTTTCTTGAAGCAATGTTCTCTTCATTGCAAGTAATTAAAACTTTGGTTAAACCAAGCTCTTTCGCTTTTTCTAAACCAAGTTTTAGCATAAGTTTCCCATAACCTTGATGACGTTTTGTTGGTTTCACACCATAACCTACATTTCCATTATACAACAAAAGGTCTTCGTTAAGTCTATGTCTTATATTGATGAAACCATATATTTCATTAAATTCATCAACAAGCATATATGTTGAGGCTGGAACTCTTGTGTCTGGATCTATCAAGTTAAGCTCATCTAATTTTATTCTATCCAGTAAGTCTTGATATGATTTTCTTCCATAACTAGAAGCTGTTGGATAAATGAATTCATCTTTCCAATCTTTGATATATTCTATATAGTTTTTTTCATCTTCAGGTGTTGGTTTTTTTAAATATAGGTTCATGATTTTGAGGACTCAATCATTAGCTTCACAAGGTTATTCGAAAATTCTGTTGGATCTTCAATGGGTAAACCTTCGATGAGTAATGCTTGGTGGTAAAGAATTGATGCATAACCATCAATTTTTTTAGCATCAACTTCATAAATTTTTTGTAAGGCTTTAAAAAGTTCATGATCTGGATTAATTTCCAAAATGCGATCAGCTTTTAGTTCTGTTTGGTTCGGCATTTGCTTCAATATTTTTTCCATTTCTAAACTTAATCCTTCACCAGATACTAAACAAACAGCTGATTCTTTAAGTCTAGCAGATAATTTAACATCTTTTACTTTATCTTTTAATGATTTCTTAATTGCTTTTAAGATATCTTTGTTTTCTTTTTCTTTTTCTTTTAAATCTTCCTTTTTCGTATCATCAATAAGATCAGACTCGCCTTGTTGTACAGATTTAAAAGGAACATCTTGATAGTTTTGTAGAACTTGAATCATAAATTCATCAATATCTTCTGTAAACAATAAAACCTCATACCCTTTTTCTTTCATAATATCCATTTGAGGAAGTGAAAGAATGCTTTGTTTTGTTTTACCTGTTGCATAATATATTGTTTTTTGTTCTTCTGGTTTTCTTTCTATATATTCTTTGAGTGATATATAGTCATCACTTTTGTTTGTTTTAAACATAATTAGATCTTGAAGCTTATCTTTATTTAAACCATATTGGTCATAGATGCCATATTTAAGTGTTGTTTTATATGCTTCATAAAATTCAACATATTGATCGCGATCATGTGACATCATATTTTCAAGTTCACTTTTTATCTTCTTTTCTAGATGTGAAGCTATTTTCTTTAGTTGACGATCATGTTGTAACATCTCTCTAGAGATATTTAATGAAAGGTCAGCAGAATCGACTAAACCTTTTATGAATTTAAAATGATCAGGAATAAGTTCTTTATTCTTATCCTGAATAAAAACACCTTTTGTATACAGTTGCAAGCCTTTTTCATAATGTTCGCTATAAAAGTCAAATGCTGGCTTTTTAGGTATAAATAACAATGCAGTATACGTTAACATACCTTCAACACTCGTATGTATTACTTTTAAAGGATCTTCAAAATCATTAAACTGGTGTTTATAAAATTGATTCATGTCTTCTGGTTTTATATCTTGTTTTGATCTTTTCCAGATAGGTGTCATTTGATTTAACGTTTCTTTGACTTGTGTTGTTTTTTCTTTTTCTTTCTTTTCTATCATCATATTGATAGGGTAACGGACATAATCACTATATTTTTTAACCAAATTTTTAAGTGTATATTCGTTGGTGAACTTAGTGAAGTTTTCCTCGTTTTCCTCATCATCTTCTCTAAGATACAATATAATAGTTGTTCCTAGCTCTTCTCTTTGGATTTCTTCAATAGTGTAACTTGACTCACCTTTTGATGACCAACGATATCCTGTTTCAGAAAATGGTGATTTTGTTTCAACGATGACTTTATCTGAAACCATAAATGCACTGTAAAACCCCACCCCAAATTGTCCAATAATATCAACATCTTTTTGTTCTATTTTTTCTAAGAATGATTTTGATCCACTTTGTGCAATAGTTCCTAAGTTTTCGATTAACTCTTTTTCAGTAAAACCAATGCCATTATCTGCAACGACTAATGTACGATCCTTTTCGTTTGGTGTTAACCAAATTTCATAGGTATCTGTTGGAATTGATGAATCTGTCAATGATAAATAATGACGTTTATCAATCGCATCACTTGCATTAGAGATTAACTCTCTTAAAAAGATTTCTTTTTGTGTGTAGATTGAATGGGTCATTAAGTGTAATAATTTTTGAGATTCTGTTTTAAACTGTTTTGTTTTTGCCATGTTATCGCCTCCATGAAAATTTTAGTAAAATTTATTTGAATTGTCAAGTATGATTTGACCGTTAAAAAACATAATGGGCTGAAAAAAATCAGCCCATTTAATCTTTAATTTTAAATATGTTTTAAATTGCACATTTTTCATAATCGCATTCATTGTTATTACATTGAATACAACCTTGTTTTTTAATGAGTACATCGCCACATAAAGGACATAATTCTTTTTCTATCTTTTCTGGAGTATGCCCAGTTTGACTAACTGCAATATGTGTAATGTATTCTTTAACTACATTTGTTTTTTTATCAGTCCATTTTTCTTCGATATGAACTGTTGGTGGAGTTGCTGGATTTAGATCTTCAGTATTTTCATTAATACCCGCTAAGATACCAATTTTCGCACATCTGTCTCTAAAAACAGTAGCACCTTTAAATCCTTTTTCCCATGCAGTTTGGTATATGCTCATTACATCACTAACGCTCGCGCTATTAGGTAGATTGAATGTCGAACTGATTGCTGTGTCTACGTATTTTTGAATAGTTGCTTGAACTTCAGCACGTTCCATAAAATCGATATTTTGTGAAGTGATTAATGCCCATTCAGGAAGTTCAGATGGGTTAATACCCATTGCTTTAGCTAGTGCCAAAGGTGTTTTTTCCCAAATAGTAATTGTTTTTTCTTCTTCAAACATACTAACGATTCTTCTTGTGTAATTGATTTGGAAAAATGGTTCAACACCACCACTAACCCCTAGGATATTACTAATTGATCCTGTAGGTGCAATACTCAATAATCTACTGTTTCTCAATCCATATTGTTTAACTAATTCATCTGTATCTTTATCTATTCCTGTTTGATAGAACTTAGATTTTGAAACTTTATTATAATCGAATCTTGGGAATGTTCCTAACTCTTTAGCTCTAAGCGCTGATGCTTTAACAGCAGTATTAAGCATTCTTCTCATCAAAGTATCTAAGAACTTGATAAACTCTTTACTACCATAAGGTAATCTCATACTTAAAGCAACATCTGCCAACCCCATAACTCCTAGTCCAACTTCACGATATAATTTAACGTGTTCTCTTTGTTCTGGAAGTGCATGGCGATCACCTAACATTGTAAGTAAATCATCTAGAGAGTAAATCATTTCAGTAACAACAAAATCAAATCTTTCCCAATCATATGTTGCACTCTCAGTAAATGGGTTTTTAATAAATGCATTTAAATTAATACTACCTAAATTACAAGAACCATGTGGCATCAACGGTTGTTCCCCACAAGGGTTGGTTGCAGTAAACTTAACATCATCATATTCGCTTAGGAAATGGTAGTCATTCATATGATCAATAAAGATAACACCAGGGTCTCCCATAGTATGTGCAGAATATCCAACAAGTTTTAATAAGTCTTTTGCTTTAATTTTCTTCTCTATTTTTTCATATGGTGTTTCAAAACTCAAAACCCATAATTCATCATTTTTCGCAGCTTCCATGAATTCATCTGTAATTGCGATACTAATATTTGCACCATTAACTTTACTCAAGTCAAGTTTTGTCGTAATAAAATCAATAATATCAGGATGATCAATGTTTAATACTAACATCAGTGCTCCACGTCTATTATCTTGTTGCGTGTTTAAGGTTGTATGTGAATATTTTTCAGCAAACACCATCACACCAGGTGTGGTATTACTACTGTTGTTAACTTTTGCCCCTTTTGGACGAATCTTTGATAAATTCATCCCTTGTCCACCACCGTAGCTATAAGTTCTAGCGATTTGGTAATCGACTTTGTAAATACTTTCCAAACTATCTTCAGGATCTTGTGTTACATAACAGTTACTTCCTGTAATATTACCATCTCTACCAATTGCATAAAGATTTCTTCCACCAAAAATAGCTTCTTTTCTTCTTAATATCTTTTCAAGAGCAGAACGTCCAAATGCTACACGCTTTAGAAACTCTTTTTTTCCTTCTCCTGGAATAAGATATTTATTTAAAATTAAATCTTGTCTTTCATCATTATCTGCCCATGGATTATCACGATCAGTCTTTTGTTTTTCACGGTACTTAATATAAGATTTAGCAGCTTCATAATGCTTTTTCTTCATCAAATACAATTCAACATCATCTTGAATTGTTTCGATACTAACTTCTTGATTCTTAGGATATGCCTTAGTAATTTCAGTGGCTTGTTTTAGACATTCTTCGTCACTGAAGGCAACACCAACACTTTTATATGCCTTTTGCATTGCATTAGCAATCTTGTTTAAATCAAACGGTTCTTGGGCTCCATTACGTTTTACTACATACATCTTTTCCACCTCTTTAATTTTATAATCCCCTTATCGTACCCGATAAAATACCATATTGGTTTAAAAGTATTATAACCTTTATTGGTGTTGATTTCAATAAAAGAGTTTCACATAATTTATTCTTTTTCTTTCTTACTAAAAATGCGGTTATTGAAGCATTTATTTCAATTAAAATAAAATGGCTTAATAAAGGTAAACGCATAATGTTTAATGTTTTATTTGATTCATTTATGATTATTTATATTGTAAAATCAAATTATCAAACCCATGGTGTATAATAGACTTGAATCAAAGAGGTATCTATGAAAATATTTAAAATCGGCGTTGGAGAACTCGTATCTTTTCTCTATTCAAGTGGAGATTTATCAAGTGAAACATTTCAAAACGTATCACTACTTGATGGAACAAGAGCTCATCAACACCTTCAAAGTAAATATGGATTAAACGATCAAGCTGAAGTTTCTATTCGTTATGAATGGCAAGACGATCATCATATGATTTTATTAACTGGTCGTATTGATGGTCTATTGTTAAGAAATGATACTTTAGTAATGGAGGAAATCAAGTCAACAAGATTCCCGATTTTTTCTGATGACTTTGCTCTAAACAATGAGCATCTAGCACAATTAAAAATGTATAGCTATATGTATATGAAAAACAACAATTTAACTGATATTTCAGCACGGGTGACTTATATTCAATTATCAGATTATAAAACTAGATATTTTGAGTTTATCTTTGATGTTGATTTATTAGAATCTTTTTTTAATGAATCCATTGCATTATATATGGAATGGATGTTGCGTTTAGAAGCACATAATGAAAAGAAAAAAACTTCACTAGAACAATTGTATTTCCCCTTTGATCAGTACAGACGGGGTCAAAGAGAAATGATGAGTGCTGTTTATCAAACCATGATGGAAGATGATATTCTTTATGCAATTGCACCGACAGGTATTGGTAAAACTATGGCATCCCTTTTTTCTACATTAAAATCACTTCATGAAGACAACCAAAAAGTATTTTATTTAACTGCAAAAACTGCCGGTAAACAGATTGCACTGCAAACTATGGATATGCTTCATGAAGCCGGACTTCATACAAAAACTTTAGAAATCACTTCTAAAGATGCTATTTGCTTTTTGGATAAAAGAGAATGTGATCCGGAAAAATGTCCTTTTGCGAAAGGTTTTTTTGATCGTCTTCAAGAGGCTACTAAAGATATATTTGATCATGAAACTTTGTTAGATAGGAACACAGTAGAGCGATACGCTAGAAAACATATGGTTTGTCCATTTGAATTTAGTTTATATGTTTCATACTATGTTGATGTTATTATTTGTGACTATAACTATGTTTTTGATCCTAGAACACATTTGATTCGCTATTTTGATGAGGACAATTATAAACCACTTCTGCTTATAGATGAGGCGCATAATTTAATTTCAAGGTCAAGAGATATGTACTCATCAACATTATATAAATCAGATTTTATCAAATTAAGACGCATAGCTTCAAAACTTAAACCTAGCATTAGAAATGCTGTTAAGAAAGTCTTGGATGCTTATGATAATTATGAAGAAAAATTAGGGGATGCTTTATTTTATTCACACAAAACACTAGATGAAGATTTTATAGATGCTATTAGAAATTTAATGAGAAAAATTGAAAATAGTTTGAAAGAAAATCCAAAATATTCCAAAAAGACAGATGTTATTGAAGGATACTTAAATATTTTAGGTTTTTCCAGAATTTATGAGTTTTATAATGAGACTTATTTGACAAATGTTGAAAGACTTGATGATGATATTCGAATCACGATTCAGTGCTTAGATGCTAGTTCATTCATCTTAGACACATTAAATCATAAAGCATACGGTGCAGTCTTTTTCAGTGCTACCTTATATCCTTTAGAATATTACATGAAACTTTTATCAAAAGGACAGGGTGAAACATTAAAAATACAGTCACCATTTAATCCTAACAACTTAAAAATAGTTTTGATGAACCAAATTTCTACAAGATATCAAGATAGAAAGCAATCTATTCATCAAGTTGTAGATACAATTCAAACAGTCGTTAACTCTAAAAAAGGTAATTATATTGCATTCTTCCCATCTTATCAATATATGAACGAAGTCATTGATCACCTACCTTCTGATTTAAACGCTGACTTAATCATCCAAGAAAAAGAAATGGATCAGGCACTAAGAGTTTTAACGGTTGATCGATTTAAAAATGAAAATCATTTGTCACAACTTGCTTTCTTTGTCATGGGTGGTATGTTTGCTGAAGGCATTGACTATATTGGAGATATGCTGAATGGTGTTATTATTGTTGGTGTTGGTTTACCTATGCTTAATGAAACCAATAATCAACTAAAAAAATATTACCAAGATAACTTTTCACAAGGTTTTGATTATGCATATACTTACCCAGGTATGAACAAAGTTATCCAAGCGGTAGGTAGAGTCATTCGTAGTGATCATGATTATGGTATCGCTATTCTCATTGACGATAGATTCGGACAAACAAAATATAAAAAACTCTTTCCAATGGAATGGAAAAAGCATACTATATTAAAAACAAGTTCTCAACTTGAAAAGGAATTAACGGCATTTTGGCAAAAGATGAAATAAAAAATGAAGATATCAATTTGATACCTTCATTTTCTTTATTTATTTTCTAGCTCTTATTGAAAATGAAAACGGTAATTTACCTTGAAAATCTTCATATTGATATAAACCTTTTTTAATTTCCTTCATGTTTCCATTATCCCAACATAGCAAATCATATTCATGTAAAAATTCAATTCTTAATCCTGCATCTGCTAATGCTGTAATAATATCCGAAAATTTATGCGACCAGAAGTAATTGATAGCTTGTTTTTGTTCTGATGCATACCCACCAATAGTATCACTGACATCATATGTATTAGAAAAATAAGGATACTTAACTTCAAGTGTTCTTGATTCTGCTAATTTCTCTTCATCTAGTGTCATAAAGACAGGATGTGCATCATGAATATAAACATAACCACCGGCTTTTAATAATCCGTATACTACTTTTGCCCATTGTTTAATATCTGGAATCCATCCTAGTACACCCTCGCTTGTAAAGACCATATCATATGTGTCATGATGAATTTTAGGCAAATCAAGTATATCTGATTCAATAAATTCAACTTCATTAACTTTAAAATCATTTTTAAGTTGGTTAGCATATAAAATGTTTTGATCAGAAAAATCAACACCTACAACTTTTTTAGCGCCTTGTCTAACCAAAAGAATAGAATCATATCCTGTATTACATTGAAGATGAATAATATTTTGGTTCTTGATATTGCCTAATTCAGATAATATAATCTCACTTAATGTTTGGTATGGATCTTCTAATTTTTTCTTAAACGCTTCATAATGGTCTTTTGCTAGCATATTCCATGCTTTTTTATTTTCTAATATTTCTTTCATGATTCACCTCTTATAGTGTCTTACTTTATTAGTATAACACCGCTTCAAAAAATTAATCACTCGAAAATGTGATTGTTACTCTTGTACCCTTGTTTTCCTCACTATCAATTCTTATCTTCGCTCCAATTTTTTCTACGATGGCAAATACAATTTGCAACCCAACTCCACTACCTTTTTGATGATATTGTTTAGCTTTCGTTTCACGGTATGGCCCGCTATAAATTTTATTAAGTGTCTCTTTGGACATGCCTATTCCAAAATCTTCAACAACAAGCTGTGAGTTTTTCTTGTCTAGTACAATATTTATTTTACCACCATAGTCACTATAATAAAATGCATTAAATACAAGATTTTCCAACAACCTCACTATATCAATGGTTGAAACATAAATGATAAATGAATCAATGCTTTGATATACTTCTATGTCTTTAGTTTTAAAGACATCTTTTAACTTGTCTAGTGTTGCTTTAATCGGTAATGCGATATCTTGTTTGATAGAAACTTGTTTGATACTTGTCACCATAAGTTGTGGTATAAGTTTCTCGATAATTTTGACTTCATTCAACATATCCTGATTAATACGAGAATCAAATTCAATCCTCTTAGAATGTATACCTTCTAAGTATGCTTTAATCACTGTTAATGGTGTCTTCACATCATGTGCTAAGACTTTGACATAATGCTCTTGAATCTTTTTGATTTCTTTTTCCGATTCTAAAGCCTTTATATAACGATCATGGATATTATCAATATCACTAAACTTGAAAGATGAACTTCCTTTCCCTATGTTATTCATGTCCTCAACAATAAACTTGTATTGACTATTGATATATTTATACAAGATACTGATTCCAATCAAAAAAACGATGAGTGAAAAAAGATTAAAAGATACTAAACCAACTGTTAATTCTTTTCCAATCACTGATTTTTGGTAGTCCAATACGACTTCGCCTAAAATGTTATCAGATGAATCTTTTATTTGTAAACGATTTGTATGATTGGGTATTTGTTCACTTTGATATAATATATGATTATCTGCATCATAATAAATAACACTAACACCATGTGTATGATCATAGTGCTCTACATAAGTAATAGATGCATCAATGCTCTCTAAAACTATTAAGTGCCCCATCATTTCAATAAAAGAATCTTCTTGACGTTCTATTTGCCTATTATATTGGACTATTGAAAAAACAAAAAACCCGATATTAAAGATAATCAGTAGTGCTGAAAAAACAATAATGAAAAACCTTGTCATCTTTTGTTTGAAAAAAGTATTAAAACTAATCATCAGAATCACCTATAAATTGGTAACCAACCCCATAAAATGTTTTGATAAACTTTGGCTTTGAGGGATTATCATTGAGTTTTTTCCTAATATTCTTAATATATGCATCAATAACACGATCATATGCGTCACTATCTGTAAAACACGCATTCATCAACTCATCTCTACTAAAGACTTTGTTTGAATGATTAATTAAATATAATAAAACATCATATTCATACTTTGTTAAAGATATGAGTTTATTTTTGTAGTAAACCTCTCTCAATAAAGGTCTAATTACCAAACATCCTTGATGATAAGATCTCACTGATGGTTTAATCAATACTTGTCTTTTTGAAATATTTTTAAGTTTCATCATAACTTCTTCAACAGAAAAAGGTTTTGTAATATAGTCATCAGCACCAATTGATAAGACATCAAGTTTGTTATCAATATCAGTTTTTGCTGAGATTACAATGATATAGATATCGCTTGTATTTCTTATATTTTCAATCAACGTTTCGCCTTGCATGCCTGGCAACATCAAATCAGTAATCACAATGTCAAAAGCCTGATTTGCTAACAAGTCTAAGGCATCTTCCGCACTAAAAGCTTGGACGACTTCATGGCCATCTTGCTTAGCAAACAATGATAGCAAATCATTAATTTTTTTGTGGTCTTCGACGACAAGTATGCGCATAAACATCCACCTGCTTTCATTCCCATTATACTTCATTAATCAAAAAGCATGGTCCAATGAGAACATGCTTTGTTTGATCTTTATTGTTCAACTTCCATTAAAACTAGATATTCACTTGGGTATCCCATGTGATTAACTGCCTCAAAATAAGTCGTACCATCTTCTTCTAATCCTTCATAAAATATCTTCGCAATCTTTGTTGAGATATCTATATCAACCTGATCTGCACCCATCGCTGTCAAAGTTTGTGTAATTCGATTCATACATCCAACACAAGTGATACTATCTATTCTAATAATCAACTGATAATTTTTCATTTCATGTCAACCTCATTTTTGTTAAACAAGTATCAGAGTCTATTGTTGTGCTTATTTCGTACGATGATGACATTCCTTGATAGTTTACCTCGATGGTTCCTTCAATATTTCTTGGTAACCATATACCCATAAACCCATTATCGTTTGTTGTCATATTTTCATGCAATATAATAAAACCACCTTGAGTAACAATTCTTACCTCAAAGGTTTCATTTGCTAATTCTCCCCTACATGTCGTCAAGTTATGGGTTCCACAAGGATGTGTGTTGTTAATATATGGTGCAACCGATAGATAAAATAATGTGTTAGGTACTTGATATGTATAAACCTGATTTGGAGTAGTTAATGTTAAAGTAGTTGCTGAAATGCTCGCAATAAGAGCTTCTGGATTAATCGTTTGCTCCTCTAAACTATCTACCATTTTTTGTGTTGATAGATTATTAATACCATAGGTATCTAGCAATTTGGATTCTTTATTCGGAGACAGCATAACAACCAGTGTAATTACACCAATAATAATTGATAATAAGATAATGTATTTTTTCATTATTTAATCCTTTAACCTTTTATAAATTACTTCGTATTCTTGTATGCTTATTTCACCTTTAGATAATCTTTCTTTCAAGTGTTCAAGTGCACTATCCTTTTTTGAGTTTTCTCTGTCCTCAAAAAATGTAATAACGACAAAAGCTATAAAAATCCAAAATAATACCATACCAATCATACCAAATGGCATCATCCAACCAGAATACATATGACCGTAATACTCTGTTTCAGGAAACCAGTTAAAGTAATAAAATCCAACTGTTGTTAAAATGACTCCGACAATTAGTAATATAGATAACACGAATACAAGTGCTTTTATTTTTTTCATAAATTTCACCTCGATTACATTATACAAATTAAATGTGAATATATGATGAATGGTCAATAATTGACTTTTAAAAACTTGAAATAGTGCAGTATAAAATATTTCTGAGCCATAAATTGAATTAAAATATAAAAAAATAACCTCTATATCAATTGAAACAGAGGTTATTTATACTAATTGTTTTTAATTAATAGTAGAACCTGATCATAAATCAACTCGAACAAATCATCTTCTTCAATATGCATTTCTAGATTAACATATTGATAAAGTAAACCTGATATAACAGCTTGAATTACATTTTTAATATAAGGTTTGGGTTCTTTGTATTCAATCACACCTTCAATCAACCCTAATTTAATAATGCTTTCAAAACGTTCTTCCATTTGTTTTTGAATTCTATGAATACAAGTTTCTATATTTTTCCCAAAACCAACAAAAGATCCTTGCTGGTGATTCATAATGGCATCCATAATCGTTCTTGCATCTTTCATAACGATTAAAATCTTTTTGATTTGTTCGATAAATGCACCTTTAAAATCCATCTGTTCAATATCACTCGTTAAAATAGACTCATAATGCTTTAACAAATACAAGTAAGTTTCTGAGATAAGTTCTTCTTTACTTTTAAAATACTCATAAACTGTACTCTTACCGATTTCAGCTTCTGATGCTATTTGAGCAAGTGATACACTTTTTAAATTTGAACCACTCTTTATATGAGATATAACAATATTTAATATCTTATCCTTCGTCGTTTGCATCTTTTGCCTCCATCTTAATTCTTCTAAAATTAAACAAAGCGTATATCGTTGGAACAACAACTAATGTCAATACTGTTGCATAAATCAATCCGCCAATTGCAGTAATTGCCATAGGTTGTAATAATTCAGAACCTTCACCAAATCCAATTGCCATTGTTGTTAAAGCTAATATCGTTGTTAGGGCTGTCATAAAAATTGGTCTTAATCTTGTTTGACCAGCTTCAACAATAGCATCCATAACTGTTTTGCCTTGTTCTCTTAACTTATTAATATAGTCAATTAAAACAATACCGTTATTAACGACGATACCAATCAAAATAATAAGACCCATAATGGAAATTAAACTTAAAAATGAGTTTGTAACTAATAATGCCATCATACCTCCAGTAAATGCTAAAGGTATAGTGCCTAAAATAATTAAAGGGTATAGAAGTGATTGGAACTGAATTGCCATCACCATATAAACTAATAAGATGGCTACAAGAGCAGCAATAGTTAACTCTGATACAGCATCAAGAATTTCTTCATTTTCACCTTCGAATGAAACATCATAACCAAGTCCGTGCTGAGTAAACTCTGTGCTACTTAAATATTCATTGACTCTTCTTGTTACTTCTTGACTAACAAGTGTAACATTTTTACCTTCTGTAACTTGAGCAGAAACATCTAGGTATCTATTAGAACCATCTGTATTAATTGTTGCAAACCCTGTTATTAACTCAATAGAGGTCACACTGTCTTCAGAATCAGCATCATATAATGGAGCAATACTAAGTGAAACTAGTGTAGGATCTGCACTTATTGGATTTAACTCAATCGTATTAGAACCAGTAACTTTTAAATATGGATTGACAACAAATTGAATTGGATCCCCAATGGTATATGTTGGTAACATAACACTAGGTACATAAATGCCTTGTCCAGTATTTTCAATATATGTATCAATCATACCTTGAGTTGCTGAATCAAAAAGTTTAATCTCACCTAAAAATGTTAGATAATCTCCAAATAAATCAAATGAAATTCCTCCACCAAATGTTTCAACAGGCAACTCTAGTGTATACTCAATACCTTCAATAGTTACTGTCAGCGACTGTGTCTGTCCTAATGTTTCAAGATTGGTATATAAGTAACCAACATTATTCATTACATCTTGACTGGTTAAACCATAGACCATTGCTTGATCACGATCAACAGTTATTTTAACATTATCTTGACCTTGTATGACTCCGTTATCAGCTTTTATTACATCGTCAATATCATTTAATATATCAGTTATATCATTTGCAATGACTTCTAAAGTCTCTAAGTTATAACCACTTACTTTGATTCGAACACCTTGTGTACCACCTAAAGCTCCTGTACTATTTTGAGCGGAAACATTGATTTCAAGAATTTGATTTTGATTCATGCCTTCAATTTCATCTAAATCAATATTCTGAACTAATGCTTCAATATATGTGTCGTAATACTCTGTTGTTTTCGTTCTATTTTCTTTTAAATTAATTGTAAAATTAATCGTTGCATTTAATCCTTGATTCATCATTCTCATAGCTCCAAATCCTCCACCACCACCAATGGTAGTTGAGACAGTTTCAATGTCTTCTATATCCATCAATTGTTCGGTTAGATAATCAGCGTAATTTGCTTTTGCTACAAAGGTTGTTTGACTTGTTGTTGAGATTGAAACATTAATTGTCCCCTCATCCGAAGTTGGTAACATAATAAACCCTTTTGATATGACTAAGAATAAAGAACCAGCTAATAATACAATAACTGTAAGCAATGTTAATGCTTTGTGTTTAATGGTAAACAATACTGATGACTTATACCATTTCTTTAACTTTAAAATTGTTTTTCCTTCTTTTTGTATTTTTTGATCATCAAGCATTCTTGATGCCATACTTGGAACTAATGTTAATGCAATGATTAAACTTGCACCCAAAGAATAAGCAATCGTTAATGCCATACTCATAAAGACATCAGCAACCATACCTTCTATAAACGCTATTGGAAGAAACACAGCGATTGTAGTGAACGTTGATGCAGTGATTGCACCTGCAACTTGTTTAGATCCTTGAATAGCAGCTTCTGCTTTAGTTTTTCCTTCACCTATCATTCGATATATGTTTTCAATGACGACAACAGCATTATCTACAAGCATCCCAATACCTAATGCTAGACCTCCCATTGAAACAAGGTTTAATGTTACATTTGTAAAATACATTAACATAAATGCTGCAATAACAGATATTGGAATTGCTAATCCTACAATCAATGTTGGTTTAACATTTCTTAAGAAAACAAATAAAACAATGATGGCTAATACACCACCGATTATAATATTTTGTAAAACAGATCCAACTGCTTGATTAATATACTCGCCTTGATCCAAAAGTATTGTATAATGTGCATCACCTTCATCTTCATCAATAATCAAATTTAATCGATTAATAATGTTTTCTGTGACTTCAGTGATTCCATAATCTGATTGTTTTTGGAATGATACTTGAATACCTTGTATGCCATTAATTTTCGAGTATGTTTCAGTGTTAGCATTAATATAATGAATACCACCTTCAACTGTTAAATCGCTTAAATAGACGATATTACCACCATCATTTAAAATTGGTAATGATGCTATATCTGACAATAAACTAGGACGGTCACCTAAGTAAAGCATTCTTAATTCCCCTGAATCAAGTGCAACTCCAATAAGACCTCCAACGTTTTGATCCTCAATAATTGATAATACCTGATCGTGCGTTATGCTATAAGCATCGAGTATGTCTTGATCAAGGTTAACTTGGAGTACAACATCTGCAGCTCCTGATACATTGACATCAGCTACACCTGGAATACTCGTTAAATCTAAAAGAACTTCACGGTTGATCCATTCTGTATTTCTAATAAGAGTTTCATCATCAGTTAAGTCCTCATCATAAGTTCTAAAAAGTGTTACCGTCATCACTGGCAACATATCTGGACTAATTCTTAAGATTCTTGTATTTCCAACACCATCAGCAAAACTGATATTATTAAGTAATTCTCTTAACTCAATAACAACACTATCCATATTGGATGATTCCGCAAATGTAATGATTGAAATCCCAAAGTGTTCATTTGACATGGATTGTACTTCTTGGAAATTTCCAATAGTCGCAACCGTTGATTCAATTCTTTTTGAA
This sequence comes from Mycoplasmatota bacterium, assembly GCA_024650045.1. Taxonomy (GTDB): domain Bacteria; phylum Bacillota_I; class Bacilli_A; order Acholeplasmatales; family Acholeplasmataceae; genus Peloplasma. Next base: position 100,951 of record JANKMU010000001.1, on the reverse strand, counting down.
ACTTCAGATTCAACTTCTTCTGGGGTTGCTCCTTCATATGGCGTAATGGTTACGACAAATGGTAGGTTAATATCTGGAAATAATGTTAATGGTAACCTTGTTACCGAAAATATGCCTAATACAATAATAATGAGGATGCCCATTAAAACTGTTATTGGTCTTTTGACACTGTACGAACTCATTTTTATATTCTCCTTGTTGATTAATAAATAAACAATCCGACCGAACGGTCGGTCGGTATGTGTTGATTATAGCATTCGAATGATATGGTGTCAATTATAAAGCAATACAAAACTAAAAAAATAATCCCCTATTTCTAGAGGATTAATTATTAATTATATTTTGATTTTCTTTTGTTACCTGAAAAACTTTTTGTTTCACCTGTTCTGTCATTATCAGAATTGTTTCTATCTCTTTTTTGTTGTCCATATTTATTATATCGACTTCTTTTACTTGGACTATCTGTAAATGATTGTGCAAATGTGTTTTTCTTTTGATTATTTCTTCTTTCATTTGCTTTCGTGTTTGCATCTTCATCTAAAGTTCTAGGTTTTGCATATGATTTTTTCTTGCTTGGTTGCGAGCTCTTTCTAGTTTGAGGTTTTGTTTTGCTAGGCTTTGTTAGTATAAGTCCTGTAAAGTTAGTTGAATAGCGATGACTTTGAATTAATGGAATACTCATTTTAATATGCTTTTCAATTGCCTTTAATAAGTGGCCTTCTTCTGCACTACAGAATGTATATGCTTCACCTGATAATCCAGCACGACCTGTTCTACCCATTCTATGAATATAAGTTTCTGCAGATTCTGGTAAATCATAATTGATAACATGAGTCAACTCATCAATATCAATGCCTCTTGCTGCAATGTCTGTTGCAACTAAAACTCTTATTTTTCCTTTTTTAAAATCTTGTAAAGCTTGTTGTCTTTTGTTTTGTGACTTATTCCCGTGAATTGCATCTGCTTTAACCGCATATGATAACAATTCTTTAACTAGTTTATTAGCTCCATGTTTTGTTCTTGTAAAGATGAGAACTGAAACAACTTTTGGATCTGCTAATATATCTAGTAATAAATTTGTTTTATCCTTTTTTGTAACATGATATAATGACTGTTTAATCATTTCAATCATTGTTTCTGGAGGTGTGACTTCAATTCTTACTGGGTCTTTTAATAAAGAATTGGCTAACTTAGTTATTTCTTTAGGTACTGTTGCTGAGAATAACATCGTTTGTCTATCCTTTGGAATTTTATCAACGATTCTATTAACATCTATAATAAACCCCATATCAAGCATACGATCAGCTTCATCTAAAACAAAATACTTAATGTGACGTATATCAACTATGCCTTGATTCATTAAATCTAACAATCTTCCTGGTGTTGCAATTAATACATCTAATCCTTTTTTGATAGATATAACTTGGCTTTTTTGATTCACACCACCATAAACAACATCAGAACGAATACCTAAAGCTTTTCCATATGCTCTAAAGCTATCTTTAATTTGTTCAGCAAGTTCTCTTGTCGGTGCTAAGACTAGAGCTTTAATCTGTTTTTGACCTTGACTGTTTTTCTTATCCTCATAAATGCCTTGTAAAATTGGAACTGCAAAAGCTGCAGTCTTACCCGTGCCTGTTTGAGCACTTCCTAAAATATCTCTTCCTTCTAATAAGACTGGAATAGATTGTTCTTGTATCGGTGTGGGTATTGTATACCCTTCACTTTTGATCGCATCCAATATAGGTGCGATAATATTGAGATCTTCAAATTTCATATTTTTTCTCCTTTGATTTGTTTTCTCGTTCAATCACTGGTTGATGAATTTTCGCATAATAAAAAACGCTGTAGGTGAAAGCCACACAACGCTTTAAATTATTAATAGTATTGATTTTGATTTTTTCAAAACATATATTATTATAAATTCGTCATATCTATATTAGATAGGCAGTTGCATTAAACTTGTCTTCTTACTCACAAATCCATCAAGAAGTACACTTTATAGTATCATAAATGCTTAAGATTAGCAATTGAAAACGTTCTTTCACACAATATACACCTAATAAAGCAATCTAGAAGCACAACTCATCAGTATTGTTAATATACTTGAATGTATCATTTTCTTTATGTATAATGATTGCGTATAAGAAATGTGGTGTCTTTATGGACTTTATTAAAAAATTACAAATTTACTATCGATTACATCCAGTTACTAGTTTAATACTACTCATCAATTTCATGATGGTTATTGTTTTACTTTTAACAGATGGATTCACTGTCGAAAACCTTATTTATTATGGAGCGCTGGTTCCAAGTATGGTTACCGAAGATGGAGACTACTATAGAATATTTACAGCTATGATTTTACATGGTAGTATTTTACACTTTCTTATGAATTCATTTGTTCTATATTATCTTGGTGGACATATGGAAAGACTCATAGGACCTATCAAATATTTTATTGTTTATTTATTATCTGGTATTGTTTCTAGTTTATTTGTAGTCTTCTTTGGTCCAAATGCAGCGACAATTGGAGCAAGTGGTGCAATCTTTGGTGTAATGGGTGGCTTGTTGACTTTAACTTTCATTAGAAAACAGTGGTTAAACCCTCAAGCTATTCGATCGATTAGACAATTAATGCTCATCAATTTAGTTATCACATTCGTAATTCCTGGCATTAGTAGGGCAGGACATATCGGTGGACTAGTTGTGGGACTTATATTATTTTTCTTTATCACACCAGAATACCCTTATTATTATGTGCAACAAGTAAAAATGATGAATGAGAATAAAAAAGATGACAATGACTTTATTGAATGATAAAGGTGTCATCTTTTTTTATACTCTAATATATTCTAGATTGTTTCATTTTCCCAAAGTAAAATAGTCCTAAAATTAACCAAAATATCATAAAGATCATACTGACGATTAAGACTGCAGTTGATCCAAAATTGAAGATTAATGGAACACTAATCGCAGTCATTAAACCTCCTCCAACAATAGGTTCAAATAATAATTGTTTATATCCAAATGCAAACAGTGCATTTGATTTATTATCACTATCTACAATACGTATGAGCATTAAACCTAAAGCAGTCATCCCCATGGATTGCCCAAAATCTCCAATACCTCTTTCAAACCAATACTTAGGCATCATTCGTCTCGCTATAAACACAAACATTAATATATTCCACATAATACCTACGAAAGCTAATATTAAAAATACGACAATGTTTTCGCCAATAACAGTTAATGAAAGTCCCCCAATTGCACTTACGACTAATAAATCTAGAGCTAATCCTTGTAGCCTGACAATTGTTTTTCTATCGATGATATGTTTGAAATCAAATTTTGAAATAAATAACTGAACAACGAAACCACCTAGCATTGCTAGTGGAAATAATGGCATATAGTGGATAATTAAAAATCCATCACCGCTACCCCATGTCATATTTTCAAGTAGTCTCAATCCCTCAAGTGCTAGTTTGCCAATACCAATAGCTAATGCAATGACTCCTAAATGCAGTGCTAAAGGTTCAATAGATTCAGGTGAAACTGTTAGCACTGCAGCTGATTCTCTTTCTTCTTTAGGAACAATATTTGAAATATTTGATTCCTCAGCCTCTTTATTAGTCTTTAAAAAGTTCGTATGTGATTTTCTAACTGCCCAGTTAATTAAGATAACTCCTGATATGACTCCAAAAACAATACCAATAGTTGCTAAACCCATAGCCAAATCTCTACCTTCTGTAAACCCTAGTTCATCAAAAGTATCTGCTAAACCTGCAGCTGTACCATGACCACCTTCAAATGCAATCTCAATTAATGCCCCAACCATTGGATTTGCACCAAATATAGGTGTCAAAATAAGCATCGTTACTAATATGCCTATGACATACTGTCCCCAAGCAACGGTTTGCCCAAATGAAACTTGCGGACCTGCAACTAATAAGATATCTTTGATTTTAGGTATCTTACTTCCAATAAACAAACTAGCGAAAATAAACGTAATAAGTAACCCTGGTATACTTCTAAAAACTTCAATAATGTTTTCATTAAATATACCATATGTGTATGATTCACTTAATGCTTTTCCTAAAACCTCTGGTCCTAGTATTAACAACAAAAAACCAGCTATTATTGAACTAGGCAAAAAGAGCTTAGAAAATATTTTGAACTTGATCCGTATAAGCTTCGCTATGAGTAGACTGACTGCTATAATTATGATGCTTCCACCAATCATACTTGCACTCATTAACTCACCTCTCTTATTTTTTAGTATAACATAAAAGGCAAATGGGTTTCCACTTGCCTTTTGTTCTAATTATAAGTGTTCTCTTTAATTTTTGGATAATTACCTGTCTCAAATAACCAGTTATCTGCACTCCATCCTAGATTCGCAGTAACAAAAGATTCTAATTGAAGATTTGTTGATGTCGTTGCAGTTCCTGATGTATTAATTGTACCACCAGTAATAGATTGTGAACTTAATCGATAACTAGAAGTTGAACTTCCTTGCCCTAACAATCCACCTGCATAACTAAGTTGTGTATTTGTAGCTGTTGCTGTTGCTGTTACATTACCAGTTGCAAAACTACTTGAAACCGATGCTGTGTTTATGTTATCTCCAACTAAACCTCCAGCATAACTATATGCATTAGATGTTGAATTTCCTTGATTCCTTATTCCTGTAGCACTAGCATTTACAGTACCTGTTGCATAACTTATACTTATACTACCGCTAGAAATGTTTCTTCCAACTAAACCACCAGTATAAGTGTTAGCAGTTACATTACTTCTTGGATTTGCAGCTGATGCTGTTGAATCAGCAAAAATTGACATATTAGAATGTGTATGGTGAATCGTTCCTGAATTTAATCCAACCAATCCACCTACATTTAATTGATGACTCATTACTTCGTTATTTGCATTTGTCAGTTTCGTTGAATCAACATCTATGCTTCCTATTATATAAACAAAACTTATTGTACCTGTGTTTTCTCCAACTAAACCTCCAACTGTAAAATCTCCAGATGAACTGTATGTGATATTGACGTTATGGAAACCTACTTGTGTAATTAAACCACTGTTTTGTGCGAAAACACCTAAAACATTGTTACCGCTTGAAATAGATATATTTGAAATGATAAACCCATCACCATAGAATTCACCACTAAAATTTTCTATTGGTGTAAAGTTGTTATTCATATAATCAATATTTTCCATAAGTTTATATTGTCCAGATGCGGGATACCCAGTTGTTCCTATTTGATCAAGAGTTATAAAATCTCCATTCCCATTTTGAGTGACCCCTACAAAACCTGGTGGTAAAAACTGCCAAGAGCCAATTGAGATGTTACCATTTGTTTGATCCAAATCTCCTTGAATAGATGATGCCCAAAAAGCGAAAGTAATTCCAAAATTAAATAATAGTAGCATTGTTCCTAAAAAGACAATGATTGATTTTCTATTCAACTTGGATTTCATTTTGGCACCTCCTTTTTGGCAATAAAAAAAGTCAAAAAAATTACATATGTAACTTTCATGACAACTGGCGACCATTCAAGGCCCTATAGTTTTGCGTCGCTAGATTTCCCTAGGTTTGCCTTTGACATTTATTTAATTCATTAATATTCTAGCATACAATGTATATAAATCATAGTATTTTAATAAAGAAAAAAATTATATTTTTCTCATTGAGTAAAAATTAATGTTTTCATCTTCGATTACATTTTCATGTACTTTAATATTGGAAAAACCAAAAGGTAAAAAATATTGACTAACGTCTTTTAAGTTCATGTATTGATTATAAAAACGATACACTTTAGGTTCACTATCATCAGTTAAAACAATATGTTGATCAAGTATGACCTTGTGTTCTTTATAATGATAACTTTGGCTTAGACACAAATATGGTTTGTCTGTCCAAAACCCGGATTCATCATATTCAAAATCTTTATCAAATGTTTTTGTCTTGAGAAATGATTCATTATACGCATCAAAAACAAATAACCCATTAGGTTTTAGTGTATTAAAAATGTTATTTACTAATATCTTTCTTTCAGCAAAAGACAGCACAGCAAAGTCACAATAAATCATATATATTAAATCATACTTTTCATTAAACTCATAACTTAAGTAATTACTCTGGTTGTATATAATATTCAAGTTATTTTTAGATGCTTGTTCTTTTGCATATTGAATCGATGTTTCAGAAAAATCAACACCTGTTACTTGATAACCTTTTTTAGCAAACCTTTGTGTATATAGTCCAGGTCCACATCCTAAATCTAAAATACTAGCATTAGGATTTTTTATCATATTAGATAACCAATCAACAGTTTGATCAATATCCCTAAAGTTTCTACTGGCTGCATCAACGCTTTGATTTAAATGTGCATCTAATAAATGTTTACTTATATATGGGTCAGTCCACATCTGGGCATTACCATTCGTGTATATGATCGGTTTATTTAGATATTTTTCTAGATTTTTAATGTTCATTTTTCTGTTTATCCACTTAAACATTAAATAAATGCTAAATGAAATTACCTTTCTAATTTTTTTTATTTATTTTTTATACTTTTTTACTTCTATATCATTATTTTAACATTTTTAAATGATTGGTATATCAGTTTGTATAGCGATTTTACAATAACATTAACTATTTATTCAAAATTGAAGCAATTATTATTAAAGCTTAAATTTTTATGATTCATTATCTCCAAAAATGCTTTTAAAAACATTCATATTGCAATTAAAAAAATGATTAGAAATGGGACTCGATATATTTATTTTAACATATTGTATATATAAAGAAAAAGGCATGTCGCCTTTTTCGATTTTTAACATATTTTTTGATTTAGTCTTTGATACTGATACTACCTGATACAGATGATTTTTTAATCACTTTGATATCTGTTACTTCTTTATTGGTAATTTTGATATCTCCACTTACTGATTTTAATAAAACTGCTTTTGGATAAAACTCTTTACCTTTTAAATCTCCACTCACTGAACTATAGTCACATGTTTCACAAATAGTATCTTCAGCTTCAACATCTCCACTTACAGTATTGAGCTTTATATCTCCTGAAATTTGAACTTTACTTAATGCTAAGTCTCCACTGACTTGTGAGGAATTTAAAGTATCAATTGAAGTGTTCTTAACTTCAATGTCTCCACTAACTGTGTTCCATTTCGTTAGTCCAAGTTTTGCATCCTTAACTTCGATATCTCCACTTGTTGAACTTAATTCAAACGATTTAACATTGACATCTAGAACTAAGACATCTGAACTAACCGATTTATGCTTTAATTGAATGAAATCTAAAGCCTTTGGAACTTCTACAATAAGACTAGCATCTGATTGTGATGTTCTCATAAAGAAGAATCCAACTTGTTTTGGTGCTTCGATAATGAGTTCATTGTTTTCATACTTGACTTCATAATCTTTCAAATCTTTTACGCCCTTAAATAATACATTGACTTTTCCATTGTTTGAAGGTCTATATGCAATGTCTTCCGAAACTAGTTTTACAAATACACTTATAGAATCACTATCTGGATCGAATGATTTATAAACTTCGTAATCTTTTGATTCAGTCTTTTCACTTTTTTCAGTCTTTTCGCTGTCTGCATCTCCAGTTAAATCATCAGCAAGTTTTTTTGGATCACCAAACTGAGTTTTTAGATCTTCCTCATCAATGCCTTTTGCAAGTGCTGACTCAATCATTTCCTCATGATCTTTAATAATCTCATCAATCTCATCACTACTCATGTTTCTTTTCATTAATTCTTGTCTTAAATCTTCTAAATATTTCTTCATTTTTCTTACCTCCTTGGTTTATGATGTGGTATACGCCACCAATAAATTCGTCCCATTCTTCTCTTAAAGTTAAATAATATATAAATCCTTTTTCAGTCATCGAGTAATACTTTCTAGGTGCTCCTTCATTTGATTCTTGTAAATATGTGCTAAAGTAATCTTCACTTGTAAGTCTTCTTAAAATTGGGTATATCGTATTTTCACTAACATCGATATGTTCAGATAACTTACTTATGATTTCATAACCGTAATTGTCTTCTTCTACTAAGATAGATAAGACACATAACTCAATGATTCCTCTTTTAAACTGTGCATTCATACAATCCCTCCTACACACTGATTATAACACAGTACTATTCGTAACACAATACCTATTTTTAACTTTTTATTTTTTATTAACACAATTAAATAAATATTTAATTAAATAAAAAAACATATCCAGATCTTCTGTGATATGTTCTTAAATTATCTAAAATATCAGTATATCTACTCCAAAACAAGATACTCAATAACTTCACGACACAACTTAACTATTTCATCATCGTGCTTCATGTAAACACTTAAAGCTGTTAAAAAATTTCTTCCATTACTTTTTGACACAACAAGTTCTATTCCTCGGTTATCAATTTTAGTAAATGAACGTATCCATATTTTCACTTGTCCTCTATCCATTTTCTCATTTTTAAAGATAAATGATGCAGCTCTAGCCATTCTCTTATCTTCACCTAAATGGAACGTATTTTGTTCGAGGCAAAGTTTTGAATAAAGAATATCAAGCATTTGATTTAAATCTTTTTTACTTATTCTCTCTAGGTTTGATATGGCTAAAAATAAATCGGCTCCGTGTGCACCAGCATGTGCCCATCCTTTATCTTCAACATAACCTCTCATATCTTTTTCCTTTGAAAACGCATGGATACTGTCATGAATAATTTGATCTTGTAAATCATGATCAATCCAAGGTGTTATCGTGTGCCTTTTTATTAACGCAACCAAAGCCAACATTGAGAATGTTCTTTTAAATACTTTATCACTGACTTCATCAATGCCATCATTAAGATTTGATAGTAGTTTTAAAACTGTTTCATTAAGTATTTCCTTATTCAAGTCTGCTTCAATAAACAATCTAAATAAATATTCAAGTATCAAATCATCTCTAAGTTCTGAATCTATATGTCCAATATGTTCAATAGCATCTTTTAATAAGTGTTTATATTGATTGATATCTTTATCATTCAATGTTTCTCTAATTTTAGTTTTAAGTAAATCTATTTTCATAATGAGTGCTCCTATTAACTGGTTTTTATAACCACTTCTTTTTCTTAAAAATGTAGAACATTGCACCAGCAATCACAGCACACACTGCCACAAAGAAGATTAATGCATGCTCATATGATAACACTTCAAAATATACAAAATTCATACCAAAAAAACCAGTTAAAAAAGATAACGGAATGAAAATCGCAGAAAACAATGTTAGAGTTGCCATAATCTGATTCATTTTGTTTGATTGGTTATTGATATGTAAATCAAGTAAATGATTCGTTGTTTCTTTGCTTTGGATTAAACGTAGTTCCAGTCTTTGAAGGTGATCTTTTAAATCATCATAATATGGAATATTATCATTATTAAAAAGTAATTCCTTCTTTAGAATTATTTTCTCCAATTGTTCAAATACTGGTGACACGTTATTTCTCAGTCTTAATAATTGCTTTCTTATTAAATAAAATGCTTCTTGCTCAATGTTCTTGGTTTCTAATATTTCTTCTTCAAACTGATTAACTAAAAAGTCTAAATGATCATAAACATCTAAGTGACCATCGGTAATAATATCTAAAATCTCATATAGTAAAAAGTCAATATTTTTCTCTTTAAGTTCTTTATATTCGGTGAACAACTGTTCCAAAGGTGATAGATATACTGGTATAGTTTCATGAAAAGAAATAATTGTATCTTTAAACATGATTAAACTTAAATAATCATTTTTAATTTGTTTGTTTTCAAGATAAGATATATTAAACGTTCCAAAAAGGTACTGGTTAGTTAGTTCTATTTTATTTCTTTGATTCACATTGAGTACATCCTCAAAAACGAGATGATCAATTTGATAAAAATCTCTAATCTGCTTAAGTTGTTCAATGTCAGATAAACCTACAACCTGAATATAGTGCTTAGCTTCTTTTGTCGGTTCATACTCCTTTATAATTTCCAATAACTCTGTACTGTACTGATAATGTGTTATTTTTGTTTTAACATCATCATGCTTTCCGGTATATATCATTGTTTTTGGTTTTAAATACGATGTAATTCCCATATAAATACCTCCTGGTTGTTTTTAAATATATAATGACTTTGTTTATACCCATTATATACTAAAAACCTAATTTTTATCACACTTGTGCCAATGAGTTGCCTTGACTTTCATCAATGATGTATATAAAATATGGTTAAGTTAGTTACCTTAACTAATTCGGAGGTGTATATGTTAAAAAATGAATACCTTAAATCTTGTTATCGCGCTTTATCTCAAAGAAATGAGCACGAAACTGAGTTTTTACAAGCAGCATTAGAATTGTTAGAATCAGTAGATATTATTATTGATGAGTACCCTCACTATGAGAAAATGAATATTATTGAAAGGATTTTGGAACCAGAAAGAATCATACAATTTAGGGTATCTTGGATGAATGATAAAAATGAAGTATGTGTTAACAGAGGTTATCGTGTACAGTACAATTCTCTCAAAGGCCCATATAAAGGTGGACTTCGTTTTCATCCCTCTGTAAACTTATCAATTATGAAATTCCTTGCTTTTGAACAAACATTTAAAAACGCCTTAACTTCATTATCTTTAGGAGGGTCAAAAGGTGGGTCAGATTTTGATCCAAAAGGTAAAAGTGATTTTGAGATCATGAGATTTTCTCAAAGTTTCATAAGTGAGCTATATCGTCATATTGGTCCAGATGTTGATATACCTGCTGGTGACATCGGTGTTGGACAAAAAGAAATTGGTTATATGTATGGTTATTATAAAAAGATTTGTAATGAAATAACTGGTGCTTTTACTGGAAAAGGCAAGCGATATGGTGGCTCTCTAGTAAGGAAGGAAGCAACCGGATATGGTTTATGTTATTTTGTTGATGAAGTTCTAAAAACATTCCATGATACAGGATTTAAAGACAAGAAAGTTATTGTGTCAGGATCAGGTAATGTTGCTATTTACGCTGCAGAGAAAGCTATTGAGTTAGGTGCACAAGTGATTGCAATGAGTGACTCATCTGGTTACATCTATAAAAGAGGTGGTATTGATTTAGATATCATAAAAAAAATAAAAGAAAATAAATCAGAGCGAATCAAAGCGTATTTAGATGAAGATGACAAAGCCACATATGGAAATACCCCATCAGATATATGGAAATATAAATGTGATATCGCAATGCCTTGTGCAACACAAAATGAGTTGGACTATAAATCAGCATTAAAATTAATTAACAATAATGTAATGATTGTTGCTGAAGGTGCGAATATGCCAACAACATATAAGGCTGTAGAGTTACTTAAAAAGCATAATGTCTTATATGCTCCAGGAAAAGCAGCAAATGCAGGTGGTGTTATAGTCTCTGGACTAGAAATGGCTCAAAATACTAGTAGATATGCATGGTCGTTTAAACGAATTGATTCGAAACTTGACTCTATCATGCGTGAAATGTTTCATGAAATTCATAGAACTTCTAAAAGATATGATCGTGAAAAAGACCTATTATTTGGAGCAAACGTGCTTAGTTTCCATAAAATAGCAAAAGCGATGATGGAACAAGGTGTTCTCTAGATTACATCAATAAGAAATAGAAATGAGAATGATATAAAAATTATTCTCATTTTTTTTGTATCTATATTATAATATCTATAAAGGGGTGGAACGATGAACACTATTATAAAGATAAATGACCTTACGAAATCGTATGGTAGTTTAAACGCGTTAGTTAATGTCAACCTAGAACTTGAAAAAGGGAAAATCATTGGTTTGTTAGGACCAAATGGTAGCGGTAAAACAACACTTATCAAAGTGTTAACAGGATTGCTCAAGCAGTATAGTGGAACAATATATATAGATGGCCAGCTTAAATCCAATAAATCAAAGGCTTTAATTTCATATTTACCAGATCAACTTTTTTTTGATTCGTGGATGAAAATTAAAGATTTAAGAAACTATTATAAAGATATGTATACAGATTTTGATAACGATAGATTCCAAGAATTATTAAGAAAATTCAAAATTGAAGATCGTATATATATTAAAAAATTATCAAAGGGAAATCAAGAAAAGCTTCAACTTGCTCTTGTATTATCTAGAAGAGCTAAAATCTATATCTTTGATGAACCTATAGGCGGTGTAGATCCCGCTCTTAGACAAATCATACTAGATACAATTATGAATGAGCATGAGCCTGACTCAACTGTTCTACTTTCAACACATCAAATATATGATGTAGAAAGTCTTTTTGATGAAGTTATCTTCTTAAAGGAAGGTAGAGTATTACTGCACAAACCAATTAATGAACTCATAGAACTATCTGGAATGTCCTTATTAGAAACTTTTAAGGAGGTCTTCAAATATGCTTAGAAAATTGATAAAACATGAATTTTTTGCAAGTTATAGAAGATATTTGCCTTTTTATGTCACATTACTTATTCTTGCTCTACTCAATCCATTAACAAACTATTCAGACGATACTTTTTATTTAAATGCAATTTTGCTATCTGGTGCAGTTATTATTGTAAGTGTAATGACACTGTTTACCATTTATAATATGATTATTTCTTTAGGCAAACGTGTTTATGGAAAGCCAGGGTATCTATTATTTACATTACCTGTAACAACAACAGATATTATGCTATCGAAAATAATAGTTAACTTTTTCTGGATCATTTGTACAGTTATAGTTTCTATCATTACATTTTCTGTTACTTTCTATTTTTTTGATGGCTCGTTTTCATCTGTATTTCAAATGATTACTTTATTTTTTATAGAGAATCCTATGGAGGGATTCGTTTCAATATTATCCTTAATTATCTATGCCTTATATTCAATTGCTACTTTAATGTTTTTATTTTCCTTTCTTAATCTCATATATAAAGGTGAAAGAAAAATACTTATGGGCATACTCATATACTTTGGAATGTCTATCGTCATCGACACAGTGTATCAAATACTAGTACCACACCAGGAATTAACAACTGATTTATTAAGCTCAACAACATATATCGATTGGACTTTTATAGGAGTATACGGTTGTATTACTTTAGTACTATATATAAGTACATACTACATGATGGATAGGAGTTTAGAACTTCAATAGTATTAACAATCAATTAATTAAGTGGTGATGATTATCCCAATCATTACCATTTTTTTATGTTCAGATAAAATTGTGATAAGATAGGACTGAGGTGGATGATACGATGAAAAACGAACTTTATAGTGAGTTAAGAAAACAAATGGTTAACGATCAAATCATCAGTAGAGGCATCAAAACTAAAAAGATTATTGATGCATTTATAAATGTCCCAAGACATAAATTTATATCAAATTCATATCAATATATGGCTTATGATGATCACCCTCTTCCAATTGATAATAATCAAACCATTTCACAACCTTATATGGTTGCATTAATGACTGATCAATTAGATATACAAAAAACAGATAAAGTTTTAGAAATTGGTACAGGAAGTGGATATCAAACAGCTATTTTAGCATATCTTGCTAATCACGTTTATACCGTTGAACTACATGAAATGTTATCCATAAAAGCAAAACAGATTCTAGATGAATTAGAATACAAAAATATCCATTACCATATAGGTAACGGATATCATGGTTTAAATGCTTATGCTCCATTTGATAAAATTATTGTGACTGCTGCTCCTAAACAATTTCCAAAGGAATTGATGAGTCAATTAAAGGAATCTGGTAAGATGATAATTCCTATTGGAGATTCATATTTACAACAACTATTTCTAGTTGAAAAAGAGAATACTCATTTTAAAAAATCTTTTATAACTTATTGTAGATTTGTTGAAATGGTAAATAAAGACTAACTATTACATATTTCGTTATAAAGACTAGATATATCCTGCATAAGCTTGGGTATATTTATTTTTTGTGGGCATTGCGACATACACTCACCACAAGATACACAGAGGTTTGCTCTTTTGCCCTCTTCTAGTCTTTCATACTCTCGCTTAAAATCCATTTTACTTTTCGTAACCATATACCGATTATAGATTCTAAATAATTCGGGAATATCAACACCTTCAGGACATGGCATGCAATAACTACAACCAGTACAAGGCACTGCATTGCTTTCTAGAAAGACTTTTAAAGCTTGATCGATAACTCTTTGCTCTTCATCTTCTATAGGCTTAAATTGTGACATTGTCTTAATGTTATCTTGAGTCTGTTCCAAATTAGACATTCCACTTAAAACAACCATAACATTGGGCTTAGAAGCTGCATAACGAATCGCCCATGATGCTATGCTTACATTTGGATTCATATTGACTAATATCTCTTTTGCTTCATCAGATAATGATGCCAATAATCCACCTCTTACAGGTTCCATAACTATACAAGGGATACCATAATCTTCTACAATTTTATATTGTGTTTTGGCATCTTGGAATTCCCAATCTAAATAATTGAGTTGTAATTGAACGAAATCCCATTTAAACGTATGAATAATTTCATTTAAGATTTCTGGAGTATCATGAAAAGAAAATCCTAAGTGATGGATTCTACCTTCTTTTTTCATTTGATATAAGAAATCCATGACACCTGGTATTTGATATGCCTTATAGTTACTTCTATTTAAGGCATGACATAGATAAAAATCAAAATAATCAACTTGACATTTTTCTAATTGCTCATAAAAAATGCGTTTAGCATCATCTACAGATTCTATTAACCAGGTTGGCATTTTGGTTGCAAGGTAAAAAGAGTCTCTTGGATATTTCTTAAGCGCTTTACCAATAAATGTCTCAGACATACCGTGATGATATGGATATGCTGTATCAAAATAGGTAACACCATGTTGATAAGCATCATCTATCATTTGATATGCTAGATCTTCATCAATATCTGGTTGATCCTTTGATTTTGTAGGAAATCTCATACATCCGAATCCTAAAAGAGATGGATTCTTTTCAATTCCTTTAAACTTGGTTTCTTTAACGAATACTTTAGTTTTCATATTAACACCCTACTTTAGTATACTAAATTTCACATGTTATTAAAAGTTGATTATCAAAATTTTAAAAAAATACACAACCGTTTTTAGGTTGTGTATTATCTTTAATTTATTCTTCAGTTTGAACTTCTACGACTTTATTTTCTGATCTTTGGAATATAACTTTCCAATATTTAGTAAATAAGAAGATTAAGATTGCGATAACTACATAAGCTAATAATAACATTTCAGTTAATCCATATACTAAATAACCGAATGCTGCAATACCTGCAGTAACTAAAGCATAGGGTAGTTGTGAAATAAAATGCGAATGTAATGTTGATCTAGCACCTGTTGCAGATAAAACTGTTGTATCAGAAATTGGTGATGAGTGATCTCCAAATACTGCTCCACCTAGTACTGCTGCAACGATTGCTGGCATAAATACAGGATTTGTTGCCATCGCAATTGGAATTGCGATTGGTAATAAAATACCAAATGATCCCCAACTTGTTCCTGTAGCAAATGCAATACCACCAGCAATAAAGAACATCACAAGAGGAACGTATGCAGCTGATAAGCTAGTTCCTGATATTGCATCAGCAATTAAGTCACCAGTTCCTAAATCTTGTATTGCTCCTGATACCATCCAAGCAAGTACTAAAATTGCTACTGCTGATTTAAACATTGCAAACATACCTTTGCCACTTACAACAGCGATTGATTTAACCTTAACTGCTCTATCAGTTAATGCAAAGATCACTGCTGTAATAAATGCTGATAACCCACCAAGGAATAATGGAACTGTGATTTCTTGATCCATAATTTCTGAAGGTGCAAAACCAGCTTTAACAAGCATCATGAAGAATGTTACAAAAACTAAAACAAGTATTGGCACTATTAGCGACCATTGTGTAGCTTTTGTGCCTTCAATTTTAACTTGAGATACTGCTTGTGCTGCATCTAATTTAGAAACATCATCGCCTTCAGCTGAAGCATCTTCAAATTTCTTCATTGCTCCAAAATTAATACCAAATTTAATAACTAAGAAAACCATAATGATTGCTGTAATTGGGTAGAATTGATAAGGTACAGCAGCAAGGAATCCAGAGAATCCTGTATGCGTTGTATAACCACTATTTACAAATAAACCACCCATCATACCAATAATATATGCTCCCCATGTAGAAATAGGCATTAAAATAACGACTGGAGCACTAGTTGAATCGATAATATATGCTAATTTAGCACGTGATATCTTGTATTGATCTGTAATAGGTTTTGATACTTCACCAATAACCAATGCATTAAAATAGTCATCAATACAAATGATGATACCTAGAATCCAAGTTAACGTTTGAGCAGCAATTGGATTTTTTACTTTTGAAACAGCCCAATTAGCAAAAGCTAAAATACCGCCCATTAAAGTAATAACTGCCGTAATGCCTCCAATAATAACGACAAATCCAATAATTGGTAAATACCAATCTAAACTTGTTACGATTCCAATAAAACTTCCCCAAATGTATGTCACCATACCAATAATATTCCATTCAGCATAAATTAATGCTGCTAGAATAATTCCTATTCCCAAAGAAATAAGTACTTTTCTTGTAGCAATGACCAATACAATCATGACCAATGCTGGTAATAACGATAGAAATAACTGCACTTTTAAATTTCTCCTTTTTTTAGTTTGTTATTGTTATCATATCATGAGACATTTGAATATCAAAATAAAAATCGGAAAATTGTTCTTTTTTTTTGATTATTTTTTTTTATATTAATTGAAAATAAAAAAATGAACGCAATGTTCATTTCTTTTGAGTACATTTGTTAGGTAATTATTATTCAACGATGATTGTTTTTGCCCATGTAAAATAGGTGTCTTTATAGTCATCAAGATTTTTTTGTAAACATCCAAAATTCATTGAATAATAATGACTTTGTCCTTCCATTACAATAAGCATGTATCCATATTCAATTTCACTAACTGTTGCTGTGTAATATGCATACAAATATTCTACTCCATCCTCATTAAAAGTCTCTACTTCTGCATTCACATTACCATTATTGATTACTGCATCAATATACTTTCTTAATGTGTTGATATTATAGATTGCAAGTTCTGATTTACTTTCTCTCATTCCCATAAAGATGTGATTTGTTGATTCGAGATACAAAGGTGCTTGGATAACTTCTTTTTCAATAAATTGATCAGTTAATGTAATTGATATCCCAGATCCGGAAAACTCTTTAGGGTTTGATCCACAAGCTGTAAGCATTAAAGCCATAATAAAAAAAACAATTAAAATAAAAATTTTCTTATTCATACTCTTTCCCCATTCATTTAATATTTGATACTATTATATAACAATACCACGACCAAAGTATATAAGAGTTTTAATTTTATATATAAAAAAGAGTCTCTCATTGAGACTCTTATCATCACTTTTGTTACTGATTTGTATTTTTCAACTCAGTTGATTCGTTTGAGTTGTTGGTTCCTTTATTTATTTCGTTAAAATATTGGAATATAACTTTAATTGTACCCGCTATAGGAATAGCAAGTAAAAATCCTATAAATCCAAAAACACCACCAAAGAACAAGAAACTAGATAAAACAGCAAGGGGGTGAATATGAACTTGTTTTCCAAAAATCTGCGGTTGTACTATACTGCTTTCTAAGACCTGTTCGACTAGATTTAATAATAGGATAACAATAATAGCAATAAGATATATATTGATCTGATTTGTATGCCCATGTTCTAAATGTAGAGTTACAAGTAATATAACCGGTAAAGCCATACTAATCCAAACACCAATATATGGCAATATACTAAATAACCCCATCATTACACCAAATAATATAGCAATTTGTAAACTAAAGTTTGGCACAAAAAACGATAATATACCATATGTTATGATAAAGAATACCGTAACAAACAACATCATAAGTCCTTGACCTCTTAGATAATCTCTAATTACAATGTCGCTTCTCTTACCTAACTCAACTGCATGATGTCGAACATTTTCTGGTATAACTTTTGAAATATTAGTAAAAATATAAGCTTTTTCTTTAATTAAGTAATACATGAATACAGGTGTTAATACCACAATAAATAATATGTTCAATATACTGGATGCTATACCTGACAATGCAACCAATATCGTACCAATCATTGAAAATAGTTTATCTATGGTAAAACCTTGATTGAGTATCTCGTCAATAATTTGATTTAGACCTGATCCACCGAGATATTCGTTGATAACATTGATAATATTATTAATAATGGTTTCAAGTGTCTGGTTATCAATCAGACTAATCAAGCTATTTAAAATTTGACTCAATTGTGTCACTATAAATATAGTTGTACCAACCAATATAAGTAATAAAAACGATACACCTATAAGAATTGCAATGATAATACTTAGTACTTTTGGTAGTTTTAATTTTTCTCTAAATAGATTTGAAAATGGCCCTATAATAAAACTCAAGAAAAATGCAATAACAAATGGGATAACAACAAATCTTAATGCCATCGCTATTTTGGATAATGTTGTTGATGCAAATAATTGAAATACATATAATCCAATGATAGCAACAGTAAATATTGATATCCATAATAAATATTTAATTAATTTATCTTTTGAAAATCGCTCTTTTTTCATATGACACCGCCCATTAATGATTAACTAAATTATATCATATTTTAAGGTGGTATCTAAACTTGATTATTTGTTGTTATTTTTTATACGGTATTGATTATTCCTCATCGTCTTCTTCATCGTCTTCTTCATCATCTTCCTCATCGTTGTCTTCTTCATCTTCTTCATCTTCGTCGTCTTCTTCATCATCACGATCAATATCATATTCATATTCATCGTCGTCATCAGGATTTAACAAAATACGATATGATGTTTTCCCACTGACTGGATCTACGATGACTTGAATCGACATTTCTCCAGAGATTTCAACGCCATCAATTTCTGTTTCGAATTCTATTTTGATGATGTTTATATTACCCTCCGTAATATATTCAAACTCAAATTCTCCAGTATCATCACCTTCAACAAACTGAAGTTGAACTTTGGTGACATCATCTTCAATCTCAATTTCTATTTTGCTTTCTGATACAACTTGTCCAAATCGAACAATTAAATATTCAAATATTTGCTTATCTTCTTCAATTTCATAAAATGATTCAACATAGTTATCATCATCTACCATTGCTTTAAATGAAATTGATTCTTCATCATTTTCAATTTTCTTTTCTCCAACAACATCATATATTTGATTGTTAAACAAAAGTATGCCTGCTAAACTATATTCAAACTCATCATCATCAAATTCTTCTAATACTAAATTGTAATGCATAACATATGTTCTTGTATTGCCTAATAAATCTTTTGTTTGAAATTGCATAAATGTCGTATATTCTTCATACTCAGAATCACCTGTCATAATATGCATACCCGAGTCATTTGACAAAATCTCTTCAACCATTCGTAAATATGGGGTTATGTAACCAATGACTGGGGGTTGTTGAGTTGTGCTAAGGGTTTGCGTTTGATGACTTATTAATTCATTTGAAGTTGATGTTAATAATGATACAGTTGATAAAGCTGAAAATGATATAACTTCATTTTCACTAGTTAATAGTTGATTAGGTGTTGGTGGAACAATTGGATCTTCACCAGATAATAGGCTAAAAACTAATGCTAGTATAAGAATAGACAACACAAAAGATAGTCCATAACTCCACTTAAAAGAAAACCCTCTTCTAACTCTTTGACTCGTTTTAGTCGACTCAAAAGGGAAGTCAATTTTTGGAGCTGACTCTGGTATATGAGATTCAATATTTGTTTTTATTAATTTTTTTATATCTTTAGTTTTCATGATATATCCTCATATCCTTTTAGCACTTTTAGTGCCTCATGATAATGCCAGATGACAGTACCCAAAGGTTTATCTACTAAATTAGCAATGTCTTTAAATTTCATATTATCCACAATTTTTAATAGTACGATTGTTCTTTGTTCCTCATTTAGCATTTCAATCATGTTTATAAAATGATCGTTTTCATCTGGTTGTGTTTCATTACTGATAAGTCTATTTTCATAATCCACATCATCTATATATTGCTCTTTTTTTGAACGTCTATAATAGTCTATTGCTTGGTTTTTAGCAATTGTCAATAACCAATTGTTAAAGTTCGTCTTTGATTGATATTGATCAATCGAAGTCATCATTTTCATATATGCATCTTGCATGAGATCTTCTGTTACTTGATGACTTTTCACGACAGAAAAAATAATAGCATAAACACCTTTTTTTGTCTGTTGATATACGTATTCAAATGCTGCTTCATCTTTCTGTTTTAAAGCTTTAATCACTTTATGATTAATCATTAAATAATCCCCTTAAATATAATTTAACAAAGGAGAACTTGTCTCCTTTGTATTATATCATAACTTAAAAATCAATATGTTCACTGTGAGAGGATTATTCTTCGTCATCTTCCTCATCATCATCATCATCTTCTTCTTCATCTTCTTCATCATCGTCATCGTCATCTACATCACGATCTAGTTCATCTTCATAAGCGTCATCATCATCAGGATCTACATAAAGTTTATATGTTGTTTCACCAGTGACTTCATCAACCATAACAGCTACTGTTACTTCACCTTCTGATTCAATACCGTCAAATGTAACATCATATTCTATTTTAAGAACTTGTTGTTCGCCTTCGAACTCATATTTAAACTCATAAGTTCCTTCATTTCCGTTATCATAAAATTCAAATGAGATTTTTGTTTCGTCTTCTTCGATTTCTATTTCAATACTTGTTTCAAGTACTGTTTCACCGTTTTTGACAACTTTTATTTCGAATTCTGTTTCAGAACTTTCAACTTTATATTCTGACTCAAAATAATTTAGGTCATCAAGTTTAGCAATAAATTCAATTTTATCTTCATCTTCTTCAACTTCTCTTTCACCAGTCAATTGATAAATTTGATCGCCTACAACCATAATACCTACAAGACTAAATTCAGTCTCATCATCTTCCTCTTCAATAATTGTCATATTATAATGTATTGTATAACTTTGTGTTTCACCAAGTAAACCTTTAGTTTGGAATGTCATCATTAATTCATAATCTTCCATGTCTGATAATCCCATGTTAACTGATAAACCATTGTCATTACCTAAAAATTTCTCAGCTAATTCAATATAAGGTTCAATTGATAAAATCAAAGGGTTTGAAGGTTCTTCTGTTTCTTCAACTTCTTCTGTTTCTTCAACTGTTTCTAATGGAACAGATAATAATGTGTTCCCATCATTAGCATTCAATGTCTCATTGCTAACATCACCTAAAAAGCTTGCTGCTGCAAAAGCTTGAAATGAGATAATTTCTTCATTAGAATTAAATAAATCATTATCACTATAATTAAAACCATCTGTACAAGCTGTTAAAACCAACAACGAAAGTACTACAAATCCAAATATAATTTTTTTCATTTTTTTTCTCTCCTTTTTTTCTTTCTACTATATATACGAACCACATTAGTTTTTTATTGGTAAAAAGTTTGTGTGTAATATAAATAAAAACCCAATTGGCTTGATTAGGCCATCAAATGGGTTTTATTATTTTCTATTCTGTTAAGATCTTAATGGTTTTAGTGCACTTGCCCAATTTAAAAGTTGCTCAAACAATTTTTCCATCTGATCTTTGTGGTGATCTTGAGGTTTAAATACAGAATGATTTTCAAAATCTGTAAACGTTGATAATACAACGTGTTCTCTGATGGTTGCTATATAGTGTTCTGCGAGCACTCCTCTTAATTGTTCTGCAGATCGTGTTCCACCTGCACTACCGTAACTCACCAAACCTGCAGCTTTATTAAACCATGGTTCTCTAGCTTGATCTAATGCATTTTTAAGGGCTCCTGGCATTCCATGATTATATTCTGGAACAATGAAAATAAATCCATCGAGTGAATCTAATTTTTCTCTCCATCTGAGAATACCCTCTTTTTCAGACGTTTCTCCTAATAAAGGCAGATTATATTCTTTCGTATCAACAATTTCATAATCAGCATCATCTCTTTGATCTGCTAATTTTTTAACCCATGAGCCTACCTGTGGACTCACTCTACCTTTTCTAGTGCTTCCTAGAATAATGCCTATCTTTAATTTTTTTTGATCCATTGAAGTTACCTCCTTTGTCTCTTACTTACACTTATATTATATGTTACATCTACTAAACTGTAAAGTTGAGTACTCTTTACACATAAAAAAAATGGCTATATCCAGATGATAGATACAACCATTTTTATTATGTTTTTTAACTAAACGTTATATTGTTTATCATGAGTGCCCAATTCCAATATGGGGTTGATTCAACACCTTGAAGCTTGCTATTGAATATGTCATAATATTGGTTTGAATATAGAGGCAAGTTAGGAATTAATGTATTCCACCGAATTTGATACTCTCTCCATAATTCAAGGTATGTTTCTTTATCATTAGGATCAAGTTGTCTCATCGCAACTGTTAATTCATCAAGCGTCATTAATCCATTTTCTTCATTTAGAGGTGCAGCTGGATTTTCTGGACTATCTTCTAATTGATGACCATTCCTCCAAGTACCTAGGAAATCTGTATGCCAACTATAATATGGATCATAAACGACAGTAAAGTTAGTTGCTAAGCTGAAGACATGATATAGTTTTTCTGATTCTTCTAACTCATATGCATAGAAGTAATGATCAATTAGTGTATCAAATGATTTTTCAAAATATTCATACAATATACCAGCTTTTTGGATACTGTCATCAAACAAGATAAAATTATTAACTGAGCCACTAGGTGTACTTAAATGATTGATTTTCAAAACTTCACCATTTTCATTATGTCGATAGTATTCGCTATCTACAACAGCTTTTTCTGTATCAAA
The DNA here is from genome assembly GCA_024650045.1 of Mycoplasmatota bacterium. GTDB lineage: Bacteria > Bacillota_I > Bacilli_A > Acholeplasmatales > Acholeplasmataceae > Peloplasma. Next base: position 77,930 of record JANKMU010000001.1, on the reverse strand, counting down.
TGTGGTTGTTCCGTCACTTTCATATATCCAATCTGTTTCATCTAAAATATTTTTTGCATCATCAAGTGAGTATGCATACTGATTGATGTTTTCATCAATCCACGCTTCACTTCGAATATACATCCATTGTGCAAGACTATATTCTGAATATGTTAGTGAACCATAACCATCAAGAATGTGATTAAGAAAAGATTCGCGGTTTGCTAGATGAGCAATTGCCTGACGGACTTTATAATCTTGGGTAGGACCGAAGTGGGCTTGCATAACTAATATACCATAGCCATTACGTGAATAGTAGTTTGTGTTTGTTGTTAAAGATGCTTCAGCATTTTCAATTTTAGAACCTTCGATGACATCTACAACTAAATCTATTTCACCTTCAATCACTAAATCAACATCTAAAGTTTGATTTACTTTTTTGATGATGATGTTTTTAATTGAAGGGGTATCTCCATAAACATTGCCCTTGAAATAATCATTTTTCTCTAATGTGACAACTTGGTCAATAAAACTTATAAACCTATAAGGTCCACATGTTACGGTAGGTATATATCTGTAACCACCAATCTTTGAAATACTTGGAACCAGATCAAATCCTTCAACACTAATTCTAGTCCCTTGATTATTAGAATCTATAATCGCCTCTTCAGGTGCTAAAACATGCAGTGGTAGTGGACTAACTGCTACATAAAGAGTTTCATAAAAATATGGTAACAACTCTCCTTTAATCGTTAATGAAAATGAAAATTCATTAATGAGTTTTACACCATGAAATCTAGTGTTAGCAGATGTGACATCTACTCGGTACTCTTCATAACCAACTAGTGATTCTCCTAGTGTTGATAAAGCCCCAGCAGTTATCCATTCTTTAGAAGCTTGAAGTAATAAGCTAAACACATAATCACTTGCTGTTATTTGTTTTCCATCAGACCATTTGAGGTCATCATGAATAATAAATGTATATGTTTTATCATCATTTGAAGCTAAAGACGTTGTTACATTCTCAACCACTGTTTGATTTAAGATGATTTCTCCATGTTCTGTAATCGTATATGTCTCATATCCGTAAATTAAGTCTTTTACCCATCCGTCATACTTATTATTACCAAAACCACTTATAAAATTACCACTTATCTCAGCGGCACCTACAGTTAAAGTCTTATTTTCCTCACTTTTACATTGAATAAGGACAATTGAGGTAATAATGATTATAGAAATTATAAATATTTTACGACTTATTTTTTTCATATTCCCCTCCTAAGAGTATGGCTTATCTTCTTCATTTTTAAAAACTCGTATATGTTAAGACTATTATATCATTTATTTTTCAACTCAATAAACAATATTTTTATGTGCACTATAAACATATTCTTTTTATTATATAAAATATATAATAATAACATAAATACATTAATATACCTTTCGGAGGATTTAATGGACAAAATAATGAGGCTAAAAGCTCTATTTCAAGATGTATATAAGGAATCTGTTTTGTTAGATACTACGTTTGAGGAATTATTGGTATCAATCAATTCTTTTAAAAAAGAAAGAAAGATGGATTTATTACTACTTGACCAAGAACAAAGTGATTGGTATTTTAAATCTAATATAGTAGCAATGACGCTTTACATTGAACTATTTTCAGAAAACATAAATAATCTCATAAATAAATTACCTTATTTTAAAGATTTAGGTATTACTCTTATTCATTTAATGCCCCTATTAAAAACTAGAAAAGGTGACAATGATGGAGGATATGCTGTTGAGGACTATCGTTCAATTAATGAGCATTTGGGATCAATAGAAGACTTCACTTATATGCTTAATATCTATAGAGAAAATGGTATATATATATGTATTGATTATGTCATCAATCATGTAGCAAAAGAACACGAATGGGCTAAAAAAGCTTTAGAAAAAAATAAAGAATATCAAGATATGTTTATTATGTATGACAACGATGAAATACCAAATCGTTTCAATCAAACTGTCCCCGAAGTACTACCAGATAAATATCCTGGTAATTTTACGTACTATTCTGAAATAAATAAATATGTATTCACTTCTTTTAGTGAGTTTCAATGGGACTTGAATTTTAAAAATCCAAAAGTATTCCTTGGAATGGCTGAAAACTTACTTTACTTAGCAAATCTTGGAGTAAATATGATACGATTAGATGCAATTCCTTTTATGTGGAAAGAACTAGATACGAGTTGTAGAAACCTACCAATGATTCATAAACTAATTGAAATGTTAAACCTAATTAAAAACATAGTTTGTCCTTCTGTTGCATTGCTAGGTGAGGCTATTGTAGAACCTCATGAAATAGTCAAATATTTCGGAACATCTCATAATCCGGAATGCGAAATCATGTATAATGCTAATTTGATGGTTGATATATTTAACTCATTTGCAACTAGAGATACAAGACTGATAGCGATTGATACAAATCTCCATCATATTCCCAATACAGGTTCATGGATGAATTATGTTCGCTGTCACGATGATATCGGATGGGGATTTAATGAGGAAGCTATTGAAAATATGGGATTTAGCAGTTACCATCATAAGCAATATCTTATCGAATTTTATGGAAACAATTTTCCAAATACATTTTCAAGTGGCGAGTATTACCAAATTAATCAAGCAAATCATGATGCAAGAACGAATGGTACACTTGCAAGTTTATTAGGACTTGAAAAAGCTATTTTGGAAAATGATAAGTTCAAGCAAGAAACAGCAATAAAACGGATTAATCTCGCACATGGTCTTATTCTTTTTTATAGAGGTTTCCCTATATTATACTCTGGAGATGAAATTGCTACTTTAAATAATCAAGAATATAAAAAGGATCCTATCAAAGCAAACGATGGTCGTTGGGTGCATCGCCCCTTTTTCGATTGGGATCGTGCCAAGAAAAGAAATGTCTATGGTACAAAAGAATACTTTGTTTTTCAAACATTAAAAAAAATGATTCAAATTCGTAAGAACAACGCATTCTTTGATGGAAGAAACCTTCAATTCTCATTGGATGTCCAAAATCAAGCAGTATTCTGTCTATTAAGACGCTATGAAGATGAACTTATTTTCGGATTATTTAATTTCAGTGAACATCCTCAGATTATAAATCTAGATACATTAAGACAAAATGTATCTTCATTCCAATATGAAGATATTATTAATGGTCGTAAAATAGATATAAATGAACATCAAATTGAGTTGAGTCCATATGAGTACTTATGGGCATTCCCAAAAAATAAAGAATGTGAGTGATAAATATCATTTACATTCTTTTTTATTAATTATTAGTAAGTTTATTGATCTCATTTAATGTTGGAAGCGCACTAATTGCTCCATATTTGGTTGTTGTCAATGCTGCTGTAGCATTTGAAAACCTTAAATATAATCTTAGCATTTCCTTTTCGTTATCATTATTGATCTCATTTTTTGATAATTGATATAAAAATGCTCCTATCCAAGCATCTCCTGCCCCAGTAGTATCTTTAACCTCGACATTAATTCCATCTTCATCAATTTTGTATGTCTTTGTATAAAGGGTTACTCCTTTTTTTCCTTTAGTTATAATTAAATATTTAATTTGATTTTGAAGTAGAAATTGTACTGCTTCTTGCTCGTTTTCTTTTCCAGTTATAAACTCAAACTCATCATCAGAAATTTTTAGAACATCGACAAACGGAATAAACTGATTTATTACTTTTCGATAAGCTATATGATCAGACCACAAGTGTAATCTAATATTTGGATCAAAACTTATAATTCCGTTCCTTTTTTTAGCTTCCTTTATTGCATATAAATGTGCATCCTTAATTGGATAGTTTGATAATGAAACTGAGCAAAAATGAAAAATCGAATTATTTAACACCTCCACATTTACGTCAGAGACTGTAAATAATTGATCAGCACTAGGGTCTCTGTAAAATATAAAATCTCTTTCTCCTGAATTAGTTAAAGAAACAAAAGCTAACCCTGTTTTTGCTTTTGATGTACTCTTCAATAAAGAAACATCAACACCTTCACTTATAAGGGTTGTTTTTAGAAAAGAACCAAACTCATCTTTTCCAATCATTCCCATGAAACTAGATTTACCACCTAATTTCGCAACACAGGAACAAACATTTGCCGGTGCTCCACCTGGCATTTTTTTAAATGTGTTTACTTGTGATAGTGGTACACCTTTTTCAATTGGGACAAAATCGATCAAAGCTTCTCCCATTGCAACAATTCTTTTCATAAATAACCTCATCTATGTTCAGCAAAAAGAGGGTGTAGTACCCCTCTTTGCCAAACTAACTATTATATTGTTTATCCTAAATCTTCAATAGCTGCTGTCATTTGAGCGATAAATTCTGTTTTGTTAATTGTGCCTGCTGCATATAATGTATAAATAGGTCCTAATGTTTCCATACCAAATCCACTTGGCATATCATTTTGCCACCAAGCATATGCCTTACCTGCTTGATTCCACTCCATAACTGCTGCGGACAATGGTGTCGCAGGTGTTAATGTTACACTATTAAATGCAGGAACCATGTTTGCTTCATTAACCATGTATTCATGACCAGCTTGAGTTCCAGCTAAGTCCTCAAGAAATAATCTAGCTGCTTCAATGTTTGTTGAATCTTTATTGATGACATAATATGAAGGTGCACCAATGAAAATCTTGTTATTACCTGTTGCCATAGTAGCGTGTGGTAAATAACCCATTTCAAAATCTGAATCTCCATAAGAACCATCAGTCCAGTTACCTTGGTGAATGAAAGCTGCTTTACCTTCTGCAAATGCACCTACTTGCTCATCATAACCACCAGTTGTTAATACACTTTGATTAGCAAATTCAAACAACATTTCCACCCAGTTTGCTAAATCATTTAGTCTTGCAGTATTAACTTGTCCAGCTAATAAGCTTGTAATGACCGAGTTATCATCATAAGCTAAGCCAGCAGAAAGATAACCATTAAAATTATGTAATCCCGTTACCCAAGTCATACCTGGACCTGCTGCCATGGAAACAACTGTGTAATCATCATAGGCAACATCTGCATCATATGCATCTTGAACTTTTTGGAACGCTGCTCTCATTTCAGTTTGTGAAACGCTTTCTAAATCCATAATTTCAGTTTCTGTAAAACCAATCTCTAAAAGTAGGTCTTTGTTATAGCCCATACCCCATCCTTCAACTGCTACTGGGAAACCATAAACTTTACCATCGACTGTAAATGCAAGATCAGTATCATCCATCCATTCTTCATCTTCGAACTCATAAAGTTTGTCTTCATAAATATTATAGCCACCTAAACCTTCGATTACGAAAATGTCTGGTTGTTTATCAGCCTGAAATTCTGCTAAAATCTGAGTACCATATGCACAGGTATCTCCACCACAACTCTTAACTTCTACATCAACACCATTCGCTTCTCCCCAAGCTTCTGCATAATCTCTTAAAACTTGATCAATTTCTATTTTGTTTTGGAAGATTACGAGTGTGTCATCTTTTGGTTGACATGCTGCAACTGTAAGTGCAACAAGTACAACACCAAATAATACTATTAACTTTTTCAATTCTTTCTCCTCCTTTTTTTATCGAAAAAAATTATATTAATTTTTTTTGATTTCAACTTGATAATACTTATCCACAGTTATCATTTCCCCATAAACCATGAGTTCAACGGGTTCATCTGTAGACAGTGTTAGTTTTTGAGAATCAATAGAGATTTCTATCTTAACTCCCTGATAGAAAATATTTGTTTTCGCTTTTTTAATTTCCGTTTGAAAAGGGGGACTTATTTTTAGATATTTACCCATTCTCAGTCCGAATAAACCATACATGAAAATTAAATAGCTACCTCCAAGATTTGCCACATGTAATCCATATCTTGTAAATTTTTTGACGTCAATTAAATCAAATTCAGTAACAGCCTTTAAATACTCAAATGCTAGTTCATGATGACCCAAATGATAAGCCGCAATACCATATATGCATTTAGATAAACTAGAATCATGAGTTGTACGTTTCAAATAATAATCAAATGTATTTTGATATACATCATTATTTTGTTCGTTTAACAACACAAGAGCAATCATAGTATCTGCTTGTTTTAAGACCTGGTGTTTATAAATGTATAAGGGGTGATAATTCAGTAACAGCGGGAATTTTTCACGTGGTATAACCTGAATGTCAAGTTCCTTCTTATCCATGAATGTAGCATCTTGTTTGATGACTTTCTTTTCCTCATCGATTAAAAGTGTCATATTATTAGATGCCTTCTTCATCAAAATTAAATCTTCTTTTGTAATTTCAATTTTCTCGAGTAAGGTGCTTAATTGATCTTCATATTCTTTAACAAAGTCGCATGCAAATTCAAAGTGTACTTTCGCCATATGATTTGTGTAATAATTGTCACTTACAATTGCTGTATATTCATCAGGACCTGTAATACTATCTAAATGAAACATTCCGTTTTTAAAATGTCCATAATCAAGTATAAAAATTGCCGTTTCCAAAAGTATTTCAGCTCCATAATCAATCATAAACTCGAGATCATGAGTCGCTTCATAGTAGGACTTAATTGCATATGCAATATCACTATTAATATGAATTTGCGCACTTCCTGCAGGATAATATGGTGATGTTTCTTTACCGTTTATTGTTCTCCAAGGTATTTTCGCTCCTCTAGTTCCACCTAAATTTTTAGCTTCAACCCTTGCTTGCTCAAGTGTATTATATCGATACATTAATAGATTTTTAGCTTTGTCTGGTTGTGTGAGTATAAAAAACGGTAGCATGTATACTTCAGTATCCCAAAAATAATGTCCTTCGTAACCTTCACCAGCAATACCTTTCGCAGCAATACTTGTTTTTGAGTCAACACCTCCACTTTGATCTAATTGATAAATGTTGAATCTTAATGCTTTTTCAATCACTTTGTTGTCTATTTCAACGTTTGCTTTCGACCAAAAAGTTCTTCTAAACTCAGTTTCATCTTTCTCATAACTTTCAAAATTATTCAACTTCTTTAAATCTTCATCCATCTCTCGATCGAAGTCATCAGTGCGTAAATCAGTATAATATAACTGATATTTAGTTATATTGATATCAGATTCTGGTTTTAAGTCATAAGCCATAGTGGCTATAACTTCATCATTTTCAACATGATAATCAAAAGGTTGATCGTGTGCTATGCAAACTCGAACGCTTAAAGATGTATTCGTTGTTTTCGCAGTTAGATAACCGTGATCCTGATTAGCATGTATTTGTTCTAAGTCTAAATCTTTTGTTGCATATGGCAATCTCGGGTCAAGAGGATGTGCCTTTTTATCAAGTGGCATTCTAAGATATGAAGATAATATAATTTTACCTGTATAGTTTTTTGAGTGAATTTTTAGTCTAGAAACTACCATATTAATGTTATGTGGGACAATTTTTTCTTCGATAATCTCAAACTCATATTCTTTTCTCGTTAAGTAAGTTGCTTTTCGGTATGTAGTTCCTTTCTGCATATCAAGTCTTCGTTCTAAACTTGTGAGTTCTGTGTGATATAAATCTATAATTCCTTCATCTGTTTTTATTTTTATATAAGAAGCATCGGGCAAATTGACGACAATCTGGCCAACTTGTGGAAACTGCTTATAATTTTCTTCGTATTTAAATGGATACGTATTATAGAATCCATTAATTGATGTTTGTGGATAATCGTACATTCCATAACCTTCGACAAATTGGCCTTTAGTTCCAAGTACACCATTTGCTTGACCAAAAATCGTTTCATCAGTCATAAGTTCTTCATATGAAGTACGATTGCTTCTCTCAATAATTAAGTTTTCTTGTTGTTTGTTTTTAGTCATTTGCTCCCTCTACAATCTCCTCTAATTTTTCGTAGTCCATGTGTGATAAATCCTTAATTTGCCAATCAGCTCGATCAAGTTTTTCTGGACCAATGCCTATTGCATACATATTCGCTTTTTTAATAGCTTCAACACCTGAAATAGCATCTTCAATACCTATACATTCTTCTGGTTCTAAATCAAAATGGTTCATAGCTGTCAAAAATATATCTGGATGAGGTTTACTTTTTAACAAGCTTGGGTCAACAATAAAATCAAAAAATGATTCAATTTTTAGTTTATCAAGCAAAAATGTTCCATTTTTCGATGCACTTCCCAAAGCTATTTTTAAACCTTTATTCCTTAAATATTCTAAAAACCGTACAACTCCAGGCATTAATCTTGTTTCATTAAAATCTGAAATAAGTTCTCGATAGATTTTGTTTTTCTCTTGCGCCATCTTATTTATTATTTTTTGACTTTCAACTTGGATTCCTGACTTTTCAAGTAATATCTCCAATGATTTTATTCTAGATACACCTTTGACGTATGTCTCAAGGTTCGAGTCTAGACGAATACCGAAGTATTTTTTGAACAATAATACCCAAGCACTAAAGTGTTCATCAGTTGTTGAAGTTATAACACCATCCAAATCAATTATAATAAGTTTTTTTCTCACTACTTAATCGCCCCTGACGTCATTCCTCTAATAATATGTTTTTGAGCAAAGAAGAACATGATTAATATTGGCAAAGCTGCCATTAATACAGCAGTTAAAATAAGTCCCCATTCCTTCTCGTAATTTCCTGCAAGATTTGCGACTGATAATGGCAAAGTTTTCATATCTCCACCAAGACCAATTACTAGGACTGGTAACAAATAGTCATTCCAAATCCACATACCATTTAGAACCAACAAAGTTACAAAGATTGGTTTTAAAATAGGTAATACAACTTTGAAGAACACCTGCGCCTTACTACACCCATCAATAATCGCAGCTTCCTCAATGTCTACTGGAATCGACTTAATAAAGCCGTGAAATAAGAAAATTGACAGTGGTGCACCAAACCCTACATAAGCTAGAACAACACCATGAAAAGTATCTTTAAATGGGATTCCTGTTTGATTCCTTAGTGTCTGTAGCAATCTAGTGAGCGGTAACATAACAACTTGAAATGGAATAACCATTCCGGCTAAGAAAAACATAAAAATCCAAAAAGATAATTTCGTTTTAGTTCTCACTAAAACCCAAGCAGCCATTGCACTAGATATTCCTATTGCAACCAAACTTGTTGTAGTGATAATCACTGAATTAAAGAATGATCTAAAATAATCAACATTTCTTCTACCTAAAATCTCAATAAAATTATAATAAAGATTACTCCAATTATCTGGCATAGTTAATGGTCTTAAACGAATCTCTGACATCGGTTTTGCAGAATTAACAATAACTAAGAAGAAAGGAAAAAAGAAAGCCATTAACAAAGCAATTGAAAACACTTCAAGTAGAATTATTAATATCTTTTTGGAGACAAAATGTTTACTTTTCTTCATTTTCACGTTTTTTGTCATAATTCTATCTCCTTTCTCTTATTGTAGTAAACCTGTAAGAGTGAGATAATTAATAAAAATACGAAAAATATAATAGCTTTTGACTGCCCGATTCCCAACTCATAGTTAGTAAATGCTGTTTGGAAAATGTTCATGGAGACTAATGAAGTGGAATTTACCGGGATTTGACTGGATGCTCCAAATAGATTCCCAAACCATACTGGCATTAATTCCGGTGGTCCACCTTGAGTCAATGAGACAACTGTATCATATTGTTTGAATGATGTAATTAAAGTCAAAAACATTGCAACAGTAAATGCTTGTGCAACCATCGGAAATGTTATAGATTTCAATCTTTGTAATGCGTTTGCTCCATCTATGGTTGCAGCTTCAATTAAGTCTTCTGGAATGTTTTGTATTGCTGCAATATAAATCATCATTATATAACCTGCATATTGCCATGTTACTACAAAGATTAATGCGAATAAAGCCGTCGTTCCGTTCACCAATAATGATGTTTGCCATGCGGGTCCGAATGTTGTCACTGCTCTGTTAAAAATAAACTGCCAAATATAACCCAAGACCAATCCACCAATTAGATTAGGCATAAAGAAACCTGCTCTATATACATTTTTAAATTTCAGTTTTTGGGTTACTAAAAGAGCTAACCCAAAAGCAACTAAATTAATAGCAAAAATATTCAATACCGAATAAAGTATAGTTCTATAAAGAGAGTACATGAATCTTAGATCTGAAAAAATTGTCTGATAATTCAACAATCCTACGAACTCTTCTCTTCCAGTGTTTAAACCATCCCAATTCGTAAATGACAAAAAAACACCATGTACAAATGGAAAGATGACAAATAAAACAAAGGAAAAAAGGGCTGGAAATAAGAAATAGACAAAAACACGTCTAGATTGCGCTCTTTCTTTTTCACCATACCATTCATTAAGTATATAAGTTGATATATAATTTCTTTTTTTAATTACACGAAAGCGCATAAATTCAGGATTTTTAAATCTAACTATTAATTTAATTAAAGCAACAACCGGAAGTGATAGAATAACAAAAAACGTTATAATAATGAGTGATACAAGTTTAGGCAAATTTTTAAGTGAGTTAAGCAAATAACGGTTGTTAATTAATGCTCTTTTACTCTTTTCAGTAGATTTCATAAGCACCCCTAATATTTTATGAAAACCTTTCCATACTTTAATATAATAAACAGGTCTCATAAAAAGATAACTATAATTTCTTTATGAAAACCTTTCCATTGTTGTTATAGATATTATATCACCTCTTGAAAGCGCTGTCAATTCAAAAAAAACACGGTCATGCCGTGTCTCCATTTTGGAAGTAAACTGGAACAATTATATTTTCTACTTTTTCTTTTAAATAATATTTGACGATTATTTCTGAGATGGCTTCAGCAATCAACTTTGGAGATTGACCAATACTCGTTATTCTTTTTCCTAAATTAATGAACGATCTTCCTCCATCAAACCCTATAACTTTTACATCCTCTGGGATTTTTTTTCCATTTTTTTCAAGGTTTAGAATTACTTCTGCAGCTACAGCATCACTGATACAGAATATACCATCAACTTCGGGGTGGGATTGAATTAGTTCGTGTACATAGTCTGGTATGTATATATAATTTCCCAAAGGGTATTCAATATTTATTACTTTATCAATACCATTTCTTTTTAGTTCTTCCAAAAATCCAATTCGTCTTTTGCTAACCTCTGTTGAGACATTAGTATGTAAACCTTGTGCGTCGTCACCGATAAACATTATATTTTTGCACCCTTTTTTAATCAAATGTTTGGCAGCCATAACACCACCAGCGTGATTATCGCTCGATACGAAGGGAACTCCATCAAATTTTCTGTCAAATGATACAATAGGCAATCTTTTATCTAGTTGAGATTCGACATCATTATTCGTAAGAAGTATAATGGCATCAACTCTATTTTTTTTAAGTAAATCAATATATGATAAATCTTTTTCGGTTTGCATACTAGAGTTACATATCATCATCTTAAAACCCTGATTATACAATTCTTCTTCTACATAATATAGAAGCTCACCAAAAAATAGATGTGTACTATTGGGTAGAATAAAAGCTACAATATTGTTTTTCTGCAATGTCATACTTCTGGCGATTTCATTTGGAACATAACCCACTTCTTTGATGATTCTTTCAATTTTCTCTCTGGTCTCTTTTTTTACATATCCAGAATTGTTTATAGTTCTTGAGACAGTAGCAATCCCAACACCTGCTTTTTTCGCTACATCTATAATACTTGCCATATTCAGTCACCTCTTAATAAGTATTATATACAATAAACATGAAAACAACAAGTTTCCATGTGGAAAATGTGGAAACTTGTCGTTTTTACATAATAAAATCATCTATTTATTGAAGTTCTTATTTCGTTCCAAACAGACGGTCTCCCGCATCTCCTAATCCAGGAACAATGTATGCATGATCATTAAGTTTCTCATCTAGAGCTATTAAATAAATATTGACATCTGGATGTTCCTCTAGTATTTTATTAATACCTTGCATGACACCGATAATTGATAAAACTGTAATATCTTGAACACCTTTTTCTTTGAGAAAATCAATAGTTCTTAGAACACTTCCACCAGTTGCTAATAAAGGATCTAGTATAAATGTTTTTGCTGTTTTGATATTCCCTGGAAACTTTGCATAATAAACATGTGGTATAAGTGTATCCGGATCCCTATACATACCTACGTGGGCAATTTTTAATGATGGAATGAGATTTTGTATACCTTGTGTCATACCAAGACCTGCACGTAATATCGGTACAATAACGATGTCTTGGGCTAGCTCGTATCCTTTGGTTTTTGCTATTGGAGTTTCAACATCAACAGTCTTAAGCGGCAATTCTCTGCTGATTTCAAAAACCATAAGTGCTGAAAGTTCTTCTACAACCTCTCTAAACATTTTTGTCCCACAATCCTTATTCCTAATAATTGTCATTTTATGTTTCATAAGTGGATGGTTAAATACTTGAAATGGCATATTTTCTTCCTCCTTGAAAAAGGCGATAATCGCCTTTCATTTATTCTCCTACATATATTTCAGTTCCTGACTCTCCTTTAATTGCCAAAGCAGCTTCTTCAAGACTCGCTATAATAGCTTTCCCATTTGGGTTATGTTCTACAAAACTGATTGCAGCATGAACTTTTGGCTCCATACTACCTTTACCAAACTCACCTGTCTTTATATAGTTTTTTGCTTCTTTAACTGATATCTTTGATAAGTCTTTTTGTTGTGGTGTACCAAAATTTATCGCTACTTTGTTCACCGCTGTTAAGATAACAAAAATATCCGCTCTGATTAGTTCGGCAAGCTTAGAACTGCTTAAGTCTTTATCAATAACTGCGTTGACCCCAACGAGTGTGTCTTTTTGAATAACAGGTATACCTCCTCCACCCGATGCAATAACTACGTGATTGTTGTCAATTAAGGTCTGAATGACATCTTTTTCGATGATATCAATTGGCTTAGGACTTGGAACAACTAAGCGATATCCTCTACCTGAATCTTCGACCATTGACAATCCAGTTTCTTTTATCATCAAATCTGCTTCTTCTTTTTTATAAAACTTGCCAATGGGTTTGGATGGGTTTTTAAATGCTGGATCTTTTACATCAACAAGCGTCTGTGTGACTACAGTGACAACTTGTTTGTTGATATTTCTTTCTTTTAGAGCATTATATATACCATTTTGCAAATGGTATCCAATATAACCTTGACTCATAGCTCCACATTCAGGAAGTGGCATTAAATAATCCGTTTTCTTTGTTTCTTTACTAACTTCAAATGCACTTTGAATCATGCCTACTTGAGGTCCATTTCCATGAACAATAGTGACATGATGTCCATCTTGTATTAAATCTGCGATACTTTGTGATGCGTGTTTAACAAGTGCTAACTGCTCTGTTGGCGTATCACCTAAAGCATTACCACCTAATGCAACTAATATTTTCATTTTTTTACTCCTTCATGATTGATTTAGAAAAACTTTCAAGTGCTTTTTCAAAACACTCCATTGGTGGATTTACTAACCCTGCCCCAACTTGACCGACACCTGCTTTTTTATGTGCCATACCTGTATTAATAATTGGTAATATACCAGTATCGATAACCTTAACCATATCAATCCCTAATGCTGTTTGCATAAAGTCTAATGGTGGTAATGTGAACACTTGGTGTTTTCCAGTTGTAATTTCATGCATTTCTTTTGAGTAGTCAAAGGCTTGCTTGACAGCACCTCCTACAAATTGAACAATTGCTGGTGCTCCACCCATAGCAAATCCTCCTATTCCGCAAGTCTCAGTAATTGAACTATCACCGATATCTGGTGCAGCATCATCTTCTTTAAAACCAGGGAACATTAAACCTTTTACATAATTTGCTGGTGCAGTAAACCATTCATCACTATGTGCCAATTGAATTCCGAAAACTACACCATTTCTACTCATTGCTATTAACACTGTTGAATACTTTGTATTTCTTGCACTGTCTAATGCGAGTTTACAGTACGGCATTGATAAATTCAAAAAGTAATGTTCATTATTTTTAATGAACTCAATCGTTTTTTGTTTTTCTTCGTTTGAATAATCGGTTTGAACAATATAACTTGCGATTTCTCTTAAGAAAATTGCGGATGATGCTTTGTTTCTATTATGGCATTCATCGCCCATGTGTAGTGCTTGAGTGATGATTGATTTAACATCAATTCCTTCTGCTAGTTTTATGGCTTGATTAAGTACAGGCATAACTGTTTTTTCGATAAACTTCAATCGTTCTATAACTTCTTTACTGTTAGCACCATATCTTAATACTTTTCCTAAACCTTCATTTATTGTGCAATAGCTATAATTTTCGTGGATTTCGTTATATAAGATGTGGACAGGCATAGATGGTGAAATAACACCTGCCATTGGTCCAACAGCCTGATGATGATGTGCACTATCAAAAATAATCTTTCCAGATTTTGCGAGTTTAGTTGCTTCATCTTGATCTTTTGCTAACCCTTCATAAATAAGTGCTCCAATAATTGCACCTCTCATTGGCCCAGCCATTTTATCAAATTTGATAGGTGGTCCTGAATGTAGTATCGTATGATTTGTCATTTTAGGAATAACATCAATTGCTTTTTGTACGCCTATTAGTTTAGCTTCAGCTGTTTTAATTTTTTCGACAACTTCCTCATTAGCTTTTTCAATAAGTTCTTTCATAGGATATATTTGATCTAACAGTTTAATCAATTTAATATTACCTGATGCTGGAGGTTTCCATTCAAGATGAACATAATCAATATTTTGTGTATCATAGTCTTTTTTAAATGAAGGAGATCCGATATTTACAACTCTTAGCTCTTCATTAAATAATTGTTTAGTACTCACTTAAACACACCTCCTACAATATGTTTAGCAATCATGGCTGCATGTGCATTAGTTTTTGCCACAATGACACCATGTTCTTTTAATAATTGCTCTGATCTTTCCAGGCCTTGATGGTCCTTGTTTGTCCCACAAACATATGCTACTATACTTAAATATCTATCTTGTTCTTTAGCAATTTGTTTAGCTTCATCAAGTGCTTCAATGGTGACGCCTACTGGATCCTCATGAGAACCTAATCCTAATTCAAAATCTAGTAGAATAACAGCTGTTTCTTTTAGTTTAGCTTCTTCTAGAATTCGATCTAGTCTAATCATTGGTTCAATCATTGGATGTGGCTTACCTTGAGTGAATATATCGTCACCTAAATCCACTAGATTATGACCAGAACTTTTCTTAGGATCTTTCATTTTTTCATGATCCTTCTTTGCTACATTACTTGTTATATCTTTTAAATCAGTTCTCAATATGCTCAATGCCTCAGAAGTTAATGTGCCACCACAAAATAATCCTTTAACCTTGTCTTGCCCTTTTGCTAATTGTTTACGTTCATTTTTGATTAAATTTCTAGTTTCATCATCTATTGATAATAGATCCATTGTTTCTATTCCAATCAGTTCTAATGCTTTTTGAGCTCCTTCGGTTAAAGTTGATGTGAAATGAACATGTTTCAATTCAATATCAACTTTAGCATCTAAAAGGCATAAAACAACTGGTTTTTTAATTGTCTTTAACTTATCCAAAATTTTATCTAAAACAGACTGATGAGGTGGTTTACTAATCAAAACGATGACTTCTGTATTTTCATCTTCAACTAGGGCATCAATACCCTTTAACATCATTTTTCCACCCACATCTTTTGATAAATCACGTCCACCAACACCAATAGCTTGTGTAATACCTCCACCAAATCTATCAATAATAACAGTTACTTCTTGTAATCCAGTACCACTTGCTGCTACTAATCCAATGTTTCCTTTATTGACTTGATTGGCAAAACACAATCCTTTACCATTAATGATTGCAGTTCCACAATCGGGTCCCATGACTAAAAGATCCTTTTCTATGCCCAAATTCTTTAATGCAATTTCATCCTCTACATCAACATTATCACTAAACAACATGACGTGCATATTATTATCTAATGCTTTATATGCTTCTCGTGCTGCATATATCCCAGGAATACTTATAATTGCGATATTGCTGTCTTTATCATTTTTTGCTTGAGAAATTGTTTTGTAGACTGTTTCACTTTGATCTGATTTACTGTTTTGGTTTGATAATTGATCAATGACCTGTTCTGCCCATTGGTCGTTTTTCTCATTCATTTCAACAGCTAATAACAGATCATTAGGTGTAGCTTTATCAAATTGCGAATCATACAAACCGACAGACTTAATCATATCTTTATTCATATCAGTTCCCATAAACATAACAAGATCTTTAAGGTTTAATTCCTTTTTGATTGTTATTGTTGTTCCCATGAGTGTGACAGAGTCATAATATGCATTTTTTATTACTTTATAATCTTTCATTTTTCTCACCTGCTCTTATACCATACAAAAAACCTTTTAATATACCAACACCACTAGTATCTCCGATGTTGATGAAGTCTTCTGCATGATCTATTTTTTTATTGATAAATAAATCTTCAATCAGTTGAATATATATTGTCGGATATAGTTTTAAATGTGCATCTTCTAGATTTTGCTTGCTAAACAGATTGGTTTTTACCTTCGCTATTTCAATTATATTTTCTACCCAAGGTATTGTTAAACCCAATGTATTTATACCCAAAATATACCCGACAATAATATCATCACCTAATGGCGTTAACCCTTGACCTAAGCCAACAAGTTTAATAGCATTTTCAAAACTTTGATTGTTTAAGAATGCCTCTATTTTTTCTAATACATAAGTCTCTACTGGGTGATTACCATGGATAAAAAGATGATGTTTTTGTTCTTTATCAATCATCTTTTCAAGTCTTTTTAATAATGTTCTAACATCATCATTAACCTTATATGTTTTTTTATAGGGTCTAAACAAATGAATATCTAGATCGTTGATATGAAAAATGTATGATCCAATTTTTATTGTTTGTTGATCGACGATAACTTTTTCATTTGTTTTTAACCCTATATTTTTGAATCTTAAATTTGAATCAATAACAATATGGTGTCTTCCACTCGTTATTTGACAACCGAGTGTCATTATTTTCTCACCTACTTTGAGGTGTAATGAGTGATGATGTATCGCATAGACAAATGCGTTATTTTGTTTAAGTTCATTTAACATTTCATTGTCAATGGATATAATATTAGCTTCTATCATTTAACCCACCATTTCGTAACTTCTAGTAAATTTCGTCTATTATATTTTATTATTTAGTGCTCTCAAGTGCCTTAATAAAGCGTTTAGAATCTGTAACGTTTCCAAACACACCACCTTGCATCTTGATAGATTTAATCGCTGCACAGTGATTGTCATAATCAGTAGCTCCAGTACCATCTTTCATTAAGATACACCAATAACCATAATCATTAGCTTCTCTCATGATTGTATGTACACAGACATCTGTCGTAATACCACTGATAACAAGATGTGTTACCCCTAAGTTTTTTAACAACATATGAATCGTACTTGATCCAAATGCACCTTTACCAGCCTTATCTATCACATATTCACCAGGAAGTGGATAAAGTCTTTCATGAATATCCCAGTTTTTTTGACCTCTAACCAATAGTCTTCCCATACCACCTTCTGGTGTATCACCAATACCTACACCTTTACCAATTATTTTACTTCTTAGTATTTTATTAAATGGTGCGTCAGAAAGATCAGGACTATGTCCTTCTCTGGTATGGATAATTTTCATATCTGTTTTTCTTACAGCTTTTAGTGCGTCTTCTATTGGATCAAGAGCTTGTGCAGTCAATGATAAATCGTATTCCATAACATCAACATACCCTTTTTTTCCACAGAAATCTGTTTGCATGTCTATCGATAAGAATGCGGTTCTAGCTGTATCCATTTCAACATATGCAGTATCTCCAAATGTTGGACAATCTTCAACTTCAACTTTGATTAATTTACCTATTGGCTCTCCATATAACCATCTAGGAAATTCAAATGTTTTTGTTTTCTTAAACTTTTCGTAAGCTTCTGTTACTTTTTCTAATGTTTTTTCTCTATTTTTATCATAAAACGGTTCATAAGTTCTTATATTTCCCATTATTCATTCTCCTTTACTATTTTTATACTTCTTTCATTTCTAAATATGACTTGTTCTAAAAATACCACAAATATAATCACAGTAATAACTGGATTTTTAAACAAAGTTCCTACAAGTCTTGGAACTGTGTTATAAAATTCTGCTGGTAAGCCCGCTAAACCAAATGCTAAGAATATGGAGAATCCGACTATAAATATCTCTCTTGTTTCGAACACTTTGGCACTTTGCCATTGTTTTGCCCCAATACCAATTAAGGTACTAGCAACACCTAGCAACACCGCACCAGCAACTGCACTAGGCATGGCTGCCATAATACCGCCAATATTCCCAAAGAAACTCATTAAAATGAAAACCGAACTCGCTATAATTAAGAATATTCGTGAAGCAATTCTTGTTAACAAAACAAATCCTAAATTTTCACCATATGCTACATGGCTTGGTACTCCAAAGATTGATGTTACAACACCTTCAACCATACCAAATATTGAGAAGTATCGTTTTTCTGCTTTTAGGTCTCTTTTAACTTTAACGATACTTGAGTATCCTTGAATATTACCATATAGGTTAATCGCGGAAAAAATGTTTACGATAATCATGATAATGATAAGATCAATTGGTGGAAATGCAGTTCCATATGGAAAAACTTGTGGAAGTGTAAATGTAGGCATACTTCTAACAAGTTCCCAATCAAATCTACCCGTTAGCATAAAAATAATATATCCTAAAAATATCGTTATTAACACGGGTACACTTGCCAACATGCCTTTACCCTTAATAGATAAATATCCGCATATTAAGGCTAATGCAATACCTACATAAAAAGGAAGTGAGGCATTTTGATTTGCGATTAGTCCTACTCCAACCATGCTTGTTGATAATCCAACCATCATAATCATTGCACCTGATGTCAGCGGAGTCCAAACCTTTCCAATATGGCTAAACACACCAAAAAATCCTAAAATAGCGACCAAAAGTCCAGCAAAAATATAAGCATTAAATGATTGGAGTGCGTAATCTTTACCACCTATACTGAAAGCAGCAACAATAGCTAGTGATGGTATTATATTTGGACCAGAGATCATCGATAACTTATGTCCAAATGAAACTTGAACAAGTGTAGCCACACCTATCATAAAGACAACACGAATCATATATAATCCAAGTTCCTCACCAGTTAAACCTAAACCTAATCCAACGATAGAGTAACCCCATACAACAGGGTAAAACATAATCATAATCCATTGACTTGTATAAATGAACAAATCTTTTACACTTCTTGGTTTGTCATTGACGTCATATATCAATGATGTGTTTCTAGTTTCATCACTCATGGCTTCACCTCATATAATTTAAAGATAAAGGAATCTCGTTGGAAAACAAGCAAAGATGCTTATTATCATAAAGATCCCTTTATTCTTTTCTTCAACACAATTTTACTTGTTTTTTATTGATTATATTATAGTATACCTACAACTAAAGCAACGACTGCTATTGCTGCACCAAAACTTAGTACATATCTCATGTTACCTTTGATAATGTCCATAATAGAAACTTGAAATCCATCACTAAGTGCAGCAACATTGATTTGAACCGGACTAATTTGAGTACCCAAACCGACAGAGATTGCGATTAATCCAAATGCTAGAGGTGTTAATCCAGGTATAAGTGATAATGTAGGTAAAATCAATGTTAATACACCAGCTGCAAATGCTCCAGAAGGAATTGCGATAGTAAATCCTAAAACACAAGCTAAGAAAATGACTAACCATTCAGGTGCTTGACCTACTAATGAAGCAAGTTCACTAAATGTTCCAAGGAATCCAATTAGATTAATGAAACCTAAGAAGATACCAACACCAAATAGAGTTGTTAAAATAAATTTTGAACCATCTATTAAGTTTCTTCCAGCATCGTCTGGTGTGACTTTACAAAAGATAATCGTTAAGATTGCTGCTGTTAAAACATTTATAATAGGAACAATGATTGGAATTGGGAATAATCTATTAAATGCCCCACCTAAAACAACGAATACAAGGAATACTAGAGCTGGAATAACCATTTGCCATAATTGTTTTGATGGCATGTTTGTAAATTCTGATTCTTCTTGTTCGCCTACACGCACCATATTTCCTCTTTTGTAAACTGAGTAGAATGCTAATCCTGCTGCTAACAAGAATACAATAATTGTAAATGGTAACATTAAGTTAGCAAAAGCACCAACTTCCATTCCAGCTGCAGTTGCAGTGAAACTCGTTTCTGTTGACGCAGGTGATGTAGTAAAACCTACTGCAGTTGCAACTGCCATCGCAGCAACAACTCCAGGAATAAATCCAACGGCTGCTAGCATTAACGGAGCAATAACCATAGTATTACCAGCACCTAAACCAGCCATATATGTAGCAATACCTTGTACTAAAACGATAGATGCTGCTAACCAAGCTAATTTACCTTTTAAAAGTCTATTAAGACCTTCAATTAATGCTTTAATGCTACCTGCTCTAGAAATCATTACAGCTGTTGCTGCATACATAACTGGAGTCAGGTATCTTGAAAGCATATCACGAACACCAACACCGATAATCAGTTCATTCATATCTGTAAATTTAATACCGGTTTCTAGTGTTCCCATTCCAACAAGAATCCATGAGATAATAATCGCTGTTATTCCTCCCATAAATCCTGCTACAAGCATATGTCTTTTTCTAACTAGGAAAAAAATAATAACAACTAAAGGGAGTATCAAAAGTATAAGTTCCATAAATATTTACCTTTCTCTTTCTATTTTTTTTATTATATTAATATTCTTATTTCTTAATAATAACGGCTATTGGACCTCCACCATCAGGTCCTTGATGTTCAGCACCACCAGAAATGTAGACCATAGGGTCTTGAACAACTGCCGCGACAATACTACTTACAACTGCTCTTGCATGTCGCGTGTGATTGATATCGGAATCTGTTAACATTGTATTTCTTCTTCCTCTAACTTCGCCAGTTGTGCTTGCTTCTGCTTTAGCTAAAACATTGACAATATTCTTGCATTGCTCATCAGATGGTAGTTTATCAACTTTCATACCAGCACTTTCAATTGCTTCGATTACTGCTTTCAAGTCGATTGCATCCTTCATTACACTGTGTCCTATGGATAGATTTGATGCTGAATCGTATGAGTTTCCCATTACGATAATTTCGCAATTCATCAACTCAATGCCCGCAGATGTAGATGCAACATCTGAATATAAAGACCAATCTTTACATATTACATCTTCTGTTATTTTATCTTTAGGTATTTCATTTAAAGCTAAAGCAACTCCTAGTGCTGAAGCACCACGAGAGTACCCCATAGATTTGTATGTGTCAGTCACAACTACCGATTTCCCTCTTTTACTAGCATCTTTTATACGTTCTGATGTTAAAAGAGGACACTTGATTTGTACAAAATGAACATCGTCAGCACTTTCTAAACCAGCATCATTCATCAGTTCTTTGACAACCCTGGCAACTTCTTCAACCATTGCTACTGTACCTATTTCTTCTGGTAAGAAATCTCTAGTATATCCAGAAGATGCTACAAGAGATTTATCTTTCCTTTTGTTTCCTGATACATCTTGTTTTGTAAACACAGTTGCATGAGGTGACATGACACCTTCAGTACCACCAGACATAACAAAAGCGACTTTATGAACAACATCTTTTTCAGCCATATCCATTTTTTTAGCTAAAAAAGAACGAAAAGCCATCGTTGATAATGCTCTTGTAAAATCATTAACACATCCATTGCCTTCAGTTTTACCCAAAACAGCAATCAATTGCTTAGGATCGATGACTTTGTCATCTATAAGTTTTTCAAAGGAACGTAAATCGTCTGGCGATGACATCGGTATGCGATGTACTTCAACTTTTTGCATTATTTCACCTTACCTTTCTAAAAATATGGTTATCTATACTTAAAGTATATCAAAGCGCTTTCATTATGTATATGTCGACAAACACCAAATAAGTGCGTCGATTTATATAGATTATGAACAAAATACAAGCATTTAACGGGTGATTTTGATACAATTAAGAAGGAAAGGTTGTGAATTTATGATAACGCTTGATAAACTATTAAACATCAACGTCATTGAATCTTTTGAAATAATAGCTGGTAAAGATCACTTGAATCGAACTGTATCAAGTGTATCTGTTTTAGAAACTCCTGAATTTGAGAAATATGTTATCGAAAATTCACTCATTTTAACTACTCTTTATCCAATTAAACAGGATATAAGTTTATTTGAAAAGCTTCTCCATATCTTAGACGAGAAAAAGGTGTCGGGTATTATGGTGAAGATTCATCGTTACGTTGATGAGATTCCCAAATCAATTATTGCGTTGGCTGATCAGCTGCATTTACCTATCATTACACTAAATTATGATGCAAACTTATCAACTATATTTAACGCAATACTCAGTGAGTTACAAGGGAGCGAGTTTAGTAAAAGCAATTTTGCTTCTTTTTACTCTGATATGCTTAGAACTATAGGTAGTGAGCCATCTATAGGTAAACTCGTCGAAAGTGTAAAACGTATTGATGACCTAGATATACTAATTCAAAGTCCTTTAGATGACAAATTATATTATTCAAGTGATTTGATTGCTTCATATTATGCCAAATACCAACATCCTGCTAATACGTTAGTTAAAGATAACAATCACCTATTGTATGTTACAAATGTAGAGTATCAAGATGAAGTTATATATCGTCTTGCCCTACTCACAGGTGAGGAAAAAAGGTATATTTTATATAACTATGCTGAAATTTATAAAATGGTGTCGATTTTCGTTTATCAAAAAAAGCGAGAAAATTTTATGCGACAAAATCAATTCTTATTAGGATTTGTTAGTAATATTACCTCAAATTACAATACAAATGAAGAATTGATGGAGGTCTCAAAATTCTATAATTGGGACGTTCAATTTCCCTTGTTTCTTCTATTGTTTTCAATTAGTGGTAAACATAAGGAAGAACAATCCGTTCATGTCATCTTAAGATCGATAGTAGAACAACTTAAAATTAATCAAAAAAATGTAAGATACATTTTTATGGATGCATTTATATTGTTTATCGTTAATACATCTTATGAAGCCAATAATGCCGCTGCTGTAGAAAAAATATATGATCGAGTTAAAAATGAGATCCCAGATATAACACTAAAATTAGCTTACTCAAATCCAATAGATCAAGCACATGAAATACCAAAGGTATTTGCTATCTTGTCAAAAACTGTAAATAATGCAAAAGTTAGAATGATAGATTTAGATATATTCAATGAAAATCATGTTCGGTTGATGACTTTACTTAAAACATTGAGTTATGATGACTTAAGGTCATTTTCACATCCTATCATTGGAAAATTATTAGAGTATGAGCAAAAAACTAACTTACCTTTAATTAATACTTTATACAAGTATATTCAGTGTCGCTTTTCAATCAAAAATACAGCTGAATCCTTATTTATTCATCCTAATTCACTTAAATATAGATTATCTGTAATTGAAAAACTAGGCTATAGAATCAATAATCATCGTTCGCATTTCTTTGATTTATATTTAGCTTTATATGTGCATATTAACTTGATGGAAAATGATAAATAAAAAAGAATGCCATTGAAATAAAATCAATGTCACTCTTTTCTGGGGGGGCTATTTAATCTTTGACAAATTTGCCAGACTCATAAAATCCGAATACTTTACTTTGAGAAATTATCGCATCTCTTGGATCTTTTGAATCCACGACCACGAAAAATTTCGATTGATTGATATGATAGTCTTGTTTCATAATCTTCATACCATTCACACTTACTGCATCGAATAACCCTTTAAAATCTTGTGTAGCACCCATATGAGCACCATGCGCAGCAATCAATGCTGTTTCTAAAGGATTGGCATTACCGAAACAGTTAAATGGATCACGCACATTGTCTGAGCCGATTGCAACATTGATACCAAAATCATGCATCATTTTTTTAATTGGAGCAATCCCTCTTCTAATGTTTTTCACATCTTGTCTACCTTGCAAATATAAATTTGTACTTGGTAGCGGTACGATATTAATATTCAGCTTCTTAACATCTTCTAAAATTGGATCTACAATTTCTGAGAAATTTGCAGCTAATGAACAACAGTGTGCTGCAGTTACTCTTCCTTCATAATGGTGTTTTCTTGTAAGATTAATTAAATCCTTAATCGTTAAGACATTTGGGTCATCTGTTTCATCAATGTGAGCATCTAAGTCAACATCGTACTTCACAGCGAGTTCCATGAGTCTAGATAGATGTTTTTGCGGATCGTGATCAAAAGCTGGAATACCGCCTAGAACATCTGCACCTTCTTTTAATGCTTGTTCTAAAAGTTTAAAATTTTCTTCTTCATCCAAGAATCCTTCTTGAGGAAACGCAATGCTTTCAATAATCATTGTATCTTTGTATTGTTCCTTAAGCTTTTGAATAATTTTAAAACTTCTTAGTTGAATACCTTTATCAATATCAATATTAGTTCTTAGGAACCTTGTACCATTTTCATAAGCCCAATCAATAACACGTTTCATACGTTCCTCAATGTCTTGATCAGTCATTTCGGGTTTATATTTCGTCATGATTTTAATTGCTTCATCTAATGTACCGCTATGATTAATAACTTTTTCACCAATCAATGCTTTATCAAGATGCATATGCGTATCACTAAAACCGCGAATTACAATGCGACCTTCTAAGTCAATGACTTGATCATATTGCTTTTCATTGCCATTGCTTTTTGAGATAAAGACTTGATTATCTTCTGTATAAAGATCTACAACTTGATTTTCATGAACCAAATTTGCATTCTTAAATAGATATTTCATCGTATCACCTCGTATTTCCATTATAATAGGTAAAGTGCTTTTTTTCATTGTTTATTAAAGACAATAAGATTCTTATATTTTTGGCGATATGTTACAAAATAGGTAGTTACATTATCAAAAACGATTAAATGATTCTTATAAAACGTTTTTAATCTCAAGTATAACTCGGTTCAAGGATTCCTAATGAAGGAGGTATTATATAATGGTCTCATTTTATGATTCATTTATGTACTTATTTGAAAAAAGATTTTTACGCAAGGCTCGGCGAAGCATATTAACTAAGGCATCAGGGAGTGTTTTAGAAATTGGTGGTGGTACTGGTTTAAATCTTAAGCAATATCATTTTGACGTCATTGATTCATTAGTTATTACTGACATTGATATAGACAAAAGATTAATCAAACGAGTACAAAAACATGACTCAATTAATAAAATTAAAATAAACAAAACATCTGTAGAAGATTTACCTTTCCCAAACGCTTCATTTGATACAGTCATTTTTACTTTAGTGTTTTGTACTGTAAAAGATGTTAATCAAGGATTACAAGAAATAAAAAGAGTTCTTAAAGACGATGGTAAACTCTTATTCATAGAGCATATCCATCCAAAAAAGAAGTCTTTAAGAACAATTTTTAATTGGATCAATCCTGTTTGGAGAAAAATTTCATCTGGATGTAATTTAAATAGAGATATTAGATCCTCTTTAGTTGAAAATGGATTTCAAATTGGAGAATATCAATATTTAACAAAGCAAATATTTGTTGGTGGTTGTGCAAAAAAATAATTCACATATCAATTTTGATATCAGAATTACTTCTTTTTCAACCATTTTTTTATTTTAATTTACTTGCTGCTTGCTCATCAATAATGACGGTGCAATCAGGGTGAAGTTGTAGAATTGATGCTGGTAAATTTTTTGTAACTTTACCTTTAATCATTTTATGTATAACCTTTGCTTTTTCTTTACCTGAAGCGATAAGTACAATTTTTTTAGAATACATAATATTTTTTATACCCATCGTAATAGCAAACTTAGGTACTTCGTCAATACTATTAAAAAACCTTGAGTTATCCATTCTTGTTTGCTCATCAAGTGTAACAATAAATGTTTCGTTTCCTAATGGAGTACCTGGTTCATTAAACCCAATATGACCATTGGTTCCAATCCCTAAAATCTGAATATCAAGTTGATTATCATGAAGCACTTGATTATAGTCTTCTGCTAAATGATCAATTCTATCAATATCGTTATCAGGAATATGGATATTGTCATCATTCATATCGATATGTTTAAATAAATTTTCATACATAAAAGAATAGTAGCTTTGGGGATGACTTCTATCTATTCCTATATATTCATCAAGGTTGTAAGAAACAACACTCTTAAATGATATTTTATTCTTTTGATACGCCTCAATAAGATTCTTATATAAACCTATTGGAGACGACCCAGTCGCAAGACCAATCTTGAGATCTGGATTTTTTTTGATTTCTTTAATCACTATCGAAGCAGCTTTTTTAGATACTTCATCGTAGTCCTTACAAATCATAATTTTCATGCTTTACACCATATACCTTATTTTTTTCTTTTGCTTTTTAAAGATTCACGAATATTTCCGTTATGTTCTTTGAGTAGCTCTTCGATTGTCTTTTTATCTTCAATGTTAGATATAATACCGAAAATAGCATGTTTAACAGAGTTGTGTTTCTTTAAGTATTCTTCTGCAATCTCTTGACTTACGCCGGTAACTTCCATAACGATACGTTGAGCTCTTGATATTAATTTATCATTTGACATTTGCACATCAATCATTAAGTTTTCATATACTTTACCAATTTTAACCATTGATGCTGTTGTAATCATATTTAAAATCAACTTTTGTGCAGTACCAGATTTCATACGTGTTGAACCCGTTAGTGGTTCAGCACCTGTAATAGCCTCAATAGGATATTTTGCAAGCTTAGCAATCTGTGAATCTGCAGATGTCGTTATACATCCTGTTTTACATCCCACACGATTAGCATACTCAATACCACCGATTGCATAAGGTGTACGTCCGCTAGCTGCAATGCCAATAACAAAATCATCTTTTGACAATTTATATTTTTCTAAATCCTTTTCTGCTTGTTTATCAGAATCTTCTACACCTTCAATGGAAAATCTTAATGCGTGGTCACCACCTGCAATAATACCGATGACTAAATCTGTTGGAACACCAAAAGTAGGTGGGCATTCACTTGCATCTAGCACACCTAATCTTCCACTAGTTCCCGCACCGAGATAAAAGAGTCTTCCACCATTTTTAAACGTCTCTGTTACCTGATCAACAACAATAGTTATCTGATCAATTGCTTTTTCAACAGCAAATGGTACTGTTTTGTCTTCGTTGTTGATTAGTTTTAATATCTCTGTAGTGGATACTAAATCAATGTTTTTCGTATTTTCATTTCTTTTTTCTGTGCTGATTTTGCTTATATCAACCATTTTAGTCACCCCTTTGAAAGTTTTAGAAAACCTAAATAATATGCTCCAATAACCGGCTCGGTTGGATTCATATCAATTACGAAATCCTTTAAACTTTGATTCAAATCCTTAATTAATGTTTCTTTTACATAAGGTGCATTAAGTAAAAATCCACCTCTTAATGCAATAATGATCTTTTCTTTACTCATCAAACGATGATATGCATTTATTGTTTGTTTAGCTAAATATCTACCTTCTTGAATGAGTAGATTAATTGCATCCTCATCATTTTCGATTGCACACTCAGCAACAAATCTAGATAAAGCAGCAATCTCACTTTTATTTCTGTTATAGACGTAATTTTTGATTTCTTGATAATCAAATACATTGATTTCTTTTAATATTTTTTCTGATAAAGGACTTAATCTTTGGTTACTTTCTTTTTCTTCAATAACCTTTTTCAGTGCTGCTATGGAAAGATGATATGCCGATCCTTCATCACCTAGTAAATGTCCAAATCCACCAATTAAATTTGCTTGATTTCCATTATTTATCATAAGAACACTACCTGTACCACCAATGACCATAATGACATTTACATCTTGATCTTGTTTGACAGAGTACAAAGCGATCATCGCATCAGAATCTAAATCAACAGTTGCATTAAATTTTTGTTCTAATGATTTAACAAATTCTGTGCTTTGTTTAATTTTGGAATATCCTGCAATCCCCAATTGAATGAACAATTCTCTATCCTGATCTAGATTTTTAATAAGTGTCTCAATCGTTTTTTCAATATTGGTTTTTGCTGTATGCTCATCAATTGAGAAATTTGAAAATCCTAATTCAACTCGATTAAGTTCATTTCCTTTGATATCAAAGAGAACTCCTAATGTTTTCGTTCCTCCACCATCAATACCTATAATATATTTATTCATATGCGATAGGTATGATACCTTTTGGTACCAATTCTCCTTTCAAGTATTCTAGAAGAACCTGAATTGAGTTAGGTGTATATTCATATAGGCATACATAATTTTTGATTTTTTTTGCGTAATGCATGTCATATGGATTACGCATAGATATAACATGAAAGTCTATATCTAACTCAATAAGTCTATTAATCAAATCGATTTGCTCTTGGTAGATGTTTGCATTATATGTACATAAAACAACTTGTTTGCGCTTCTTTGCAGATTGCACGATGCCATCAATATCTTCTTTCGTAGGTTGAATTGAAATATCCCATGTATCAATATTTTGTAATTGTTTGATAATTAACCTTGTGATGCTATATCCTCCATCAGATTCATCAGCAATCGATGTAACGATTGGACGAACACCAATAAATAATGCATAATCTTGCAATTCTAATGGGTTTCCTTTAACTAATGTCAATGCATCTTTAACTACATCATATGAAAATGATTTTGTTTGATTATTTTCAACGATATGCTTTATAGATGTATATGATGCATTAAAGTTTATGTCATTTAGTTTCTCTTTATGTCTTAAGACACGACTAACACGTTCGTTAATAATATCGATTGATACTTTATTATTTTCTACTGATTCTTTAATGTATTCTACAGCCTTTATTTGAAGTTCTTCTGAGTGACATATACAAACAATATTAGCACCAGCTTCAATTGCCATTAACGAAGCTCCTACAGTTGTGTAGTTATCTTGTATTGCCTTCATTTGCATGCCATCTGTAACGATTAATCCTTCAAATCCTAATGTTTCTCTTAAGAAACCGGTCATACATTTTTTAGATAAAGTTGTAGGAAGTCCGTTTTCTGTTAATGCTGGAAAGTTAATATGTGAACTCATAATTGCTTGAACACCTTGATTGATTGCTTTTTTAAATGGAACAAGTTCAACTTTATTTAAACGGTCCATACCATATTCAACCTTAGGCAGTGCTAAGTGAGAATCAACATGTGTATCTCCATGGCCAGGAAAATGTTTCGCAGTTGCTATAATATTTTCTTGTAAGCCTTCAATAAATGCAACTCCATAATCTGAAACCATATCAGCTTGATCAGAGAAACTTCTAACTCCAATCACAGGATTCTTTGGATTATTATTAACATCCAACACGGGTGCAAAGTTCATATTGATACCTAGATTTTTTAATTCTAAGCCCATGAACTTTCCACATAAATATGCATTATTGACATCGTTAGTTGCTGCTATTGTCATTGCACCAGGAAAGAATGTTGCTCCATTAGTAATTCTTGAGACCATACCACCTTCTTGATCGATACTAATAAACATTGGTATTCCGATTTGATCATAGGCTAATTTTTGAAGATTTTGATTCATCTTAAATGTTTGCTCTGGAGTCTTCACATTTCTTGCAAATAAGATTACATTTCCAATTTTATAGTCTTTTATCAATTTTAAAGCGTGGTCATTAATATCTAATGCGTCAAAACCAAACATAAAGAGTTGACCTATTTTTTCTTCTAAAGTCAATTGATTCAAATCATATTTCATATAGGTGATACCTCTCTTTCTTGGTCTTAAATTCTAAAGAATCCTTATCAATCTTATCTAGCATTTCATCTAAACTATATCTTTTATTCTTCATATCATCGCTTCCAGTTAATAAGTCAATCATTTGCTTACCACCTGGTCGATATGGATCTAGGAACTTAAACTCTTTAAACAAATCTCTAATTAAGTAAATCAATGTATACCCAGTTGAAACTGGCTTATATGCTTTCACATCAGTAACAAAAAGTTCAACCCCTTGGCATAAATCATCCTTATGTTTTGAAAACATTGGAGTGAAATAAACTTTTCTAAACTCAACACCTTTTAGACTTCTTTTTTTGAGTTCATCAATCAGCTTATCTGCATCCAACCACGGTGCACCAAACATTGAAAACGGCTTTGCTGTACCTCTTCCCTCAGAAACATTTGTTCCTTCGAAATAACAAGTTGTTAAATATGCATATAAAGTATCTGTTGTTGGAATATTCGGTGATGGTAAAACCCAATGACGATTCAAATCACTAAAATGATCTGCTCTACTCCAGTCTTCCATCTTAACAACATGTAACTTACATCCTATTTCAAATTCTTGATTATACATCATTGAGAGTTCTCCCAATGTTAATCCATAGCGTTGAGTTAATGGATAATATCCAACAAATGATCGATACTCAATATCCAATATATTACCTTCAACATCTAATCCTCCAACAGGATTAGGACGATCAAATACGACGAACTCTTTATCAAACTCTTTACAAGCCATCATCGCGTAAGCCATCGTATAGATATAAGTATAAAATCTTGCTCCAACATCTTGGATATCAAAACATAAGATGTCTATTTGATCCATCATTTCTTTGGTTGGTTTTCTAGTTTCACCATATAGCGAATAAACTATACATCCTGTTTTCTCATCTGTATAAGTACCCAAATGAACACCAGCTTGTAGATCTCCTCTTACACCATGTTCGGGTGAAAATAAAGCAACCAAATTTGTTTTGTTAGCTAAAACTTCAATTGTTGTTGTAAAATCTGATGTTACACCTGTTGGGTTAGTAATTAATCCAACACGTTTATTTTTAAACAGTTCTATATGTTGATCAATATTCTCGATACCAACTTTAAACATTTTTTTCACCTAGTTCCTTAAGATATATTACTGCTGGAGTGGTTAATAAAACATTCATCAAAATGGCTAATGAAACACCAGAAAATACAAACATCACAGCAGTTAGTGGTGCTAAAAGCATTAAAAATGGTAAGACAGTTGATATGATTAATAAAATTGTTTTTAAGAAATATTTACCACTTAAATAAAATGAAAGTTTATAAATCGTCATGTATTTTGCCTTAGGATAAACACGAATAACCGTAAATGAATATAGTGTGATTATAAATACAGCAAGCAAAAGAACAATTGTAACGTAGTATCCAGCTAAATAAAACCAATCACTATCTTGTTTCAAATACTCTATATAATAAGTTACATTTGCATATCCTAAACTAGCAGCAAATACAAAAACGAATCCTAAAACTATTTTTTTCCATAAATCTTTTTTAAAGTAACCAAAATAACCTTTAAATATATTTACTTCATCTTTATTCACATAATCATTAAATAAGTTATATCCAGCTGACATTGCAGGATACATTGTGATAATAGGGATTGACAAAATAATCGTCATAATGTTGATGACAACAATTCGAATAATCCAATCTGCGATTGTATTTAATTTCTGCATCAACATTCTTTCAACTTTCATAACAACCTCTTCTATCCAACAATACCTGTTCTCTCAATAGATTCAACAAATGATTTTTGAACAAATAAATACATAATCAATAATGGTAACATCATCAGTAATGCTGCAACATTTGAAATTAACGCAAGGAATACTGGATTCGCCCAAACATCTTGACCAATAAGATTTAATGCTCCGGTATAGAATAATGAAGCATACATCCCTTCAGCAGCATTCAATAATCTCATCGTTAACAACGGGAAGCTCGCAGTACTAACTTCAAAAATCTTAACATAATAGGCATCATTCCATTGCCATACAAATGCGAATAATCCAACCGTTACAATTGCACCTCTTGCATTTGGAAGCATAACGCTCCAAAATGTTCTAAATACACTAGCTCCATCAATAATAGCTGATTCTTCTAGTTCCTTTGGAAGCCCTCTAAAGAAGCTTCTAAAAATATAAATAAATATACCAGAACGAATACCCATACCTAAACCACTCATTAAATAAATAGATCCCTCTTTACCTAATAAACCCATGCCTCTAAAATAGAAATACTGAGCAAGAGATAAAGCTTGAGGTGGTACGATAATCGTCAAAATAACAAATATAAATAGTATATTACTGCCCTTAAATCTAAGTCTTGAAAATGCATAACCAGCAAGTGCTGTAGATGCTATTTGAAGAATCATAGATATAAAACTTAGTTTCACCGTATTAATCAAAGCATTTTTATAATCCAAAACCAATGCTGCAATTTTAATATTTAATAATGACCAATTTTCGGGTATCCAAATAACTGCAGGATTATTAACATCTTCTGGTGCACGTAGTGCTTGTAAAATCTGTTGAATTGTTGGGAATAAAATAACAAAACATAAACCAATCAGTAATATTGATCGAACAGTCACCATCGCAATATGTTGAAGCTTTCTTTTTCTTCTCATATTAACAACTGGATTGCCAAAATAATCCATAATATTCTGTATTTTATTTTTGAAATACTCTATTACTTTAGTTTTCATAGTGTGACTCTCCAATCCTAAAGATTTTCGCGAATCCACCAATAATCAACAATAACACAACAATTGTGCCCACATATATCCATGCCATTGCTGAAGAAAGTCCCCAATGTTGAACATTCAGCTCATCACTAATAATTCTTGATACTGGCGATGTTAAGAAAGTATCAACTAAAGCAAAGACTGTAACTGTTATGATATGAGGTGTAACATTCGGCAATGTAATCAACCAAAACATTTCATAAGCTGTAGCACCTTCAATTTTAGCTGCTTCATATAAGTGTTTAGGGATGGACTGAATACTTGCTAAAAATAACAAGATAGGCACACCAGCAAGTGCTAAAATATCATAGATTCTAGCAATTAAACCTGTAATAAAACCAATCAAGAATGGTGCTAATCCAGTTTGTAACAAATAAAATTCTAAATCAAATATAGTACCAATACCTTGTTGCTCCAATATTGCATTAATCGCATCACCACTACCTAATGCAGTTGCAACTGCTGCTGAGTTTAAAATAACTGGTACAAAGAAGATTGCTCTAACAATTGCACGTCCTTTAAACTTCATGTTCAACATAACCGCAATAAACAAACTAAAAATTAAGAGTACTGGTAAGTTGATTGCAACATCAAAAGTTGTTGTTAATAATTCAACTTTAAAACTTGATGTTGAAGTAACATGTGTATTGATCGCAAAAATATAATTCTCAAAGCCGATAAATTCTTCTATAATACTTCCAGCTTGTGGTGTTAATTTAAAGAAACTATATCTAAATGATCTAAACATCGGGATGATAAACAAGAAAGCAAGACCAAACAACCATGGCAGCAAAAATACAAAGCTCATAATCAGTTTTTCCGTCTTATAAGTCATCATACGTTTGCTATCTTTTGGTGTTTTAATGATAGGGGTATTTCTCTTCATTTTAGGGATTATATTTTTTATGCTCATTTTATACCCCCTCCAAAATGAGATAGTCCATACCACTTACGGTTTGTCCTTCAACTATAACATTTGAGCGATTATAGTTAATAACAATTCTTAATCCACTAGAGTATGAAACTTCAAAAACATTATTTGATAATCTTTCATGGGAAACAAGATACCCTTGGTGTATCCCAATTTGATTTAATTCATTAACTTGTTGACTCATCATATCTATCCAATTTATATAATGTGTTGTCATGTAATAGTTATAATCAGTATTTAACAGTTCTTGTGATGAATCATATGTTAATGTGTACTTCACATTTGAACCTGTCTCAATTAATTTTAAAAATTGATATTCAGTGCTTCTATCACTAGGTAAATTGATACTATCACTTGAATAGTCAACTATACCTGATAAAACAAGTTGTAACAACGGTATTTGATAATCAATAATCGCATATAACGTTGTTTCAGTTGGTAAGTCAGTTATATAATCCGAGTATGGTAATGCATATCCTAATGGATTATTCAACATAGTATTTAATTCTATTTGTTCTAATAATTCTATTTGTAATTGTATAGCATCTTGTTTATAGAGTACATCGTCTTTAGGATAAGTTCCTGCTATTTTTGAACCCATATTCATCAATGCGATTCCACTATAATCATAATCTTTAGCGAATTTGCTATAGATAGCTTGATAATATAATGGACTAACAACATAATCGTCACCGCTATGCATATAATTTGTTTCAGAATATGGAAGTCTTGTTGGGTAATGATAATTAAAATCAAGCGCTAAGGAGCCTTTAATTCTACTTGCTGAATATCGATATTGATCAAATAAGCGGTTATATTTTGATGCCGTCATCAAATCGATATTGTTGTACAACATAACTTGCTCTTCAAGTAAATAATTATTTAATGACTTTAATCCTTTGTTTCCACCAAGCACTCTTTCGATATCTGCTTGAGTGTGAACTACTGAGTTTAACCCACCATTCATCGTACCAGTATATAACACGTTAATGTCTTCAACACCTAATGCCTTTAACTCTTCAACAATAGTTTTTGCTTGATTAAAAGTAGTTAAAGATTCCAGTGTATTATATGGAACTCCTAAAAAGAATTCCTTACGGTTATATGCTCCAATAAATTCAGTTGTTAATACTGTTTGGCTTGTTTGGTCAGTTACCTGTAACCCATGTTCTTCTATTAAATGATTTTGATATGCTTTTGCAATTCCAGTGTAGTTATTGTTAATACCTTCAAGGAAGATATATTTAACTGTGAAATCAGAATTCACTCTTTCCTTCGTCCATAAATCAATACCATAACGATTAAATCCTGATCCTATCGTTACTGATTCACTCTCTCTTAAATTAAAAGTTACAAATGCTTTGTTATATGAATCAATACGTTCAGACACGTCAGCGTTGATTGATGCCATTGCATCACCCTGAGTGATGATTGCGGCATAACCACCATTTTCTTTAACCATTCCATATAGAGGAATACTAATTTTTTGTTGCTGCTCAGGCATTTTATATGGCATTAATGATAAATCAAGTCCATACAATCTCTTCCGATAAGCATTTTGATAAAACTTCCCGTTATTAAATTCCATCACCGCACCACTACCATCGGGAATTACAATATACCCTTGTGTTGCAATATTATCCTTAATAGAGACTGCAGTTCCAAACAATGGAAACAGTGATATTCTTGCAAGTTTAACATTTTCTGGTTCAACAATTGATTCAGCAATAATCGATGTGTCAACACCTTTATCGTTTAATTTAATTTCAATAGCAATCTCAAAAGATACTTTTTCGAATTGCTCAAAATATCCATAAGATTCATTTTCTTCAATTGAACGTTCTCTACTGTATTCTAGTTTTCCATAAAAGACATCATAAAGTCTTCTTTTAACAAGTCTAGACATGCCTTGATAATTAACAATCTCATAAGCTTGATACTCTTCATTAAATCCTGTATACGCCAAAGTACTTAACATCGTAAAATCTTCTAATGCTTCAAACTCTTCTTTTGGCATATATTTAGGGAAATACAAATAATCAATTTCAAGGTCTTCAATGAAATAGAGTACTTGAACGCCTTGATCAACATATTTGACACTATACGTACGTTCACCCTCATCATTTAAAATACTAGCAGGATGATAAATACTATATTGATAATTGTTAATTGTTGTCAGTGACCCGGCTTGATTAAAGTACGAAATCTCAAGGGTTGATTTTTGTTTTTGAATCGCAGAAGTTGTTATCGGCTTTGTTGGATCTAATTCCCAAGGATCTTGAATAGATGGATTAGACTCCCAATATTCTCCTGTTCTTATATCAAGAACCTTAAAATAAGATGTTGTTTCGTCAAAATACAATCTAAAATTCGTATTTTCAGCAACCAATTTATTGGTTTCTGTTAATTCATTTGAATCAACAAAATTATCTTTGCTAAAAGAAATAAGGTTAGGATCACTTAAAGTACTAGCATTCATATTAAATGCAAAGATATAAAGTGAAACTGCGGATAAAATTAGGACAAGTATAATTATTCTTTTAAGTTTCATTTTATCCTCCTTAATATCGTAAGCTTAATTCTTCATATATTGAAGAAATAAACGCGATAAATTGTTGTATCAAATCAAAGAACAACAAACCAAAAAACATCATGACACTCATTGAGACCACGGTAAGTAGAAAGGCAATAATTGTTTTGCCTAAACCATATTGATGAATATTTAAAATACCCATAAACAACATCCATGCGGTTAAAATATATGCAATATACATTAACAAGTTATAAAATGCCATTTCTTCTAGTGTTAGGTAGTTTGACAAAACAACACTTGGAAAACCAATAATAAGTAGTGGAAATAGTGCATAGCCAGTAACCATAACTATCTCTTTGAATTTACCCTTACCTTCCATGAGTGTCGTTACCGACCAATTACCTACGGTAAATAAACCCAGCAACAGAACAACTGTAAAAATCTCTTGTAGAGAGTTTAACATCATAGGGTTATTTGGATTAATTAAAAAACCTAAATTTTGAAATGAGAAAATTCTAAAAAACGCAAATAAAGCAATAAAAACTATCGCTACTGATAATTTGCCTTTTTCGTATCTTTTGAATTCATCAAAACCATCAAAAGGATGAAATAATATATATTTAGGGAATTGGAAGTAATCGAACCATATACGTTTAAGTTTAGTCTTCATAAAGTATAGAACCTCCCTTTTTATATGTGGATCGAACCTTTAGAGCTGTAAATCCGCCAAGAATAATAACTACAGCACCAACAATATAACCAAAATTAGCTTTTAGTATTTCATTTCTATATCCTTTATAAGCTTTCGAATAATAGTAGAAATCATGCCCAGCATTAAAATACTCCATAGCGGTTGCATAATCTTTTTCTCTAAGATAGTATTTCCCAATACCGTTATAAGCGATTCCATAATTTGTGTTTAAAACCAATACTTCTCTCCAAATTTCAGAAGCTTCCTCGAAGCGTCCTTGATTGTGAAGAGATATTGCTTCATTAACTGCTTGACCAAACTCTGTTAACTGATAAACGATAACAGTTCTCGTTTTTCGATCAAGTAATAATAAATCATCACCAAAATATGCGATGGATACACCTTCTGTGAATTTATCACTTTGGGATCCTTCTTCACCATTAATATACAACAAGTTACCTTCACTATCATAAGTGAATAACCGACTTCTCTTTTGATCTAATACAGTATAAATACCATCTGTTGTTGTTGCAATGTCTACAAGAGTTGATGGTCCGGTGATGACATAGTTATTCATACCCTCTATATAATGAATATCTCCCATTGGTGGATGGTATCCATTTCGCTTAATAACATCAACACCTTTAGGATTAATCAATTGTATTTGATTTTCAGCATTGTTTTCTGATGGTCTAGATGTTGCATAAATAAAACTGTTCTCATCAATTGAAACATTGGTATATTCTGTAGGTAAAAATAACTGTAGTTGTGCAAGCTGCTCTTCTGTCATAAGTGATCTACTAAATATTTGGAACGGATTTAATCGAATAGGATTTACACCTGTAAAACGATTAAATGAACCATCTGTATCAAGTTCAATAATACCTTCATAAACATTTTTAGCAACCACATACATGCGTTCAGATAAGTCAACAGTAAGTTTTAATGGTTCAAAATTAAGCTCATCAAATGTCGCATCATCAACACTAGAAAAGACATCAACAACCTCAAAATCATGAGTAAGCTTGATAATTCTATAGTTTGCAGTGTCTGCAATATAAATCCCACTATATGTCACATCAATTCCAAAAGGACCATTGAGCGTCAAACTAGTCACATCATTGATACCTTCATCTTGAAGTTTGCTTAAATAGTCTGGTGTCAGATCAAAAACAGCATGTTCAGATACAAGATTAAAATCTTCATCAACAATAATGACGCTATTTGTTTTGGAATCAATAATATAAATTTGATCTTCATATACAACCATGTCTTCTGGTGATGATAAGACTGTACCTAAAGTCTTTTCATTAAAGTATGTTGAAAAGTTCATACCTGGTGCAGAGTAAACGACTTCACCATAATATGAATAATTATATCTAACAACAGATAATTGAATTGGAAGTGTAATCAATAACGAAAATATCGTAATAAGTTTTGTCATTTCATACCTCCTATTTCATTCCAGAGTGACTAAATGTTTCCACAATTCTTGATTGTGAAATAATAAAGAAAGTCACAGGAACTATCATCATGATAAAAGACACTGCAGCAATCGTACCCGCACGTTCGATGGTACCTTGTGCAATTTGTCTAAGTGCATATGATACTGGTTTATACTCTTCACTAAAGATAAATGATCCACCATCAGTGATCCATAATCTTTGGAATAATAAAATAATTAAAGTAAGCCATGCTGGTTTAACTAATGGCATTACAATCGTAAAGAATATACGATATTCACTTGCTCCATCTATTTTTGCAGACTCAATTAATTCCATAGGAATTTGCTGCATAAACTGTTTCATTAAATATAAACCTAAGCTAGATGCAATAGCTGGTAAAATAATTGCTGCTGGATTGTCAATCAAACCGATTCTTGAAACGATAATATAATTAGGTGTTGCAGTTACTTGTGGGGCAAACATCAATGAATAAACAACAAGAGTAAAAATAAGACTACGTCCTGGAAATTTATATTTAGCAAGTGGATAAGCACACATAGATGCGATTAATACATGTCCTGCAGTACCTAAAGTTGTAATTAATATTGTGTTAAAGAAATATCTAGAAAACGGAATCCATGAGTTTTCCATAAGCTCTGATAAATCTCTAAAGTTATCAAAAGTAATATTTCTTGGAAATAATCTTGGGGGGAATAAAAACAATTCATCTAATGATTTAAATGCATTTGATGCAGTCATAATCAGTGGATAAGCACTAAAAATCCCAAAAATAGCAAGGATTGTAAACAACATCATGTTTCCTGCTACAGATCTATTCAATTTTTTCGTACGTTTAAAGTTGAAGAATCTTTTAAGTTTTTTCATCATGCTATTCACCAACCTTTCTCAAGATTGCTCGAACAACAAGATTCGTAGTCATCATAATTAAGAATAAAATGGTTGCAATAGCTGATGCATAACCTAAATCAAAGCGTGTTGAACCATAATCAATCAAATGCGTAACAATCGTATGACCTGCATATTGTACAGAAGGGAACCCTACCAATTGCATCGATACCTCTGCGATTGCAAGCGATGTAGTTATTTGCATAACTGCACCAAACAACAATTGAGGTTTCATTGAAGGTAGTGTGATATACCATAACTCTTGCCATCTGTTTCTAATACCATCTATAGCACCAGCTTCATAAAGTGTTTTATCAACACTTTGTAAGCCTGCGATAAACGCTAAGAAAGATA
This sequence comes from Mycoplasmatota bacterium, assembly GCA_024650045.1. Taxonomy (GTDB): domain Bacteria; phylum Bacillota_I; class Bacilli_A; order Acholeplasmatales; family Acholeplasmataceae; genus Peloplasma. Next base: position 38,330 of record JANKMU010000001.1, on the reverse strand, counting down.
CACCCAAACTTAACCATAACTGTACAACAATAATAACTAGCATCATATAGTCAGGGTTTTTCAACCATAAAATAGGATTATCTATAAACCCAAATCGAATTAGGAAAGCATTTAGATAACCATGAACATCACCTGAAAAGATTAATAACCACATTAAAAATGCATTACCAGAAATCGATGGTGCATAAAAAACCAACGTCATAAATGCTCTTAATTTAGGTCCTAATTCATTAATTAACCACGCAAATACAAATGCTAATAAATAACTTACAGGTCCCGTAACAACCGCGAGAATTAATGTATTTTTCATTGCGATGATAAATACCTCATCGTCTAGTGCTAGTTTCATGTAATTATCTAAACCAATAAATCTTGGTGGTTCTAATAAATTAAAGTATGTAAAACTAATGCCTAAAGACATGAATACAGGAATAATTGTAAATGTCATAAACAAAATGACAAAAGGAGCCATGAGGACGTAGCTGTGTTTATATTTCTTCATTTCTTTCCATATAAGCTGACGTTTCGTCAATGCTTTGATGTCTAATGTGTTTGCTTGCACAGGTTACCTCCCTCTAGTCTAGACCAAACTCTCTTCGTTTTTTAGCTATCTCTTCATTAATCGTTTGAACATAATCATAAATAGTTTCTCTTGGATTTGCTCTATCTTCATAAACCAATCTAAAAGCATTATCTAAGTGACGTCCAGTCATATACCCACCTGGTACTTCTGGGATTCCTCGAACATCATCCCATTGTGCAGAAAGTTTAGAATATTCATTAACTGTCCATGGCAGCATACTCATCGCTGTTACATTGGCAGTAGGGTATCTTGCTGCTGCACCTAAAATACCTTCCATCTCACGTCCAAATTGAACTTGAGTTTCTGTACTGGTCCACCATTTTAAATACTCCCAAGAAGCTTCTTTCTTCATTGATTGCTCTAAAATAATAGCTCCAGTTCCGGTAGATACTGTATCTCTTCTCAAAGTAGTTCCACCATCTCCATCAGGTACTAACGTACCAGGCACTGGAACAAAATCCCATTTCCCTCTGATTTCAGGGGCAAACACTGAAAGTGTATTGTATGCATTATAATAAATAATACCAATTGGCATTTGACCACTTCTAAAACGGTTTACAAAATTAGCTTCTACTGGGAATGAATAATCTGTATAAAATCTTGTCCATGTTTCAAATATTTGTGGCCCTAAACCTTCGTTAAATCCTGACTCTTTATTTCCATCAATATAGAACTCACCATCATTTTGGTAAAACATTGTAGAAAAGATTGGGTTAGGTGGTAAGTTTATTACCGCACCTTGTGTAATAGGTACTGGTAAATAAAACTCTAAATTATGTTTTTGGAGACTTGGAATCATTTGAATTACTTCATCCCAAGTATTAGGGTATGTGAGTCCAAGTTCATCAAATATATCTGTTCTATAAAACATCATTAAAAATATTTGTTGTTCAGGAACTGCATATATACCATCTAGATACTGATACGGTACAAATGCACTTTCTTTAAATCTAGGTGCTATCGTATCAAAATCATCAAACTTAGTTAAGTCATAAACTGCATTTCTCATTGCATAGTTCACTGGTATATCATTACCAACACCCATAGCAACATCAGGTCCTTCACCTGATAAAGTTGCTGGTAGCAATACAGCACCATTAACTAACTTTAAATCCACTTGAATATCATAATTTGGTGTAAAAGACTCATCGATTAATTTTCTAAGTACATTGGCTTGATCCTTACCAATTGATAACCAAACTTCAATTGTCTCATTTGCATCATCATGACTAGTTTGTCCAATTGCTGAATAGTCAACACCAAATGATCCAAAAAATGATCTCATGCTGAAAATAAACTTAGAGAAGAAACTTGCCTGTCCTTGTGGTAACTTTGTTTCAGGATCATGAATCATAAAGTAATCAATTTCTAAAGGCTGTGCTGATAACAAAATGACAAGCGTCCCCAATGATGAAACATTGGAATTATAGTGCAATAGTTTTTTGTGAATTTCTCTTGGTTTTTCAATAAAATCATCCAATTGTAAAATAACTGTATCCAAAATACCCGTTTTATCACTTTTTGATCCTGATATTTCAATAATACTATCTCTTACAAAATTGAGATTTTCTCTTTCTGCATTTAGTCTAGGAATTAAATTAACAACACGTTCCTGTAATTGATAATCTCTAAACTGATCTGGCTCTGGTCCTGTATAAACCAATATTTCTCTATACAATTTATTTAAGTTAGATATTGAATTTTGAATTTGAGCAATTAAAGGTCCATATTGACCAAGCGATACTTCCATTGTCAAAGTATTTTCTTTTCCTGCTTCAAAATAGAATAAATAAGGTTCATATTCTGTACCTAAAGTTTGTATTCTCCAGTTATTTGAATGCTTAAAAGCATAATTTTCTAATTCAAGAAATGGAATTTCACCATTTATATAAATATTTCTAGCAACACTCATTCCAGCAGCAATCTTTTGCTTGACTCGCAAGCTGATCGCATATAAACCACTTTCTTCGACTTCAAAATTCCAAGAAATTTGATCTCCCGCAACTCTCCAGTTGTTTCCACCAATCGTGTTAAGCTTTATTAAAGATGGATGACTAGGCATTGTTAATGGGCTTGTGCGATCATTTAATGCGTATAATGTTGGTGAAGTAGTATGTGTTGCATTTTCTGCTTGTTCAAAATGAATTGCTTCATCAATTGTTTGATAACCATTTTCAACATATGACTGTTTCATCTGGTTGTATGATGGAACTTCAAGAACCGATAAAACTTCTATTGAATCAATTAGTAGAGGTTCTCTCAAAGATTCAAGTGTAATCGTATTCACACCTTGGTTTAAGTAAAAAAGATATGGTTGGTTGACATAACCAATGGAATCTTTAAAAAATGCTTGAGTCCATTTAGGTTGTTCAATTTGACTAGGGCGAATGTCATTTCCATGTATATCCTGAATAACTTCGCTTTTATTGCCCCATATTCGTCTAAAAGTTATATTTCTAGCTCCATTGAAAGGTATTTCGTCGTTAATGTATACTATTCTTTCTGCAATAGAACTTTTTCCCTCATATGGATAATAATTCATTTTTAAATTGTAAAATCCTGATTCAGGAACAGAAAATGACCATGTTACTGACCCAGATTCCTGGGTCAGTAAGACATCGTCTTTATCTTCATAAGTATCTATAATTGTTTGATCACCAATTATCGAATCATAATTGGCACCATGAATTTTAATATTCTGGTCTTGTGGATAATTTTCTTCAAATGAATCTAGATAATTAAAGTAGTCAGCAGTATCGAAATATTCCAAATCAGAAACATTAACGATTTCTCCTGGTACGCTATTGAAATCTAGATAATCTTGTTTGTATTTGACAACGATACTATCTATAATTGCATAAATCGTAATTGTAAGTAGGATCGCAATCGTTATAATTGTATATTTTTTCAAAGAAAACACTCCTTTTCATACAATCTCCCCCTTGTATTTCAAAGGGGGCATTGTATTTCATTTTATCCGTTTAAATATTCTTCTAAAGCTGCTTCATATATTGGTTTGATTTGATCCATCACAGTTCTAGCTGTTCCTTCTCTAATCGCACCATTTACATTTGCTCTCCAACCATTTTCGCTATATGGACTAATACCAATCGCGCTGATAAGTTCTAAGTAAACCTTATCATAAATAGCTAGATATGCTTCAACATATTCTTCTTTATCAAATCTTGAAATTAATGATAATTCAAAACTTAACTCCATTTGTTCTTCTGTTTGCCACAATTGAAGTTCATTCCATACTTGGAAGACTAATGCTTCTTTTTCAGCACTCATACCACTAGCGACATGATATACTGCAACACCTGAAACTGGTGAAACATATTCGCCAGTAAATGTATCATTTTTTGGGTATGGAACAAATCCGAGTTCAAATGCTATATTACCCCATCTATTATCGGCATTAATAAACCAATAATTACCAGGATGCATAGCAACTTTACCAGCTTGCCATTGTGGGCTACCCGCATCATAAGCAGGTGTTAACTCAAAGACACCTTTTGTATAAAGTGTATTTAAGAATGAATAAGTGTCTAGCGCTGGATTTTGAGTAAACGCAACTTTACCTGTATTTCTATTAATCAAACTTCCGCCATTTAATGGAATCATATTTTCAGCATATAATGCCAAGATACCACCAAGAGCATAACTGTCTTCATCTTGAGCTGATAGTGCGGTTTGAACTTGAGTTGCCCATTGATCAAATTTAGACCAGGTCCATTGACCATCTAAAAATAACTGTGTTGGATTTTCCACACCAAGGCTTGCAACTAAGTCTGCATTGTAATATAGACCAGAATCAACAGTTAATTTACCTGATCCAAAACCATATACAAGTTCTCTAAAACTACCAACTTCACGATAGCTTTCATGAATATTACTACCATGAGTTGCTAAGTATTGATCAACTGGAACAATTGCATCACCATTGACCAATCCTTGAATCCAATCACTTACTGACCAATAAATATCAGCAAGATGATCTCCAGCAACAGATGACTGAATAATAGCTGATACACGAGATGGACCCCATGCTGCATTTGCTGGATAAGCACGATACACGATTTCAACATTTAGTCGTTCTTCTACTTCACGTTGTAATTGTTGTCTTTCTAATTGCTCTGTTCCACTAAAACTTGAATGGAATGGATCAACCTCATATGGTGCACCATGCATAATAACAATTTCTGTAGGTTCGATTGGTACACATATACCATTAACTTTTTCCTGATTTACAGGACAACCTTCAGCAGTTAATACTGTAATCGTTCTATTTACAGTAACTTCTATGCCATCACTACCTGTAACTTTATACGTAATTGTGTAATTACCTGCTGTGTTTAAATTAATCGCACCTGTAACTGAAATATCAGTTGTAACATCTCCACTTTCAGTATCTGTAGCAGTCACACCGTCTAGTGGGTCAAATTCATCACCAACTGTTATCGTAACAGGTGTTACACCAGTAATAGATGCCGTTCCAGTTGGTTGAGTTTGTTCTGTTGGATCAACATCACCACCATTACATGCTGCTAGTCCGAAGAAAAGTGCGAACATCAATAAAAACCCGATGAGTTTCTTCATTATTTATAACCTCTTTTCTCTATAAAATTAATCTCTGCCATACTAGTATCGTATATGTTAATTATACTATATTCACATAGCCTCTGAATACCCTATACTTGATATTTTCACAATTGAAAAATTATTTTCACTAAAAACTAACTGATTACATCAGTTAAGTTTTGAAAGACAAAGTGCCCGTATACATCACGGGCACTTTTTAATATCAAGGATTATTACTAAATTTATAGTTTATTAGCTTCTTTTTCTAATGATGAAAACGATTGAAGCGCCAATAACTAAACTGAATACGATGAATAATGAACTTCCGATATTAAGTGAAGATCCACATCCTGTTTCAGGAACTTCAGTAGCAGCATCAATTAATGCTTGAATTTCTGCTTCAGTTAATGTACCTGAATCAATTAATGCTTGAATTTGTGCTTCAGTAAGAACGCTTGCATCAATTAATGCTTGAATTTCTGCTTGAGTTAATGCTTGAGCATCAAGTAAAGCTTGTACTTCTGCTTCAGTTAATTTAGGTGCAATAACAGTTACGTCAAAGCTTTGAACAGCTGTGTTACCAGCAGCATCTTCAACAGTTACTTCTACTGTATATGTGCCTGGAACTAAAGTCATTCCACCATTATTTGAAACATACATTGATAAATCACTAACATCATCAGTAAAATCAAATGCAACAACGTTAGCAAGAATTGCTTGGTTTACAGTTGTATAAGCATTAGCTTCAACTTTATAATTGTTATTAACTACAACAAGAATTGGAGCAGTTAAATCATCAACAGTTAATGTATAACTTGCTGTTGTAATAATATCAGTATCAAAATCTTCAGTACCTGGTTCGAATGTAACAGGATCGCCAAATGATAAATTAGCAGCTCTTAATCTTGGAGCTTCTACAGAACCATGAGCGGTAACCATGAATTCACCATCAGCTAATGTCATAGCAGCTTGCCATGCATTAAATAATTCTAAACTACCAACTGTAGTACCTTCAGAAGTTGTATGTTCCCAATTATATCTGTCATATCTTTCCATCATAGTACCATCAGCAGCAACTTTAACTAATACACTTCCCCAACCACTACCGATACCACGGAAAATTAATTCATCCGTAAATACCATTGGTTTAGGGTGAGTTGTAGTAGCTACATTTTGGTTAACATCTGTATCTGGATTTAATGCAATATATTCGCCTTTAACAGTTACAGCAGTTTGAATACCTGCGATAAATACATTGTGAGTAAATTCTAATTCAATTTCATATGTTCCAGGGAATGGATTGTATGTGTTTAAATTAGCAGGATAAGTAACTTCGATTGTATCTGTTACATCATTACTATATCCATCATCTGCAGTAATACCTTCTAATAAATCAACAGGTGTGCTTTGGTTGATATATCTATCAGCTACGCCAGCGAATTTCGGAGGCATAACACCAATAACTACATCAGCTTCAACTTCCATTAAATCACCTTCTGGAGTTGTAGCATACCAAACAGCTTTATAACCAGCGCCAAACACACTTGAATCAACCATAGTTACTGGTCCACTAGCTGTATATTCATCTAAAACGTCATCATAAGTGAAATTAATCGTTTCTAGAACAACGTCATCTTCCATAATGTCAACTGAGTAATCAATAAATTCTGTTGAATTAATAATTGTACCTGTTCCATCAAACATATTAACCCATTCAGCTGTAATTGCAGGATCTAAATCGAAATCGCCATTGAATTCAACAACAATATTAACACCAGGAGTTACTAAATCATCATCTAATGCAGTTATTCCTGAGAACACTGGAGGTTGATGAATATATTCAGTTACAAGAGGATCAACAGTATCATCAATCATGACTTCAGGTAATGACATAATATATTCTAAATTTTTAGCATTACTTGTTCTATCTAAGAAAGCAAAACTTAATACTGTCCAACCTGGTTGGATAATCATATCAACAGGGTTACCATCAATAATGTCTGACCATTCACTTTCAGGATCAGTAACTTTGTCAACACCGTCTTTAAGCATTTCAACAAATCTTAATCTTTCTAATACATACCCTTTAGGGTCAGTATCATCAAGTTTCATTCTAATGTTGTCAACAACTGTATTTGGTGTATCAACAGCTGGATCAGCAGCAGCATCATAAGCATCAATTTCAGCTTGAGTAGCTAAACGCCATACTGGTGCTTCAGTTGTGCCTGTATTATGAATATAATAAGTGTTAACTGAATTTTCAAACATTTGGAGTACGCCAGCTTCATCGAAGTGTAAATACACATCATGTCTAGAGCCTGAATATAAATCCATTCTATTTACATCGCCAGCATCTACTTTTAATTCTACAGCTTCATCAGTGTTATTAATTATTGTTGATCCAAATGATCCCCAAGAAATACCACTGATTTCCAATGCAGTAATAAAACCATCATTGTTGTCATCTTCGAACTCAGAAACATATCTTACTGAGCCTCTAACAGCGTGATATCTATATCCACCATAAGTGAAATTCCAATGATCACTACCGACCTTGGTATTCAAACATTCAGCACTTGCTTCTAAGCAAGCTATGTTATCGTATGGATATAAATCAATAATTTCATCAGCAGCATATACACTGTTTCCAGCTAAAGCTACAAATGACGCAAAACCTAACAATACAAAAACTAAAATCTTTTTCATTCTTTTCCTCCTATTTTTTATTTCAACGTCATCATCATTTTATATCTTAATGAAAACGCTGTCAATCGTGTATAACCATTTCAACCCATAAAGCCATATTTTTGCATTTTTTGAATGTTTTTTTCAGTATTAATGCATTGTACCAGGTAAATATGTAAAGAAAGTTCTAGATGTTGATACTTCGTTATCTGTGATTGTTATTGTATAACTAACCGTCATTGGTCGATCTGGCATTTTAATCACTCTACCCGTTTGATCAACATACTCTGGATGATTAGATTCAAAGGTGATTGTTCGATCTCCTTGAGCTTGTCTAACAGCATATTCAGCATCTGCTAACTCTTGGAATATAGGAACCATTCCACCTCTTAACATGCCCTGTGGACACCATTTACCTGAAAAATCTTGATGGAATTTGATATGCGATCTCGGTAAATTGTATCTTACCAATATATCTGCAGATAACTTAGCAGTTCTTTGAAAAGTTAAATACATGTCTTCATCGTTAGCAACCGACATCTCAATGCCAACGCCATTTCGATTTCCACCACCTAAATAGGTTGTGCTCGTTCCTGGTAATGATGAACCATCACCTGCATGATATGCTATTTCATTTTCTGGTACATGTTGATACGTATAAGTATCATCCATTGTATACTGCCAAGAAACCCAAAGTTGTGTTCCATTTTGAGCTGCATTCCATAAATAATTTGCATGGGCTAATGCACCTTGTCCTGGGCTTGTGTTTGCTGTTTCATGTACAACTACCCAATAAACATTATCCGAATTGTATGTTGTTATTCCTTCTGGATGATCGGGTTTTAATATACCAGGACGAATACCTGAACTTATAGGAAGCAACTTAGATGTGTTGACATCGATATCTTGAAATAAATATCTTGAAACACTGTCATATCTAGACTCAATATAATTGAATGCAACTCCATACTGTAACCATTCGTGATGTATTGTATAACTCATTTGATTCATTGTTAGTAGGTCCAGTAGATTGTTTTCATCTAGGCTTGAATAGAATTCAATTGTGTATTCAGTGTTAACATTATAATCGCTATCTAATTTAACTTTAAATGTAACTGTACCAGCAGAAAGCGAAGTTACTTCACCGTTTTGATTAATCGTTGCTACGCCTGGATTTAAAGATTCATATATAACAAGTTCATCTTTAATCTGATATGGAAACACCATTGTCTCCAATGTTAATGCATCTCCTACAATAAGGTTTTGAGAATTAACAGATGGTGTTATTTCAATACCAGGATCTGTAGTTAATTCAATATTCATCACTGCATTTATAGAGAAGTCATTAGATAATCTTAATGTAATATTTGCATATCCACTTTCTAAACCTTTCATAACCCCATAAGACTGGAACTGAACTTTATCTGGGTCTGAAGTAATAAAGCGAACTTTATCAGGGTTAGATCCGATAGGTAAAACTTCATAACCAATTGCATGGATATCACCAACTTCAAGAAGTAATTCTTCTGATTCAGGGATAATCTTAACTGGTATTAAAGGATCATATTTTGATTCACTAATGATACTTGTAGCATCAGAGTAGAACCCTCTTAAATCATAAATCGTTATTTCTTCAAAGTCAACAACATCTGGTGTAGTCTTCCCCCAATAGTTTAGTGTAAAGTCTACATTGTGATTTGCATTTGCTTTTGCTGCTAAGTTAGAATAATTTGAGACTGAATTAAATCTAGCATAGTCAATGATATCGATTGATGTTATCGTTTGAAATTCAATACCGATTGTTACTTGATCAATTGTGTTTCTTTCAACTTGAACTTTAGTATCAGTAGCATAATCATCACCAGCAATCACTTTAATTGCTGTATTGGCATTTGATATTATATTGCCATATATTTTAACAAGTCCACTTAAATAGTTTTCAACAACAATAGCATCACCACTTAAATTAGTGAAAACATTACCTTTAACTTCTAAGTTAGAAATCCCATTAATATGCATAAACATAGTTGCTGTTGTAACATTAGAAACTGTGTTATTGTTGAAGACTAAATTTTCAATCGATTGCAAATTAGTAATGGTAGATGCACCAGTAAATTCTAAGTTAGATAGTTGAACACCATTTGCACCAATGATTACATTACCTTGAATGCTTGCACCTGTAAATCCCTCTATAGAGATGTTTCCAACATCTACTGTTAGGTCTTCATTATAAGTTCCAGCGAATACAAAAATGGTTGCATTCTCTGTTGCTACATCAATAGCATCTTGAATATTTGAGAATAATTTTGTTCCATATTCAAATGTGATATCTTCATAAGTAGTTGTTTCACTTGTAGTTTTAGATTCATCAACAACCAAATAGTTCACGACTTCAACACTGATACTTCCTACTAATGTTTCATCGAAATTTGATGTTGCGGTAACTGTAACTGTACCCTGTGTTAGTGCTGTCAAAACACCTTCTTCATTAACAGTTGCAACCTCTTCATCGCTTGAAGTCCATGTCACATAATGATAAGCATCCTCAGGACCAACTTCTGCAACAAGTGTTGTTTTATCATCGACGTTTAATTTGTTTTCTCCAGTGACTAATAATGTTTCAGCATCGTTATAAACTCTTACACTGATTGTTTCACTGACTGTTTCATCATAGGTTGATATAATTTCAATAGTTGTTAGACCACTCTTTAAACCTGTAATGATACCTTCTGGTGAGATACTAATAATAGTGTTATCTTCGATTTCAAATCGAACATCATCATTTGAGGTATAAACTATACTTTCGGTTTTCCCAATCCATAGTTCATATAAATCATAGTCAACCTCTAGGTCAATAACTTTTCTAACTGTTATTACTACTTCTTTAAAAACTGAAGTATCGATTGTTGATCTTATCGTAACTTTTGTTTCACCTTCTGATAAGCCTTCAATATGACCTGTTTCATCAACTGTGACAATTGATTCATCACTAGATTCAAAGGTTACACCATAACTTGAAGTGTAAGTAATTGCTTGTTCATCACCTACATATATTGTTAAAGCATCTTCTTCAACTTCAATTGCTACATTCGGTTCAACAGTAATAGATATATCAACTGTAATTGAACTATCTTTAGAGGATGTTACCTTAATGACTGTTTCACCAGCTGAAACTGCTTCAACAAATCCAGAGTCACTAACGGTAACAATACTTTCATCATTTGACTCAAATATGAGAAGACTGTCATTACTTGTGAAATCAATTTGATAAGTTTCACCTTCTTTCATTGTCACTGACAAATCATCAATAGACAATATAATGTCCTGTCTGCAAGCAAATAGGGCAAATGCTGAAACAATCAACATACCTATCCATAATATTTTTTTACCCATGTGTATGTTCCTCCCTACACTCATATATTTTTTGTGCAATTAATTTCCTATATCCAATTATCTTATTTAACTCTCTTTTTGGATGTACAGCATTTGATAATAAGACAAATCCAATGCCATTCTTTCGGTCAATAAACATATTACATCCAGTAAAACCCGTGTGCAAAATCGTTTGTTCGAAATCTGATAACTCACTTGATGAACTGCCTTCAGTGGGTTTATCCCATCCTAGAGCTCTTTTTAATGATGTGCCGTTTAATGATGGTTTTTGTTCTCTAACTTCAAATAGCATATCTAGAGTTTGAGATTTTAATACAAATTGATTCTCCAATATAGCTTTTATAAAAATGGATAAATCTTTGACTGTAGAAAATAAACCTGCATGACCTGCACCGCCTAAAGCAAATGCTTTCTCATCATGTACTTTTCCTTGTAATAGTCCGTGATAAACATCATCTTTTCGATATTCTGTTGGCGCAGTTCTTTCAATATTGGGAAAATAACTGGTATCCTTCATATTTAATGGTTTAAATATCATCTCTTGCCCACAATCATTTAAAGACTTGTTAGTTATTTTTTCAATAGCTAAACCTAATAAAATAAACCCTATATCTGAATAGATAACATATTTTCCTTTTTCTTCTTTAAGTTTTGTTTCTCTAATCTTTGATATTACATCTTCTCTATCTTTTAATGTGTTAGCTCTTGGGATATCTGCAGGAAGACCAGATGTGTGTGTTAATAAGTCATAGATAGATATCTCTTCATGTGTAAACCAATTTAATATATCTGATACTTTTGTATCCAAAGTTAATTTTTTATCTTCAATCAATTTCATAATGATTGTTGTTGTTGAAACCACTTTTGTCAAAGAAGCCACATCGTATATTTCATCACCTTGACATTCAATAAACTCAGGATAAATTTGCTTATATCCAACATAGTCTATAAGGGGCTCTTGATTTTTATATACAATTGCGAAGTGAGCCCCTGGAAAGTGTTTTTTTAAAACACCTTCCAAAAGCATCTCTTTTATTTCGTTCAAACTCATATTAAATCACTTTTTTCCTTCTAAGTATAAATAGTAGAGTTGTCCCCAGAACTAGTGCAAATGTAGTAAATATCACATTACCAGATCCCAGTGTTGAAAAACATCCAGATTTTGGAGGTGATGGTTCTACCTCAATAGGTATGCATGAACCATTTATATATTCATATCCATCTTCACAAGTAGTTTTTATAATTTCAAAAGTTACTGAACTTACTATACTTTCATTACCTAAATCATCAATTGCCTTAAACTGTACAGTATAAGTTCCTGGTTCGTTAATCGTTATATTTGAACTATATAGTGTCCAGTCACCGTTATTGATTTGATAATAAACATCATGATCAGATGTTAGTGATACTGTAATGCTGTCTTCGTATTTACTTCCACTAATGATAGTTCCTACCAAGTTCGCGTTCGGTATTTCAACAGGATCCGGTGTTTTAACTACATCGCTTTCCCATGGGAAACTCGGATATTCTGTCCAATAAATATTTTGCATTCTATCAAGTGCTTGTACAACATTAGTATTTGAGCTATTTAAGGTTTTATATGAGAATATAGAACTACCAATAATGCTGTCATATTGTGACATGTATCTGATTTGCTCAGTCATTTCATTTGGATCTGACCATGAATTATTGGTATATCTATAAAACCCTTGACCAATAATTAAATCAACATCATAAGTTTCACAAAGTTCAGCCCACCAATCAACTAGATCAGCAAACGGTGCTAAACTGTGATCAAACTCCCAATACAACTGAGGCATTATATAATCAAGCCAACCTTCTATAACCCATTTTCTAGTATCAGCATATTGGCCATAGTAACTTTGCAATGTAGATGTGCTTGTGTTTGAACCATGATCTCCACCTGATTGCCATATACCAAATGGACTAATACCAAACTTAACATGTTTGCTTTGATTATTATTCCAGTTATTAATAGTTAATGATAAGTTCTTAATGAGTGTGTCGACATTTCTTCTACGCCAATCATCTTTTGTTTCATTCGTTAATTTTGTTCTTTGATATGTATCATCATCTTCACTATGAGCTGTTCCACTATAACTATAGAAATAATCATCGAAATGAACACCATCAACATTATATTTAGACATCAATTCATTAATTACACTAGTAATGTAAATCCTAACTTGTGGTTCTCCAGGATTTAGAATTAGACTTCCATTAAGATCTTGGATGACTAAATCAGGATTCTGTTTAGCAAAATTATCATCATGAAGTAAAGCTAGTTGTGTAGCTTTATCTTGAGTGCCATTAGAAACACGATATGGATTTAACCATGCGTGAACTTCAATACCTCTATGATGTGCTTCATCTATTATGAACTGGAAGATATCCCAACCTGGATCAACACCTTCTGCTCCAGTAACATATCTACTCCATGGTGCATAGTCACTTTCGTAAAATGCATCGTTCATTGGTCTTGTTTGGAAAAAGATTAGATTAAAATTAAGCTCTTCTAATCGATTAAGCATATTGATAATATCATTTTTATATTGTGTTTCTGATTCATGTAAACCAATATCAATATTGGCTACAGTTGCAACCCAAACAGCACGTATTTCAGCTTCTTTTTCAGTATATGTTGTTGGTAATTCTACCGGTATGTCTGTTTGATAGTAATTGACATATTCACCATTTCTAATAACAAACCTATTATTCTCACTTGGTGGTATTGCCAATCTGATAAATTCACCTATTACTTCTGATGTGTTTAAAGCTTTATCTTGAGCATAATATTCTATTTTATAAGTTGCATTAAGTGCTAATATAATTGGATCATCATATAGTCTCCAACTGGTCCACGTGCTGCCATTATGAAGACGGTACATCGTAGAATCATCTATATCTATCGGTGATAACTCGATTACTGTTTCTTCAATATAATAGATACCTTCTTGATTCCCTGTTATGGTGATAACAGGATCACTTGGAGGTGTTTGATCTATGATGATATCTTTGGAAACAATATTTTGTACGCTATCATCATTTCTATATAGGATAGTATATTCTCCTTCAGTATCAATCGTAAAAGGCGTTGTATATGTTGTCCATACACCATCATTAATTCGATAAGATATAGAAGGTGCATCACTTAATAATGTTATTTCAACATTTTGATAATATGGGTCAATTCCAACACCTTCAATTGAAATCGTTGGATCCGGATAAATTTCATCTACAACTTTAATACTTCTTGTAGATTCTGCTGATTCAATGCCCTCAGCATCAATTGTTTTGGATCTAATATAATAGGTTCCTAACTCATCTAAAATAATAGGTTCTGAATAAAGCATCCATTCACCAACAGATCCTTTATTGATTGCTACCCATATAGTATGTTCACTAGAAGTAATTGAAACAGATGACCCTAGTAGGTAATCACTTCCAATCATATCTCCTGTAACATGTATCGTTGGAATATCGCTATTAATTTTTTCAATTTCAAAATTGAATGCTTGAACTAAACTTTCCTGATCCATAGAATCTACTGCTTTATAATAAACCGTATGTGTGCCCTGTTCAGTTACTGTAAATGGAACACTATATAAGTTCCAAATACCATCACCTAAATGATAGTAAACATCATGTGTTGACGATAAAGTAACTTCTACATCACTACGATAGACACTACCTGATAAAGTACCATTTAAACTATATGTAGGTGCATCAACATTACTTGTTGCCCAAGTGTTTAGCGGTTTAGTAGTCCAAGCATTATTTCTTACATAGGCCATGTGTGTTGTATTTAGATACGAAGCACTATACAACATAGACCCCTTTATTTCAGGATGTTTTTGGTTATATTTGATTTGCTCATAAAACTCAGCAGTAGGATACTCTGTTCGATAAATACCATGTCCAATAATTAAATCAACACCAGTTCCTCTAACCGTTTCTGCCCACCAATCAACAACATCAGCATATGGTGCTAAAGAATGATTAAAATTCCAATAGATTTGAGGGTTAATATAATGAACCCATCCTTCATCAACCCATTTTTTAGAATCAGCATATTGTCCGTAATAGCTTTGTGATGAGCCTGGGGCAACGTTTGCTCCATCTGGTGCTCCAACTTTCCATAAACCGATTGGAGAAACACCAAATCTAATATCTGTGCTATCTGTTGTGTTATGTTCGTCTACGACAGACTTTACACCTGATATTGCATTATTTACACTTCTTCTTCTGAAATCACCTAATGATTCACCAGGTAATTTATATTTATCATATGTCGCTGAGTCAGATGTCAATCCTGCATATGGATAAAAATAGTCATCAAAATGGATGCCATCTACATCATATAAATCCATAATTTCACCAACAACATTTTTTATGTAATCAACGACAGCTGGTTCACCTGGATTTAAGATTAGTTTTCCATCGTTATCAGCAATAACTAAATCTGGATTTTGTCTAGCAAAATTATTAGGAGCTAAAGCATTGAGTAAAGTCATTTTATCTCCACCAGTGGTAGTTACTCGGTATGGATTCATCCAAGCATGGAACTCTATCCCTCTCGCATGCGCTTCCGTTACCATATACTCCATAACATCCCATCCTGGGTCATTACCTTCTGTACCTGTTAAATATCTACTCCATGGTGCATAACTACTTTGATAAAATGCATCATTTCTAGGTCTTGTTTGGAATAAAATCGCATTAAGATTGTTTGCTTCTGCACGATCTAATAAATCATCATATGCTGCTTTATACTGCGTTTGGCTAGTATGAAGCGGCATATTTAAATTATAAACAGTAGCAACCCACACACCTCTAAACTCACTTTGTCTTTCAACATAGTTTTGTGGTGTCATTACTGGATCTGTTGTATCGTAATGATAAATTGCAGTTCCTCCAACTGATAATGGTTGTAACGGTCCATCTGCATATGTTAATTCAATCAAACTGATTGAAAATAAAGCTATTGTTATCCATAAAATACTGATTATTTTTTTCATATGTTAACTCCTTTTGTAAACAACTCTTTTAATTTTTGCATACCTTCTTCTGTTTTACCTTGATCAATAAATGTATGATAAGTAAAGAAAACATGTCCTTTGACTTCTGGAAATTGTGAAACATATTTTAATTGATTGACAATTTCATAAGGATTTTCAAACTCACCTTCATTACCTAAACGATATGCACCATGCCCTATATATAAATCAACACTTGTATTTTTAACTGCATTCACCCAAAAATCAGCTATATCAGCAAATGGTGCAATCGGATGTCCAAACTCCCAATAAATTTGTGGAACAATGTAATCCAAATATCCTTCTTTAACCCAAAGATATGCATCAGCATACTGATTATCATAACTTTGGCTACATTTTGGATCTGTATTGGATCCCAGTTGATGATTTGCTTTATTCATCCATATACCAAATGGACTGACTCCAAACTGTAGTTTAGCATTTAATTTTTTTAGTGCTTGATAAACACCTTTGATGACATCTGTTACATTTTGTCTTCTAAAGTCGCCTAATGATTGTGACTGATCTTTTCTTTGTGAAAACTCAACTAAATCATTTTTATGATCATCAAGTCCAGCATAAGGATAGAAATAGTCATCAAAATGAATACCATCAATATCATAATTTGATGCAAGTTCTACCATTGACTCAATAATAAAATCTTTAACTTCTTGTTTAGCGGGATTCAAAATGATTTGACCATTCTTATCTAACACTGTTAATTCTGGATGCTTTTTTGCAAAATTGAGTTCATCACATGTTTTTAAATACTCATCTGGTGACATTTGAGCCTTCATCGAAACACGATAGGGATTGCACCATGCATGGAACTCAATATTTCGCTTTTTCGTTTCTTCAATAATCCATTTCAATACATCATATGGTGGCTTTTGTCCTTCTTGTCCTGTGAAATATCTTGAATACGGATTCAGCTTAGATTCATAAAATGCATCATTATTTGTACGAACCTGAAAGAATATTGCATTGATGTTATAACTTAAACATGTTTCTAACATGGTGATAACCTTGTTTTGATAAACATCAATGTCTTCAACTGTTGGTAAATCGATATTGATTACATTTGATACCCATAATGCTCTAAATGCTTTTTGTTGATAATCATCGGGAATAATAATTTGTTGGTTTGTATTATAGTAACAAATTGGTTCATCCGGTTTTTTATATTTATATAGCTTCATTATTTTCCCTCTTCATATCTAAATAAGTTTTGTTGATTTCCATCGATAAATGCATCAAAACTTCTTTTAGCATTTGTAATAGATTGCGTTGATGGATGTATTTGTAGTGCCAATAGAACTTTTTTTAGATCTTTCTCATAAATGGCATCAACGAGTAACTCTTCAAATGCCTTCACAGATTGAATCAATCCTCTTATTTGAATTGGCAATCTTCCGATATGCACTGGAACCGGACCATATTTAGTAATCCTAGATGTTATTTCAATTGCACAACCATCAGGAAGATCTGTTATATGACCATTATTAACCGTGTTAACAACCTGATAATCTCTTTTATCGTTATGTATTGAACTGATGATGCTACAAGCAACATCACAACAATACAATATAGCCTCATCTATATTAACACCAGTGAATTTATCTATTTCATCATGATGATAATAATATTGATGATATGGTGAAGGATATACTCCTAGTTCTTTAATAAACTCATAATTCCATTGATAAGGATTATGCATAGAATCTTTAGTCATTGAAATAATTTGAGGTAACTTATCTTTATTTTTATGGTAAACATTCATTGCATATGACAAATGATTTAATCCTGCAAAATAAGGGATTAAATCTTTTGATTTAACATTGAGTTCATTTGCAAAATGATTTGTTAATTGAGATGGAACATTGCAAACACCTATGTAATGATCAAAATCGGCATATCTAAATACTGTTTCACTGATGATACCGGCTGGATTCGTTATGTTAATAAGCCATGCATTTTCACAAGATACCTTGATATCGTTAATGATATCAAACATCACTGGTATTGTAGATAATGCAGAAAATACCTGTTGTGAGGCATTGCTGTTTTCATGCAAATCAGAGTTCGAAAATGAGTTGTTATCTAAATGAGTAATAACATAATCAGCATCAACTAAAGCCTCTTTTTGATTCCATGAACTAAATACATTTATCAAAAGATTTTCTTTCTCAAACATAGACTTAACTGACTTCATCATACTTTCTAGTTGGTCTTCATTACTTTTTGCATCAACCAACCACAATTCTTGTATTGGAAGTTCATCGGATCTATGGATGAAACTTTCTATTAATTTTAAAGTATATTCAGATGTTTTTCCTATGGTTACAATTTTGATTCCTTTTTTCATATGTACACAACTTTCTTAGGGATTCTTATTCCTTGAAATAATAATTTACTTGTCCGAGTATGACTCGTTTTTTTGCACCCGTTGCTTGAACAACATTTGATGGATTCATATGAAGCGTTTCATTGGCTAGTATAATAAATGCTAATGCTTCTTTAGAACTACTATCCATACCAACATCTTCAAGTTTTTTAATTTGAATATTGGATAATCCGTTTTGTATTAATTCGACTAAAAACTGATTATATGCTCCACCACCGCATAAGATGATTTCATCAATGTCTACTTTAGGTAAAATAAAATTTTCATATGCGTCAATCATTGTTTTTGCAGTAAAATGCGTTAATGTGTGAATAATATCTTTCGATTCGTGTTCTAAATAACTAGAAATGACATTCTCGGTATATGAGTCACCAAAATCTTCTCTTCCAGTAGACTTAGGTGGTTTTTCTAAAAAATATGGATGATTAAGAAGTTCATCAAAAAGTTTATGAATCAATTTACCACTTCTTGCAATATCACCATTTGTATCATATGGTTGGTTGTAAAATTTCTTCGTTGCATAGTCGATCATCATATTGCCAGGTCCAGAATCAAAAGCAAAAACGTCATCTAACTGACAACCCTTCTTCAAAACTGTCATATTTGCAATCCCACCAATATTATGTATTGCTTTATTTAAAGATTCATCTCTAAATAAAATAAAATCTGCATAAGGTACTAGTGGTGCACCTTGTCCACCAACTGCTATATCTGATGCTCTAAAATTAGAGACCACAGTTGTTTGACACATATTAGCAATTACTGCCCCTTCACCAAGTTGAAGTGAGGATCTCACCATTTCATGTTTTGGTTGACCAATGTGGAAAATGGTTTGTCCGTGTGAAGCAATAAATGCAACATCATCCATTTGAATATTTTCTTGTTTACATAACGCTATGGCAGCGCTTGCAAAGGCTTCACCTAATTCGAAGTTCAGACTGCAAAGCAGTTCTGATGAACTTTCAGTGATTGAGAATGCTTTCTTGATTCTATCAAGAAGCTTTGATTCAAACGGATAGGTTTTATATGCAATAGGTTTAATTTTTGTTTGAGTAAACGTCCCTTCAATCTCTACAATTAGAGTATCGATGCCATCAAGAGAGGTCCCACTCATCATACCAATAGCTAGTTTCTTCATACAACTCACCTATCATCAACCCTATTATAGTTCATATAGTTTTTAAAACTATAAAAAGGTCTTCTTTTGGTTGTTTTTTTCAAATTACAAAAAAAATAAATCGTTTAAAATACAATAAAAAAAGCATATATTTGTGTATATGCTTCTCTTAATTTAGTTATCTTTTAAACTTCTTAAACGTTTTGTATGTCATCTCTAATGTTCGAACTGATCGATCAATATCCGTATATGCACAATGAGCAAACAACGCATCCACCATACAAAATTGAGAAATTCTTGAAGTCATTGCTGCACTTCTAAATTCTCCTTCTAAAGTTGATGTATATAATACAACATCTGATAATTCAGAAAGCATTGAAGCTCCTAATTTAGTAATGCTAATGATTCTCGCTTTATTCTCTTTAGCAACTAAAGCTGCACTAATGATTTCTTTAGTTTTACCTGAGTTAGAAATAAAGATAATCACATCTTTTTGATTAATAAATGAGGCATCAACTAATTGTTCATGACTCTCACCTTGAGCAATACAAAACTTATTAATTCTTCTAAGTTTCATCTCTAGATCTTTACATACTAAATAAGATGACCCTTTACCAAAAATCAATATCTTTCTCGCACTCATAATAATGTCAGCTGCTTTTTTCACAATCTCTTCATCATAGAGTTTTAAAGTGTCTTCTAATACTCTGATGTTATTTTCAATTGCAGATAATCCACAATGTGAATCTTTAGCCAAAATGACATCGGCATATTCTTTATTTTCTGGAATTTCAACTTTTGCATTCGCTAAGATGAAATCTATTTTAAAATCTTTGAATCCTTTATAACCAAGCTTTTTACACATTCTTACAACTGATGCAGGAGATGTATATGCAGCTTCAGCTATTTTTTCAACAGAGAAGTCTTTGAGTACAGCTTTATTTTCAATAAGATAATCTAAAACAACACGTTCAGCCATGCTTAGATCTTCTTTGTATTTTAACATATTCAACATTACGCTAATTTCAATCACCTCTATGTTATTTCAACTAAAAACTGTAAGTGTTTTCATGAACATTATATCATTAATTCATTGAATATAACATAGTTATGTTCATGCGCTAATTAAAAAGGCTAATGACTAGCCTTTCTAAATATACATACTCTAATTATACCAATAACTTTATACAACTTTTCCAGGATTTAAAATGTTTTTGGGATCAAATGTTTTTTTAATACCCTTCATCATCTCTAACTGTTTTTTACCTAATAATTTTACCATGTATTCTCTTTTAGCAAAACCAATTCCATGTTCTCCTGAAACCAGTCCACCATAGGTAAATGCTTTATCATACATTAAAGAAAAACCTTTGTTAACCTTTTCTTTCCACATATCATCAGTTAAATCATCTTTGCAAAAATAGATATGTAAATTACCATCACCTACATGACCAAAATAAGGGATGCGAATATCTAAAGTTTGACTAAGTTCTCTTACATATTCCAAGAAAGCACCAATATTAGATCTAGGAAGAACAACATCGCATTCATCAATTTCTGAAGTTGATGATTTGATGGCTTCTAGGAATCCACCTCTAACATTCCAGACACTAGTTCTACGCTCTTCGGTATCAACTAAGAACACATCAATTGCATTATATTGATTGACACATAATGAACTTGCAATCTCGATATCCTCTTGGATTGCTTGTTCATTATTCCCATCATAACTTATTAATAAATATGCTTCAAAATTATTATGTGGTATTTTCTTACCTAAAAACTCTTCGCTATATTGTAGTGATTGTTTTTCTAAAAACTCAACCGCTGTTGGAATCACGTGATCCATAATAAGTCTTGGAGCTGCAGAAATTGCATCTTCTCTATTCTTAAACGGTACGAGTAGACTAATTGTTTTCTTCGGCTTTGGAATAAGTTTTAGGGTTGCTTCTACGATAATTCCTAAAGTTCCCTCGCTTCCAATAATTAAATCTTTAAGTGCATATCCTGTTGAATTTTTTACAACCTTACCCCCTAAAGTAATCAGTTCACCATCAGGAGTAATAACTTCTAGTCCACGAACCCAATCGCGTGTAACACCATATTTAACAGCACGCATACCTCCAGCATTTGTAGATATGTTTCCACCAATCGTTGCTGTTTTTTCTCCTGGGTCTGGTGCGTAAAACAATCCTTCTTTTTCAACACATTCATAAATATCTAGAAGTAGAACACCTGGTTCTACACGCAGTGTCAAGTTAGTCTTATCTAGTTCGATAATTCGGTTCATCTTTGATGTATCTAGTAAAATACCTCCGTATAGTGGCACACAAGCCCCCACTAGTCCAGTTCCACTACCTCTAACGGTTACTGGAATATTTTCTTGATATGCATATTTCATAATAGCTTGAATATGAGATTTTTCAATTACCGTTACATGAGCTTCAGGAAATCCAAACACGGTTCCTAATTCATCATGTGAAAAGTCTTTTTCAATTTCGTTATGTATGCGTATTTGTTCATTTCCAACTAAACTTTTTAAGTAACTGAAGTCTGATTGATCCATTTTTTTATAGTTCATAGTTTTCCTCCAATATTTGGTCTATTAATATATTTAATTCGGGTAATACTTCATAAATGTCACCAACAATTGAGTAATGGCTTATATCAAATAATTTATTATGAATATCACTATTAACTGTGATAATCAAATCTGATTCTTTCATCCCTTCGATAAATTGGACTGCACCACTAATACCTAAATTGATAATGAGCTTAGGCTTGACTGTTCTTCCTGATAATCCAATTTGTTTTCTTGGGTCAAACCAACCATTTTCAATTAAAGGTCTTGTACAACCTATTTCTGCATTCAATCTCTTTCTTAAGGGCTCAATGAGTTCTAGGTCTTTTTGTTTCTTAAATGCTCTACCCACTGCAATAATGATTTCAGCATCACTTAAATCTGAAATGACTGGTTTATGCAATGTCTCAAGTAGCTTTATTCCAGTTTTGTTAATGATTCCATCTGTCTTTTCATAATTTATTTTACCAAATGGATTACCTATCTTGGGAGCATTAAACATTTTATATCGAATGGTTGCCATTTGTGGTCGATGATTTGGTGTATTGATTTTCGCCATAATATTCCCACCAAATGCTGGTCTTATTTGCAAAAGCTCACCATCATGTGTAATATCTAACATCGTACAATCAGCAGTTAATCCAGTTTTTAATCTAGCAGCAATCCTAGGAGCAAAACTTCTACCTAAAGGTGTTGAACCATATAAAATAACGTTATTTTGATATGCTTTATAAAATGTTTCAATAACATTGGTATAAATCTCAACATTAAAATCCTTAAACATTGGGTCATCATATAAGAAAACTTCGTCAACTCCATATGTTAACGCTTCTTCGGCTATATGATTAACTTGATCTCCAATTACTATAGCAAACACTTTTTCATTGGTTTTTGCTTTGAGTTCTTTTGCTTTACCAATGAGTTCCCATGATACAGGATGAGCATGTTGATTATGGATTTCTACAAATACAGCAATACCTTTATATCTAGATTTATCAATGAGTTCTTTTTTTGATTCAATAAACTCACAAACACCATCAGGACCTTTTTTGACACATAGTTTACATATTTTACATGATGCATTTATTGATAAATATGCATCAGTATACTCAAAAGCATTAAAAGGACAAATGTCAATTAATTCTTTGGCGATTTTATCATTTACTTTATCTTGGTTTACTTTAATATATGACATTATCACTCACCTATAAGAATCGACTTTCTTTTAATATTTTAAACATTTCGTTTGAGATTTTCTTACTATTACCTTCAACTAAAATAGCTTCTGTTCTTTTCTCAGGAGGAAAAATCTCATCAACTTGCGTTGGTGAACCATTAAGACCATAATGATCAGGATCTTGATCTTTTAAGTCTTTTAATGATATCATTTGAATCTTATAATCTCTTAATTGAACTTTTCTTCTATATGAGGGTAATCTTGGTACATTTGCGTCTTTATCAACTGTTATTAAACATGGATAAAAGACTTCAACTAGTTCATCGTAGTTATCATATGCACTTCTTATGATGATGGATTTTTCTTTGACTTCAACAATTTCTTTTACATAAGGAACATGGGGGATGTTTAAAAACTCAGCCATTTCAGGACCAACTTGTGCTGTATCTCCATCTGTTGTCTGTTTACCACAAATAATTAAATCGAAATTGTTTATATGAGTAACAAGTTGTGATAGCGTATAAGAGGTTGCTAATACATCAGCTCCAGCAAATCTTCTATCACTTATTAATGTTGCTTCATCTGATCCCATATAGAGTGCTTCATATAATACACTCGTTGCTGATGGTGGACCCATCGTAATAGAGTGAATGGTTGTATTTTTACTTAAATTTTTAATCTCAAAAGCTGTTTCTAACGCAAAAAGATCAAAAGGATTCATCTTGACATTGTTTCCATCTCTGATTAAAACTCCAGTCTTCGGATCGACTTGAACATTTGATGATGCTGGTACTTGTTTTATACATGTAATAATCTTCATTTTGCCACCTCAACATTAATATACGATTCTAACATATCATAGATATGAGATTAATAAAAGAACATGCGCCAAAAGACGCATGTTTTGTCATTATTAGATAATTTTTTTCAGGATTTAACCTATGGAGCTGTATTATAGCTAGCGAAATTTTTAAGTAATTCTAAGAACTTATAGATGTCCTGAGGATAAACATTATAAACAATTTGAGTGGTATAATCAGAAGATTTGTAAGCTGATCCACCTTTTGCACGAACTGTGATTTCATGTGAACCAATCGGAAGAGCTAATGCTAACTGATTATCATCAACAATCGTTTCTTTTCCATTAATGACAACACTATAAGAAATACTGCCTTGTACCTCTTCAAAATGAAGTATACCTTGTTGATCTACAAATACATTACCTGGTATTGGAAGTTGATCTCTATTATCTGGCCATTCAGGAATTGGATCAGGAATTGGTTCATGTTCGCCTTTAACAAAGAAAACACCATTACTTACACTTCTGATTCTTAAATCTGAAGGTGTGTTTAATATTACATATTCTTCAGTTTCTGGATCGATTAACGCCATGGTTGAAGATCCACCACCATCCAAATTATAAGCTCTATCTGCTCCAAAGTGAGCCATGATTTCACCTAATTCTCTCAGTTTAACGCCATCCATGCCTTGGGGTTTATTTCTACCATCAACGACAACAAAGAATACTGTGCCATCTGTTTTAATACCGATAGCTGTTCTTGGAGCAGGAAAATCCCAACTTGCTCCAGCATTAAGTGAAAGATTAGCTGCTCCATCAATAACAAGTGGTTGTGCATCTGAACCAATTGCAAATCTAACATCATTCCATTCTCCACTTAATCCTAATTGAACCACAGCATAGTCAGTATCTGTAATTAAATCATCATTATTGAACTCATGGCCTACAATAATGAACTGATTAGCTTCAATAGCTACTGAATTAGTCGTTGTAGCAATCAATGAACCTTTTCCAAAATATCCGGATTTATTTTTATTAATTTTCGTTTCTATACCTTCCATGATAACTTTATTATACTGTTCTGGAATATCAATTAAAGTATCATCAAAAAACACAGATATTTCACTATCACTTTGAGGAGCTTGGTTGATATGATTAACAGGAACTCTATTTTTAAGTTGACCTTCATCATTATAGACAAGAAGTTCATATCCATCAAATGTAGGTTTACCATGGATAACTTCTCCATTATCTTTAAAGCCTACTGCATTACGATTTGTACCATAACCTCTTTGAATAACTTCAAAATCTCTAACATGAAGAGATAAAGATTGACCAGTATCATTGATGTCATAAAAATCACCGTTGACACCACCAATGACATCATAGTTATCATACTTTTGATTGACATTTTCAATAATGACTGGTAATCCAGACATGGACCATCCATGTGCAGGGTAATTATCAGCAACTACAATGTTGAGATCACTATATTGTTTAACATTGGCACCTATATAGTTGATTACTTGATTAGTTACTAAGCCATCCATATCAATTGAGCCAACAATTTTGGTATGTCTAACACCTTCAACAAATACTGTTTCTTTTGTGGTCTCATAAAGTCTAAATGCTGCATTGACTTCATGAGATTGGATAAATGAAACTGTAAGTAATAATAAAATTAAGGCTAATATTTTTTTCATGATTATGCCTCCTATACTTGAGGTAAGACAATATCTATTGTGCCGATATTGCTAAACTCAATAACAAAACGATAACTTATTTCACCGACTTGAAGTAAGAAAACCATTTCTGATATAAAATCATTTTCAATCGTCATTTCGAATCCTGTAAGTTCGCTATCTGGAAATGAATCATTAAAGAACAGTTGTGCTTGTGATTGATTTTGTAGATTCATTAAATACTTACCATTGTTATAGGTAAACCAATCAACTTCAAATGATTTAAAGAATTCATACTCATTACTTCCTGTTGTTGTGACTGTCTCTTTTACATAAAGTTCTCCTTGAGGAATATAATGATAAAGTGTTCCACCTTGTTGTTCATAATATTCTACTTGGCCATCAAATTCAAATGAAGATTTTTCACTGTCAAATTGAATAATCATATCATATAAATCATGACCATTTTGAATCGTAATATCCATTTGATAATTTGATATATCATCAGCATTTGCAATCGCGTTAACTAAAGCGAGTTCCTCGGGTTGTAAAATAATTTCGCATACACCATTAATATTTTCTTCATTCGTGCCACATTGAAGCGTTGGAATGACTTCTTCTTGACAACTTTGTAAGAAAAGTAAACTAAATAGTGCAACTAAAAAAAATACTTTTTTCATTTTTCTAATCCTTTCTTTGATAAGATTCACTGTTTTGCTGCCACTCAAGTGATATTGCTCTCTACATCTTCATTCTATACTTTAATGAATGAAAAAAAATGCCGAATAGTAAAAAAACACTGACTCCTATGGATTGTCAGCATTTTTTAACACAAGTTCTTTTTTATATGGTCATAAACTATAACATTTTTGAGATGCGTTTTGATACATCTTTTTTGAAACGCTCAATGTAATCGAGAACATAAGTTTCTATATCTAGATTAACATCTTCAACTAATGGTGTAAGATCCATTGCAAAAGTAAGAGCATTTGCTTGATCGACAGCATGTGATGTGAAATATGTCGCATTTGCCATACGTCTACCCATGGTTGCTAGGTCATAACGCTTCCCACCAACAATTTGAGAATCAAAGACTTCAACGAGCGATGCTGCAAGATTTGGATGATCACTGACATTAAAAACGACTTTCTCATCGTCTATCATCCAATCAAGATCTCTCCACACTTCACATCCATAAACTTTATTAGGTCTTATTTCTGCTGGCAGTTTTCTTAAGGCTTTAATCACTTTTGTTGTTACACCGATATGAGTGTCGTGTTTATCTGCTAGATTATGTGTATAAAGTATTTCTGGTTTTGCTAAGCGAACAAGCTCGGTAAGTTCATCAACAATTTCTGTGTTTTTAGGATCTTTAGTCTCAGAGCTTGGATAATCCAATAATGCCAATGCTCCGAATTCACCAATATATGCAGCTTTTTTTTGCTCCAAACGTCTAACTTCAATCATTTGTTCATCAGTATAGTTTTTATAGATGGAATCTCTAGCACTACCTGAACCGTTAGTTACAACAACACCAAAAAACCATTGATCATCTTTTCCAAAACATTTTAAAATACCATCATACGCCATAATTTCAATATCATCTTGATGTGCAGCAATTGACATATGCGTCGTTCTTTGAATAGCTTCTTCAATACTTGTTTGATCTGGAACGAAGAATTCTGCAGTTTTTTTATTAAGTTTCATATAATCCCCTCTTACTTTCTATCTTTAATGATTGGAAGACTTGCTGCAGCAACAGATTGTCCAACACGTCTATTTTTTTCATCTGGTAATGTGAGTTGAATTTGTTTTGCCAATTTCGGAAATTCTGTTTCTAAAACTTGTTTTGCATTCTTAATGATATGTAACCCACCTTCACCAGAAGTCACTCTTCCTAAAATCAATATTTTATTGATATCGTAGAAATCAGCATAATATGCAATTGAATATCCTAAATAAATGCCAATCGTATCAAATATTTGTTTAGCAATCTCATTGCCTTTGCCTAACAAATATTGAATATGTTTTAACTTTTCAGCCGGTGATAAACTTGGATCAATCTCTAAATTACCGTATCTTGCTAATTTAATGACTGCATCTTGTGAAAAATATTTAACTCCACAACCAAAATCTAGTGACCACTCATCAACTTGAGCATTGATGTGATAATCTACCGGAACGAAGGCAAGTTCATTTAACCATCCTGTAATATTTCCTTTTTGGTCAACGTACCCTGCAGCTTGACTGGTACCCATAGCGATACCTAGAACTTGATTAGCCTCTAGACTCATTGATCCTGCTAATGCAGTTACGTCTCCATCGTTAGCAACAACAATAGGAACATCTCCAAACTCTTTAGCTATGTTTTTAAACATATCTTTAACATGGATGTCGAATAAATCCTCAGGTACTTTAATGAATAGCGATGCTGCCATAACGCGATTGTTGATATAAACACCTGCTGCACTCACACCAATAGCTTCTACTCTCGGCATTTTGGATGCTGCAGTTTTCATTGACTCTAAAATACCTTGATAATGATAGTTAGGATCTTCTTGAAGTTTAGGATGCCAAATCACTTCTTCTGAATAAATAGGAACACCATCAATAACAGCTGATACTTTACGGTCAGATCCACCAGCATCAAAACCAATACGATATCCATCCAAATGTCTACCTAAAGGCTTTGATGTTTCATTTGACTCTTTTATTTGATCAGAAGTAGTTACTTCAACTACAAAATCTTTTTCATAAATTCTAGACATAAATGCTCTATCAAATTCAAGCAAGCCATTTTTTTTATATATTTGCTTAAGATACTCACCTACTGATTTAGGTCCACCAAAGATAATCTTCCAACCACCTTTAATCCATAGCAAAGATTTAACAAGTCTTTCAATATAAAAAGCATTAGATCCGAATTGATTCTGTGAATCATTAAAAACAAATGTTTTATAAATTGATTGGATGCCTTGGTCTCTTTCAATAGCAATCGTTACTGGTTCAGGATGATCTGATTTCATAACAGCTTCCAAGTACTTTGCATTTGCTAATGCAATGGGACGAAATGAAGGATCTAATTCTGATATGATTTTTGGCTTACAGCTATATTTAAATGATCTCATATGTGTTGTTATGCAATAGATGCATAATCCTTTCTTAAACAAGGTTTTGATATATACTGTTTATTCTATACTCTTATCTTACTTTGAATCTAGAAAAAAAACAACAGCACATTTATGAATGATGGTCATTTTATCACAATTAAAAAAATTTTTTCATCATCTCTTGCTCGTTGCAAAAATAGGTCTTGCAATTAATCATGCAAGACCTATTGATTTATTTTGATGCTTTACTTTTCTTTTTATCCTCATACATGCGTTGATCAGCAATGCGCATGAGTCCAATAATCTCCTTGTCATCTTCTGGATAACTTGCAACACCACACCCAAATTCAATTGTATGTTTTATTTTTTCATAAACAAAAGGTCTTTTTAAAGCTGCCTCTTTTATACGTTGTAAAATGATTTGTCCTTTTTCAAGACTAGCATTTGACATTGTCAAGACAAATTCATCTCCACCAGTTCTAGATAATACATCGTTATCTCTAATATTATCTTTGATTATCGTAGTAAAATGTTTTAAGTATTCATCACCAGCATTATGCCCATAAGTATCATTAATTTGTTTTAAATTATTAATATCCATCACAGCAACACTAAACTCTTTATTTGCTTTCTTAGAATCATCATATATATCATGTAAAGTTTTTTCATGATATTTTCTTGAAAAAACCCCTGTAAGTTCATCATATTTTGATAAATTATATATTTTTTCAACCATTAAGTGATTATTCAGCGCAATTTCAATTTGAGAAGCGAAATGCTTAATATAACTTTTGTCTTGTTCACCAAATGCATCATAGTCCTCTAGATTATCCAAGTTGATAAAACCATAAATAGTATCATTTAAAACAAATGAGCAAGTTAGAACTGACTTCGCTGTCAATGCATCACTATCCTCCATCGATTTTGTTGTTTCTGCTTTTAGATTCTTTTTATTAAATGTTTTGACATCACTAATGATTGTAGGCTCATATAATAAATCTAACTTATATTGAAACATGTCTTCAAAATATAGATTGATCTTCTTTAGAGTCTTCAAATCATATCCTACAGCAGCTCTAAACTCCATACGATCTTCGTTTCTTATCAAAATACTACCATATTGCGCTTTCGGTATTAGGTGAACCGCTTTTTCTAAGATTGTTTGAAGTATCAGATTTAAATCATCATTAATCAACATTTTTGTTGTAATTTCCGACATTGATTTTGTGATATTAGAATACAGATTCAGTTGTTCATATCTACCCATGAGTATTTGATAATCAATTCGCTCAGATTGTATAGCTTTTTCGAAGTAACGTAGGAAAATAATCATTAATCCAAAGGCAAAAAACATATTCATTTGGAGTTCAAGATTTCTAACATTATCTATGAACAAAGTAGCAACATTGTATGTAGAGATAAACAATAATGAAAAAATCGCACCTAATATCTCATGCGTGAAAAATAAGACTACAAATATGATTAAAAGAATTGGGATAACAATATATGCTAACTGAGCAAAAGGTGAAAGTGTGCTATAAATAGGGTATTTTCTAATAACTATTGTTATAAGGACAATGACAAAAGTATAAATCAATGCAACATATCTTATTATTTTTTTTGCTTTTGGAATAATATCCATATAATTATATGACTTCATACAATCATCCTTTCCTTCATAACTCTTTCAACCTCATTTTATCATGCTTTGAACTTCAAAGTATAAAATTAACAAATACTTAAGAAACATCATAAATAAGTAAGCATTTAAAGTAATATATTCTAAATAGTCAGATTCGTTTTCATATTAACCACAATTATAGTATAATGTTACAGGATATAAACGATACAGAAGTGTTGATAATAATAAATACAATAAAGGAAAAGGACATTATGATGGAGATAACAGTCAAAAATAAACCAAATAACATTATGTATTTGGTTTTTGCTATGGTAGCATTTGGGATTTTAGGGTTAGAGTTTGGTGTACTCTTTATTTCTAGAATCATCGATGGTAGAAGTTTTGCGCAAATTGGAAATTGGCCAATTCATTGGTATGGAGCAATCGCTCATTGGGTTATCACAATCATCGTATGGTTGATTGGTGTTTACCTTATTTACTTGTGGGCAAAAAAGAATGATATTATTAAAGACTTAATTGATTTTAAATTATCTAATAGAATCTTTTATTTAGTGATTATAGCAATCCTTGTTGTGATTGCTTCAGCACTTGTTCAAATGTTTGTAACTGATGCACAAGTTCCACAAGTTTTTAGTGAATATCGAGGATTTGAGATTATGTATGGCGACAATGCATTTATCGTTACTTTATTTCAAGTGTTATACTACTTTGCAGAAATGTTACTTGTATTCTTAATGATTGCACTTTTTCAAAGGTTCGGTGAAAAAGTTTTTAAAAACAAGTATATTCCATATGGAAGCATTGGTTTGATGTTAACTTGGGGCATGATTCACTTCATATCGCATCCAGCAGGTGCGTTAGGCGTGACGATATGGGCTCTTGTTCCAGGACTACTCTATGTATATGGTAAAAAAAGCTTCTTACCTGTTTATTTATTACTTATTCTAGGTTTTATCTTGTAAAAACATTCATCATAAAAAAATGAAGTCTCCCTAATTATAGGAAGACTTTTTTATTAGCTTATATTTTTTTTGTACTGCCTCTAATAATTAATTTTGATTTCACCATTTTTGAATCGGTAGTTCTTGTACTTGCTAATATATCCTTCATTATCAAATTAGCAGCAATCTCTCCTTTTTTAGAGATAAACTGTCTAATGGTCGTTAGACCCGGAGAAGTAAATGAAGCTGCTTGAATATCATCGAAACCTACAATAGATAGTTCGTCAGGTATCTTCTTACCTGCATCCTGACAAGCTTTCATAACGCCTAATGCTACAATGTCAGCATCGACAACTAAAGCTGTTAAATCGACTTTATCTCTCATTAAACGCTGTGCAAAATTAACACCGCCTTCAAAAGTTGTCAACGTCTCAAACACACAATCGTTATTGATTTTCAAATGTCCTTCAAGCATGGCTTTCCCGTAACCTAAATATCTATTATTATGAATAGGTGATTCTTTAATTGATCCACCAACAAATCCAATTTTTTTGTGTCCTAAACTAATTAAATGTTTTGTTGCTAAATATGATCCTTCAGCATCATCTGTATTCACAGAATGAAAATCATTTGCATAGGTCTCATAAATATCTGTTAATACTGTTGGAATATTCAAAGCTTTTACTTCTTCGTAAATATCAGGTGGATAAGAACCTAACAAAATAATGCCGTCTAAACCACGACTTTTAATCCAGTTCTTATATTTACCTTTTACTTGAATACCTGATAATAAGATATCATATCCATATGATGCAATAACTTTATGTATTTCACCTAAATACTCAGCAAAAAAAGGATTGGTTTCTAAAAGCGTTCCTGTTGTATCCGATGGAGCGATGAGTGGCAATGTTACACCTATCAGTTTTGTTCGTCCATTTGATAGAGATCTAGCGTTAATACTTGGAATATAATCCAATTCAGCCATGATCTTTCTTACACGCTCTTTCGTTTTTTCAGAAACCTTATCTACATCATTAATGACATATGAAACAGTTGCTGTTGAAACTCCAGCTAATCTTGCAATTTCAGCAATATTCGTCTTTTTTGTCATATTTCTCCTTTTTTATACTTCATCTACTTATATTATACACCTAAACAATTGATAACAAATCTCTTATATCATCGAGTTTATAATCAGCTTGCTTTGACTTTTTTGCATCAAATACAGCAATTGCTAGCATACCCGCTTTTTTAGCTGCTTCAATACCAACTGTTGCATCTTCAATGACAGCACAGGATGCGTATGGAACCCCTAGTTTTGCTGCAGCTTTTAAAAATACATCTGGTGCGGGTTTAGAGTTTTCAATATCTGTTCCATCAGCAATCGCTTCGAATAAATTGGTAATGTTAAGGTATTTTAATATCGTTTTTGCATTTCTAGATGACGAACCAATTGCTATTTTTATACCTTTTTCTTTGAGCTTTAAGAGTACATCATAAACATGCGGTAACATATCTTTGGGCGAAAGTTGTTTAAGTAACTCTACATAGTAATCATTTTTTGTTTTTGCTAATGATTTTTTTTCTGAATCATTATATTTCTTATTCGCATTCTCTAAAATAATGTTTAAAGAGTCCATGCGCGATACACCTCGAAGACGATGATTGATTTTTTCATCAAAATGAATACCTTCTTGATCCGCTATATGTTTCCATGCTTCATAATGAAGTTGATCAGTGCTAACAATAACGCCATCTAAATCAAATATAACTGCTTTAATCATAACTGTATCTCCTTGATTTCTGAAAGTTTGTTTGAGACATAAATTTGATATTTCTTTCCTTGATGGATAATTTTATAAGTTAAAGATTGTATTGATTTAGGTAATTGAGGATTTACACTTATTTTATCTGTTAAAGACAAACCTGAAAATCCGTATATAGCAGTCATGTATGCACCACCTGATGCTGCGGGGTGTGTACCGCCAATATATATGTCTCCAGCATATGTTTTAGATATACCAGTTAAATCAACAGTTGCTGATTTCATAAAGAGTGGATATGCATATTCGGGATTGCCAATCATACATGCAACAAGTGCATACATACTTGCAGATAATGATGAGCCGTGTTCTGTTCTAGGCTCATAATACTTCCAGTTAGCTTCCATAACATTTAAGTCAAAATCATCTCTAAACAAGTAAAGCATCGTGATGACATCAGCCTGTTTAATGATTTGGGTATCCCCAGCTAAACCATGTCCACCTAAATATTCATTTTCATGTAACTTATTTTTAAATATATCTTTTAATGACACATCTCGAAAGTTAAAATAACCATCGAATTGTTCTATCAATTGATGCTTCGATATTTCTTTTTGATATACTTTATCTTTGATTTGATGGATTTCATGAAGTGGCTTTTTAAAGCCGATTCCATGAACTAGTTCATCAAAGTATTTGTCATTTTCTTTTTTAAAATATGCTTCGTAATGAACCACAGTATCAAATACCATCTTAACCATTCGATTGGTAAAAGCATTATTATGGACACGCTCATGATATTCATCCGGACCCATAACATCCCATACTTCAAAACGGTCATCTAGAATAGAATATTTTCCGTAATCTAAATAAAATCTTGCGACTTCAAGGATTACCTCAAGTGCTCCTTCTTTTAAAATCGAATAGTCATTTGTACGGTGAATATAAGTTTGAATCGCATAAACGATATCAGCTGATATATGAACTTGTTTGTCTTTAAAATAAGTTCTAATTCGTCTTTTAGTGAATACATCTGTAACATTATAATCTGTGCATGCATCATACCCATGTTCTTGAGATTCCCATGCATAAAATGCCCCTTTGAATCCATATGATTTGGCTTTTTCTTTTGCTCCTTTTAGACCATGAATACGATAATCAATAATATGTTTAGCACTCTTGATATCAGTATTTAAGTAAAAAGGCAACATAAAGATTTCAGTATCCCAAAAGATTGCACCTTTATATGTTTGGCCTGAAATACCCCTTGCTGGAATTGATGCTTGTTTGTAGATACTAGGTGATAAAAGCAGCAAATGATATATAGAATATCTTAAAGCAAGTTGTGCTTCATTGTCACCTTCTATCAAGACATCTGCATCCATCCATCTTTTATCCCAAGCTTGTTGATGTTTAATGAGTCTATGATCATGACCATCACTTACAATTTTTTCAAGTGTTGCTTGCAATTGATTATCATCCTCATTTACACCAATAACAGCATATTGGTGGAACGTATATGTTTCATTTGCTTTTGCATCTATTCTGATGTTATAAAAGACACCATCTGAAGTCGTTATCGTTTCTAATGACTTAGGTTCAAACTTTAAATCAATCTTCTTTAAAGTTTGAATCTTATAACCTTTTTCATGTGTCACACCGTAAGCTTTTAAATAAGGTGTTTCACCTGTTTTAATCATTTCGATATGAGGGCCATTAATATCCCATATATGCGTATCTATGCCTGTTAAGATCTCAATTGTTGCATCTTTATTTGTGGATACATGATATACGCCTATAATTGCTCTTTGGTCAACTGCTGATACAAACCTTTTAGAATCAATAGTCATTAACATATCCTCTTTTTTAAAGACACTATGTCTTGCCATTGTTGAATCTTTTATATTAAGTATTTGATCGTGTTTAATGGGATGATGGTTAAGCACATCAATAGATTCTTGATTAACTTGAATCTTAGTATATAGAGGATTAAATGCATTGACTGGTTCTCTCCAGCCATTACCAACTTGATCATAGACCAAAGGACAATTGATCGCAACCAATTGTTCTTTTCTATATTCATCTAAGGTCCCTCTAACACCTAGCATTAAATGACCAGTTAAAAACTGGTTACCGTGGTGTATAATTTTATCTCGATTAAATTCAGATGTCTTAATTTCCCACATGTATGGTTGTCATTCCCTTTTTTAAATGGTAAACCTTGTCATATATCATCAAAGGTTCTTTTAAATCTTGATCTAATGTTAATGTAACTTTTTCAGGGTTAACATATACGCGAATATTTGAATCAAAATAATGGAAATTAAACTGATATGATTTCCATGTGTCAGGACAATATGGTGCTAATTTTAGGATTTCACCATCACTTCTTAGTCCACCGAACCCGTAAACAATATTTACCCAAGCAGCAGCAATCGATGTCAAATGAAGACCTTCTTTAGTGTTTCTATTATAGTCATCTAAATCCATTCTTGTCGCGAATCCAAAAAACTCTAGTGCTTGTTTTTTATAACCTAATTCAGATGCGAAAATAGAGTGTATAGATGGAGATAGTGATGATTCATGGATTGTTTTTGGTTCATAATAATCATAATTAGCCTTTTTAGTTTCAATGTCAAAACGTTGATTGAATAAAAACATAAACATTAATACATCGGGTTGCTTAATCATATCGTTTCGATAGATTCGATCATAACTCCAATGTGCATACAAAGGAAAATCAGTGACTGGAATACTATGGATATCGATATGAGGAAGATCATGAAAGCCTTCGTGCTGCTCATAGATTTTCGTTTTATTGTCATAAGGTATATACATTAATTCGCATTGTTTTTTCATGGTTTCTATTTCAGTTAAAGTTAATCCTAAGTTTTGAACAACCTTTTTAATTTCAGGTTGATGTTGATATGTTTCGTAAACATCAATCATCCATGACATAGATTCTTTGGCTAATAGGTTCGTATATGCATTGTGGTTTACCATCATCTGAAACTCATCAGGTCCCATCACACCATAATAACCAAATTTAGTTTGATCTTGATTGTACTGTCCTCTTGATGAGAAAAATCTTGCGATTTCCACAAGCATTTCAAATCCATAATTCAACATAAACTCAATATCTTTAGTATTCTTAACGTAATGCCATATAGCATATGCAACTGCACTAGATGGTTGAAACTGCAGAGATGCGTGTTGCCATAAATCACAAGCTTCATCACCATTTAATGTGGCAATCGGATAACATGCTCCATTGCAATCAAGTTCTATTGCCCGCTTCTTCGCTTGTTTAAGTGTATTATATCTAAACATTAATAAATTTTTTGCTGCTTTAGGGTTTGTAAATAAATATACAGGAACACAATAAGTTTCTGAATCCCAAAAGGCATGACCAGAATATGCTTCTCCCGTTAATCCTTTTGCACCAATATTATTATCTTCAGAAACACCTAAATAAGTATTCACAAGTTGAAACAAACAATATCTAATGCCTTGTTGATTTTCTGGATCGCCTTCAATAACGATATCATTTTCATTAAAATAATTATGATAAAACAATTGATTATCTTGATAAGTATTTTTATAGGAAGCTTGGTCTAACAAGTTAGAAGATTCATCTAGATATGTATCTAATGATTTCTCACCTTTTTTATCGACTAAAGAAACTATCGTTTTTTCTATGTATACCGATTTGTTTAAATCAAAATTAATGGTTTCGATATTCAATCTTCCTTTACATTCAATTTGAGATTGATGGCTTATATTAACATCTAGTTTGTATCCACTAAATAGACTTTGGTTAGTTGTGGTATATCCTAAAGCATAACGTTTATCACAGGATTTAACATCCCAGAACCCAGGTTTTCCCCAATGCTTAGTTCTAAAATCTATACCTATCTGAATACTCATCTGACCATGATAATTGATAGGTTCAATCTCAATAACTTGATGACTAATTTGATAGGTTTTCATGTTTAAAATACGCTTAAATGTAATTATAAACAGATCTTTGACTTGATAAGATCTAGTTTGTTCTCCAGTTTTTAAATCAAGTTCTCTTTTGTAATTTGATATCTCATTAGGGTTAAAGATAAACATTTCGCCGTCTATAAATATTCTTGTATAAAAAGCATTTGCAGCATTTACCATATAATGAGACTTGTCGGAAATGCCTTTATAATGACTTCTTTGGATATTCTTAGGAATCTCATATATACCATTAAAATAAGTACCTATTAAAGATTCTTTTGGATAACCTTCATCAAAGAAACCACGAACTCCCATATATTCATTCGATAGTGAAAACAAAGACTCTGAAACAACTGCTTGTTTTTCATGAAATCCTGTTTCAATGATTTTCCATGGATCTACGTCCAAATATCTTTGTGCAATTTTTCCCATGTTATCTCTTGTATATTCAGTATGTAGCATTTGATTGATACTGAATATAGCTTCCTTTCTTTCATTTGTTATAATTTTTAATAGGTACTGTGGATTTGTTTCATGTTTTTAGCGCTTGACGCTTATAGGAGATTCCTACCACAGTTCCTGTTTTTTACTATCAATAAGTTTATTAGCGCTTGACGCTTAATCACAAGAATATAGTAAACAGGAAACTCGTGACTAACCATCAGTACCGAAAAACTTTTTTAGGAGGTGGAGATATGTACCATGTCGGCATCGATATCTCTAAATTCAAACACAACTGCTTCATAGCTACGGATGCAGGTGTGAAGGTCAAAGAATTCGTCTTTGACAACAACAAGTTAGGTTTCATAGAACTCAAGGATTCATTAA
>JANKMU010000019.1:9874-31753 GCA_024650045.1 Mycoplasmatota bacterium | reverse complement strand
GTTAGTAGAGTCGTTTCTATGTATTGCTTTTGGTTAGCGCCTGTAGCAAGTTTAACATCTCTTTCTACATAATATTTTCCTTCATCATCTAAATACAAAGTCTCTCTTCTAAACAAGTGTTCTCTGCCTTCAGCATCAAATTCTTCAATTGGTATAATAACATTTGTTAATGAGTTTTTATAGACGATTGGATTATTGTCTTTTAAGTCTTGTGCAATAAATTGGATAAGTAAATCTTCAGTTAAGTTTTCTTCCCCACCAATTTCGGTTAAAAACAACTCAAATGATTCGTATCCAGAACCACTTAAGAATTTATTATAATTATAGTCTGCTAAAAACCCAAGTTGAACATATTGATCACTAAAGTCTTTTCCTACAATTTTATCCATTGCATCTGTTTCTTCAAAGTATTTACTTGTAAATAACTCGATTGAAATAAATAATACAAAAAAGAAGAAAAAGAAGATAGCTTTTAGATATTGTTTATTGAGAACTTGACCAAGTCCCCAAACAAGTCCAGAGGCGATTGCTTTTAATATGCTAAATACTTTCATTTAAACCTCCATATAATAACTAAATGAGGGCGGCAAATAAAATCTTGCCGCCTCCACATAGTCAGTTAAATAAAAATCTTTTATAATTTTAAGAACCTGAACCTAAACCAGCTAATGCGCGATAACCAGCTTCTGCTTCTTGAGCAGCTAATAACGCTGTTTTATCTGTGTTCCAAACAGCTGTTAACATTGATTCACCTGGACCCCAGTAGTATTGTACTTCTGGAATTGTTGGCATTGGAATTGAAGTTTCAAGTTGTTGTGCCATTGCCATCATAAGTTGATCATCAGCAACACCATCGATAGTAGCAAGAAGATCGTTAGTTAATGCAGGTAATTTACCCTTCATTTCATACATAAGCTTCATTGCAACATCACTACTTAAGAATTCAACAAATTTAATTGCGTCAGCTGCGTTTTCTGAATATTTATAAACAGCTGCCATTTGAGCACCAGCAAATGTTTGTGCTTCATTTCCATTAATTGTTGGCATTGGAGCGATTGAGTAATTCAATCCTTTATTTTGATAAGCTTCGTTACTCCAAGGACCAGTAATGATATAAGGAATACG
Source organism: Mycoplasmatota bacterium (assembly GCA_024650045.1). Lineage (GTDB taxonomy): Bacteria > Bacillota_I > Bacilli_A > Acholeplasmatales > Acholeplasmataceae > Peloplasma. Next base: position 30,628 of record JANKMU010000019.1, on the reverse strand, counting down.
TCCTTCTTCAAAGTTAGAACCAGCACTTACTGAATTATGATTACCAGTACCAGTTGTAACAGGTTTTAAAGTTGTTCTTAACCAATCAAGAGCAGGAACAGCATCTTCAAATCCGACTGCTGAAGGATCATTTAAATCTTCACCAAAAGGTCTGAATCCGAATGCTGAGTAAATAGGTTGCATAAAGTAACTATCTGCCCAGTGGCTTGAGTTACCTAAGTAATACCAACCTTTTTGTGCATTTGTTTGACCTGATGCATCAGCTGCAAGAGCTGCATTCCAAGTTTCTGCTTCAGTAATTAATTGTTCAAATGTTGTTGCAGGCGTTGTCACTAAATCAGTATTGTAATATAAACCAATAGATTCAATTGACATTGGAACTGCATATAGTCTTTCAACTGCATTTGGACTATTTGGATCAAATGATTTAGCAACTTCATCATAACTTAATGTAGCAATACTAAGTCCTAATTCATGAGAACGTTGTGCTAATAAAGTTTGAGTTGAAGCAGGCAATGCATATACTAAATCTTCTGAAACTGCTTTAGCTAAGTGGTCATGTGGGAATTGGAATACATCTGCACCATTTCCTGAAGGACCAAAAGTTTTTAATAATTCACGAGCATCCACAGTACCCATATGTTGATGTACAACAACGATATTTGGATGAACTTTGTTAAACTCAGCAATAACTGCTTCCATATATTCGCCTTCTTCATCATCAATCCAAACGCGAATACTTGTCTTTTGTACTAAACGATCACCAAAATCGATTACTTCACCATTGTTATCTGGATCTTGTGTATCAATTGGATCAGTAGGCTCATCAGTACTTTTACATGCTGCTAATGAAAATACAGCCAATGAAACTAATAATAATGTTAATAGTTTTTTCATGTGTGCGCCTCCTTAATTAGACTTAACGACTCTAAAGATAAAAGTCTCTTCAGTGACGTTGCCCCATTTATCAACAACACGTAGCATGATTGTATAATCGCCTTCAGTTCTTGTATCTAATACGGATGATTGTCCTTTAGGTACGAAAACGAAAGGTGTTAAGTCACCATCGCGGTCATCGTCTGCTCTATATCTTGGGAATAATAATTGATTGAAAGGTTGTCCCCAAGTGACTTCAATAATTCTTTCAGCAGGAACTTTTCCTACAATACCTGTAGGAGAAATAAATGTAATTACAGGAGCTTCAGTATCTAAATCTAATACTAATGATGCTTTTGAGTTGACCATAGCAGTACGCTCTGGTGCAGCATATTTTTCAGCTGGAGCATCAATATCTGCCCAAGCTTCAACAACATCGTTAAACTCGATTGTATCTACATTGTTAGGAATAACTAATGGACGGTTTGAAGCAATAAATTCTTCAGTTGGCCATGAGCCTCTTGTCCACTTGTATTCAAAAGTTGTATAAGCTTCAATTACATCAACAGTAAATGTTAATGTATAAACTAGAGTATCATCAACTTGAGTAGCTGTATAAGCTGCTACGCCTGGAGTCCATTGGTCTGGAGATTGAAGTGAACCAGCAACGCTTATTTCAGCGCCATAAGGTGTGTTTGCTGGAACTGTTACATTTAATGTTACTGTAACTTCTTTAGCAACGTCTAGTGCTTCTTCAGGGTAATTCAAGTCAAAGAATATTTCATACTCTTTTGTATTATCCATTGCATTTTCAAGAATAATAACAAATTGATTTAAAGTTGTATTTGTTGTTGCAAAGTCAACTCTTTCAATTGCTAATGGATCACCATAAGTGTCTTCACCAGTAATTTCACGAACTGTAAACCAATTTTCGATTTCAGCTCTTGCTGCATCTTTATCTACTGCAAGTGGATAAGGTGATGCAACAGGTGAACTTGTTTTAACAAATATTGTTGTAGGATCTACAGCAAATGTTCCTGATTTGTCTTCATTGTTAAAAGGCATTAAATTAAATGAGAATGCATCATCAGCAAATAATTGTGGATCAGTATAAACATTTTCATTTGATGTAAAACCATCACCAGCATTTACTACATATAAAATGTCATAAGTACCATCAGTATGAGTTTGGAAGAATCCAGTTTCATTTTTGATGTCGCCAGTTTTCTTAGTACCGTCAGAACCTGCATAAATTAAGAATCCAGCTCCTGTGATATCTTCAGATGCTAAAGCGAAACCCATAATTTCAGTATCTGATGGTGATTTACCTACTGTATTAAATACTTGAGCAGGTGATGCCCATTCTGGACCAGCTGCAGTCCATCCCCAATGATGGATACCTAAGTTTTCTTCATATGCACCAGCACTATCGTAATAAAGAACGATAACTGAGTGATTGTCTGGATCTGCAACTAAATATTGTGCACCTTCAGCACCTTGGAATACAAATACATGTGTTGTTTTGTCTTCTTGAACAACATCAGCAGCGATCATAACATCACCAGTTAATTTTTTATTCCAATCTGGACCATCAGTACCAATCCATGTTACAGCTATAAATCCGATTTCAGTGTCAATGTCTAAATCGTTAAATTCGAAATAAACACCAAAGTCATCTGTACCACTAGCTAATCTACCAGTAGCGGTTGAGCCCCATGCATGTGAGCCAAGATTATCATAATCTGCTTCGTCCCATGCTTGGAAGTGTACAACTAAATTTCCCGTACCAGCAGCTGATGCTTGCATTCCAAAGAATACAAACGCTGATGCAACGAGAAGCAATGCGAATAGCACTTTCTTCATTTTTTTTCCTCCTATTTGTTTAAAGAATGCCAATTCATCCTTGACAGGGTTATCTTATCATATATATATGAGAAATGTAAACGCTTTAGTTGATGATGCATTGTGCAACCGTTCTCTTTTTGAAATCGCTATCATTATTTCAATAATTTTTAAGTCTCCGTGATATATTATTTAATGTAGGAGGTACAAATATGAAAAAAATAATTGCATTAATTCTTATGATATTCTCAGTCTTTAGTTTGGGAATAACAACCATGGCAAACGAGTTGCCAACAAAACTCGTTGTACATTATTATAGATATGACGATAATTACACAAATTTTAACATGTGGGTCTGGCAACATGAGCCTGTATCCTTAGGTGGTATTCAACATAACTTTGACACTGTAAATAAAGATGAATATGGTGTTTGGTATGAGATCGATTTAACAGATCAATATCCAGATGCTACAACCTTAGGTATTATTATTAAACAAGGTGGATGGGATGGATATCGTGAAGTCGGGGGAGACCGTTTCATTGATCTTGAAGCAGTCGAAGTCATTTCTGGAGTTGCACATGCATACTTCGTTGAACAAGACTTAAACATTGGTACTTCTGCTGCTGATTTAGCAAACAATATCCCTGATTATAGAGAAAAAGTTTTATCTGCAGCATTTGATACTCAAAAACGTATATCTGCGAAATTAACTCATATTCCTGAATTAGGTTATGAAGTTTATGAAAATGGTTCGATGGTTTTAAGTGGAACTGCATCAAGTCAAACATTATTAATAACCGTTCCTAATGTAGATATCTCTAAAACGTATACACTGAAAGTTCTATTTAACGAAGAACGTGAAATAGAATTTCCAGTCTCACTTCAAAATATTTATGACACGCCAGATTTTGAAGATTTATATACTTATGAAGGAGAGCTTGGTGTTAGTTTTGATGGAGAGTTTACAATCTTTAGATTATGGGCACCATTAAGCCAAAGTGTTACTTTAAATCTATACAATCAAGGACATCCAAATTATAATGATCAAGGACAACCTAATCATGAGTTGACACCTTATCAAACTGAAGAAATGTATAAAATAGAAAATGGTGCTTGGGAGGTTAAACTCACTGGTGACTATGATTTTAAATATTATACATTTACAGTTGCTAATAATTCCGAAGTTCATGAAGTCACTGACCCATATGCATACTCAACAGGTGCAAACGGACAACGTGGCATGATTGTTAAATTTGAGGAAACAAATCCAGAAGGTTGGAGTTATAATGATCGACCTGCAACGATTACAAATTTAACAGATTACATTGTATATGAATTACATGTTAGAGACTTAACAACACACAGTTCATGGAACGGAACTGAAGTAAATCGTGGTAAATTTTTAGGACTTACTGAAACAGGTACAACATTCACAGGTTCAGGTGTAACTGTAACAACAGGTCTTGACCATATTAAAGAACTAGGTGTTAATGCAGTACAGTTATTACCAATCTTTGATTTTGGTTATGTTGATGAAGTTCAAGTTGCTAATAATCCTAGTTATACGAATTTATTCAATTGGGGCTATATGCCTTATCACTTCAATACTTTAGAAGGCTCTTATGCAACCAATCCATTTGATGGACGTGTAAGAATTAATGAATTTAAACAAGTTATCCAAGCATTTCACGATTATGATATTAGAGTGATTATGGATGTTGTCTATAACCATACTGGTGAATCAGCAACATCAAACTTCCATAAAATTGTTCCTGGTTACTATCATAGATTAACCTCTTCCGGTGGTTTCAGCAATGGTTCAGGAACTGGTAATGAAACTGCATCAGAGCGCTCAATGATGAGAAAGTTCATGTTAGACTCAATCGAATTTTGGGCAACTGAATATAATATGTCAGGATTTAGATTTGACTTGATGGCGCTTCATGACTATGAAACCATGAATCAAATTCAAGCATTACTTGAAGATATCGATCCAACCATTGTCGTTTATGGAGAACCATGGAATGGTGGATCAACACCTTTATCAAATTCACTTGCTGCTGGTAAAGACAATATTAAAAACATGAATCTTGTTGGTGCATTTAATGATTATACAAGAGATGCGATTAAAGGCTCAGTATTCCAAGCTGCAGAAAGAGGATGGGTACAAGGCAATACAAATAATTATATCTATCAAGGTTTAATGTATGGTATTGTTGGTGGTATTGAATTTCCTGGAATTACAGAAATGAATGAATGGCACTTAAATCCAAATCAAACCATTAATTATGCCACAGCACATGATAACAATACATTATATGACAAATTACGATTAACCGGTATTAGCATAACCAATGCTAAACCAATGCAAATTCAAGCAAACGCAATTGTTCTAACATCTCAAGGTATACCATTCTTACATGCTGGTGTTGAATTTATGAGAAGCAAACCACTTCCATCTGGAGGGTTTGATCATAACTCATATGAATCACCAGATGTTGTTAATCAATTACGTTGGGATCGAAAAGCACAATATAACGATGTCTTTAAGTACTACAAGACATTAATTCAAATTAGAAACACTTATGATCACTTTAGAATTAATAATGCTGCTGAGATCCAAAATCGATTGACTTTCTTAAATACCGGTGCTGGTGATCAAGCAATCGCATACAGAATAGCTGGTAACAGTTATGAACCAGAAATTATTGTATTGCATAGTAGTGATCCATCAGGAAGTCTTGCTATGTTAGAGCTTGAAAGTGGTAAATCTTATAAGATGTTAACTTACTTTGAAACACATGATATGAATGGTTTGGAAGTCGTATCAGATCTAGTTTTCGCACCAAAAAATACATCAATTATTTTAGTTGAGATTATGGACGAAGCTGTTGAAGTGATTAGTAACACTTATACAATTCAAAAAGGTGATGTATTTAACCCTGAAGCTAACCTAACCATTAATAATCCTGAAGCTGAAATTTATTATTCAAGTTATCATGATGTCAATGTTCCTGGTCGTTATACAATAACAGTTGCAGTATTAGCACCATATGAACCGGTCAAACAATACTACTATACATTGTTTGTTGAAAAGCAATCATTTAATATCACATTAGATGATTCACCGATAGGAGGTTAATCATGAAAAAACTAATTATATTACTCTTTATCGTTATCACAACTTTTGGATTAGCATCCTGCAAGGGATCTGATGAACCTGTTGATTTAACCATTCAAATTGCACAAGAAACATATATTGACAATCATATTGAAGTTCATATCATTGTCCCTATTGAATTAAAAAACATGGCTGAATTAAATGAAATCGCCATGAATGTAGCAAGCCAAAAATATGAAGCATATTTTGATGAAATTGGAACTCAAGCACACACGTTAATGATTTATGTATATGCATCAAATGCTGAGTTTACAGCAAATACTCCATCATATGGTTCGTTGTCATTTGATATCAATAAAGATGTTACATCTCCTGGTTTATCAGTTTTACAAAACGGTTTAATATTTGAATAAAAAAAGACGCTAAATGCGCCTTATGAAAGGAACTTCGGTTCCTTTTTTTTATTTTCTAAGCAAACTCTTTTTTTCCATAAACTAGCATAACAACCATGGTGATTAAACCCATACCAAATTGGAAGAATACTGGAGAAAATGCGGGTTCAACAAATCCAACAAGAAAACTTAACATCGCCGGCAATCCCATAATGAAAACAAGGAATTTTAAACTATCAATGTATCTAAAGAACTTAGAGTATCCAAATCTAAATAGTTGCAAAACTAACGATAACAAAACAAAGAATAAAATATACAAACTGATATTAATAAACGTATTCACTAAGAGTGTATAAATAACGATATAATTTGAAAACGAACTTTCAATCGATTGTCCAAGCTCTATATAAGCATCAGTTTTTTCTTGACCTGTTTTTAAGTTAATCTCTCTAAAATTAACGGAATCTTCGAAACCTTTATAGTCATATCCAATCATTCTTGCACCTTCACCATTGGTGTAAACAATTTGATTGGATTCAAACAATATTTGCTTTTTAGTTAAATCATAGTCACTGCCTTGATAATTAAAAATATATGTTATTCCATCATGTTGATACTCATATTCAATGTTCGTTGTACATGAAAACTGGTTTGCTGTTATTTCACAGTTTTCAGGCAACTCCCAACTTGGAGTGCTAGATTCAAAACTTTGTTCAATAAAGTCTAATCTCCACCCTTGTTCTTTAACAATTAAATAGTTCATAGGAAACAAACTAATCATTGATAGCAACAAAAAGTAGATGATGACTTTCCACATCTTTTCATCAACTCTTTTAAAGATATTTTTAAAGTTAAATGAATAAGCGAAATAGCGAACCAAAAACATTAAGTGTATGCCTCGATTTCATCTGGATTGATTTCAAGTATTAAGGTTCCAAATCCTTTTAAATCTAAAGTACCATATAAAATAGACTCATATGCAACATCGATGATCATTGGACTAGATCCTACGTTATGTAATACTAAAACTGCTTGTTCGATATCTTCATACTGATAATAACGAACAAAACCTTGTAAGTTACCTTGATTGCCACTATATGGCATAAACGAATTCCCATACATCAATGCAGGATTTTCTTTACGTATTTGAATCATTTCTTTATAAACATTAAAAAGTGATGTTTCATCTTCTCTTTGATCGACTAATGATTGTGTTGCATCATTAGATCCATCACTTGGTAACCAAGACGTTTGATACTCAGCTTCTCCCCAAATAAATGGTTGTCTTCTATACTCATCATAGACAATACCATAACCAGGTATATTAGCACCCTCGTATCGATAACCTTTCATGCCAAGTTCATCACCATAATAAACAAATGGACTACCAGGAACAGTTAATAAAAATCTTGTTGCTAAAGATAATTTATCTAATGCATCAGAACCCATAAAACCTTGCATTGAGGCAACTCGATCTAAATCGTGATTTCCGATAAATGGTGAATCAACAAACTCTGGATCTACTTCTCTAAAAGCATTATATGCTTTATTTAAATTAGAGACAATTAAGTAGTTACTGCTTTGCTGACCGATTTTACTCCAAACTTGTTGAGCTAAATAAAAATTAAAGACAGAGTCTGATCCAATAAAATAATCTGCATAAAACTGATACATATACTCAAAAACCTCAGATACAATAAAACTATCTGGATAATTTTCTTTAATATGCATGTTAAACTGTAAAATCAAAAATGAATTATCCCATGTTGGGTTAATGCTTTCAATTAAATGTTTTGCAGCATCAAGTCTAAACCCATGGACACCTAACTCTAGATAGAAATCCATAATGTCTTTAACTTCTTCTATGACTGCTTCATTTTCAAAATTTAAGTCTTTCATTCCACCAACAAAGCTTTCAAAAGCATTACCATTATTCCAGATATAATAATCTCTATATGGGCTTGAGGTTCCACTTTTCGCTGAAACAAACCAAGGATGTTGATCTGAAGTATGATTGATCACTAAATCGATCACAATCTTGATACCTCTATTAGCTGCTTCATCAATTAAGTTTTCAAAATCTTCAAGTGTTCCATAATCTGGATGAATATCATAATAATCTGTAACATTATAACCATGATATGATGGTGATGGATTAATCGGTAATAACCAAAGTGCAGTAATACCTAATTCTTCTAGATAATCTAGATTTTCAGTAATCCCATTTAAATCACCAATACCATCATCATTGCTATCTGCAAATGATCTAACAAAAATTTGATAATAAACATCATTATGAGGATTTATTAAAGCTAAATCAATTGGATCAATCGTTGGTGTTGGATCAACTGGAACTGTTGGTTCGCTTTTGCAAGCAAACATACCGGTTAATAAAGCTATGATAAGTAAAAATGATAATATCCTTCTCATTAAAATCCTCTTTTCTTCATAGATTCAGTTTTACCTAAGAAATTATCTCTTCCTGTAGGCTTTTCCAAATCAATAACTTTAGTCTTAAAAATATAATCATGTATCGTTCGACTTGTACTATCGGACATTACAAAAAATGAGATGACTAAATAAATACCAAATGTTGCAATGCTCAAAGTAAGTTTAAATGCATCTCTTGCTAATATTTTCCATATTGAACAATCTGTGTCATCTAAATTGACAATTTTTATCTTTTGAATTCTTTTGCCAAATGACTGACCTTTTGAAAAGAAATAAGGTATGAAATAGAACCCAATAAATGCTAGTCCAACAACAATCCAAGGTAAGTATTCGTGTACTTGACCTAGAAACATAGATAAAATAAGAAAAATACTAACTCCTGATGTGTCAATTGCAAATCCTCTTACTCTTTTTTCAAATGAAGGAACCATAAAAATACCTCTTCTTTTAAGTCTATACATATTATATCATAATAGAATTATGAAACCGTTTGCAACATATTAGAAAAGGCTCGTTTTGAGCCTTTTCATTTAAACGATAAAATATTGTTTGCGATTAAAGATTTCTAACTGTAGTATATTTTGATTTTGCTGTAATATAATTGGATCAGTTAAATAGAAATAATCTGATAATTCCGCTCTATTTCTGAGTACCGTTTCCCATAAATCTCTTATTAAAACACCTGTATCAATCGGATTTTCTCCATAGATGAAAGGATTATCCGTTTGATCAAATATATAATCGTTTGTAGCTACTAAGTAAGTTGTATGATCTTGAATATTTTCATACGAGCCTGATCCATAACTAACATAAACTGATCCTGAATCTAAGATATATGCTTTAATTTCAGACCCTAATAACTCTACTGTTTTAATTTTGTTGTCAAATGGAAAAATCTCATATAATGTAGCAACCGTTATATTCTGACCAGAATTTAAACTTGCCCTAGTGCCTCCATAATTATGTATACCAAAGTCAGCATTAGCTGAAGTTCTAATCAGTTTAGCCATATATTCAGTTAAATCATTTCTAGAATAATAATTACCTGATATAATAATCGTTTCATTTAAAAGTGCATCAACTTCAATTAGATATTCATATAATACAGAATCTATGTCTCCACTTGGCGTATTTAATCTTGCTTCAGAAAACATGTTTAGGTTTTGTGCTGTATATGATAAAACTTCTCCATCTTCATTTAATGATAAATGTATTTTACCAACTGCTGAACCATTTGCTCCTGATTGCATCACAGGTAGATCAACACCATCTCTACTAACAAATGATTCATATGTTGAATGAGAATGTCCGTTAAATAATACGTCAACTCTTTGATTTCCTGTTAAATTACCAATACCTTGATTAGTAAATTGACTGTTTCCGTGAATGGACACAATAACAACATCAACATCTTCAACTGTTCTTAAATATTCTGCATAATATCCAGCCCAAGGAATCGGATCATCAAAATAATAATCTTCTACTCTAGAGGTTGCAATACTAGATTCTAATCCAAACCCCATTAACCCAATAACACCAATTTTAATATTTCCTTTTTCAATAATGGTATATGCATCAACAAAATCAGGTCTAGTTGTTGTATCTTTTAGAAACACATTAGCTCCTAACAAAGGGAAATTTGCTTTCAACCCTTCAGTTTCAGGATTAAAATATTCTGTAACTACTTCTAATCCCCAATCAAACTCATGATTTCCTAGTGTAAATGCATCTAATTGACTTGCATTTAATGTATCCATAGTCGAAGCACCATAAAAGTAATTTGATATCAGTGTTCCTTGTAAAATATCTCCACTTGCAATAAATATCGTATGATCAGGATGACTAGTTTTTTCATCTAAGACAAGATTTCCGATTCTAGAAATTCCCATTTGATTTCCATCATTAAGCAATGCACCATGTGTATCGTTAATGTGGAATATATTCAAGTATTCAACATAATCAATTTGAAGAACTACTGTTACAGTAACGGTGACAACAGTTTCATTACCTGCATGATCTGCAACACGATATGTTAAATCGTATACACCTTCAGTTGTTAAATCTACATCATCATCGTTAATGATAATACTTTGAGTTAAGTTACCATCAATATTATCATTAGCTGTTACATTTTGCATGTAATCTGGCGCTTCTTCCCCTATATTATAAGTTATATTTTGAGTACCATTTATACTTGGTGGTGTTGTATCAATATCTATAAGTTCTTCTACGACATAGACAAGTACATAAACGCGAAACATATTATTAGATGAGTCTTTAACAGAATAAAATAATTCATAAGCTCCGACTGCTGTTAAGTCAACAGCTGAATCATCAACAATAATTTGATCTGTCATGTCACCATCGACGTTATCAATGGCTAAAACACCATCTAAGTAATCTGGAACTTCATCTCCTATTGTGTAGGTGATATCATCAAGACCTAATATTTCTGGTGGAGTTGTATCTTTGTTTCTATCTTCAAGTGTACATCCTGATACAAGACCTATTAATAAAAGTAAACTAATGATGCTTAATATTTTCTTCATCTTCATACCTTCCTTCGCAAAAACATTATAACATAATAGGTTTATCATCACTAAGATTTTATGTTATAATATTTCGGTGAGGTGGCATGATGAAAAAAGATTATAGTTTATGGGCTCTCTTTCTGACATTTTTAAAAATTGGTGCACTCACCTTTGGTGGTGGCTACGCCATGATGCCAGTGATGAGAAAAGAAGTCGTAGAAAAAAAACAATGGGCAGATGATGATGATATTTTGAAGATTCTTGTAATATCAGAATCAACACCTGGAGTGTTTGCTGTTAACTCAGCAACTTTTATCGGTTATAAAATTGCGGGATTTAAAGGAAGCGTTATGGCAACACTTGGTGTCATTATACCTTCTTTCATTATCATTTCTTTAATCTCTTTATTTTTAGTTCAATTTAAACAATTAACTTTAGTTGCTTATGCATTTTATGGTATACAAGCTGGTGTTGCAATTCTCATTACTAGAGCAGCTTTTAAACTTTCTAAAAAGATACATTTCAATGTGTTCGCTATTATTATTTTGATGACTTCAATGTTGATTGCAGTCTTTACCGAAATCAGTGTCATTTTCGTTCTTATAGGTGCCGCTTTACTTGGTATATTTTATGGATTTATGACTAATTTGAAGGAGGCGAAGAATGATGTTTGAGTTCTTAACTCTTTTTTGGATATTCTTTAAAATAGGATTATTTACTTTCGGTGGGGGATATGCAATGATCCCACTTATCCAACAAGAACTTGTTGGTGGTGGATATATCGATGCTGAACTATTAATTGATTTTATTGGTATTAGTGAATCAACACCTGGTCCTATTGCAATTAATATGGCTACTTTTATTGGTACGAACCAGTTAGGCATTTTAGGTGCAGTAGCAACCACAATAGGGGTCGCTTTACCATCGTTTATTATTATATTATTAATTGCTAGTTTAGGAAGTAAATTCTTAAAATCAAGAGGTGTGTCTTTAGCATTTTTAGGCTTAAAGCCTGCTGTTATTGGATTGATTTTAAGTGTATCAATTGGTTTATTAGTTCATGCGATTTTCCCTAATATTGACTTAGACACATTATATTTTGATTTTACAGTCTTCAACCATAAAGGTTTAATTATTTTAATCATAGTAGCTTTAACGACTGTCTTTTATAAAAAAATAACTCCTGTTAAAATTATTATGTTATCTGCGATTTTAGGTATGATTATACACAGTATCATATAGGTGAAAGATGAAAGACTTAAGTTGGATTAAAAATGATTTAATTGCACATAGAGGTTTACATCATAAAGACCAAAGCATTCCAGAAAACTCACTCCTTGCATTTCAAAATGCTTTGGAGCATGGTTATACAATAGAGTTTGACGTTAATGTACTAAAAGATGGAACAGTTGTCTCGTTTCATGACTTTAACTTTAAAAGATTGTGCAATGATTCTAGATTATTAAGTGATGTAACTTATCCAGAAATCAAAGATTTAAAACTACTTAACACTAAACAACATATACCTAAACTTAAAGAGGTATTAGATTTAGTAAATAATCAAGTGCCTTTATTAATTGAGCTTAAACCTTATGGCAATGTTTTATTTTTATGTCAATCATTTATGGAAACGATGAAGGATTATCAAGGAGATTATGCAGTCTTTTCTTTTCATCCAAAAGTGGTTAAGTGGTTTAAAAAAAATCATCCCGATGTAATACGAGGACAAATTTCTGAGTACTTCAAAGATTATAAAGATATGAGTCCACTATCTAAAAGGTTAATGAAGAAAATGTTTTTCAATCGCTTTACGAAGCCTGATTTTGTAAGTTATGGTATCTATGATATGCCAAATAAATATCTAGATAAACTAAAAGAAAAAGGCATACCAATTATTAGCTATGCTGCAAGATCTCAAGCGCAATATGACTTTGTCAAGTCACACTATGATAATGCAGTGTTTGAATTCTTTATTCCCAAAAAAAATGAGCAACCTTAAGTGGTTGCTCTTTGTTTATACTTAGGAATGATAATATTAAACACTCTTAACATAATATATAAAATTGGTAAGAGATGAAATAACCATACATTAGGTTTAACTGCAAAAAAGAAAGGATCTCTAAAATAAATATTAAAACCAATATGGATGTATATCAATATATAAGTTATGTAACTTAATTTATGTAATCTTTTCCAATGAATCGGTTTCATTTTCTTTCTTACTATCATAAACGAAGTTAAAACTAATGGAATAAATAAAATAAATGCAATTAAACCAGTTGTATTATATCCATATAAAGCAAGTGATAAGCGGTTTAATGCATGAGGGAATAAAAAGATAAAACCTAATATTGCATTCTCTCCTCTAGAAATACTGAGTATTTTACTCATTTTCGATTTTTTCTTAAAAACACCAGCAAAAATGACATGAATAAAAAAAGCTAATGACAGATGTCCTCGATCAATCATGTTTGATACAAAAGGTATATCTACAAACATGACAACTGTTACAATAATTAAAGCTCCTAAAATATAGTAATAGACATGTTGAAACATATGCTTACCAAAAAAGTAAACAAACAAGAAAACAAAAGGTAATAAGAAAACTGCAAAATTAGCTTGTATAAACTGCATTTTTATTCTCCATCTTCTATAATATGACCAATCATTGGAACACGACTCAGATTTGTTAGTCCATGTGGTGATTCATTCAATATCTCTTCTGTTAAATCTTGTCCAGCTTGGTGACCATTATGACTACCATTTGGCCAATAAGTAGAATCAGATACATCATAAATGTCGCCATTAACTGCAACATATGCTTTTCTTCCTTCTCTTCCATCATACTCACTGAGTTGCTCAAGTGTAAGGTAGATCAATCCATCATCTGTAGGTACAACAGTTGGATCAGGAGTAGGATCTGGATCATTAGGTATATAAGTATCAACAGGGTCACTAGAACATGCGACTAATGTTAATAAAAACATAAAACCGATGATATACAACAATTTTTTCACCTTAATCACCTCTTACTCGAATTTTATCATTTTTATGATTGAATATTTAGATTTTTACATTGTCATTTAATTTATATAACTAAAACTTTCTATCAAATAATATAAAAACCGCCTAAATAGGCGGTTTCGTTTTATAGTATTTTAATTACTCAATATCAAATGCATCTAAACCTTTTTTAATTTCTTTTGGTGTATCTCTTTTTTCCTTAACAAAGAAGAAAACTACAAATGCTGCAATAACTAATACAAGTGCGTAAGGGAATAATACAGTATAACTTCCGATATAGCTAATAAATGCTCCAGCTACCATGGGTGTAAATGACTGAGCTAACATCGAACTCGTGTAATAGTAACCTGTATATCTTCCTACATTATTTTTATGAGACATTTCTACCATCATTGGATAAGAGTTAACATTAATAAATGCCCAACCGATACCAATAATTGAGATCGCTAAGAAAAATGGTACATTAGGTTCTTGTAATAACATTGCGATAAATAAACCTACCCCCATGAGTAAAATGCCACCAATAACCGAAAACTTACGTCCAATATAACCTGCTAAGATACCTGCAGGAATAAATGTAATCATTGAGGATAAAACCATAATAATTGTAATGGTTCCTGCAATGTCCAATCTTCCTAAAACTGTTTCGGTATAAGAACTAATAAATGTTTCTATGGAATTAAAGGCTGCAAACCATAAGAAAACTGCAATTAAAATAAAAGCCATATTTGATCTATCTTTTTTGCTTAATGGAATATTTTCTTTAACTGCACCTATTGTTGTGCTGTGTTGTTCACCAATTTCCATATCTTCTTTTGTATCTTCAACTAATTTATTTTCTTTAATCTTAATGAATAATACAATCATAGCAACCAACATAACACCACTAACGACTAAGAATGGCATAACACTTAGAAGTGGATCATCTACAGATTGACCAAAGACCATGACAAGCGCTCCACCTATAATTGCTCCTACATAACCAATTAGATTAATAATGCCATTAGCTTTAGAACGTAATGGCTTAGGTGTGACATCAGGCATTAATGAAACTGCTGGGTTACGGTATATGTTCATCACAATTAAAACCAATAACATCATGATAATGACGCCTGCAAGACTGTTTAATATATAAGCCACTGCAATTAAGGGGAATATAATAGCGGATACAAACATACCAACAATAATATAAGGCATACGTCTACCATATTTCGTCTTCGTTCTATCTGATAAAATACCAAAGATTGGTAACATAAATAAAGCAAAGAAATTGTCTAGTGCCATAATGAATCCAACGAGTGGCGCAGTTGCTGGATCAATATTGCCACCATCACTTAATAATTTACCTAAGAATATTGGTGCATAAGTATTATAAATCTGCCATAACATCAAAATTGAAAAGAAACCAAATCCAATAAAAAGTGTACTCTTATAATTCAGTTTAAGCTCTTTCATATATTGCTCCTTAGTCATATTTAATTAATTTATTATCATCATTATAGCATATTCCACTAGTAGAGACATACATTCAAGAATTTTTTGTTAATAAGTTTTATTATTCATATGACGATTAGCAAAAAATAAGGATTACAATAAAAAAAGCAACTTGGAAAATCCAAATTGCTTTTGTTACTTAATGATTTAATTTACGGATTCAAATCCGATGGCAATTGCTTTTTGATTGATTTCAACCATGTTTGCTTTTTTAGGACCTAAGAAGTATTTTAAAGACTCAATGATAACTTCTTCTTTAAATATACCAACCTTGTTTAAATAAGCTCCTAGCATTACCATATTCGCTACTTGAGGTTTATCTAATGATTGTGCAAGTTCACTCATTGGAACAGGATAAACATGACGGTCATTATTGTTTACTGTTTGTTTAATCAATGAAGAATTGTAAAAAATATTTCCGCCAGGTTTAATTTTTTCTCCGAATTTTGTTAATGATGGCTCATTAAATATAAGCAAATCATCTGATTTTTGAAATACTGGTGAATAAATAGGTTTGTCACTGATTGTAATTGAACAATTTGCAGTACCACCTCTAGTTTCAGGTCCATAAGTTGGAACCCATAAACTATATAGTCCTTGTTCGTTTGCTGCATGTGCCAATAATTGGCCAGTTAGCATAACACCTTGTCCACCAAATCCTGATATACGTATCGTTCTAATCATTTTTAGCCACATCCTTATAAATACCTAGTGGAAAGACTGGAACCATATTATCTTTAACCCAATCGAGTGCTTCTCTTGGCTTAACGCCCCAGTTAACGGGACAGGTTGATAAAACTTCAATCATTGTAAAACCTTTCTTTTCTATTTGATAAGTAAAGGCTTTTTTAATCGCTTTTTTAGCTTTTCTAATGTTACCAATATCATGTAATGAAACACGTTCAACATATGCTGCACCTTCTATTTGACCGAAAATTTCTGAGATTTTCAAAGGTGAACCATGTTCTAAAATATTTCTACCTTCTTGTGATGTTGTTGAAGTTTGACCGATTAGTGTTGTTGGTGCCATTTGTCCACCTGTCATGCCATAAATTGCATTGTTCGCAAGGATAACAGTTATGTTTTCACCACGATTTGCTGCATGAATAGATTCTGCAATACCAATTGATCCTAAGTCTCCATCACCTTGATAAGTGTAAACTACACGATCAGGCAAAACACGTTTAATACCGGTTGCTGTTGCACATGCTCTTCCGTGAGGTGCTTGTTGGAAATCTGTATTGATATAATCATAACTAAAAACTGAACATCCAACAGAAGCAACACCTACTGATTGGCCGATAACACCGAGTTCTTCTAAGACTTCAGCAACCAATTTATGTAATATACCATGAGTACAACCAGGACAATAATGTGTTGTTACTTCAGTTAATCCTTTTGATCTTTCGTATCGAATCATGCTTCCACCACCTTATCATCAAAATTGAGAATTGCATCAACGATTTCTTCTGGTTCAGGAACCACGCCACCGCAACGACCATAGAAAGCAACTTTATGACGACCTTTGTTTGAAATTAAAACGTCATCAAGCATTTGTCCCATGCTCATTTCAACAACAAGAATACCTTTGCAGGTTTTTGGAATTAAATCAAATGCTTTTTTAGGATATGGCCATAATGAAATTGGACGAATTAAACCAACTTTTACACCTTTATCTCCTAAAGCTTCAATCGCAGATCTAGAAATTCTTGCTGATGTACCATAAGCTACAATAACATAATCCGCATTTTCCATATTAACCATTTCATAAGATGTTTCATGTTTAATAACTTCTTTATATTTTTCTTGCAAAGAAATATTGTGTTTTTCTAATAACACTGGATCTAATGCAACACTTGTAATAATATTTCTACCTTCATGATAATCCGTTCCAATAGATGCATAGCTTTTTGGCTCTATATGGCGTTTTTTAACAGGTCTATCCATGTCAACAGATTCCATCATTTGACCGATTAAACCATCAGCTAAAATCATAACAGGATTACGATATATATCTGCAATATCAAAGGATTGTTTCATCAAATCTACAGTTTCTTGAATTGTCTCAGGAGCGAATACGATGACATGATAATCACCATTTCCCCCACCTCGAGTTGCTTGATAGTAGTCAGCTTGTGATGGTTGAATACCACCTAAACCAGGACCACCACGCATAACAGATACGATAACACATGGTAATTCTGCACCTGCTAAATAGCTTATACCTTCTTGTTTTAGTGCAATCCCTACAGATGATGATGAAGTCATCACTCTAGCGCCTGCGCCAGCAGCACCGTAAACCATATTGATTGCTGCTACTTCTGACTCTGCTTGAACAAAAATTCTACCCTCTTCATGTAAATACTTTGATAAATATTCTGGAATTTCATTTTGTGGGGTTATTGGATATCCAAAGAATGCATCACAACCAGCTAATACTGCAGCTTTTGCGATTGCCTGGTTACCTTTCATTAAGACTTTACTCACTGTCTCTCACCTCCACTTTGATTACTGAATCTGGGCATACAATTGCACAATTAGCACATGCAATACATTTGTCCATATCAGTCACCGATATGAGTTGGTACCCGTTTGAATTCATTCTGTCCTTGTCTAAATACAAAATGTTAACAGGGCAAAAGCTAGCACACAAATCGCAGCCTTTGCAAGACTCATTATCGAAAGTTAGTATTCCTTTTTTCACGTCATCACTCCTTATCTAATAATATAGTTGTCTTGTAAATTATTGATTGTTTCAATTCTCTTCTTAGCAAATACTTTTGCAGCTAATTGAGTATGAATGTTTTCTCTTTCAGCAATCTTAAATATTTCTAATAAGCGATCATAGATCTTTTCAATATCTCTTGTTGCACGTCCAATATTATAACCTTTTATTTCGTGATAAACGTTGATTAAACCACCAGCGTTGATAACAAAGTCTGGAGCATATAATATACCTTTTTCTTTAATAAGGTTTCCATCAATATCGTCATCTAGCAGAACATTATTTGCTGTACCAGCAATAATCTTAGCTTTAATTTGTGGAATTGTATCACCATTAAAGACACCACCTAATGCACATGGTACTAAAACATCAACATTTGCTTTAAAGAAATCTTTTGGTTCAATAAATTCAACATCTGGATGTTCTTTTTGCAATCTTGCAATATGTTTTTTATTAATTTCAGAAAAATAGATTTTTTTAGCTTTCATTTCAACAAGTTTTTTGATTAAATAATATCCTGTTTGTCCTGCGCCTTGAACTGCATATGTATATTTAGAAATCGTTTCATCTCCAAATTTATACTGTAATGCTGCACTAATACCGTGGAATGCACCAAGTGCAGTCATCGGTGATGGATTACCAGATTTACCTTCTAAGCCAACAACATGATCTGTTTCCATACTTACAAAGTCCATATCTTTGGTACTTGTGTTCACATCTTCAGCAGTGATGTAGCGACCGTTTAAGCTTTGAACATAACGTCCTAACGCTCTAAAATAACCTTCACTCTTCACTGTTTCTGGATCTCCAATAAGAACTGTTTTACCTCCACCTAAATTAAGACCTGCAGCGGCAGCCTTATAGGTCATACCTCTTGCTAATCTTAAGCAGTCAATAACAGCTTCTTCTTCACTAGCATAATTCCAAAGTCTAGTACCACCAAGGGCTGGCCCTAACGTTGTATTATGGATGCATGTAATACCCCTCAAACCTGTCGTTTTGTCATAAAAATATACGACTTGCTCGTATCTGTGTTTCTCCATGTACTCAAAATGTTTAAATTCGCTCATGTTAATCTCCCTTCAATTTTTAAAAGCGCTTACATTAAATATTATAACATATAATCTTTTTTATTTATATGATAAATCATATAATTTTTTTAAAATTGTTTTTGGTCTTTATAGTCGAATAATCACAGGAAAACTGATGTATTTTTCCATTAAAATTATGGGATATTTTTCGTATTTGAAATAAAGATAAAAAAAATAGAAGTTAGCACCTTCTATTTGTTGATTTGACGTTGTAAGTTTTCAATTAGCTTTCCCACATGAAGTCCATCGACAAATGCATGGTGGACTTCGATTGAAAATGGCATCATCAATCTTCCATTATCATTCTCAAATTTACCCCATACTAATCTAGGAATTGCATCATAACGGTCGATGTTATGTGCATGTGAAACTTGTGTAAATTTTGCCCATGGAAATGTGGTTATATAAACAAGGTCTTGTCTTGATTCCTTTTCTAAATCTATAAACTGGTTACCTTGCTTTAATGATGTCTCTTTTGCTTTTTGAATAAATGATGCTATATCATTTTCTAAATCAACAGAAACAATTTTAAAATTCTCTGTATTCTCAATCAAATCAGTAAATGATGGATGTGTTATTTCAAATAAATAAGGTTCTTGATTTATAAATCGATATCTAAAGTTTTCAATTTGATTTAAACAATGAACCGCTTCATAAATAAATGACAAATAAAATGAGTATTTATTCTTTTTAACATACTGATAAAAAGAGGTAACATCTAACTCGAAAGACATAATATATCTGGGAATATCAACTTCTTTATAAAACAAATATGTTTCTTTCCGATTCCAATGATTCACATCAATTTTCTTCATTTATATCACCCTTTAAAAATGTAATTCTTTTATTCATCATCTCGTTGACAAACTTACTTAGAAACATTGCATCATAACCATGTACTGTTTTTTTAGTATGATGTTCCTCAACATGAACTCCAACTTTTTTGAGTTTATTTGCAAATGCTATACCTTCATCACGTAAACAGTCATATTCTGCTGTTTCTATATATGTTTTAGGAAAACCTTTTAAATCAGCTAACAAAGGTGAAGCGTATTCAAGCATACCATTATCTCCATTTTGGAGATATAAGTCCCACATAGACTTATTTAATATTGAGTTCCACATCGGTGTATCGATATATTTTTTAATGGATTCCGTTTCTTGTTTAGCATCAATAACTGGGTATAGCAAAACGACTTTACTAAT
>JANKMU010000019.1:0-9864 GCA_024650045.1 Mycoplasmatota bacterium | reverse complement strand
ATCTTGATTTTTTGATAGCAATGAAACACCAATCGACAAATTACCACCAGCACTATCTCCCATAACTGATAAATTTGATCCATCTATTCTTAAGAAATCAGCATGTGCTTTCATCCATTGTAATGCATGATATGCATCATATAATGCTGCTGGAAATGGATGATTAGGCAATAATCTATATTTGACAAAAACAGCAGTTTGTCCAGTTTCAGCAATGATATTCATCAACATGCGGATATGAACAGGTGTTCCACCCATTTGAAATCCTCCGCCATGTATGTATAACAATCCAGGTGCTTTTTGATCTTTTTTTATATGGCTGAATACAATAACCTTTATAATATGATGTTTATATCCTCTGATTTTATATTTCTTCATTTTCAAACCTTTTCTAGGTCTTAAAAAGAGCATACTAAAAGAAATCACTGAATTAGCGAATAATCTTCTTATCATAGAATACTTTTTAAATCTGAGTGGTTTTAGATACCTTAATTCTGGAATAACATCATAATCGTTCATGAACGGTCCTTGTCATCAAATAATTTTATATAATCTTCATAACCTTCTTTTTTTAAATCTTCTACAGGGATAAATCTAAGTGCTGCTGAATTAATACAATATCTTAGTCCACCGAGTTCTTTTGGTCCATCAGTAAATAAGTGACCTAAATGGCTATCTGCTTCTTTACTTCTGACTTCTGTTCGATGCATACCAAAGCTTGTATCAATTTTTTTTGTCACATCTTCAACTGGCTTTGAAAAACTTGGCCAACCACAGCTACTATCAAATTTATCAAGGCTTGTAAATAATGGTTCACCTGAAACAATATCTACATATAGACCCTCTTGGTCATGATTCCAAAATTCATTTTCAAATGGTCTTTCAGTACCATTTTCTTGTGTCACATGATATTGAATAGGTGTTAATTTTTTCTTCAAATCTTCATTTTTTGTTTTCTTTTTCATCTCTATCACCTATCTATATTTTATAATTTCTTATCACTTTAATCATTTCATTTACTTCAGATTCCAACATATCAAAGCATAAATTCATAAATTCCAATTTATGGTTTTTTGCTGCATCCATCATATAATCTAACATCCATACACTACGTTTACCGCTTAAATAAGCGCATGAACCTTTAAAATAATGACATGTACTAATAATTTCTTCAGACAATCTTTTTAAGATTGCTGTTTTTATATTTTGTAAATCACTAGTATATGTTTCTATAAATGTTTCAATCACTTCAGCTGCTATATCATCACTGCCTTCAAATCTTTGTTTAAAGTCTTTTTCATCAAAGACACCGAGTTCATCAGGGATATGAATAGAAGTTCCTGTACGTATGTATTTTCTAAGGATTAGATTTAAATGATTCATATTAATTGGTTTAAAAATAACATCGTTAATTCTCGTTGTCTTCATGAGGTCATAGTCTTTAAAAAATGCATTTGCAGTAATAGCAACCATTGGAATATCTTGGTATTTTTTACCTAAATTTCTAATTCGTCTGATTGTTTCAATACCATCCATTTCAGGCATTTGGATATCCATTAATACAATATCAAAATCTTCATTTTTCATCATTTCAATCGCTTTGGGACCTGAGTCAGCTGTTTTAGTTCGAATACCTTGTTTGTTCAATATACTTTCTAAAGCAATTCGATTCAATCGATTATCATCAACAATTAAAGCGTATCCATTTAATATAGTGTTGTATTCAATCGTTTCTTCTTCTTTAGCTTCTTTATTGAGCTGAATTTTTAGTTTTTGATGCATTGCAACTCTTGAAATTGGGGGATCGAAAAAACAGTCTATTTTTTTGATTCGTTTATTTTGTGGAACATCAAAAGAAATAGATAATGTGTTTTCTGTTCCATGTTTGTTTATTAAATCTTTGATAACATCGTAACTTTTAACTGGTTTCTCGATGATGATTAAATCGCATTTTTCATCTTTTATTGTATCGAAAGTTAGTGTCTTAATACCCATCGACTCAAGCATTTGGTTGATGGTTGAACCTGATAACTGATCTGTTGTATATAATGCATTTTTATTTTTGATTGCAGGATATTCATGTTTTTTACCCTTTGTTAAAGGTAAAGTGATAGAAAATATACTACCTTGATTAGGTTTACTTTGTATATCTAATTTACCATCTAATCTTTGAATCAATTGATTAGAAATAGGTAGACCTAAGCCAACACCTTGTTGTTTTCGTGATTCTGAACTATCAACTTGATAAAATGCATCAAATAGTCTTTTAATTTGATTTTGGTCGACACCTATACCTGTATCAATAATGTCTAGTTTTATGATAACTTTGTTCTTAACACTTTCTATAAGATCAACTTTTAATGTAACACTACCGTGTTCAGTATATTTAATTGCATTATTAATTAAATGAGCGACAACTTGATTTAGTTTTCGATAGTCACCGATACAATCAAAGTTAATTTGATAGTCAAAATCGAAACTTAATTGGATAGCTTTTTCATCAGCAAATCCTTTTTGCACTCTGATGATTCTAATTAATTCTTCTTCCATATTAAATGGATCTTCATATATTTCAATTTCACCAGATTCAATTTTTGTTAGACTTAAGACATCATCAACAATCGCTGATAGAGCCTCTACTGATGATTGACCAATTTCTAAGTACTCTTTTTGTTCTGCAGTTAATGAAGTTGTTTCTAATAGATAGAATGCATTATATATACCACTTAATGGTGTTCTAATCTCATGGCTCATATTTGCTAAAAATTGATTTTTAGCTTCTGTAGCTGATAAAGCTTTCTTATTCATCTCTTTTATTTCTGTAACTAAATGCTTTCGATACATTAAGTTTGCTAGAATGTCAGATAACATTTTTAGTAGTTTTTGTTCGTTACCTTTCCACTCTCTTTGATTTTTCATATCAGAAAATGTAAGATAACCCAATAACTGTTTATCGATGATTAGAGGTATTGAATAAAAAGAAGCAATACCTAGGTTATTTAAAAGGGTACCAAGTTTATGATTGTTTTCTAAAAGGCTTAAATCTTTAATGATAATCGGTTTTTTGTTTTGGTGTTCAGCTATCAATGTTTGACAAAATGTTTCATTTCTAAACACTTCAATTTGAGGTTTAATTTGATGATTACACCATTCAAATGTACAATCTAATATTCCATCTTGATTGATGTATTCATAAAGATGGATATAATCTATATCTAGATATCCACCAATTAAACGAAAGGCATCATTCATCTTAGGCATAAATTGACTTGAAGGTAAGTTAATACAATCAGAAGTTATTTTTAAAATAAGCTCTTGAAGAGCATTGCTGATACCATTTGAACTTTTATTTTTGGTTTCTTTACTTGACATGCTCCAAGACCTCCTTAATAGTTACCTATTGCTTTCATTATAACTTATAATGAATACAATTTCTTAGTTAATTCACTTAATCTTAATGATTTCATGGTTTTTAATAAAAAAAACACCTTATAGGTGCTTATCTTTATGTAGCAAATCGATGTGCAATTGAACTTGCAGCTGCAGCTGCGATTGCACCGACAATATCATCTAAAAATGTATTGCACTTACCTTCTTTTTTACCTTCTTCATCAAGTCTACCAATAATACCAGGTTTTGATTTATCTACAAAACCAAAATTAGTAAAACCAATCGATCCATAAACGTTAACAATTGCAAGCGCTAAAACTTCATCAATACCATAAAGTCCATAATCAGTCATTAACATCGTAGAAAGTGGTTCTGATAACAATCCCTTTTCTGCTAGTATATCTAATTCTAAACCTGTTAATACAGCATTTTGAACTTCTCTTTTCATGACAACTCTTTGAACATGTTCAAGACATAACTCAAATGATAATGTAGGTAAATACTTGATTTGTAAATCAAGTGTGATTTGTGCAATATCTTCAAGGATAACGCCTCTATCTGCTAACATATTTACAACGATGTCATACTTTTTTGTATCATTTAATCTGTTTTCTTCTTTATAAATAACGCCCATAAAATCCTCCATAATTAAAAATTTAGTGTATTATCATTATACATGAATTCAAATGATTAACAAGTCGATTTAATTGATATTTACTCATTTATCCTTTTAATAATAAGTTTATTATTTGGCAAATAAATCATCTCATCTAGCTTTAAGTCGCTTCTACCTATTGTGAAATCTGATGTTAAGATCTGTGCTCCACTTGATATGGCATCTATATATCTTTGTTGTTCAAATAGTAAATTGGAATCAATTCTGGTTCGAACAATTAAATTGGCCTCAACTAATGACTGAATGAATTCAACATCTACTTGATTATGAACAACAAATGATGCATAATCTTGATCGATTTGACTAGAGTAAGAACCAATAAACATAGCTTGTGTTTCAAGTGTTGAATCTAGTTCATAATACATATCAGTAAAGTCACCTGGATGTAGGACAAAGATAATCTTACCAAGTAAACTCGAAACGGATGGCCATCCTGTTGTTTGTATCGTTTCTCTTAGTGTTTTACCGCTTTCTAACATTTCATTTGGTTGATAAAGACGATTGCCTAGTTTATCGATAAGTAAACTGTTTAATTTTTCTAATTCTTCAGATTCTATATTTTGTAGTGCATGATCTAAAATCATCCAATCATTTTTAATTTCCATCAAAATGATAATTGGAATGTGATTTGGATGATTTGTTGAAAATAGATCGATCTCTTCCAAAGCTAACTCGAAGTTTGGAGCAACACTACTATTATCTACCAATGGAACATGAGTTAAAACAAATGAATCTTTACGTAGTCTTACATCAAACTCCATACTTCGAATACCAGACTCAAATTGAGTTGTTAAGTTATTATAGCCATATTTTAGGGCTCTTGCTTCATCAAAACTATCACCAAGACCAACAAATAATCTACCTAAAGCAGTTCCAGCTTTCTTGTAACTATTATGTGTAGCAAGTATTTGTATTTCATTAAGTTTAATTGATTCATCAGTAAGATCAAAATTAACAAACTCATTTTCATCTACAGGTACAAAACTATTATCTTCGTAATAATTATTTAATCTTTTCATATGGCTAGTTTGAACTACAGAATCATAGATTTTGACTGCGAATAATCGCATGACAATCAAAAAAAACAATGTAACAAAGGATAAAAAGACAATAAGTATTATTTTTAAAATTTTAATCATCATATCACCTTCATTTCATTTATTTAAAATCAATTTGTGTTAGTGATTCAGAATAAGACCAAAGTCTTTTTGCATGTTCTTCATTATATGTGATTTTATTTGAAGGAATAGATTTACCTTCTTTTATATAATGCCCTGATAATGCCTTATATTCTGGTTTTAAAGCAACATCTACCATAAACTTAGATGGATAATAAACATCAGTTCCACCGCTTTTTCTTAAGTTCCAAGCAAATCTAGCTAAACCTGTTGTGTTTTTCCCACCTATTTCTGTTTTTACTAAACCTGGGTCAATTGCAAAAATAGGGATATCTTTAAACTTTCTAGCATACTCTTTAACAAAAAAGACATTATATAGTTTTGATCTCTTATATGCTTTTAAAATGTTATAGCATTTTTTATTTTGAATATTGTTCCAATTAATGGATGCACGATAATGAGACAATGAACTGACAACTAATACTCTTGGATCTTTAGCTTTTTTTAATAAAGGTGTCAGATAGTAAGTCAATATGAATACAGATAGATGATTTGTAGCAAACGTAATTTCGTTTCCATCTTCATTTTCGTGATAGCCTGAAGTAACTCTACCAGCAACGTTCATTAAGATATCTAGTTGACCATTATACTTTTTGTTAACAAAATCAACTAAATCTTGTCCAGCTTGATGCGTGCTTTTGTTATTTGATAAATCGCCAATAACAAAATCAAGGTTTGCATTTTTTGTTAAAGGTTTGAACTCCTTTTTGACTGCCTCTATTTTTTCTATGTTTCTTGCAAAAGCAATAACATGTATTTTTTCTTTTAATAATAGTTCAACATTAGCTTTTCCTATACCTGATGAGGCACCTGTTACAATAGCAACTTTTTGCATATTTATCATCTCTCCTTATCATTAATCATATCATTTTTTTAACAATATGTTTTACATATTTGACAATATATTATATTAGGTATAATATGAATGAATAAGTTACGCGAACATATCTGGAGGTAAAAAATGATAAAAGTCAACGAATTAACAAAGTCTTATGGGACCAATAAAGGCGTTTTTGACCTGTCGTTTAAAGTGAACAAAGGTGAAGTTTTTGGTTTTATTGGACCGAATGGAGCTGGAAAAACTACTACAATTCGTCATCTTTTGGGATTTATTCACTCTGACTCTGGTTCATGTACAATTATGGATATGGATACTCATGAGTTTTCAGCAAAATTGCAACAAGATATTGGTTATTTGCCTGGTGAAATGGCTTTTTTTGATCAAATGACCGGACTATCATTTCTTAAGTTATTGGCAGAAATGCGAGGTTTGATGAATCACGATAGAATGATGGAACTTATTCATTTTTGGGATCTAGATGTTAATGGTAAGATAAGAAAAATGTCTAAAGGCATGAAACAAAAGCTTGGTTTAGTTTCTGCGTTGATGCATAATCCAAAAATATTGATATTAGACGAACCAACTAGCGGACTTGATCCACTAATGCAAACAAAATTCGTAGATTTGATTCATCAAGAAAAAGCTAAGGGAACAACAATCCTTATGTCATCACATAGTTTTGAGGAAATTGAAAGAACATGTGATAGAGCAGGTATTATCAAAAACGGTAAACTTGTTGCTCTAGAAGATATAAAGATATTAAAAAAAGAGCAGAGAAAGGTGTTTATGGTTTCACTCGGTTCTAAAAGTGATATAGATAAGATTAATAGTTCAAACTTAGAGGTAGTTAATCAAAAAGATCTTGACATTGAAATTGCCACTTATGGCGACATTAATCCATTAATTATGCAACTATCCAAATGCAAAGTTATCTCATTTGATTTGAAGAAACAATCTCTCGAAAAGATTTTTATGAAATATTATGAAAGTGGTGATAAGGATGAATAAAGCACTACTAAAGTCTACATTAAAGTCAAATTATTTTATTTTTATCATCTTTTTCCTTGTCTTAATGATGTATTCTTCAATCATTATTGGTATGTATAATCCCGATGATTTAGGAGCATGGGATTCAATGTTTGAACTTTTCTCACCAACTATGTTAAATGCTATGGGTTTTCAGTTACTAGAACCTTCTTTATTTGGTTTTGTTGGTGGTTATCTTTATGGTTTCATCATGCTGATGTTTCCGATGATTTATATCATCATATTAGGTCCAAGAATGATTGCTAAGTATGTGGATTCAGGATCGATGAGTTTCTTATTATCGACACCTAATACAAGACAAAAAATTTCAGTAACTCAAGCATTCTATATGTCTATAAGTATTATTGTACTTATTTTCGTTGTAGCCCTCATTAATTTGGGTTTTTCTGAATTAATGTTTCCTGGTCAGATGCAAATATATAGCTACTTCTTGCTGAATTTTAATCTAATTGCTTTATTATCGTTATTAGGAGGTATAAGTTTCTTATCATCATGTCTTTTCAATGAAAGCAGGTTTGCCTCAGGATTTGGAGCAGGTATTCCTATTGGCTTTTTTGTTATTAATATGTTATCCAATGTTTCAAATGACTTAAATTTCCTTAAATATTTCACTGTATTCTCTTTATTTGATACAAATGATGCAGTTATACAAAGTAATCGCATTTATTTAAATGTTAGTATCTTACTATTATTGACCTTTATTTTATATTTTACGGGTGTATATATTTTCAAAAAGAAAGATTTACACATATAATAAAAAACGATTTAATGATAACTCATTAAGTCGTTTTCTTTAAAACAATGTATCGATAATCATTCGTATATATAACTTCCAAATTAAACTGCTTAGCAATATGTTCAATGGTTTTAGGTGTATAAAAAGAAATATGTGTTGTATCTCTAATATAAAACCAATCAAAAAACTTATCACGATTCATTGGATGAAATAATGTCATAAACGATAATATCCCATTTGGTTTTAAATGGTTGATTAACAATTTTATCTCTTTCATAGGTTCACTTAAGTGTTCAATAACTTCTGTTGATGTGATTAAGTCGTATAATTGATTTTCAAATACACGATCAGGTGCATAGAATATATCATAAATATCAACGTCAAAATCATAGTTTTTTCTCATGATTTTTGCTAAAACAGGATTAGGGCCACTACCGAAATCTAAAGCTTTACCTTTTTGGATATATGGAACAACTGCAGCATCTATAAAATTAGTTAAAAAATTGACATATCCAATATTATCATCATCATTTTGATGATAATTATATGCATTCAACTCTTCATCTAGTGATAAGTAATTCGATTGATCTTTGAAAATGAATTCGCAGTGTTTGCATTCATGAAATGTCATATTAAATTTTGGATGCTGATAGGATATTGTTTCGTTTCCACATATTTTACAAAGAATCATTTTCTTTTTCTTGCCTCTTCTATGGATTGCTGACATAAGTCTCTAAATGCTTCTATGTTAATCTCTTCAAGCGATTTAATATATAAACAACCAACACCTTTATCAAGTTTTCCAATATAATCTAAAATCTTGTTTTGTAAGTCAATCATTAAGTAAATCGTAATTGCTTTTTTCCTTAATGCGAATCCAATGAGAAAATAGTCAATTTGTCTACCAGATTCATATGTATATCTTTTATTACCAAATCCGATAATTGAAGTTCCCCACATAACAGGATTTTCTCCAGTGAGCTCTTTAAAAATATTAATTAAAGTATCTGCATCATGTTTTTTTTGATGATCAAACTTAGACAAATATTCACTTACAGATAATTGATTTGCTTTTGTTTTTATTTCAGCCATAATGCCTCCTAAAATAGTGATATGACGATATAATATAAAATTGGAATGAAAATAGCTGGTAACATATTGGCTACTTTTATTTTCTTAATCTCCATAAAGTTAAACCCAATAGCAATCAGTAAAATATTACCAACCATAGATACTGCCTTAATCATTTCAAATGATAACAAATCAGCAGATGTCATCGCAAGCAAAGTTAAACCACCTTGGTAGACTAAAACACTAACTGCTGAAAAGACAACCCCAATCCCTAATACAGATGCTAAAATCATTGCTGTAATGAAGTCTAGTGCACTTTTAATAACCAATGTTGTAATATCTCCATATAAGCCATCTTGAAGTGAACCAACGATTGCCATTGCCCCAACACAAAAAATAAGTGTTCCTGCAATAAAGCCTTTAGCAAGTGGAGGAAGATTATATTTCTTCTCAATGTTTTCTGCCCATCTGTTAAGTCTCATATCGATATCAATCCATTCACCAATCATTACACCAATAACAAGTGAAATAATAATTAATAAATCACTATGTGTTGATATACCATCTTGATTGACAATTAAAAAATCTTTAAGAAACCATCCTAAAGAAAGTGCGATTAATCCCAAACCTAATACTAGCATTATACTTTTCTGTATTTTTTCAGGAAGTCCCCTTTTAAAAATGACTCCTAAAATACTTGCTACAATGATTGCTGCTACGTTGATTAATGTTCCCATAGAATGCTCCTTTAAATAAGTATCATACTTATTATAATATGAAAACACTGAATTTGCAGTGTTTTCATTGTATCCTCTTGTTTTTTTAATAAAAACATATATAATGAAATAGAACTTTGATATTCAAACCTTTTATATCATATGATAAGATACCCTCTTCATATTTGGATATTCAAGATAAATAACTG
>JANKMU010000018.1:16629-36655 GCA_024650045.1 Mycoplasmatota bacterium | reverse complement strand
GGTCTTTTTCTGTTTATTCATCATTTCTACTTGACTTCGTATAGTTTATCTCCTTATCAAAACGTATAGCTATTGAATTTGCATGAGCGGTCAATCCTTCTTCAACTGCTAACCTAATGATAGAATCTTTAGAAGCATTAAGTGCAGCTTTACTGTAATAAACGATTGAAGTCTTCTTCATGAAATCAGTTGTAGAAAGTGCTGAAGAAAATCTTGATGTCCCTGAGGTTGGAAGTGTGTGATTTGGACCAGCAAAATAATCACCAACAGGTTCTGGACTATAAGAACCAATAAAGATTGCTCCAGCATTTTCAATACGATCTATAAGTTCAAATGGTTTACTAGTGATAATCTCTAGATGTTCTGGGGCTATTTGATTTGAAATATTGATGGCTTCATCAATCGTTTGAGTAACAACGATTGCTCCATAATTACTTAATGCAGATTCTATAATGTCTTTTCTTTCTAGAGACTGTATTTGATATTCAATTTCTTTTATAACATTTTTGGCTAATTGATTTGAATTTGTTACTAAGATTGCTGCAGCCATCGGATCATGTTCTGCTTGACTCATTAAATCAGCAGCAACATACTTAGGATTAGCATTTTGGTCAGCTATGATCAATATTTCACTTGGTCCTGCAATCATATCAATACCAACATAGCCAGAAACCATTTTTTTTGCTATTGCAACATAAATGTTACCTGGGCCCACAATCTTATCAACTTTAGGAATCGTTTCTGTCCCATAGGTGAGTGCTCCGATTGCTTGAGCTCCACCTATTTTGTAAATTTCATCAACACCACAAAGACTGGCAGCAAACAGTAAAGAGTCTTTAATCATCCCATCTTGATTTGGTGGAGTTACCATCACAACTTTTTTTACACCTGCAATTTTCGCAGGAATGGCATTCATTAAAACCGTAGAAGGATAAGCAGCCGTTCCACCTGGAATATATATACCAACACTTTCTATTGGTTTCATTCTTTGTGTCAAAATAATATCATTTGAATTCTTTAATGTATATGAATCTGTTATTTGCATCTTATGGAATTCATATATATTATCGAAAGCTTTTTTTAAGTCTTCTTTTAATAGGGTACTTAAATTTTCACTAGCGTTTTTGATTTCATTATCGCTTACTTTAAATTGAGAAAGATTTACTTTATCAAATTTTTTAGTATACTCAAAAGCTTTAGAATCACCACTTATTTTAACGTCATTAAGAATCTTCTCAACTGATTCATTAACTTCTTTTGTATTGAATTGAGTTCGATTTAATAACTTTCTTAGTTGTTCAAAATCATTTTCAATAATTTTAATCATTATCAATATCCTCCATAGCCTGATTCAACTTTTTTGTAATATGATTAATTCGTTCAAATTTAAACCTATAACTAACACGATTAGAAACTAATTTCGCTGATAAATCATACATCTTTTCGATGATTTCTAAACCGTTCGCTTTTAAGGTGCTTCCTGTTTCTACGATATCTGATATTACATCTGATAAGCCAACAAGTGGTGCTAATTCGACTGAACCATTTAGTTTGATAATTTCTATTTTTCTATTTCTTTCTTTAAAGTATTTTGCAGTCATATTTGGATATTTAGTAGCAACTCTTAGTTTTTCATCTTGCAATCTATTGCTACTTTCTCTAAATCCTGCAATGACAAACTGACAATATCCAAATGATAAGTCTAGCAACTCATAAACTTCTAACTCTTCTTCTAATATATTGTCTTTCCCAACAATACCTATATCAGCTACTCCTTGATTGACGTAAGTCATGACATCAATACTTTTTACAATTAAATACTGTATTTGGTCTTCATCATCGATAAATACCAGTTTTCTAGAATCTAGGTTTACTGACTTAGCGTACCCAATCTTGTTAAGTACTTCAATAGATTCTTCTCCTAACCTACCCTTAGGGATTGCGATGGTTAAATAGTTTTTATTCATGATGAGAATACCTCCTTAATTAAATCAGTTAAGTTTAATGAAAATCCTGTTGCTGGCAAAATTTTACCGAATTGTTTTGTCATTTGGTCATATCGTCCACCACTTAAAATTGGTGTAGGAACATTTTGCAAGTAACCTTTAAAGGTGATGCCATCATAATAATCATATTTTGATATCAAGGATAAATCATATGTTATCATTTGCTTATTATTGCTTCTACTTAAATTGATATCCAATGCTTTTAGTTCTTCAACCGCTTGAATCATATTAGGACTTATTTTATATAACTCTACCTGTTTTAAAATATCATTAAGTGAGCCTTGAAGTTCGAATATATGGCTTAATAAGGATATATATTTGCTATTCATTGCCTCTTCATCTATAAACTTTAGTAGATCAGGATAGTTTTTATCATAAATAATACTTTTCAATTTTCTTTCTTGATCATTACTAAGATTTAAATCCTTAATCATGGTATCGAGAAATTTTTGATGACCAATCTCAAGCAAAAATTGCTGATTAAAAGATTCAAATATAAGCATGATCAAACTGATTATTTCTATATCTGAATCTCCAGGATTCCCCAAATACTCCACTCCAAACTGCTTTGTTTCCTCAATTTTTTTCCCTGGCTTTTGTGAAAATGTAGTTGCCAAATAAAACATTTTTAAAGTCTCATAATCACCCATTCTGGGAATAACTTGTTTAATGATATTTGAAGTCACGTCAGGTCTAAGTATTGAAATAGATCCATCATTATTCATCAATTTAACAAGTGAATTTCTATCAACTCTCTTATTCATGTTAACAAACCAATCATATGGCTCAAAATAATCGGGTTCTACTTTGATATATCCTTTTTCATAAACAATTAATTCTAATTTTTGATTGAGTTGATACCTTTGATTTAAATATTTTAATTCTTCCTTCATACTTGTAAATTGCATCTCTTTTCTCCTTTTTAATAAAAATAAAAACCAGATAGACTAAATCTATCTGGCATCGATATGCTTTTTATGATAGATACAAGTCCAATTCAACAGAATAAGGGCTCGTATCTTTAAACGTGTTATCGTTTAGATATCAAACCCGGTTTTATGATGATGATGAACTTGTGTCAATAAATTATAATTTGTTTTCATTGAAACTCCTTAATGCACAAAGGTTATGTGCATGAATTGAATATATAATAGCACACGATTAAGCTTCAGTCAACAACATTGTTGCATTTATAATGAAAATATCTATATTCTTTGATTGAATTGATCTCAATCATGCGTATTCTTTGATTGAAATACATTTCTTTAGTATATTAATATTAGACAAAATAAAGAGGTTGCAATCAAATGAATCAATATCGAATTTTATTATATTATCATTATACACAAATTGATGATCCAGAAACATTGCGTGAACAACATTTAAAATACTGTAAAGAGCTAGGTCTATTAGGTAGAGTTTTTATATCTAGTGAAGGTATTAACGGTACTGTTTCTGGAACAATAGAACAAACAGATTTATACATGAATAATTTAAAATCAAATCCATTATTCAAAGGGATTATTTTTAAAATAGACGAATCTAATGGTCATGCATTTAAAAAAATGCATGTTAGAGTAAAAAACGAGCTTGTCAATTTTAGCCTCGAAGATGATATTAACCCATTAGATATCACAGGAAAATATGTTGAACCAAAAGAGTTTTATAACGGTTTAAATGATCCCAATACATTAGTTATCGATGCAAGAAATGATTATGAGTATGATTTAGGACATTTTAAAGGGGCACTTAAACCAGAAATAAAAAGATTTAGAGAATTACCTAATTGGATTAGAGAAAACAAACACCTTCTAAAAGGTAAGAAAATATTAACCTATTGTACAGGTGGTGTGCGATGTGAAAAATTCTCTGGTTGGTTAAAAAAGGAGGGATTTGATGATGTTGGACAACTTCATGGTGGAATTGTTACTTATGGTAAACATCCTGAAGTAAAAGGTCAATTATGGGAAGGCAATTGTTATGTCTTTGATCAACGTATCAGTATTCCAATAAATCAAGTCAACCATGTGATTGTAGGTAAAGACTATTTTACAGGTGAGCCTTGTGAAAGATATATCAATTGTGCAAATCCAGAATGCAATAAACAAATCATTTGTAGTGAAGAAAATGAGCATAAATATTTAGGATCATGCTCAAAAGAGTGTCGTGAGCATCCAAGAAATCGGTATGTTTTAAAAAATAAATAATAAAGTCTCTATAAGTGTGTTAAATTATAAAGATTAAAGCAAAAAAAAGGATTGGAGTTATGTATTTGCATAACTCTATTTTTTATAAAAAAAAGAACCCACAAGGGTTCATCTGTATAAAATTAATAGTAGGTATTCCCCATATAGATAAATACAAGAAATGCAATTACTAAATTATATTAATCGTATTACGTAAATCACTGCCCTAAACGAGCGACTGAAACTGTAAATCCCAATACTATACTCTTTAATCTAATGATACACTAAAATCTATATATGGGGAATACACTTTCATTATACATCAAAAATGTAGTTTTGCAAAAAAAAAGCAAATTTCGCGATTACTACAACTTAGGCTCTAGTAAAAAGATTCCACTTATGTGGAACCTTAACTAGTAAATTATTTTATCGTTTTCTTTATATTCTTTAAATAATTCAAGGCACTCATCTCTAAATGACTCGCTTAGTTTAAGTATTTTCTTATCTTTATTTCCGTCTTTGATAAACTTATAGATGAAATCATCTCTAAACCCAATAGCTTCTGCATCTTCTAATCGACAACCATAGACTATTTCTTTGATGTTTGCCCAAATAATAGCACCTAAACACATCGGACATGGATAGGATGTAGTTACAAGTGTGCATCCAGTTAAATCGTGTGTCTTCAGCACTTGGCAGGCTTGTCTAATCGCATTTATCTCAGCATGGGCTGTTGGATCATTTTCAGACAAAACTGAATTAGAAGCTAATCCTATTATTTTCCCTTTTGAATCTAGAACAGCAGCACCAAATGGTCCTCCTTCATCATCAAACATAGTTTTTCTTGCTAAGGATATTGCTTTATTCATTGCTTCGTGGTTGTTATTTTTCTTCATCATCAAATCCCTCTTTCAATTTAAATTATTTAGAAAAGTTTATTTATATTATACATGATATCTAATCAGATATCTATTGAGAAATCTTAAGTACTGATGGATTTGTATCGATAATCCCAGTCATAAAAAAAACCAGCAAGTAATTATGCTGGTTAATATATATTATTTTGTTCCGTTTCCAAAAACGGAATTAAATTGCTTCGCAACTCTTACAAATGTTGTGCATTTTGATAATTGCTTTAATGTTGGTGCTCCAACATATGTACATGTTGATCTAAGTCCACCTAAGATGTCTTTAACTGTTACATCAACAGACTGACGATATGGAATTTTAACAGTTTTGCCTTCAGAACTTCTATAATCTGCAACTTCTCCATAATTCTTTTTCATTGCAGTTTCTGAACTCATTCCGTAAAATTTAACAAATTTTTGTTCTTCATAAATATTTTCTAAAGTCTCCGGATTTCTTTGACCTGTAAAATGATGTTCTGTTATAACTTGTCCACCACCTTCATCGTGTCCAGCTAACATTCCGCCTAACATAACAAAGTCTGCTCCAGCACCAAATGCTTTTGCTACATCACCTGGGCAAGTACATCCACCATCACTAATAATATGTGCACCTAATCCATGAGCTGCATCTGCACACTCAATAATAGCACTTAATTGAGGATAACCTACGCCTGTTTGAATACGTGTTGTACATACACTACCTGGCCCAATACCTACTTTAACGATATCTGCACCTCTTAAAATCAATTCTTGGGTCATATCTGCAGTAACAACATTGCCTGCAATAATAATATGTTTAGGGTATGCTGCTCTAACCTTTTCAACAAAATCACCAAAGTGTTCTGAATAACCGTTAGCAACATCAATACATATATATTGGATATCTGGAAATTTATTTAATATTTCAACTAGCTTTTTAAAGTCCTGACTGTTTGTACCAGTACTTACTGCATAGTATTGTGGATTTAATTGACTTTGATATTTTTCAAGTGTTTGTGGTGTATATGTTTTTACCAAACAAGTAAACAAGTGGTGTGATTGAAGTGCAAGTGCCATGTTAATTGTTCCTACACCATCCATATTTGCAGCCATTATTGGAATACCCGTCCACTTTTTTTGACTATGTCTAAACGTATATTCTCGAGCTAAATCAACATCTTTTCTACTTGATAATGTTGAACGTTTAGGACGAATCAGCACATCACTGAAGTCTAATTTTTGATCACTTTCTATTCTCATAAATAAATCCCCTTTTTGTATATTTTTTTAAGACGTCTATATTATACTATGAAATTACACATTCAAACGATTTTTTGTTTTTTTATTTGCAATAAAGATGACACTTCATATGTTACAATAAGATATAAAATCAATCAAGGAGAAATTATGATTATATATATAGTTCTTATCAGCTTAATGTCTATGTTTACATATGTTGCGTATTCAATTGATAAAAAAAGATCTATTCGAAATCAATCAAGAATTAAAGAAACCTCATTATATATGCTCAGTTTATTATTTGGTGCACTTGGTGGTTTACTTGCAATGCATATTAAAAGACATAAAACAAAACATATGATGTTTCATATAGTCAACTGGTTCTGTTTAATTTTACATATATATTTAGGATATTTTATTTATATTAACAAGTTGTTTGAATTATAAGAGTAAAAAAATACAACCCATCAACTAACTAGGTTGTATTTTTTTTATTTATTAAAATTCATCTTCATCCTGTGGTTTACGTTTTTCATGTTCAATAATAATATCTTTAAATTTAGCTTTAAACATATCTTTATTAATATTAATATAAGCATGTCTTTGAGGGAAAAAGATTGTGTTGATAATTGGAATCAATAAAAACATAATCCAAGTAGGGTGCCATTGCCCAGTTGCTAAACCAATACCAATATATGCACCAGTTACGACAATTCCAACAATTTTTCTAGCATTTACTCTTCGTTCAACAATAATGTTAACTAATGGGATGAGAAAGAATACCATCCAACCTGGATGCCATAAATCTAAGCCAAATCCAAGCCATAAAAACACTATAAGACAGACAAAAGGCATGATTTCACTTAATCTTTTTAAAGGTTTACCTGTAAGTAAAATCCAACTTAAGGGAATCAAGAAAAATGCGGTTAAGCCTAGCACCCATTCACCCCAATATAATCCAGCGACTAAAAATAATAAAACACTAACCAAAGGCATTACTGCCAAAATTCTATTTTTCATATTATAGCTCCTTTATTTTTATTACCATAATTATAACATTTTTAATGAAATAATCTATCCTGTTTTTATGAAATACAATGATTTAACAATAATATGCATACACTTAATTCTATACTCATTTATTGCATAAATTATATAAATGCTATATAATGCAATTAAGAAATAACTTAGGAGGTTCTTTTTATGAGTAAAATGAAATACGGTTATGGGTGGGTATTAAAATGGGTTCTCGCAGCTCTATTATTAGGTGTTGGGTTCTTTATGTTTTTCTCACCTGATTTTGTCTATACAATTACTGGTGTTACTATTCTTATTTTCTCTATTTTTAGAGTTTATCCTCTATTAAAGTCTTTACACAAAGAAGTTCTTAGAACCATTAATTTAATAGAAATCATCTTTGATACTTTGGTTGGTATTCTATTGGTTTACATTGGTATTACCAAAGGATCGACATTAGCTGATGAACCTATATGGAGTACGGTTTATCAATACTCATTAGCATTCTTCTTCTATGCTAGAGGATTAGTATTCTTTAATTCAATTGCCTTTTTTGGTGAAAAAACCGAAGTTCCTAAATTTTGGGCACATATTGTTATCTTATCTATGGGTGCAAT
Organism: Mycoplasmatota bacterium; assembly: GCA_024650045.1. GTDB lineage: Bacteria > Bacillota_I > Bacilli_A > Acholeplasmatales > Acholeplasmataceae > Peloplasma. The sequence goes on along the minus strand of JANKMU010000018.1, from coordinate 28,703 downwards.
CATTGCAGTTTTACCTGATTTCGGATATGAATCAGTTGCATTATTCTTCTTAATTATCTCATTAGTTGGTGCAGCATATCTTGGTTATGATGGATATGGTGGTTATTCTAAATACCGTGAATATTCAGCATCTATTAATGCTGGCAAAGGAATTGGTAAAGATAAAGAAGCTGATAAAGGTATTAATATTGATAAAGAAACACCTAAAAAGCGTATTGAAGATCCTGAAGAAAAAAGACCTTACGTTAACTAATATCAAATATATTAATAAAAAAGTTGCAAAATATTGCAACTTTTTTTTGTTTATTTTACTGGCTTCTTCTTTAGTGTCTTAAACCATATACTGATTAGATCAACACCTACTAAAATTGCAATAACAATTGAAAATACCCTAAAACCGTTTGCAAACCCAGAAGCTACCTCAGATGTTGAGTGCTCCAAATAACTTGAAATGACTTCGAATACTTGTGGTTGAATAAGCATTGAATGATTAACAAATAGTATTAATATAATAACCGATAATATCTGATATGCGGTATACATAATGGCAAGATGAATATTCCAGCTTCTGTAATAAAGTTTTGCCAAACTAACAACAATCAATATGATTAATGATACGATGAAAAATGGTATAAAACTTTGGGCGACATCTTGATTGAAAATATGTGTGACAATAACGCCATTGTTATAAATAGCTATAACATCTAGATATTTGATTAAGATCGTAATAAAGATAACTGAGAAGGTGACACCTAATATCATTTCAATAATTGTCCCTGTACGAGATATTTTTGCGTTATTCTCTTTTGGCAAGTCAGGTAAATCAGTTAACTTCCAATCATTTTTCTTGGTTGTTTTTGAATGGTAATCAATGAATGCAAATATAATTGTAACCCATGCGAATGCTGCAAGCAATCCACTAATAACAGAAGAAATAATGGTTCCTGTGATTTCTGCGATTGCTCCGATAATGGTTGTTGCCTCAACATTAAGTGCTGCATCTATGGTCCCAAAAACTAATGTTACAATCAATACGATGATACCAACAATCTTCAATACATTGATATAATCATCAAAATAAAGTGGAGAGATTAAATAACGTGGTTTATCTCTATAGTTGTTCGCCAAAACTCTTGGATGCCCAAGTTCATATAGAACTTTTTCTATATCTTCATCTTTAGGATTATCAGGCAGCATATCCATAATATTAGCCTTTAACTCTTCTTTTACACCATCTCTCATATCCTCAGGTAATCTTTTTGTTACCGCGTAAATATAACGATCAATTATGTTTTTCATTTACATTTCCTCCTCAATTAGTAAGTTGATTTCTTTGTTGATTTGTTTCCACTCTTTAATCAACTGATCATATATATCAAGTCCAACATCATTTAGTAAGTAATATTTTCTAGGTCTTGATTCTGTCGTATCCCATTCACTCTTAAGTAAACCCTGTGACTCTAGTCTTCTTAACAAAGGATATAAGGTTCCAGCTTCCATGACAACACCTTTTTGCTCAAGTGTTTGAAGTAAGGAATATCCATATTGCGTTTTCTTTAATTGACTTAAAACTGAGATTATTTGTGTGCCTCTGCGAAGTTCGGTAATCATGTTATTTAGTACTGTTTGATCCATCTCAATCACTCCTCGAATATATTATACTGTATGTCATACACTATTGTCAATACTATAATATTGTTTTTTTAAAATTACGTTTGTTTTCACCCTCTTAATATGTATATTAAACAAATGTATTTTTTTCGTTTTAATTTTTGAGTAAACCTGTTATTATTAAAGGTGGATAGATTAAAAACACATCAAAAAGGAATAGACCATGTAGTAATCAATTACACTGGTTTGGGTAACAACATGCAAAAAAGTGTACATGTTGCTGGGGTACTCTTAGCAACAATATTTGGATTTTCATTCATGTTTTCTAAAATAGCTTTAGACTTTGTAAGTCCAATCGGATTAATTGCCTATCGTTTTTTAATTGCTTTCATTGCTTTTGAAATCTTAAGGTTATTTAAAGTCATTAAAATCAGATTTAAAAAGGAGCAGATTAAGCACTTAATGTTGGTTGCTTTATTTCAACCTGTCTTATATTTTTTATTAGAAACATTTGGTCTTCAACGTACAACAAGTGGTGAAGCTGGCATGATGATTGCGCTAATTCCAATCTTCGTGACTTTATTAAGTGCTATATTACTTAAAGAAAAACCAAGATTAATTCAATTCTTTTTTATTATACTAAGCGTCTCGGGAGTATTGTTTATTCAATTGATGAAAACAAGTGATGGTTTACAATTTGAAGCTATAGGTTTCATACTTCTTCTAGGTGCTGTATTAGCAGCTGCATTTTTCAATATCGCTTCTAGAAATGCCTCAAAATCACTTAAGCCCTATGAACTTACCTATTTTATGATGCTATTTGGAGCACTTACATTTAATGTTATGTACTTAATCAAACTAGGTTCAGAAAATAGAATGATAGATTACATCTACAATCTTTACCATATAGAACTTGTTATACCAATTATCTATTTAGGAATTGTTGCATCTATTGGAGGATTTTTCCTTGTCAATTATGCCCTCAGCAAGGCTCCAGCTCACATTACAAGCATTTACGCCAATCTATCAACAATCGTTGCAGTTATTGCAGGTGCAACCTTATTAAACGAACAACTTTTCTACTATCATTTTATAGGTAGTTTGATGATTGTAACAGGTGTTTATGGAACTGTAAGTTTTTCAAAATATAGAAATCATCAATTTAGACAACAAAAGGGTGTTTTGAAATAAACGCATTTTTTGATAGAAATTATATATCGTGCTTTTTCAATCAAAGATTGATATAATACGAACGTATCACAATAGGAGGTTAAATATGAGTTATGATCAATTTTTAAACAAAGAAAATCCAAAAGTAACGATGACAATCAAGAATTTTGGTACCATTCAATTAGAACTTTTTCCAAGTGTTGCTCCAAACACAGTAAACAATTTTATTAAGCTTATCCAAGAAAATTTTTACGATGGTTTGATTTTCCATCGCGTGATTCCTGAATTTATGATTCAGGGTGGTAGAGGGAAAAAAGAAACACCTTGTCCAATCAAGGGTGAATTTAAGATTAATGGTCATGATAACCCATTGAAACACACAAGAGGTGTTATCTCAATGGCAAGAACTAATGATCCAAATTCCCAGACATCCCAATTTTTCATAATGCACCAGAATTCTCCGCATCTCGATGGTTCATACACTGGTTTTGGTGGTGTCATTAAAGGTATCGAAGTCGTAGATCAAATAGCTTCTCAATCAAGAGACTATCATGATCAACCTTATGACGACATCATTATTGAATCTGTTACTGTTGACTTAAAAGGAAAATCATATCCTAAACCTGTATGTTATAAAGCGGAAGTTTAATATGTCAACACGTATCAACAAATATTTAAGTGAAATCGGATTTTGTTCGAGACGTCAAGCCGATCGTTATATAGAGCAAGGTCTAGTTAGCATCAATGGACGTCAAGCAGTTATCGGAGACCAAGTTTTAGAAAATGACGTTGTATCCTTTGAAGGAAAACCCCTAAAAGCTAAGGATAAATATGTCTATATAGCGCTTAACAAACCTGTTGGCATCGTATCAACAACAGACCAATCCATCAAAGGCAATATGATTGATTTCATTAATTATCCTCTACGAATCTTTCACATAGGTAGACTCGACAAAGACAGCGAAGGTTTAATTTTATTAACGAACCATGGTGATATTGTTAACGAAATCTTACGTGCCGAAAACGCACATGAGAAAGAATACATTGTCGAAGTTGATCGCGTTTTATCCCAGGATTTTACAACCAATATGTCTAAAGGGGTTCCAATTTTAAATACCGTTACGAAACCCTGTATTGTTAAACAATTAGGACCTAAACGGTTTAAAATTATTTTAACCGAAGGGCTGAACCGTCAAATCCGAAGAATGGCAGAATATTTCGGCTATAAAGTTACTTCTCTTAAACGTGTTAGAATTATGAACATTAAATTAGATATTCCAGTTGGTGAGTACCGTTATCTCACTCAAAATGAAATAGATGAACTTTTTAAACTATTAGGAAGATCAACATCAAAATGACAACCAAATTGGTTGTCATTTTTTTATCAAACAATGGCATATATCTTGACAAAGCGATTTGCCTGAGATACCTAAAAATTGGTTTTTAAAATGAATATAAATGCAAGTTTTTTCTGATAACATTTTCATAAAAAAACTTACTTCTTTCCTCTTTTCTTTTCAAAAATAATTGATATAATGATGACACAAGGGAGGTGAGCATATGGAATCATACAAATTGCATCGTCATATTTTATGCATTGATTTAAAAAGTTTTTATGCATCTGTTGAATGTGCAGTTTTAGGATTGGATCCATTTAAAACACCTTTAGTAGTTGCTGACAAGTCTCGCGGGGGTGGTTCTATTGTACTTGCTGTATCTCCATACTTAAAAAGCAAGGGTATGCCTAGTCGTTGCCGCATTCATGAGTTGCCTACCGACATTCCAATCATATTTCAAAAACCTCGTATGGAACTATATTTAGAATATTCCACAAAGATTATCGAGATTTATTTAAAATTTATTTCTGAAGAAGATTTATATGTTTACTCAGTTGATGAAGCTTTTTTGGATGTCACTGAGTATCTGAATTATTATAAGAAAACTGATTTAGAACTTGCTAAAATGATTTTAAAAACCATATATGAGGAAACAAAGTTGTTCGCAACCTGTGGTATTGGTGAAAATATGCTCATGTCAAAACTCGCTTTAGACATTGAGTCTAAAAAAGCTCCCGATTTCATAGCTAAATGGACGTATGACGACATTCCATCAAGATTGTGGCCTGTTACTCCTTTAAGTGAAATGTGGGGCATAGGCAGGAATATGGAGAGAAACTTAAACCGTTTTGGATTAAAAACTATTGGTGATATCGCACACTATGATATAACGACACTTAAAAAAAACTTTGGAATTCTAGGCGAAGAACTTTATTATCATACACATGGTATTGATATGAGTTTAATTCAAAATAAAAAGCATATACGAAGTGGTGGGAAAAGTTATGGAATTGGACAAACATTATTTTCTGATTACTACGTTCCAGATATTTTTCAAATTATTATGGAAATGGTTGACGATGTTTCAAGGCGTCTTCGTTTAAATAAAAAAGTTTGTCGAACTGTGAGTTTTGGTATTGGTTACAGCAAAGCCATAGGTGGCGGTTTTTCTAGACAACTAACACTTGATCAACCTAGCTCAAGCACATCTACTATTTATGAAGCTTGTCTTTCACTTTTCAATACGTATTATGAAGACGAACCTATTCGTCGTGTTCATGTTAGCGTAACTAACTTAAAGCAAAATAACGTCTATCAATTTTCGTTATTTGAAGATGCTGATCAATTAATTAAAGAACATAATCTTCATGCTTCTGTTGATGAAATCAAATATAAATTCGGGAAAAACAGTATTAATAGAGCATCGAGTGAATTCAAATCATCTACGATTAAATCTAGAAATAAAATGATTGGAGGTCATCATGTATAACGAACCTTATGTTGACCGAGGCATCATCAAATGGGCACCTTTTGATGCACTCGTTGGATATCATTCAATGTTAAAAGAATTGAAATATCGCCTCGGCAAGAAAGATCGTCCTTCATTAAGTGATGATCAGTATGAAGAACTCAATCGGAAAATTCAACTCGCCTACCATCAAAACTTCGAAATAGAAGTTGAGTTTTATCGTGATGGCTATTTAAAGACAACTTTTGGTAAAATTAGGAAAATGGACTGGGTTCAAAAATTAATCATTTTGTCTAGTTTCGAAAAAATCAACGCAGAAGACATTGTACAAATAGATTTTACATTTTAAAGACCGGTGCACTTAACCGGTCTTTTTGTTGTATAATCAATATAAAGAGCTATTTGAATATAGGTAGGGATAAAATGTTTAAACCGAGATTACTTAAAACATTAACTATTTTAGTAGCATTAGGCCTTCTACTTGTTCTAAAACTTATGTTATCTGAAACTAGCAGTACACAAAACATGATGATATTAATCATCAATTGGCTGATTTATTTATCATCAATTGGTCTTTTGGTTTACCTTGTTTTCGTCAACATTTTTAGTATCAAACTGTACTTTACTAGACATATGGACAAGCTAATTATCTTTATGACCATTTTTATTATTGAGATTGTTTTTATTATGAAAAACCAATTAGCATTTTCTAGAGTTTATCTTTTTTCTATTTTGTTAGCTTTATCAATTCTCGCTTTAATAAGCCTGCTTTTGCCACTTAAGTTGAGTAAATTTTTCGATTTATTTATACTGATTTTTTATGGTATTTATATGATTGGTCAAGATACATACTATCGAATCTTCAATGATTTTTTTAGTTTCAAAGAAGCAACAACACTTAGGGAAGGCATTGAGTCTGGAGAAAGCATGTACAAGATGAGTTGGCTCTATATTTTAATTGTTTTATTGATTGCTTCAGCAATATACCTATATACTAAATATACAAAAGCATCACATATAAACTTTAATAAAACTTTGTTGCTTAAACTCATGATGATTCCAGCTTTGTTTTTTGTTTTGATTCAATTGAATGCTAACTATCAAATTGATGAAGATAGACCTTATACAAGCGATCATTATTTGTACCAAACCGTATTTAATCGAACTAGGTTTGCAGCAAGGTTTGGTGTTAGTCAACTATTTGTAAGAGATTTTATCGATAGTATGATCCCAACTTTTTCTACGAAAAAAGATATAAAATATATCGAAAACTACCTAAATACGTCAACAAAAACCCATGAATTTAATGAATATAGTGGCATTTTTAAAAATAAAAATATGATATTTATACTTGCTGAATCATTTGATGAAATTGCTTTATCAGAGACATTAACACCAAACATTTACAAATTGAAAACTGAAGGGATAGACTTTCAAAATCATTTTACACCGGTTTTCTCAAGAACAACAAGTGATACTGAGTTTATTTTTAATACAAGCTTAGTCCCCTCTATTGAAGACGGACCAACGACTGCAACTTTTACACAAAATAGCTATCGTACTTCTCTTGCTTCATTATTTACATCAAACAATTATATTGCTCGCGCATTTCATGGGAATTATAAAGAGTTTTATAAAAGACATATAACATACCTAGGATATGGATATCAATCTTTTTATGGCCAAGATGAATTGGGATTATCTGATGAAGAGAAAAAATTTGATACGATATTCTATGAACAAGCTTCAGATTTAATACTTCCCAATAATGAACCATTTTATAGTTTTGTCATTTCATTTGCTGGTCATTCTCCATATACTTCAAATCACCATGTTGCACAAAGTCATTTTGATCAAGTCGAGCAATATTATGGATCAGAGTTATCTGACTCAATTAAATATTATATAGCAACACAAATAGAACTAGATTTAATGGTTGGTTTGTTGATTGAGGATCTTTCATCTAAAAATATACTAGATGACACCGTTATTGTTTTTTCTGGTGACCATTACCCTTATACATTAGATCAAGACGATTACACCGAGTATGCAGAAATTGAGCTAGATTTCATGAAACATCAAGGAAATTTATATATTTGGTCAAATAGTATAACACCTCTCGAAGTCAATCAACTATCTACATCATTCGATATATTACCTATCCTCAATAACATGTTTGATTTAGGTGGTGAATATCAAAATTATGTTGGTAATGATATTTTTGGAACTCAAGGAACTATTGTATTATTTAAAGATTATGCAGTTTATGATGGTATCACATATTTAAACTTAGCAGATCGTGATGCTAACGATTTATCTTTAGTTCAACAAGCAACCAGATACTATCATTTTTCTAAAAAAGTTCTTAGAACTGATTATTTTAAAATGCCTTAAATAAGCCATTATCTTTATCAATTTAAATCATATTTTTGATATTTTCGATGTGTTATATATAAATAAGGAAACGCGCGCACGCGAGCATGTTTATTTATGACTCATATAAATATGGTAAAATATAGATTATAAATCATTACATTCTATGGGAGAATAATATGAAAAAATACATTTTAGCAATCGACCAAGGAACAACAAGTACTAGAGCAATCATCTTCGATCGCAATAGCAATATCATTGCTGTTGCAAGCGAGGAAATCAAACAAGAATATCCTAAAACTGGATGGGTTGAACACAATGCAAATCAAATTTGGGTAAGTGTTCTATCCGTTATGGCTAGATCTCTTTTAGAAGCAAATATCAAAGCTGAACAAGTACATGCTATTGGAATAACCAATCAACGCGAAACAACAGTTGTCTGGGATAAGAAAACAGGTCAACCGATTTATAACGCAATTGTATGGCAGTCCAGACAAACTAATGAGATATGTAATGAGTTAATAGATAAGGGATATAATCAATTATTTAGAGATAAAACAGGTTTGCTTATTGATGCTTATTTTTCTGGAACAAAAATTAAATGGATATTAGATCATGTAAAAGGAGCAAGAGAAAGAGCGAAAAAAGGTGAGCTTTTATTTGGCACTATCGATTCATGGATTGTTTATAAATTAAGTGGTGGCAAACATATAACTGACTATACAAATGCAAGTCGAACATTAATATACAATATTCACGATTTAAAGTGGGACAAAGAACTTTGCGATATTTTGGACATTCCTATGAAGATGTTACCTGATGTAAAATCATCTTCTGAAGTTTATGCTCATACGATTCAACATCATTTTTTCGGACAGAAAATACCTATAAGTGGAATGGCAGGAGATCAACAAGCTGCACTATTCGGTCAAACTTGTTTCGAAAAAGGTATGGTGAAAAACACATATGGAACTGGCTGTTTCATGTTAATGAATACCGGAGAAAAACCAGTTCAATCAGAACATGGATTATTAACAACCATAGCATGGGGTATTCAAGGAAAAATAACATATGCACTAGAAGGTAGTGTTTTCGTAGCTGGTTCTTCAGTTCAATGGTTAAGAGATGGTATCAAACTTATTAATACAGCCTCAGAAACTGAGAACTTAGCAACATCGTTATCTGATAATGATGGTGTATATATAGTTCCTGCATTTGTTGGGTTAGGTACTCCTTATTGGGATTCGGATGCTAAAGGTGCTATTTTTGGACTCACACGTGGAACGACTAAAGAACATTTAACAAGAGCAATATTAGAATCTATTTGCTATCAATCTATGGATGTGCTAAGGTCCATGGAAGAAGATACAAAATTACCTATCAAGTCATTTAAAGTTGATGGTGGAGCAGCTGTGAATAATTTTCTAATGCAATTCCAATCTGATATTTTAAATCTTGAAGTTGAGCGACCTATTATACAGGAGACCACAGCACTTGGTGCTGCTTATTTAGCTGGTTTATCAACAGGATATTGGAAATCAATTGACGAGATAAAATCTTCATGGAAGTTAGAAAAACTTTTTAAACCTCAAATGGATGCAGATTTAAGAAAAAAATACATTCATGGATGGAAAATAGCAGTATCTGCAACGAGACAGTTCAAAGTCAAGTAAATGAAAAAGGAGTGATTGTATGTTGCATTATGCAATAGATTTTAATGATTTGAAAGATGCATTTAAAAAAAGAGTGATTATTGAAAAAACTCCTATTTTATTGGTTTATTTTAATAATCAAGTTTATGCTATTTCAGATAAATGCCCTCATATGGGTGCCTCTTTAGTAGATGGTATGTTAAAGGATAATGTTATACAATGTAAAAGGCATGGAGCTAAACTTAATGTTGAGACAGGAGATGTAGTTAAAAAAGCACAAATTGGATTTATTAAGTTACCTACAAAAGAAGCTGTTAGATATGAAACAGTTATTAAAGATGATAAAGTATTTATAAAACTATAATAAAAGAAAATGCCAGTAGGAATACTCTACTGACATTTTCTTCAATATAATGAAATTGCAATCAACGATAAATAGTTGTTAAAGATTGTGCAGTTTTTCTAGGCTTAGATGGAACACTTATTTCTGGATAACCTACCATAACCAATCCTAAAACAATCTCATTTGTCTTAACACCTAAAACATCTTTAAATATATCAGTTTCAATATACGGAGGTGTTTTCCAATGACTTCCGATATTTAGCTCCGTTAACAAAAGTAAAAAGTTTTGAATCAGTGCTGCTACAGCTTGCATATCTTCAAGATCATCATGTATGTTGTCATTTTTTGTCATTAAAAAAGCAACAACTGATGGAGCACTAAATACTTTGTTGAATTTGATTTCAAACTGATTTCTCGCTTCTTCTTTCAATTCGCCTAAATATTTTTTCTTAAAATTCTCTTTGCCTATTCCCTCAAGAATAATAAATCTCCATGGTTGTCTCATTTTGTGATTTGGTGCATAAACAGCATCTTCAAGTAAATTGACCAATAATTCTACGTCAATTTTACGATTAGAAAAGTTAGATTGGCTAACTCTTTTTTTTATTATCTCTTTAACCGACATATCCCCATCTCCTTTAAATCAATCATACTCTACATCATATAAAATTTCAAATATTTGCTTTTTTACAGGGAAAAAGGCAAAAGGTGAAACACCTTTTACCTAAAAAGGGGAATAAAATATATTCTATAAATCTTAAATGTTGTAGGGAAACAACATTGTATTTTGTCTTTAATTGAAGTTGTCGCGATTCAATCAAAAGCATTATACAGCCATGAGATTTAAGTAAATACTATATTATTTTTTTCGGGTGAAGCAGATTGCCTTCTTTTTCTTGAATGATTTTGTCGCGAATCGAATCAAGAGATGCTGTTATCAGCATGAAGACTAAAGCCAAGAGAATTAATAGTTGTAGTTCAAAATTAATAAAAGCAATCAGTATAAATACTGCAGCAACAAAAACATACAATTGATGCAATGTTTTACTAAGTCTTGGTTTATAATTTTTAATTTTTTGAAAACCTTCTTCTTGTAGTAATACTACAAAGACGATAAACAATACATAACCAGTAATACCACCATACAAAAATAGCAGCGAAGTATTAGATATTGTTTCATGATTAGGAATTAAAACGCTCATTAATTGTTCTCCAACAAAATATACAGCTGAAAATATTCCCAATATAAGTGCAAATTTGATGAAATTTTTCATATTCGATCATATCCTTTCAGTAAGCCACAAATGTGATTTATGATACCCTAATGAATCAATATTATCTATAAATTTAAGTTGTAAATATGATAAAAGCTTCTGCAGCATAACTTGCTATTAATGCATAAATAAGACTATTGATAATGCATAATGTACGCTCAAATGAAATGATTTTATCATATATACGAACATTGTATTTTCGATTCATAAATATGTTATTGACAAAGTGTATGACAATTAAAGCGAATCCAATTGTTAGAATTGCTATCCATTGATAATTGTACGTTGTTTGATAGTTATAAATGCTATTTTTTAATAACTCAAGCAACATGAAAGAAATCCACCACACTAAAATGATTATCAATGCAGTTTGCGCTATACTACTTTTCATGTAAGTTTGAATGTTTACTTGTTGAGTGTTATCATTGTTTTGATGAAAGATCATCTTGTAACGTAAATAACCTCGAACTATGATCCAAACGATTGAAAAGATTGCTATAACCCATATCATGATGGCATATATCACTTTATCAACTCCGATGTTTTAATAATTAACTTGTATATGTCCACTCAGTCTAAAGACTAAATGTTTAGTTTTGATTTTTGCTAAACTAATTGATTTGAAGTATACTCATCAAGATTTGTAATTCGCATATTTAACCGTTTCACCAATATAAAATTATGCTATAATGAGTATGAGTTCAGTTTAAAATTAATTTAGATGTGATTAAAGATCAAAACTGTTTGGAAGTCCTGAGTTACTGAAGTCTAGTTCTTCATATTCTGGATTACCTGAATTATGGAAATCTAACTCTTCATACTCTGGATTACCTGAATTATGGAAAT
>JANKMU010000018.1:12404-16529 GCA_024650045.1 Mycoplasmatota bacterium | reverse complement strand
AATCTAACTCTTCATACTCTGGATTACCTGAATTATGGAAATCTAACTCTTCATATTCTGGATTACCTGAATTATGGAAATCCATTGTTGAATACTCTAAACCTACTTTTGCTCCAAAAACTAATGCTAAAACTGTTGCGACAACTACTAATTTTCTCATGGCTTGTGCCTCCCTTTTACCTAATTGTATAATCAATTAGGGTAAAATAATAGGGCGTATATGTCCTATTCGTACAAAAATTCAGACAAAATTCAGGAAAATGGTGGAAAAATGAAATCAAAAGAGCTTTGCATCTACCTAGAACGTCTAAGATCTGCTAGGAACATCTCACAAGAAGAGTTTACAAATGGTGTTGTTTCTTTAAGACAGTATCGAAGATATTTGAATGGTGAATCTGATTTGCCCTTCCAAGTAATCGATAGATTAACATCCAAAATCGGTGTAAAAACCGATAATTTATTACGTGAATTTGAGATTGCGAAAATTGAAGAAACTCAAATTATCAATAATTTGTATAATTTAGCTGCTAATTTTGAACATAATGCATTTATCGAACAGTCAAAAAAAATTCCGTTGGATCATATAATTGAAAAAGCAAATCAATTGATGTATAAACACAGTATTATCATGGATAACTTGTACTCAAATAAAATTACAAAAATGCATGCAGCTGAGGAAAACTCTAAGCTAATAAATTACCCAAAATTACTTAACCAGCAAATTATTACTTCAGTAGAAATGTTAATTTTAAGTTCTTTGTTAGATTTACTAGACCATTCACAACACACGAAAATATTAGAAAAAATAAATGATTATATTAATGATTCGTCAATCGTAATAAGTGGTGCAAATGAGAAGATTTTCACGTTTACGTTAGCAAAGATTTCTAAGTATTTTGGGATGCATGATGAATATGATAAAGTTATCAAGTTTTGCAATATGGGAATTGAACGAAATTTTAATCTTAAGTCATACTACTTGATGGATTATTTTTATTACTATAACGCACTTGCTTATTTCCGCAAAGGAGATTTTGAAGATTATAGCAAAATGATCGTTAAATGCTTCAATGTTCTACATTTTGAAGGTAATGAAAAGAAAATTGAAAAGTTCACAAAGTTAATTGAAGAGGACTTCAAAATACACTTCCAAGATTTTGTTTTAAACTATTACAAAAATAATTCAAACGAACAATAAGGAGCATGTCTTTCTGCTCCTTTTATATAATAAAAACCAAAAAATATCAAACTTCATGCTATAATGAGTCGAGGAGTGATTGCTATAATGACCACTTGTAAAATACACTTAAAGCCTACAGAAGAAATTAGAATAAACCAAGGACATCCTTGGGTTTTTAATAATGAAATTGACAAAATTGATGGCACCATTAAAAGTGGTGAAATTGCATTAGTTTTTAGCAGTAAAAACGAGTTTGTGGGTAAAGGTTTTTTAAACACATCATCTAAAATTTTCGTTAGAATTTTGTCTAGAATTCAAGATGAGATCATCGATGAAAACTTCTTCAAAAACCTCATTGAAACATCAAATAATTCAAGAAAAAGTTTGGGATATTCAAACAGTTATCGGGTCTTATTTGGAGAGTCTGATGGTATTCCGGGATTAATCATAGATAAATATGGAGATTACTTATCAATCCAAATTTTATCTTTAGGAATAGACCTTAGAAAAGAAATGTTCATAAAAATTTTAGTTGACATTTTTGATCCAAAAGGTATCTATGAACGTAGTGATGTATCCGTAAGAAAAAAAGAGGGTTTAGAATTATTTAAAGGTGTCATTTATGGTGAAGTTCCAACATCTGTTATGATCAAAGAAAATGAATTAAATATGGAAATTGATATCATTAATGGACAAAAAACAGGTTCTTTTTTAGACCAACAAGACAACCATAATGCTTTGAAACCTTACGTTAAAAATAAAACTGTTTTGGACTGTTTTTCACATATCGGTGGTTTCGGATTACATGCAGCTTATTATCAAGCAAAATCTGTAACCTGTCTAGACATATCTGATCACGCAGTAACACAAATTGAAAGAAATGCTAAATTAAATCATTTCAATCAAGTTAAAGCCATTAAAGCAAATGTTTTTGATCAATTGAGATTATATGATGCAAATAATGAGAAATTTGATGTCGTCATATTAGATCCCCCAGCTTTTGCTAAAAAGAATGAAGACATAAAAAAAGCTTACAAAGGATATAAAGATATCAATCTGTCAGCTTTAAAAATAATTAATCCTAATGGTTATTTAATGACATGTTCATGTTCGCATTACATGACTCCATCGCTATTTTTAGAAATGTTGATGGATGCATCACATGACGCAAAACGAATCACTCAAATGGTTGAATTTAGAATTCAAGGAAAAGATCATCCAGCACTACTTGGATCTGATGAATCATTGTATTTAAAATGTGTAATTCTACGAGTTAAATAACAAAAAAACCAGAAACTAATTTCTGGTTTTTTATTATATATCAGCATTATATATTTTAACAAATTCTGATTTCATTCTAATTGGTATAAGGAAAATAGCAACTATGGATAAACTTGCGGATAATAGCATAATAAGGCGATAATCATATGTTGTATATTCTGCAATAAAACCAATGATTAATGCTCCTAATATTGCTCCAATATTCCACAATAAACCTTGTGTTGAATTAATTCTTCCTCGCATATGAGCAGGTATATATAACTGTGTGGCAGTCATTCTAATATTGTAAGATGTAACTGACAATAGTCCGACTAAAAAGCTTAAAGTTATCATCACAAAATACGGCATATAAAGCATCGTTGCACTAAATAATTCAACTGTCAAATAAACAGAAATCGCAATAATATATCTCTTTTTTGGTGGGTACTTAAATAGATAATGAATGAACCCTCCAATGATTCTACCTACCGATCCAGCAGTAATTAAAAATGAAAAATCTTGAAGCGTGTAAATTTCACTTCTGATGAAATATGGCATCCTTAACAAATCATGAGCCATATAAACAAAGGAGAAAGCAGCAAACAAAATTCCTATTCCCAAAATTCCTTTTTCAACTTTGTAATACCTAAAACCTTCTTTTAAGTCTTCAATAAATTGGAACCCTTTAATGCTTTTTTTATTTAATATTTCTTCTAGCCTAATCGTTGTTTCCATCAGTGCAGCTACAAGAAAGGTTGCTGCATTAAATGCCATCAAAATAGCAACTCCAAACTCATAATTCTCTATCATGAATGCTGCTACAGGAGCCATAACTGCTGCCGATACTGGCCAGATTAAACTTGACAATGAATAAGCTCTTGAGTGTTGACCTTTTTCTATAACTTCAGGAAACATACTCATAAATGCAAGTTGGTAGATTGTATCGAAAATCCCAAATGTAACAGCTATTAAAGTAAATACAAAAACATCAAAATATCCTGTAAACAATAGTAGTGATATTCCAGTAAAAAATACTGCTGAAACAAAATCTAGTGTATAAATAATTTTTCTTCTTGAATGTCGATCAACAAACGGTCCAGCCAAAAATCCCGTAATAACTCTAGGGACTATGTTTGCAATTGTGAATAAAGCAAGTGCCAGTGGTGACCCTGTTCTTTGATATATCAAAATACCAAAAGCCACCCCAGCAGCTGCGCTACCAAAGGCGGATATCAACGAACCTATTGTTAAAATGCTAAAATTTCTAGTCCATAATTTATACATGATTTCAATCACCTGAATCAGTATATCATATTATTAAATAAAAAAAGCAGTTTTTTTAAAACTACTTTATAGTTAGTTAAATATTCTAAAAATCACTCTAATCTTCTTGCCATTTCTAGCCTAACTTCTTTATTTTGAACATCGTTATTTGTATAAGAAATCGTATCTAATCCTACGAAATGAAGTCCTTGCTTCATATAGAATTGAATTGCTGGATCGTTGCATGATTGAACTTCCAAAATAATGGCTCTTGCCCCTTCACTTTTAGCAAACTGCATTATATATTGAAACAACTCAGTTCCAATACCTTGTTTTCTATATTTTTTTTCAACTAAAAAATTCCATACACGATATCTTTTGCTCCACGACTCCATAGCACCTTCGACTATACCTACAATTTT
>JANKMU010000018.1:5524-12389 GCA_024650045.1 Mycoplasmatota bacterium | reverse complement strand
AAAACTGCAAACACTCTTGAATTATCAATATAATCTTCAAAAAGTTTTGCATCAAAAGATTTTTCTATTTTTCTTAAAACTTTTTTTCTTCGTATAGTTATAGTAATTTTCTTATGCTTTTTAATGCATATATCGTAATATGCTTTGGTTTGGTAAACATAATCCAATTGATAACCTTTATATTCAGATTTGCTTAGTTCAACAATCTTCAAACCTATCACACCTTTTTTTTATGTCAATAATTCCTTATTTCGTTTTCTTCTCAAATTTAAAACTTATAAAGTGATTATACTGGTTTTTTTTCTCTAAAATTGCTGAGTTTAAATCTTGATGGTGAATCCCATCTGGTTCATATTGACACTCAAATGTTATTCCACAATGGATTCCAGGATGATCTAGACCTCTTAATTTGAATTTAGAAGGTAGGTTATGCGTATATACTACAACTGCAGGATATGAAGTTTGAACACTTACTTGATATTGTGACTCATGATCATATAAAATTGCTGCTGGATTAGGATTATCATTTAAAATAAATGTATGGTCGACACCAAGTAAAGGAGTATCCTTTAACGCATCAATAGAGCCACCAATCGTTTTAGGGGTCCGAAAATCAAACACAGTATTTTCAACATGTCTTTTAGCTTTAAAGCGATATTCGCCATCAACTTCAACATAATAATCCGCATTTATAGATACTATTTGATCATGAACCTGCTTGTTATCTTTTGATATATTAAAGTAGATGTGATTCGTTATATTACATAAAGTATCTTGGTCAGTGTTACCTTTAATGATAATTTTCAGTTCATTATGTTGATTTAATTGATACTCAACAGTTAAATCTAAATTTCCAGGAAAACCTTCTTCTAAATTTGGGCTTTTATAACGATATATAATTGATACAACATCTTGATCAATATATTGATTGTCAATTTCAAAGTTTTGCATAGAAAAACCTTTAGGACCACCATGCAACATTACATTTTGGTTTTTCTCTAGTTTCACTTGGTATACTTGATGTTTGATTTGATAATCTGGTCCAAACAATCTACCACTAATTCTACCAACAGTTTTTCCATAGTATGCAGGAGATACAAAAAAATCTTCAATTTTTTCTGTGTTTAATGTCATCTCGATACCATCAAACTCAATACTGTAAATAGAAGCTCCAAATGAAGATAAAACAACTTTTACCCCATGATTATTTTCGAGAGTTGTAAGTGTAACATTTTCATATGGTGCCTTAACAAACTCTTTATTTATTTTCATAATATTTCCCCTTTTTTTATAAATCATATTTGCTTACAACTATATTATCAATACCAAATAATCAATACTTTTTATAAAAATATCAACATGATAATTATATCAAAAATATAGTTTGAAATCAATTGGCTAGAACACTTAGTGTTCTATAGGACACTATAAAATGTAGATTTACTTTTAAAATCACAATCTGCAGTGTTTCATGCTAAAATAACATTAAAGGTGGTATGAAAATGAAAAAAGTTTTAATTACTGGTTTTGAACCCTTTGGTGGAGAAACAATCAATCCATCATTTGAAGCAATTAAAAATTTAGATATCCCAAACATAGATGCCAATGTGTATACACTTTTGGTTCCAACGTTATTTAATGTATCTTCTGAACATGTCATTGAACATATTAAAAAAATTAATCCAAATATTATTATTTTAGTTGGACAAGCTGGTGGTCGTAAGTCTATTTCTATTGAGAGAGTAGCTATTAATGTTGACGACTCAAAAACACCAGATAACCAAGGGGTTGCTCCAACAGACAAAATAATCAACCCTAATGGTTTGAACGCTTATTTTTCATCATTACCAATAAAATCTATTATTTTGGAACTTGAAAAAAACAAAATACCAGCATCTATTTCAAATTCTGCTGGGACGTATGTATGCAATCATTTAATGTATTCAGTTTTGGATTATTTGTATCACTCAAGATTATCGAAAGTAAAAGCTGGTTTTATTCATGTTCCTTATATAACTGAACAAGTTATTGATAAACCAGATCAATTTAGTTTAGATTTAAAAACAATTACAAAAGCATTGGAAATCATCATTAAAACTAGTTTGAAAGCTTAAAATCTCAAATAACAAAGCAATTATTTATGGTTTTTATAACATAATATGTGAAATTGCTTTTTTTATTTGCTAAATACTTTGTTTAGGTATAAGTTAAAGATAGATAGAGGTGTTAAATATGTCTAGAATCTATATAGTTACTGGAGCAAATGGACATCTAGGCAATACGATTGTTAGAATGCTTAGAAATCAAAATCAAATCGTTAGAGGATTCATTTTACCAAATGATTCAAAAAAGATGCTGAAATCTTTAGGCGTTCAGGTTTTTTTAGGTGACATTAGAGATAGAAACAGTACTGAGCAACTTTTCAAAGATACTCATGACGCTGAAATGATAGTGATTCATACAGCAGGTATTGTTTCAATATCTTCAAAAAAACACCCTATATTATTTGACGTCAATATTAATGGGACAAAAAATATCGCAGATTTATGCGTTAAATACAATGTCCATAAATTTATTCACATTAGTTCAGTTCATGCTATCCCTGAAAAGAAAAATAACGAAGTCATGTCTGAAATCAATCACTTTGATCCTGATTTAGTCATCGGTGGTTATGCAAAATCAAAGGCAATCGCTTCTCAATATGTACTTGATTTAATGAAACGGGGACTTAACGCCATCATTGTTCATCCATCGGGGATTATTGGTCCTAATGACTATGGAAGAGCTCATATGACAATGATGATTGAAGATTATCTTAATGGTCACTTAACTTCAAGAATAAATGGTGCTTACGATTTTGTTGATGTAAGAGATGTAGCAAGCGGCATTATCCAAGCAACTCATTCTGGACAGATTGGCAAATGTTATATTTTATCTGGCCATCGAGTCACTTTAATGGAGTTATTTGAACAACTAAGAAAGATAAGTGGACGAAAAAAACACATTCATGTTTTACCTATGTGGTTTGCTAAAATAACAGCACCACTGGCTGAACTTTATTATAAAATCCGAAAACTTCCGCCTATCTATACATCATATTCTTTATATACTATTTCAAGCAACTCATATTTTTCAAATCAATTAGCTCATCATGACTTGAACTATACACCAAGAAGTATGGACGATACGATATATGACACTGTCAAGTGGTTAGTTAAAGAAAAAAGAATTAAACGTACTACTGTTATCGAATTTATTAAATCATTAAAACCATTAAAAAAGAAAACCGAGTAATAGCATTTGCTATCTCGGTATTTTTTTTAATGTCCTATGTCATATTTTTTATACTTATCTAAATCTTCAACTAACCAATAAGATTTCCCATCCGCTGTTCTATCCAAAAACTTATAATCAACTAGATATCTCCTGACAGTTACAAAATCATGTATCATCGGTTTCAAAATATCATTAATTTCACTCTCATGGTACTTTTTATCTTTTTCAAAGAAGTGAACAATCATGCACAAAACAATAAACTTTCTTTTTTCTTTGACAGGAAAATTACTAAAAACCAATGGGTTTTTTGATAAGACTGCTGAATCAATCACTTTTTGGATATCTTTCTCACTGATTTCAAACATCATATCACCTCACTATTATTATCCTAACATATATTTTAATAAAATAAAAATCCTCTTAAATTTTGTTTTGTTGATACCACATGATAGCTTCTTCAACTTCTTCTTGTGTCATTTGATGTCCAACAGTCGTCCAATAAAGTTTCACAGTAGCATCTAAGGATTCAAACATTTTTGTTAATTCAAACACTTCTTTTTCAGGAACCATTGCATCATTTTTACCGGATGTAATCAATATTTCCATTTGATTAAGTCTATTTTCTAATTTATTCCTTGATGGTACCATTGGATGAAATAATATGGCTTTATTAAAGGGATTTGAATACATAAGCATGATGTTAGCAGCAATATTTGCACCGTTAGAATATCCGACAACTATGATTTTATTTCGATCAAACTGATATTTACTGGATGCTTCTTCAATGAAGTTATAAAGATTTATTGTTTCTTCTTTTAGACTTTCTTCATCAAACACTCCCATAGAAATACGTTTAAAAAATCTTGACATTCCATTTTCTAATATATTTCCTCTAACACCTAAATAATTGGCATCAGGATCAATGTATTTAGCAAGATTTAATAAGTCATACTCATTACCGCCAGTACCATGTAACAATACAAGTGTTATATCGTTTTTTCCTTTTTGATAAATATGTTTCATTTTCTTTCTCCATTTATTTCAAAAGCTTTATATCCTATTTTCTTTAGCATATGCATTAAGGGGTCGATTTCGTTTTCATCTAAATTCCCTAATATATTTTTTACAGTCATAATATGGCTAGGAAAAATAGATTCAAAAAAATTTTTACCTTTTGTTGTTAACTCAACAAGTGTCATCCGTTTATCTTTTTTATTTGAAACTTTTTTGATAAATTCTTTTTTTTCAAGTTGACTCACAACATATGTTAAACTACTGTTTGCCATTAACAAGCGGTCACAAATCGCTTGAATAGGTTGTTTACCCTTATGATACAAAAGTTCTAAAGTTCCAAACTCAGTAGAATTTAGTCCATAAGCTTGTATATCGGTTTTAAGAACATGTTCAACATTTTGCATCGTTCTAAATAGAATTGTTATTAGTTTTAAATATTTTTTTTCTTCATTCATTTTTTTCACTCGAATCCTAAATATTCTTTTTTATAAACCTTATTACTTCGTTTTGTTTCAATGTGTCTAACCATTTTTTCTATTTGCTCTCTTTTATCTCTAAACTTAGGTGGTAACGCTAGCAGTTCTCCCAAAGTTTCATAAGATTCTTCGTCATCGATAAATCCAGGACCTTCAGTGGCAAACTCAAATAATAACCCTGGGTATAGTCTTGTATATAATGATGTGAAATAAAAACGATCAACTTCCCCAGAGTGAGGAGCACGGATTTTATTTAAATGTTGTATCCAATCACTAATATCTTTTTTGTCATCAACTCTAAACGCGACATGATGGATGCCACCATAACCTTGAACTGCTTGGTTACTTTCTTTATCCTCAATAACAATGACACTTGCACCATTACCACCTAATCCTGTTTGATAACGTGAGAATTGCTTTTCTTCATCAGTTTTTTTGAAACTTAAGAAATCTACTAAGGTATGATCCATCAGATTAAACTTATCAACTCTGAAAAATATAGGTCCAAGACCACTGATTCCAAACTCAATAGGAACAGGCCCATTTTTCCAAGGAACACCAGACTTAATACCCTGATCATTTTCATCAGAAAAAAGCACATACTCTTGTCCATCAAAATCCTCAAATTCCAGTATTTGTACACCGAAGAGTTCATGAATATCATAATGTTTTACATCATACTTCTCAAATCTCTTTTTCCAATATTTTAATGCTTTATTATTTGGAACCCTAAATGAAGTTTTTGCAATTTCATTTGTTCCCTTTTTTGCTTTTGCTGAACCATTAAAATCAAAGAATGTCATATCAGTTCCTGCGTTTCCTTCATCATCTGCAAAAAACAAATGATAAGTCTGAATATCGTCTTGGTTAACTGTTTTTTTGACGAGTCTCATACTTAAAATATTTGTAAAAAAATCATATATTTTTTCAGCACTACTTGTGATAGCTGTCACATGGTGAATTCCATTAACTTGTTTCATATTTATTACCTCCATATAGTTTAATTTTACCTATATATTTCAAAAAATCAAACAATATGTTTCGAATTCGTAATATTTAATGTGTTAAGTTTACTATATTGTTTTTTTATATGGGTAAAAAAGTGTATAATAAAGAGTAACAAAGTACTACAATTATGAAATACTTAAGGTGTGATAAAATTGAAAAAACAAAAATATTGGTACAAACTAGATAATGCTGGAAAAATATTCCCTGCTGTATCAAAAGACGATCGAAGTAACGTCTTTAGATTATCATTTTATCTAGATGAAATAATAGATAGAGATATTTTGGAAGAAGCCGTTAACAAAGTGCTCCCAAGATTTGAAACCATCGCTGTCCAGTTAAAGAATGGGTTGTTTTGGAATTATTTCTCATCTAACAATAAATATTTTTATGTAGAGCCAGAGCCTGCAGAAATATGCAAGTATTTTAAACCTAACTCAAATCATGGTTATATGTTTAAAGTCTATTTTCTAGACAACAAAATTACGCTTGAAACTTTCCATGCACTCACAGATGGTACAGGTGCTTTGGCATTTCTTAAATCTATTGTTTATCACTATTTTAAACTACGTGGTTTTAAAATAGATCATGAAGGAAAAATTTTAAGTGAAAAACCTTATTCTAAAAAAGAAAGCGAAGATAATTTCGTTACGAATTATGATAAGGATAAGATTCGTAACTTAAAAGAAGAAAAAGCTTATCATCTTGAAGGTGAGCGCTTTGGTAGAAATTGGGTTTTGTTAATCAAAGCTCGTTTGGATACAAAGGCTTTAATTACTTTAGTAAAGACAAAATATAAGTGTACAATAACACAGTTTGTTACTGCACTTCTTGCGTATAGCATCTATAAGGAAACTCTAGATTTTGTTGGTAAAAAGAAACCGTTGAAAATCTTTATTCCTGTTAATTTAAGACCTTATTTTAATTCTGTAACTCTAAGAAACTTCTCTTTATATATCAAAGGCACTTATTCAAGTGAAAGAACAGATTGGACATTTGAAAATATGCTTGAACTAACAAAAGAACAGTTTGCAGACCAATTGGATAAAGATAAATTGCAGTCACGAATTAGTTCCCTTGTAAGTCTTGAGAAA
>JANKMU010000018.1:0-5514 GCA_024650045.1 Mycoplasmatota bacterium | reverse complement strand
CTATGATTAGAGTTCTACCGCTTGTTTTAAAAACAATAGCCTTTAAGATTGGCTATAATATTTTAGGTGAAAGTATTAGTAGTTGTTCTATATCAAATTTAGGGATCGTAGATCTTCCATCAGGATTTAAAGATAAGGTATATGATATTGATTTCGTCAATGCTGGTTACGGTCATGCGATGACCTTAATCTCAATGGATGAACATACTAATATATTAATGAGTTCTCCGCTTAAAGATTTGTCAATTATGAATCATATTATTTCTTTTTTGGTTGATGAAGGTCTAAGTGTTACTCTAGACACAAACTATAAGGAGGGATACGATGAATTATTGTAAAACCTGCAAGGTTTATTATGATACAGATTTAAAACATTGTATACTCTGTAATGGTGAACTTGAACATGAAGGCGAAACTGAACCAAGATATAAGTTCACTGAAGTTACAAAAAAATCTAAATCTCGCTTCTTTTTAAGACTGTTTTATTTTCTTAATTTTATCAGTGCTATAGTATCTCTTTATCTAGACTATACGAGTGGTACACCATTAACATGGTCATTGATCGTATCTATAACCAATGCTTATGCAGTTATTATGCTTTTTGTATTAACAGTTCCTACAATATGGATATCAAAGCTTACAAAAAGTATTATTATTACTGCAGCAGGTATAGTTTTGGTTGGACTAGCACTCAGAGACCATGCTTGGGCACTTGACTATGTTCTACCCTTAGCAATTGCTGCAAACATATTCTTAATTTCAATTCTTATTATTGCAAATAAGAAAAAATGGTTTGATTATTTCGCAAGTTTAAGTATTATAACTGTCATTGGACTCATACCAGGTTTGTTAAACTTATTAAATTTAACCACTGTTATGTGGCCAAGTATGGTATGTTTCTCATTATCAGTATTTACTTTGTTAGGTATCATTTTTCTACCTTCAAAATCAAGCCGAGAAGAGTTTAGAAGAAGATTTCACATTTAAGAATATAAGGAGTCGAAAGACTTCTTTTTTTTCGTCAAAAAAAAGAACGTTATTGACGTTCTTCGTTTAAATGCATTTGCTTAATCATATAATTAAATATATCTTTTCTCGTTATAATACCAATGAATGCTCCATAATCATCTAAGACTGGTACAAAATTTTGTTTTGTAGCTACTTCTATGATATCTTCCATATTTGTGTGTATAGGTACTGATACATTATCTTTATTTCTTGGTACAACTTTAACTGATTTAGTCTCTGTTTGATCAAAGTTTAATTGATGATCTTTAATATACCACAGTAAATCCCCTTCACTAAGTGTTCCAACATAATCCCCTTTACGATTCAATATAGGAATTGAATTATAACGATAAATCTGCATTTTTTCCAATGCTTGTCGTATTGTATAGTCATTATAAATATACGCAACTTTTTCTTTCGGTGTTAAACAAAATAATACGTTCATAGTTCTCCTCTTATCATGTAATATCTAATTCAATTATTCTTTTTCAATCGTTTTGACTTGAAAAAATCAATCAATTTTTCATATTTAGACGTGGAAAAAAGAGATATCTAATACATTTTAATTATCTTCACATTATCTTATCCACGAATGCTTTTACACAATCAGTATAACATAGTTATAAGATATTTAAAATACTAGTGCTTAAAGTTGTTTTGATTATGTAAAATTGTCTTAATTTATACTAATAAATAAAAAAAAGTGAGGATTGATTTTTCCTCACTTGTTTATTATACGTTTACACCTCGTCTGGTTCGAATCATTAATATAATAGCGAACACAACCGTATATGTTAAACATCCTAAAACTGCAATCCAATTCCATAACATTTCATTTGCACTACCATATGTTAATATTGGTATGAACAAAATAGCAAATAAAGGTAAAGCCATTGAAATTGCTGTTCCTGAACCTAAAACCATTTCTTCTGCAACTGGAGTATCTAGATTAGGATCAATACCTTTAAGAAGTGCTAAACCTGTTGATGCAACTCCTGTGAGCATTCCAAACAATCCTATAAAATACTCTTCATGATGATCTGCATAAATTCGTTTTGTCATAAATTTTAAATAGAACATCGTCAAGATACCAACAAGTATTGCTGTTACAACCAACTGTACGCCATAAGCTGCTAAGAAATCTAGAGTAATAGTTAATACAGAACCTGCAATCATGATGTTAAATGATGCTGATGCAATATTTGACAATATATAATTGTTTGTCATGAAGCGAATGTTTTTTCCTTTACGCTCAAAACGCATTAAAATCGATTTATAAAGTAGGGCATATAAAATACCTATAATAAAGTTAAAACCTTTTATAAGTCCAAATACAGCACCACCAGCAACATCTCCGATGAGAATATCTAATATATATAATGTTAAGAAAACTAAACCATAGATGATTGCGATAATGATACCTTGTGTAGTTAAACCATCTAGCATGCTAATCTCTTTTATCGTATCAATTTCAACTGTAACTTTGCTAGATGAAGTTTCTTGGTAATGCTTAGGTTTTGCAACTCCTCTTTTTCTACTGATAATATTGATTAATAATACACCAATCGTACCACCAAAAACAAATCCTAAAAATGAGTAAGATGCACCTAATACAGCAAATGTATTGAATGTGCCATCGCTAATCACACCATCAAATACATTTCCAATAGAAATAGCTAACCCTGGCCCTTGACCAAATCCTAAAGCAACAAGCATACCAGAACCTGCAAACTTAGTACTAAAGAATAACAAAACTACTAGTAAACCAATTAAAGCTTGCATTGCATAAGTACTTGTAATCAACATACCTGTTGACCAAATCTTTTTCTTGATTTTACTTGAGTCTCTCTTAAGTGCAAGTGCAATAAACCCTATTGCAAGTGCATGATAAACCATTGATATTAAAGCATTCAAATCATAAAATGTTTCTTGTCCAGTGATGATTGGTGCAAACACCAAGGAAATCACTAAACCAATGAATCCTCCTAATAAAGCAGTAGGTATAACAACTTTATTTAATCCAGGAACCCATGTCTTCAAGACTTTTGCAACAAACATTAATACCCCAATAAGTAAAAAGTAAACGATAATGCCCCATTCTTCCATTGTCTATTCTCCTCTTAAGTATTTTATTGAATCTAGGAATATCATTGGGTCCTTAATTTTTATTAAAAATGTTAGACCTTTGTAATCAAATGATAAAAAATTCTTTTGTGTTAAAACAAGTCCCTCGACATCATTAACAGGAAACTCAAGTTGTTGCTTTAAGTTTGTAATTTTTAATATTTTGTTTTTTAAACTAACTTCTACATTACCTTTGTAAATTCTTTTGCCTTTTTGAAAATTAACTTCATAAAGTATACCTAAAGATTTGACTTCGTATTCAACAACTTTAGGTAATAATATTTTTTGAAATTTGCCCCATTCAATTAAGGTATCAAACTGCAAATTCTCAAGAAATTCATATGCATTAATTGTTGAGATTTTCCCACACGTTGTACAATATATATCATTGCCTTTGGTCAAAATCGTATGAATCTCTTTACAGATAGGACAAGCATAAAGATATCCTTCTAGTCCCTCAGCTTTATGTTTTGATTTATATTTAATCTTTTCTTTTCGATTCCATTCATATTCGTTAAATTCGATTGCATCTTCCAATATCGACTCGATTTCATTTATCTTTTTTTGCTCAACATCTTTTTTAGTTAATAATGTTTTGTAGTGGATATGAATATAACCTCTTTTTCGTTTCTTTCCCCAACGAGGTGCAGCGAAATATCCACCAGAGTTTTTAGCAATTACAACATCATGTTTAAGTTTTTGTATCAGTTTTGCTGTACTTTGGAAATCTGTTTTGGTTTGTTCACCAAAAAATGATGAATTGCCCTCAGGAAAAATCATAATACCTCTTTGATCTTCATGAAATGCTTTTAATATACTTCTAATTGTTTGTATATCATTTTGACCTTTTCTCTTAGGTATTGATTTGACCATATGTGTTAATGCAAACTTTTCAACAGGGTGAGTATATAAAATATTTGAGGCTACAGGATATGGATAATGTCTAATATTCATACCAACGTATAATGGATCATTTAATGAAACATGATTTCCAATTAAAAAGAACGGTTCTTTTCTCTTAGGATCAAAATTTTCATATGTAAATTTAAAACGATATTTAGAATGAAAAATTAGTTTTAAAAAAAATCGTGCGATTTCTTCTCTTAATCTCATTAGAACCTCCTTTATTTTCTATTATACGCTATGATACTTTGAATTTCCAACTAATTATATGTAAAATTAAAAAAAAAGGGTTAAAGTTAACTTTAACCCCCTATGTTTTTATAATGCAAGATATGGTAAATTAAAGGCTTCACAGACACCTTCACAAGTGCACTGTCCATGATAGACATTGACCCCTAGTTTAAGTGCATTTGAACGTCCAATTGCGATATCTAATCCGAAATCTGCAATCATTAATCCATATTTAAGCGTTGTATTGTTCAAAGCTGTTGTTGATGTCTTAGGAACAGCACCAGGCATGTTTGCAACAGAGTAATGGATAATACCATCGACTTCATAAATAGGATTGTCGTGATAAGTTGCCTTACTCACTTCTGTTGATCCACCTTGGTCAATTGCAACATCGACGATAACGCTTCCTGGTTTCATATCCTTATAATATGCTCTTTTAATCAGTTTAGGGGCTTTTGCTCCACCTGGAAGTAAAACAGCACTTATTACTAAATCAGATGCTTTAACGACGCGTTCTACGTTGTCATTACTACTATATAAAGTCTTAATTCTATTTCCGTATATATCATCTAAGTATGTTAATTTATTTAAGTTGACATCTAAGATAGTAACATCAGCACCTAAACCTACTAACATTTTTAAAGCATTTTCTCCAACAACACCAGCTCCAATGATGCCAACTTTAGCACGATCAACACCTGGTACACCTGAAATAAAAATGCCACTACCACCTTGTGGTTTTTCTAAATATTTAGCACCTTGAATTGCACTTAAACGACCTGCAACTTCACTCATTGGTTTTAAACAAGGAAGTGAACCATCATCTAAACGAATTGTTTCATAAGCTATAGCTTGAGTCTTTGCCTCAATTAATGCATTTGTCAATGCTTCATCAGCTGCCAAATGAAGGTATGTATATATAATTAAACCTTCTCTAAAATAACCATACTCAGGTTGCAATGGTTCTTTAACTTTAACAATCATTTCGGACTTTTCCCAAACCTCTGCCGCGGTTTTGATAATTGTCCCACCAGCTTTTTCGTAATCATCATTTGAAAATCCCGAATTTAAACCAGCGTTTTGCTCAACAAGAACTTGATGCCCATGTTGTACGTACTCTTTGACACTGCTTGGGGTCAACCCAACACGAAACTCATTGTTCTTAATTTCCTTAACAGTTCCAATAATCATATTTTTCTTGTATATTCAGTATGTAGCATTTGATTGATACTGAATATAGCTTCCTTT
>JANKMU010000017.1 GCA_024650045.1 Mycoplasmatota bacterium | reverse complement strand
AAAATGCTTAACCCCTTTTTATTATTGTCTACTAAATGGGGAGCACTTCAATTTAACATCCCTTTTGTTTAATAAATCATTATTTATCTTGGGTTTTTAATATTTGCATGAGCAGCAGCCAATCTTGCGATTGGTACTCTAAATGGTGAACATGAAACGTAATCTAAACCGATTTGGTGACAGAACTCAACTGATAGAGGATCTCCACCATGTTCTCCACAAATACCAAGTTTTAGATTAGGTCTTGTTTGTTTACCTAATTTAACACCCATTTCCATTAACTTACCAACACCTAATATGTCAATATGTGCAAATGGATCGTTTGCGAATATTTTCTTTTCATAATATTCTGACAAGAATTTACCAGCGTCATCGCGGCTAAATCCAAATGTCATTTGTGTTAAGTCATTTGTTCCAAAACTAAAGAACTCAGCTTCTTTAGCAATTTCATCAGCCATTAACGCAGCACGTGGGATTTCAATCATTGTTCCAACCGTATATGTTAATTTAACACCTGATGCCTTAATAATCTCATCTGCTGTTTCAACAACAACATCTTTAACATATTTAAGTTCTTTTAATTCTCCTACTAGAGGGATCATAATTTCAGGAATGATTGTCATACCTTCTTTTGTAACAGCGATAGCTGCTTCAATAACTGCTTGTGTTTGCATTTTAGCTATTTCTGGGTATGTAACACTTAGACGAACTCCACGATGTCCTAACATAGGATTTGTTTCATGTAAGTCATCAATCGTTCCTTTAAGCATATCGTAACTTAGACCCATTTCTTTAGCTAAAGCTTCAATATCTTTTGGATCAGTTGGTACGAATTCATGTAATGGTGGATCTAAGTAACGAATGGTTACAGCGTAACCTTTCATTTCTTTATAAAGTCCAATAAAGTCTTCTCTTTGCATTGGAAGAAGCTTAGCTAAAGCCTTTTCTCTTTCAGCTTTATTTTTAGCAACAATCATTTCTCGAACTGCAGGAATACGATCTGGTTCAAAGAACATATGTTCTGTACGGCATAAACCGATACCTTCAGCTCCAAAGTTATAAGCTACTTTTGCATCTCTTGGATTATCTGCGTTTGTTCTAACTTTAAGTGCTCTGAACTTATCAGCCCATTCCATCAATTTAGCAAAATCACCTGAAACTGTTGCATCCATAGTTTCAACTTTTTGTCCGTAAACTTTACCAGTTGAACCATCTAATGAAATCCAATCACCTTCATTAAATTTCTCGCCATTTACTTCAAAATATTTTTTAGATTCAAACACGCGGACAGTTCCAGCACCAGCAACACAGCAAGTACCCATACCACGAGCAACTACTGCAGCATGTGATGTCATACCACCACGTGATGTTAAAATACCTGATGAAACGATCATACCATCAATATCTTCTGGTGAGGTTTCTTGACGAACAAGAACAACTGGAAGACCATCAGCTTTTTTCATTTCTTTAGCACGTTCTGCATTGAATGCAATACGTCCTGTTGCAGCGCCTGGTGATGCATTTAATCCAGTAGCAATTACTCTTGCTTTTTTCAATGAATCTGGATTAAATTGTGGGTGTAATAAAGAATCCAGTTGAGCTGGTTCAACTTTAAGAACTGCTTCTTTTTCAGTTAAAACGCCTTCTTCAACTAAATCAATCGCTATTTTTAATGCAGCTTGTGCTGTACGTTTACCATTACGTGTTTGAAGCATATATAATTTACCTCTTTCGATAGTAAATTCCATATCTTGCATATCACGATAATGAGCTTCTAATTTCTTAGAAATGTTATAGAATTCTTCATATAAAGCTGGGTTATCATCTTTAAGTTCTGAAATAGGTTTTGGTGTACGAATACCTGCAACAACGTCTTCACCTTGTGCATTGAATAAGTATTCTCCATATAACTCGTTCGTTCCATCTGATGGATTTCTTGAGAATGCAACACCTGTACCTGAGTCTTCACCCATGTTACCAAAAACCATGCCTTGAACGTTAACTGCAGTTCCCCATTCATAAGGAATATGATTCAATCTACGGTATGTGTTAGCACGTGGGTTATCCCAAGATCTAAACACTGCAGTGATTGCTCCAATTAATTGTACTTTCGGATCTTGTGGGAATGGTTCACCTTTTAGTTCTTCATATTTAGCCAAGAATCTTTTTACGAGTTCAACTAAATCATTTGAATCTAATTCAGTGTCTAACTCAACACCTTTTTCTTCCTTCATTTCTTCAAGCAATTCTTCAAAATTTGCTTTTTCTATGTCCATAACAACGTCAGCAAACATTTGAATGAAACGACGATATGAATCATAAGCAAAACGAGGATTGTTTGTTAGTTTTGCCAATCCTTGTACAGATACATCATTTAAACCTAAGTTTAAGATTGTATCCATCATACCTGGCATTGAAGCTCTTGCTCCTGATCTAACAGATACTAAAAATGGGTCATTAGAATCTCCAAATTTCTTACCTGCTTCTTTTTCAGTTTTGTCTAAAGCTTCATTGATTTGATCAATTATTTCTGTTGAGATTACTTTCTTTTTAGCATAGTAATCAATACAAGCTTCAGTTGTAACGGTAAATCCTTGTGGAACTGGCATACCTAGTGAAGTCATTTCAGCTAGATTCGCGCCTTTACCACCAAGAAGGTTCTTCATTGTTGCATTACCTTCTTTGAATAAATATACAAATTTAGTCATAGTTTATTTCCTTTCTTCTATTTAAATTTTTATTTATATCTAAAATAAAACTTATGAAACTTTCTTAACCATATTATAGAGCTCATTTTTTGGTCTCTTTTGACCAACAACGTTAGCAAACGGTAAATGAATCACTCTATTATCTCTTACACCTACACATACACCATATATATCATCATTTAGTAACTCTACTGCATATGTGCCTAATCTTGAACCCAATATTCGATCTTCTGGACAAGGTGAACCACCTCTTTGTATATATCCTAAGACTGTAGCTCTGGAATCGAAACCTGATTTTTCAGTAATGTCTTTAGCAAAATCATGGGCATCAATAATATTTTCTGTTAAAACAATAATTGCGTGTCTTCTTCCATCAGCTTTATGTTTTTTGAGTCGACTGATGATTTGGTCTTTATTCATCGGACTTTCAGGGGTAACAATAAATTCTGCACCACCACAAATACCGGCATATAAAGCTAAATCACCGCAATGTCTTCCCATAACTTCAACAATACTACAACGCTGATGAGATGTGGATGTATCTCTTAATTTATCAATCGCATCAACAATTGTTTCAACAGCTGTGTGAAAACCTATTGTAAAATCCGTTCCTGGAATATCATTATCGATTGTTCCTGGAAGACCAATGGTTTTTATACCCATTTTAGTTAAATCCATTGCTCCACGATAAGTTCCATCGCCACCGATGACGATCAATGCTTCGATGCCTCTATTTTTTAAATTTTCAACTGCTTTTTGTTTACCTTCTATTTTCATAAAATCTTCAGATCTTGAAGTCCCTAAGAAAGTTCCACCTAAAGCTATCATGCCTGAAACACTTTCATGAGTCAATAAATACATGTCATCATTAATTAAGCCTGCATATCCATCACGAATACCATAAACCTGATGGCCATGTATATCTCCAACACGCACAACAGCACGCACTGCAGCATTCATTCCAGGCGCATCTCCGCCTGATGTTAAAACTCCGATTTTCATAAACGTTTACTCCCTTGATATAAAAAAACATACTGCAACATCATTATAGCATATATAAGGGTCAAATTGCATGTGAAAACCTTACATTTTGGTAAATTATGGAAACGTTTTATTTCAGTATTTGTTTATTATTTGTACTTTAATTATGTTACAATAACAATGGTATAGAATATAAAAATAAAAAAGAATGGT
The DNA here is from genome assembly GCA_024650045.1 of Mycoplasmatota bacterium. Lineage (GTDB taxonomy): Bacteria > Bacillota_I > Bacilli_A > Acholeplasmatales > Acholeplasmataceae > Peloplasma. The sequence goes on along the minus strand of JANKMU010000017.1, from coordinate 32,918 downwards.
GATTATATGAAAAATTTAGTAGGAGCAGCACTTCTTGGTCAATCAGGTGGTCCAACAAGTGTAATAAATGCAAGTGCAGCTGGAGTATTTTTAGAGGCACTAAAACAAGAAAATATTACTGAAGTCTATGGAGCAATCCACGGAATTAAGGGTATATTGAATGAAGATTTTTATGATATTAGACAAGAAGATGTTGAAGAACTTGTTTTATTAAAAAACACACCTTCTTCAGCTATCGGTAGCGTCAGATATAAAATGAAAGACCCTAAAAAAGATGATAGTGAATATGTACGACTTTTAGAAGTATTCAAAAAATACAATATTCGTTACTTCTTTTATAATGGTGGCAATGACTCGATGGATACTTGTAATAAAATTAGCAAGTTCTTTAAGAAGTCAGAATATGATTGCAATGTTATAGGTGTTCCAAAAACAATTGATAACGACTTAAATGCAACTGATCATTCTCCAGGATATGCAAGTGCTGCAAAATATGTAGCAACAACATTAATGGAACTTTATCATGATGCAACTGTTTATGATACAAAAATGATTACAATCGTTGAAGTTATGGGAAGAAATGCAGGTTGGTTAACAGCTGCAGCTGCTTTAGCTCAAATGAAGAATCAAGGTCCTGATTTAATTTATCTTCCTGAAGTACCTTTTGATATAGAAGACTTCTTTGTACAAGTTCATAAAATTTTGGATCAAAAAGGTAAAGTTATTGTTGCGGTTAGTGAAGGTATTAAAACCGAAGATGGAAAATATATTCCTGAAAAATATGGAGAATTAAAAACAGATGCTTTCGGACATGCTCAACTTGGTGGAACTGCTCAAGTATTAGCTAATGAAGTTGCAAATAGAATTGATGCAAAAGTAAGAGCTATCGAGTTTAGTTTACTTCAAAGATCAGCTGCACATTTAGCATCAAAAGTTGATGTTGAAGAAGCATTTAAATCAGGAGTAAAAGCTGTTAAAGCTGCAGTTGCCGGAACAACAGATAAAATGGTTGGCTTTAAGCGAGTATCTAGTAATCCATATAAAATCAAATATGTTATGTTGCCGCTAAGACTAGCAGCAAACACAGAGCAAAAAGTACCACTTGAGTGGATTTTACCTGATGGTAGAGGTATGACTCAAGAATATATCGATTATGCTTTACCATTAATCCAAGGCGAATCAAAAGCTAAATTAGTTGATGGTCTTCCAAGATTTGCACAACTTAAAAAAATAAGAGTTCCAAAAAAATAATCTATTAGGCGCGAAAGCGCCTTTTATTTTTGTCAAAATATCAATAAACTAGTATATAATGATATAAAACAACAACAGTAAAGAGGGTGCCAAATATGGGATTTTTAGGATCTTGGTGGATTTATTTGATTGTAGGCATGGTTTTTGTCTATGTTCTAATGCAATCTGCTATTTTTTTATTAAAAGCAAGAAGAAAAGCTTTCGCTTTAGGATATACAAAAGAGCAAGTTAATAAAACTATAACATCATCTATGATATTCAGCATTGCTCCGTCGCTTGCAATTTTAATTGGATTGGTTGCATTAAGCAAAGTTTTCGGTCCGATGATTTCTGGTTTAAGATTAGGAACACTAGGTGCTGTTACATATGAACTGCCTGCAGCAATCAACGTTATAAGTGGTGTATTCAATTTAAATATTGGTGATACTTTATCTCCAGAAATTATTATCACTGCTTTATGGGTGATGACATTCGGATGTATTCCACCTCTTTTTATTATTCCCTTGTTCTTCAAAAAAATGAGTGGAAAAATGAAAGAGGTTAAGCAAAAAGATAATAAGTGGAACGGAATCATGATGGATGCGTTATTTCTTGGATTAATTTCAGCTTTTGTTGGATATGTTTTAGCTCCAATTACTGTAGATAATGAAACATATATATCAGTTCTTTCAATTTTAGTTTTGTTATCATCAGCTGGACTCATCATCGTTTTTGGCTTGTTAATCAAAAAATATAAGTGGGATTGGTTAAGAAACTATGCATTACCACTTTCTATGGTAGGTGCAATGGCATTAGCTATGTTATTCGCAAGTTTGGGGGTAAGATAATATGAAACGTTCATATCAAGATCAACTACACTTTGAAGGTCGCATTTGGATGCTTGGTGCATTAGCACTGTTTATTAGTGTTCCATTGCTCATCAGTTCAATAACTGGTGTATGGCCATCTGCTGAACACTTCTTCCCTGGCTTTATTGCTACTGCTGTTATTTTTTGGCCAGTAACAACTATTGAAGTTTTCACCTTTACTCCTATGCTCGGTACAGGAAGTAGTTACTTAGCATTTGTTACTGGTAATTTAACAAGCTTAAAAGTACCTGCTGCTCTCAATGCACAAGATGCATTAGATATTGAAAAGGGCACTGAAGAAGGCGATGTTTTCTCAACAATCGCAGTTGCATCTAGTAGTATAATTACAACATTAATTATTTTAGTTGGTGCAATATTAATTATTCCATTAACACCTTTATTAGAATCTGAAGCATTGCAACCGGCATTTGGTAATATTATTCCTGCATTATTTGGTGCTTTAGGGATTGTCTATGTCATGAAGCGCGTTAAGATTGCTGTGTTACCGATTGTATTCATGGTTATCTTCTTCTTATTCGTCCCTGGAAGTGCTGGTTTAGTTGGTATTATGGTACCCGTAGGTGTTGTTATATCATTAGTAACGGCAAGAATCCTTTATAAGAAGGGAATGATTGAATAATGGAATGGTATGCACTATTAATCATACCTATAATCATCTTCTTAGTTATCGTCACTAGAACAGCAAACTTCAAACCTACTCAGTTTCCTGAAATGAAGAAAAAACACGAAATAGATGAAAAAAGAGTTGTTGAGTCTTTATCTCAAATGATCCAATTTAAAACAGTTTCTAATTTAGATGAGAAAAAAGTAGATCGTGCTGAGTTTAAAAAATTTAGAGATTTTCTTAAGGAAAGATTCCCTAAAGTAAGTGAAGTCTCTGAATATAGTGAACATGAAGCTGGTGTATTATTTTTCATCAAAGGTGAATCTGATGAGAAACCAATAGTCTTCATGTCACATTATGATGTTGTTCCTGTTTCTGGAGATTGGATTCATAATCCTTTTAGCGGAAAAATTGATGAGAAAACTGTATATGGACGCGGTGCATTAGATACGAAAAGCAGTTTAAATGCTGTTATGGAATCTGTAGAGCATGCATTAGCAAACGGTAAAACATTTAAAAATGATTTATACTTAGCATTTTCAGGTGATGAAGAAGTCTTTGGTCCATCAGCACCATCAATTGTTAACTATCTAAAAGAAAAAGGCATAAAGCCTTATATGGTACTTGATGAAGGTGGAGCAATCGTTTCTAAGATGTTTCCTGGCGTAAGTCAAAAAGCTGCTGTTGTAGGTATTGCAGAAAAAGGTTTTTTAAATATTAAGTTAACTGCTCATTCAAAAGGTGGACACGCATCTACTCCTCCAAAAAACACACCAATTACAGATTTATCAAAAGCAGTTATAGCTCTAAATAAAAACAAACAATTTAAACTTAAGATGACATACCCAGTAAGACAATTATTTGAATCTTTAGCTCCTCACTCGAAATCATTAGGCATTAAAGTATTGTTTGCTAATTTATGGTTATTCCTTCCAGTTGTTAAACTGATTGCTAAAAAAACCGGTGGAGAATTCTTGTCTATGTTTAGAACAACACAAGCATTTACGTTAGCTGAAGGTAGTGAAGCAATTAATGTTTTACCTTCTACTGCATCAATTGGTGTTAATTATCGTTTAAGACAAGGAGAGACATCTAATCAAGTCATTCAAAAAATCAAGAAGGTTATTAAAAATCATAACATTGAAGTAGAAACAACCGCAGTTTGTGAAGCATCAACAGTTTCTTTAGTAGATGAAGGATTTAATATGTTACAAAAAGCAATTTGCCAAACATGGCCGGATGTAATAGTTGCACCATATTTGATGGTTGCTACGACTGATTCTAGACATTATCATGAAATCTGTGAGCGAGTTTATAAGTTCTCACCTATGGATTTATCAAAAGCTGATTTAGCTAAGATTCATGGTATTGATGAAGATATAACAATTGACAATGTTGTTCGTGGAGTAAATTTTTATTTAAACTTAATTGATCAATTATAAATTATGATTATTTATAAATAAAACCACCTTGGATAATTCCAAAGTGGTTTTTTGTTACTTAATTAATCTTAAGGCAATTCATCGATAGCATCTGAAATTGCAGTTCTCTTCAATCTTAGTCTATTATCAAATGCATCTAGTACATAATAATCATCTGCAGGTCCTGGATATGTTACAGGATCAGTCGCTACTAAGAAGTCATATAAATCATTGTCTGGATCAACTGTTGCTGAAACAATGTAGTAAATAATTGTATTTGGACCACCTGTGTCTGCTTCTATTAATGATTCAATTTCAGGATCTGTTAATGCTTGCAATTTAGCAACTGTAATATCAGATGCAACTGTTAAGATGTTTGTGATTCCCAAAATATCCATTGATTCCACAATATGATTCATTTCATCAATCTTAATATCTGCATTAACTGCATTAGAATCAAAATTATCATCACCAAATACTGCATAAGATTCATCTGTTGCGATTCCTGCTGAAATAATACCTTCTGCAATCAATCTATAAACAATCAATGTATCAATAGCAATCAAGTTAGCAAGAACAGATTGCGTTAATGCTGAATCATCAATAGGTGTTAATCCAAATAGTGTTCCTGTATCATCACCACCGTTAACTTCTAATAAAGCATCAATAACACCTTGGATTTCATCAGCAACTAAATCTAATGTTGAACCAACCATGTATGCATCAGTTGGAATAGTTAATGAAGTAATAATACCATCTGATAAGATTCTATGTACAATTCTTGAATCATAATCATTAGGTGTTCCTATACCTAAACCAACATCATGTAAATCTTGTAATTGTGCAATGGTAATCGTTGTAGCATCCATCGTTACAGATAAATCTACAATATTCATAATTCTCATTGCTGCTACAAGTGCATACATTTCGAAAATCTTAATATCTGATCCAATTGCATTTACGTCATAGTTAGTATCACCAACTTCTGCCAGTGATTCATCTGTTTCAAGACTTGCACTAATAATACCTTCTGCAATTAATCTGTAAATAATTAACTTATCTAAATCCAATAAGTCTTCTATCAAGTCTGGAGTCATTGTGCTATTTGCAACTGGAGTTAAATCGTTTAATGTTTGTGAACCATCCCCGCCACTTATTAATAACAATGCATCGATGACACCTTGTATTTCACTAGGTAATAAGTCCAATATTGATCCTACTATATAAGCATCGGTTGGAATAGTTAATGATGTTATCATACCATCTGATAACAATCTATGAACAATAACTGATTCATACTCATCAACAACTGGATCAATACCTAAACCTAGATAATGTAGAGATTGTAAATTTGCAATCGTTGCATTTTCGGTATCAATTGGTGTACCTAAGTTAACAATATTCATGACACGCATTGCTTCTACTAATGCATACATTTCAGAAATCTTAATATCTGATCCAATTGCATTTACGTCATAGTTAGTATCACCAACTTCTGCCAGTGATTCATCTGTATCGAGATTTGCACTAATAATTCCGTCTGCAACCATTCTATAATTAATTAATGTGTTTGTGTCTAAGATATCTTCAATTGCATCTGGAGTTAATACTGTAGTATCTACTGGAGTTAATCCAAAAATCGTTTGTGTATCATCACCACCACTTAATACGAGTAATGAAGTAATAACGCCTTGAACTTCATTAGGAACCAAGTCTAGTAATGTTCCAACCATATAAGCATCGGTTGGTATAACTAATGCACCAATAATGGATTCCGATAACAATCTATGAACAATAACCGAATCATATTCATCAACACCTGGATCAATACCTAAACCTAGATAATGAAGTTGTTGTAATTGAGCAATTGTCGTTGTATCAATATCAATTGGTGTTCCTAAGTTAACGATGTTCATCACACGCATCGCTTCAACTAATGCATACATTTCAGGCACTTTTATGTCAGAACCAATTGCGTTTGCATCGTAGTTAACATCTCCAACTTCTGCTAATGATTCATCGGTTTGTAAGTTTTGATCAATGATTCCACTTGCAACCATTCTGTAAATAATGAGTGCATCAAAATCGAGTAAATCTTCAATCGCATCCGGTGTCAAGACGGTTGTATCTACTGGAGTTAATCCTAAAATCGTTTGTGTGTCATCGCCACCACTTAATACAAGTAATGAATAAATAACACCTTGGATTTCATCAGGGACTAAGTCTAGTACAGTTCCAGTCATGTAAGCATCTGTTGGTATTTCAAGTGCTCCAATAATAGATTCTGACAACAATCTATGAACAATGAGTGATTGGTGTAAATCTTCGATTGGGTCAATGCCTAAACCAAGATAATGTAATGCTTGAAGTTGTGCAATTGTTGTTATATCAACATCAATTGGTGTTCCTAAGTTAACGATGTTCATGACACGCATTGCTTCAACTAATGCATACATCTCAGGCACTTTTATATCAGAACCAATTGCGTTTTCATCATAATTAACATCACCAACTTCTGAAAGCGATTCATCAGTATGTAAATTTTGAGTAATTATATTTTCACCAACTAAACGATAAATAATTGGTGATCCTAAATCCAATAATGCATCAATATTATCTGGTGTTAACGTATTCGTATCCAAAGTATCCGCATCTGCGATTTCAACTTCTAATATATCTAATGCATCAATTAATGCTAATAATTCAGTTCTCTTTAAATCAAGTTTATTGTCAAACTCATCTAATTCACTTTCCTCATCATAACTTAAAGAGTGAATACTTATGCCACTGTCAATAATAGATTGTGACAATATGCGGTCAACCAATCTAGAATCTAAATCATATAAACCTCTTAATTTAGCTCTCGTTATTGCATCTGTATCTATCGGTGTTAAGCTTGCTAATGTTTGTGTATCATCATTATCTGCTAGAATTAATAAAACTTCCACTAAATTGTATAGTTCTGCTTTTAATAATCTTGATTGATCATCATTATATGAACTTGTTGGAATTGAATCAAGTGCGTCAACAATCGCATCGGATATAATTTGATCAATAATAACTGAATTTAAATCAAGTAACTCTTGAAGTTCAGCAATAGTAACTGTATTAGCATCAATTTCTTCAGGATTACTAGTTCCAAAGACATCAAATGCATTAAGTAAATTAACGATTTCTGTTTTTTTAACTAAACCATCATAATTACCAGTATCTTCATATGCATCTAATGGAACATTCAAACTTTCTTCAGTATCTAGCATTAAATGAATTGTTACATATAAGTATGAAGAATCTAATACTTGTAAAACTTCTGCATCCTCTAGACTTGTAACTGTATCTAATCCGATATTCGATCCTTCAAGATCTGAAACACCTAAAATCTTTAATCCGTTAAATAAATCATAAAGTTCTACTTTCGTAAAACGGTCACGAGCATCAACTGTTTCGGTAGCTGTTTGTGGAATTAGTAATCTAAATGCTTCTGCTGTAAATCTACCATTTGCTAGTTTGTCTATAATTGAATCAGACATGAGTAAAATAGATACTTTGTCTCTAATGTAGATAGACTCTAGGAATTGATCAAAGTCATCTTCGCCATTTCCATCTGTATCTTCGCCAACTAAGTTCATAATAGTTTCAACATTAACATCTGTTCCATCATCTAAACCTAAGAATTTAAATGAAATCATCATTTGTCTTAGTTCGTATCTTGTTAATAAACCTTCTTCAACATCACCGAGAACAGTACCTTTACTGTCACTAGGTGGTGTCATATCTAAGTCGACATCATCATCGCCAAATGCACCCGATAACATATCTCCAACGTAATCGCCAAATGCAGGATGATCAAATAATCTAGCTAATATAGTATAAATATAATCTGATTCGGTAAATGTTGTAAAATCATCTGATGGAGCTGCTGTATCAACCATGTTTGTAAATGTTCCTAAACCGATTGCTCCAATATCACCAAGTAAACCAAATGAAGTAAACATTCTTCTAAATTCTGCTTTAGGAACTCTACTGTTTTCAATTTCAGAATCTAGAAGTGTTCCAAGCATTGCATTTGATGGTGTTGTATCTAAATCTTCAATTGTTGTGTTAAGTGCATTACCTAACATCGTTCCGACATAATCACCTAAACTTTCAAGTTTGAGTGCACGGTCTAAAATAATATAAATATAACCAGCATTAAACACACGATCAAAATCGTCTTCACCTGTATCTATATCAACATTTCTACCATTGAGTTCTGAGAATGTAGCAAGACCTATGCTATTAAATCCTGCTGAATCCGTTAATCCCATTGTATTTAATGCAATTAAGATATTTTTAATCTCTTCTGATTTAAATAAATCTCCATCCATTAATATAGGATCAACAGCTAAGAAATCATTTGCTAATTCTACAATTTCTTGTGCGTTATTCGCTTTGGTAATACCTAGTTGTTGAACATCTTCATTTGTTAATGCATTAGAAATGAAACTATGAAGTATGTATGAATCAAAAATTTCATCAAACGTATCATCTTCTATCATTTGAACGAAAGTAGGAATACCTATGGTTTGCGTTAAATCAACAAAGGATACAGCTTCTACCATTTCAATGATTTCTTCTTTTCTTAACACTTCATTTTCATCATATGCACGTATGTCATAATGTAAGAACTCTTTTTGTAATTGCAATCCTTCGAGTGCAGCAACAGTATCAAGTTTTGTATTCAAGAATGCAATGGCAACTTCATCCATACCTATACCATTGTATTCAAAGTTTAATAATTTATCAAAAATTGCAACTAATAAATTGGATTCAAACATGACATCAATATGACGTAAACCATCTGTTCCATCTTGCATTAAAATCGTAGATAGGTTAGATGCAATACCTGCACCTGCACCAAGTTCTAGTGTACCCCAATCCAATCTTGTTCCAGATAAAATAAATTTCTTAATTTCCTCAACTTTAACGCCGCCTTCTCTTGCACCATCAACTTCAATTAAGTTGTATTTATCTAGAGCAAAACTGACGTCATCTTTAGTAAATTGTTTGTTTAGACCTGTTTGATTTAGAACTTGTTGTGAAGCAATCTCTGCAAGTTCTTCTAAGAATAAATCATTAGTAAAGACATAATTGATTTGATCATATAACCAATTTGAACTAAATAGGTCTTCAATCACCATCGTATCCTTTACTTTATTGTGGGCAACAGTTAAATCTGCTAATGCATTTAAATCTGCAACTGATTCAACATTTAAATTATTGAAAGCTTTTATTAATGCTTTAATCTCGTTAACATCAAATAAATCATCTTCATCTCTATAAGACCCTAAAGCACTCACGATTGGTAAGAATCTAGGATTGATTGCACCTAAAATGCCATTTGTTGATTGAGCACCCGAATATGCTGTTTCTACAATTCCAGCAAGTGATTGAAGCGCTTCTGGATCTGCTAATGCAAAGGTAAATATTTCTTTCAATATCTTAGAATCGAAAACTTGATCTAATTTCTGATCATCAAATGTTTGAAGGAATGTATAAATACCAGTGCCTGGACTCGCATAAAATGGTTCAGTAATCTGCATTGACTTAACTGAAATAAACAATTCAGATAAATCGGTTGTTGATAATACATTATCTACTCTTTCAAATGCTAAGAAACCATCACTGACGGTTATGTTCCCTGAATTATTAACAATATCTCTAGCATAAGCCTGTAAATCAGGGCTTAGCATTGCATCGCTAATAAAACCTCTCAGCAAGGTTATATCTGCTAAAGTTTCTAATGATGAATCTTCTAAATGATTAAATGCATTCACATAATCATATTTATAAGTTGCACTTGAAAAATCTGCAAATGTTTGATAATTTAACGTAGTGTTTGCATCGTCAAAGACTGTCGCTAATCCATGGATTAACTCGACAATCATACCTATTTTTATCATATTACCATCACGTGCAATTTCTGGTGTCTTAAGTTCATATCCATTTAAACTTGTGGTAAATGTGGGTCCCATTGTATCAATTGCATTGACGATTGAAGATCTTAATATTTGAGAGGAATCCAAGCTACCAAACGCTTCATTAGCTTTAACGATATCTTGGAATTGTGTGATTAATGAAATAGGTGCTGAAACAGGATTTTGTACCGTTGTCAAAACATCTCTTACGGATAATGTCATAGCTTCTGAACCTTCAAAAGATCCACCTAAATCAAATACTGCACCTAATAAAGCATTTAACTCATCCATCCAATCTTCACTTTCAGGAGAAGCACTGCTTAGATTTTCAGGAATAGCAAGATATTGACTAATTGCCTGATCTCCTGCATAAACCATTAAATTATGAGCTATGTTACTGAGTAATAAGTTAGAATGATTTTCTAACTCAGTTGATAAAAGATGCGATCTGAAGACTTCATCTTTTAATAAAGGTGCAAAATCTATCTCTTCATATGTATCATAGTTCAATCTATTCTCATAAGTATACGAAGCAGCATAGTAAACAAAACCAACAATTGCTGATAGTTCTTTTCCTAACTCTACTTCTTCAGGAACGTACAACTGTTCAATTGCGAATCTATTTTTTGCAAATTCTAGACCGTTTGCTCCAGTACGTTCAAATATTTGAAGTTCTTCGATTGCTGATGTGAATCGATTATATTGTATTTCAGTAAGTGACCCAAAACTAGCAAACACCTCAATTTGAGCATCTTGAGTCATCGAAGATAAATTAGCTAATTGAGTAGCTGTTGTAAATTGATAAATAGATTCAACCATCGTCAATAAATGATTAACTTCTTGCCCAAATCTAAAGTCAACAACTCCGGATTCAGGATCGCTAATTAAAGCATCTTGTATTAATTCTTTTAATTCTGGATCTTCTACAAGTGTATCAATAATAACGGGACTTGCTAGTTCTATGGCTGTATTAACTACTTGGCTATCTTCAAACACTTTTTCAACAATGGTTCTTATTGAATCCATGTTATTAACGGCAACTTGATCAACATATGCATAGTAATTAGGATTTTCACCAAGAATACTGGAAATTCCTAATTTTAAAACTTCTTTATAAATATCACCAACATTTAATATTTCCTCATCCCAACCAACTTCATTTAGACTTTCAGAAATCTGATCAGCTAATTCTCGCTCAATTTGGTCTCCTAATGTATTATATACACCGTAATCTACTCCAATTGGGATGGATTCTATTAATAGTTGAATTTCAACAATTTTTTCTAATAATGAACCTGTCCATTCTGCGTTTTGGTTATCCAAGAATGTCTGAGGATCATTTACACTATTTACAAGTTCTACGAGATTAACGTCACCGAACTCATCAGAATATATAGCTTCAATTAAATTTGCAATTCTAGAAATCTCACCATCTGAACCAGTGAAAAATTTAGGATTATCAATAATAAATGATAGTCGATCTTGTAGATAATCTTCTACTTCTAATGGGTCCATCCAAGAGATCTCTTGTTGAACTTCATTGAGTGTTGTAGCATAATCTGCAGCTGCACTAAATAATGAGAATGTTTCCATATCTCCTATTGCTCTTATGATATTTGCTAAACGAACACCTTCTTCAGGAGATAATTCAAGTAATAACTCTGGATTGTTAGCATAATTTAATATTTCAGCAACTGAACCAAACTCAAGAACAGCTTCGACGATACCATAAACGTTATCGAACTCAACAGACCAGTCAATACTTGTAAACTCATCAAGTGCTGCTGCACTTCCTGGTCGATCCATAAGATTTGTACCACCAATATAATCAGGTAATAAATTTTCTACCCCATATTTTGTCGCGAAAGGAATCATATAACCAATTAAGTTAGAATTACCTATATGACCAAATATTTTATCTAGATCATCTAAATTATCACTAGATATGTCACGATAGTCAAAATCATCATCTAAATAACCACCAGCATATATAACTTCAGCTATTCCAATGATACCTTCTAACTCACCGATAAAGTTTATTGGAACTTTATCATCTTCTTCAACGACATAAGTTGTAAAAATCATATCAAATATTAAACGATCAATTGGCTTTCCTTGAACAACAATTTGTCTTGTTATTGAAGAAAATCCTTTTTCATTCATTTCTGCAACTTCATTAAGATATTGTTGAACTTCATTAGGTATTGTAATAATTTCTCCATTTGATGTACTAAGTTCAGTATCAGATTGATTGGCAACTGTTAAAGTATCATTAAACCCTGAAACAAAACTAGCCATGACTAAAACAGGTAATAAAAATATAAAAGCAATCAAGAGACCATTGACTGCGCCAATTGTTCCACCAAAAAAGCGACTTGAAATATTTTTCTTAAGTCGTTTAGTAGGCACAAATTTCTTTTTTCCTGTTTGCTTTTCATTAAATTCTATTTGTAATTTTTCATTTTGTTTTCTAAGTAACGATTTTTTTATTCCAAAGCTCCATATTGGTCTAAAAATAATCAAAGTAAAAAATCCTTTAATGATTGGGTATAGTGAAAAGAATCCAACGATTCTTAATACCAAATCAATGATTGCTACAATAAATCCAGTAAGTGCTGGGTCAACTAGATAAGTAACAATATCTTGAGGGATAATATTTCCCGTCATACTTTGTATACGAAGCACTAAATCTTCAAATGTGAATGAAGGTGACAAGATTAGATTGATCGATATCAATGAAATCAATAGTAAAGTAACAATTGTCATCAGGATGTTGACAATTGTAAAATATGTAGATTTACTGGTTCCTCTTAAGAAACCTATTAAAAAGTGTGCGACCACGAAGAAGCCTACAACACCCCATTGAATCAACAATAACGATGGCATCATATATATTCCGCCTTTCTATTGATTACTTACATCCATTTTAGCAAAAAAGGAGTTTAAACACAATTAAATATAAATACTTTATATTTCGGTTTATACTTAATTCACTGGATTAACGTGAACCATACAGTGAATGACTTCGGGAAACTCATCTTCAACTTGCTGATGAACTTTCTCAGCAATGAGATGTGCTTCTTTTAGAGAAAGTGAAGATTCTACACCAATTTCAACATCAACATATTTTTGGGTCATATGTCTTCTAACTTTCAAGTCATCGACACTAATAACACCTTTTACTTCAAGTATAACTTTGTGAATTTGATCAATTTCTTCTGGAGTTGGAGCTTGATCGACCAAATATGAAATAGCATCTTTAATAATTTGGTAAGATAGTCTAAAAATAAATACTCCAATAATAAATGCTGCAATATAGTCAAAAACAATTAAGTTTATTTGAGCTAATGATAATCCAATAACTGAAAATAAAGTTGCCCAAGCATCAAGTAAATGGTTTTTCGAATCTGCTTTGAGGGTTGGGTTATTGTATTTTTTGCTAATAATTAAGAAATACTTGAATAGCACAAACTTAATGATTAAAGAAATGATTGAGATAATCACAGTATAAATATGTGGTTTGATAACTTGTGTTGAAACTGTAAAATAATTAAATATGGATGTGACTGATGTGATACCAATATAAATTGAAGTCATAAAAAAGATGATGCCTAAAACAAAATATGCTAATCCTTCAAATTTTTCATGACCATAAGGATGATCATGATCCGGTTTTTTAGTTGCCACTTTCATAACAACTAATATAAGTGTACTAATAAAAACATCCGAAAATGAGTTCAGCCCATCACTAATTAATGCTTGAGCATTCCCCCATATTCCAAATGAAAGTTTTAATACTGCTAGAATAATGTTAACGATTAATCCAATTGTTATTGCACGCAATAACTTTCTTTTTTGATCTTGTGCCATTTTTCTTCCTAACTATAAAATCTTTTAGGTTCCTCAATCTCTGTTGATTGTTCGATAACTACTGAAACATCTGCTTTAAATCCTAGATGAAATTCGTAATCTAATAAATTTTTATCAATATCCTTATCATATCTAGCTAAACTACGATAAACATTACCAATATACATAATAAGTTCGATTAACATTTTGACGTCTTCAACTTGTTTTATCCGAATTTCATCATATTCTATGGTGTGATGATCATTATAAAAATAAACATATATTGAAAACTCGTTTTCAATATGTCCATTAATAATTACTACGTCATAATCTAGCGAACTTAAGAGCATTCTTTCTAGGAAAGCTTCCGCAAAATCCAATCGATTTTGCATAAGTGTTTGATAAACATTTTGACTAACATTATTTAGGATATCATTTAAAAAGATTGGATCCTTTTTGTTTTTATATAGAGATTTCATCGCACGTACTTGTCCACCAAAAAGTTTACCGTACTCAATATCAAACTCTTGTTGTTTTTCTTCACTCCATGTATCAGTAATCATGATGTCTCCTCCTAAAACCTATTTATCAATCGGTTTGATATGATCGATAACATATGTTTTTTTATTTCTAAATTGATTTGTTTTAATTTGAAAAATCTGAACATCCTTATTAATAAGATTTTCATATTTAACATATGTGTCTGTAAAAAGTGTTGCTTCAAGTTGTGTAAGGCCATCATCAAGTTCAACAAAAGCCATTGGTTTTCCTTGTTTTGTTTTAATTGTCTTTACCTTTTTAATATAAGCCAGAACTTCTACTTGCTGATGATGATTTAAATCATCAAGTGTTTTTAACTTGTATTTCTTTATCATATCATGATGTGCCATAATTGGACTGTATAATACATTAAAACCGAGTGATTCTTTTTCAAATTGTGCTTTTTCAGCAAATGTATACTCTTCTGTAGTCATTAATTTAAAATCTGTAATATATTGCTCATATCCAGCATCATCAATTTGCTTATGATAATTCATTGTTTTGTGGTTAAGTTGAAATGCATCTAATGCTCCACTATGAATAAGCATTTCAACATTCTTTTCATTTAAGTCTTTTTTCATTCTTAATTTAAAATCTTGATAGTCTTTAAATGCTCCTTGGTCTCTCTCCTCAACTATTTTTTGAACAGTTAAACGACCAATACTTTTTATGGAAAGCAATGGCAAATAGATTGAATTTTCAGCATAAATATATTGATCTGTGCTTTTGTTTATATCAGGGGGTAAAATTTGAATTTGATGCTTTCTAATTTCATTTAAATAATCATTTGTTAATCCGTCATTCCCAGTAACACTAGATAGTAAAATAGTCATAAATTCTGCATAGTAGTTTGCTTTTAAATATGCCATTTGATAAGCAATCATTGAGTATGCTACACTATGGCTTCGATTAAATCCGTAGTCTGCAAACTTAACAATTAAATCATAGATTTGTTCAGCAATCTCTTGACTGTATTTTTGAGACTGACATTTCTCAACAAATCTTTTACGTTCTTCTTCTAAAATCGTTAAATCTTTTTTTGAAATTCCCCGTCTTAAGAGGTCTGCTTCAGCTAAAGTATATCCAGCAAATTCGTTAGCAATTCTCATGATTTGTTCTTGGTAAACAATAATCCCATAAGTCTTATCAAGGATGGTCTCCAATTTAGGATGAATGTATGTAAACTTCTTCCCGTTTCTTCTTTCAATATATTCATCAATATGATCCATTGGACCTGGTCTAAATAACGCTAATATGGCAATGATGTCTTCAAATGTGTTTGGTTTTAATTTTCTTAAAACAGCACGCATTCCATTTGATTCGAGTTGGAAGATTCCACTGGTCTCTGATCGCGATAAAAGTTCATATGTTTTTTGATCATCTAATGGAATGTCAACAAGTGAAAAGGGCTTTTCATTGCGATTTATCGTTTTGACAACTTCATCAATGATAGCTAGGTTTCGAATTCCTAAAAAATCAACTTTAAGTAATCCTAATGACTCTAAATCGGATGCTTCTAGTTGACTTTGATAGAAGTCATATAAGCCTTTTTGTAATGGGATGTGTTTAGATAAATCTTGCTCTGCCATAATCATACCAGCTGCATGTGTTCCTGTGTGTCTTGGCAGTCCTTCAATTGATTTTGCAACCTTTAAAAGTCTAGTCATTTCTTCATCTGTTGTATCAATTTTATCGTTTATTACACTTTGAATAATACCTGTAACCCTAGAGGTATCAATCTTCATAACTCGAGCAATATCTCTAATAGATGAACGTAATGCAAAGGTTCCGAAAGTTACGATTGATATGATATGCTTGTCACCATATTTTTCTTTTACATATTGTAACACTTCATCTCTTTTATTATCCGGAAAATCCATATCAATATCAGGCATTGATATGCGCTCTGGATTTAGAAATCGTTCAAATAAAAGATCATATGTAATTGGATCAACATCAGTAATGCCTAAGCAATAAGCAACAAGTGAACCTGCAGAAGATCCACGTCCTGGACCAACTAGTATATCATGAGTTTTTGCATATCTAACGAAATCATATACGATTAAAAAATAGTTATCAAAACCCATTTTATGAATCACAGATAATTCGTAATATAATCGTTCTTGGTAAGTTTTCAAATGAGCATTTGGAATCTTTTTCAAACGCTTTTTCAATCCGACTGTTGCTAATGATTTTAAGTATTCATATGGTGTACCATTTTCAACTTTATATATTGGCATTTCAAACTTAGGTTGTACCCATTGATAGCTAATCGATTCAATAACTTTATTAAGTGTATCAAATATAAATGGATAATCAGAAAATAATTTCATAAGTTCTTTTTTACCTAAAAATGCATAATTTGAATCTTTAGGAATCTCATTTTTTTCATCGTCAATTTTTACTAAGGCTTCATATGCCTCTCGGTCATCTTTAGTCAAATATGAAGTTTGATGAATTGGTAGTAGTTTTACTTTTGTTTTTTCGGATAAATCATATAAAGAAGGCGCGACTTTCATTTCATGATCAAAAGTATCTAGTGACATACCCAGATAAAAGTCATCAAAAACTTTTTTGAAATCTTGAATATAGCCAAAAGCTTTTTCATGATTATCATCATAAATAGAAAGATCAATAATAGAATCAGGTCCTGATGATACAAAGATTAGTCCTTTTTGGTATTCAATTAATTGCTGGAATGTTATTTGAGTTTCACTTTTAATCATCAGTATTTTTAATAGGTTTTGAAAACCTTTATTGTTTTTTACATATACTAAAAAACCCGTTTCATCGAGTTCATAAGATACATTGATCTTTAACCCCAATACCGGCTTAATATTTTCATTTTTAGCTTCTCTAAAAAGCGTAAGCATGCCATGCAAGTTTTCATCACTTAATGCGATAAAGCCATATCCCTTGTGTTTCGCTTCTTTGACTAAAGAAGAAAGTGGGATTGCATTTTTCAACATGCTATATGAACTTTGTAAGTATAATACACCAAACACTTTCATCACCTAGTCTTATTATAACAAGTTAATGGTTATATAATTAAAAAAAAATGCTAACTTAGCATTTTTTCTACATTTTAGAACTTAGCGAATTCTTCACCAAATTCAACACAAGTTTCTTCTTCTTCACTACTTGGTGTTGAATTGATTTTTAATCCTTCATCTTTGAATAAAGTTGCACCAGCTGCGATTACGCGTTCTTGCCATGCATCCATCCATTCACCTTCACCCCATCCATATGAACCGAATAGTGCTACTTTTTTACCTGAAAGACTACCTTCTACTTCTTCAAAAAATGGTTCAAATTCATCTTCTTCTAATACTTCAACTCCCATTGATGGGCATCCAAATACAAGTTTATCAAAATCAGCAACATCGCTAGGATCAACTGCGTCAACTGTTCTAAAATCTACAGTTTCACCAGCACTTTCTAATCCTTCTTTAATTTTCTCAGCCATAATTTCTGTATTGCCGGTTCCACTCCAATATACTAATAATACATTTGCCATGTTTATTATTCTCCTTTTACTAAATTTATAAATATATCTACGCAATCATTATAGTGTAATTATTCAGGTTTGTCAAAAAGTATACTGTCACACTTTCTTCCAAATATAAAAACAAGATGCTATCCCTAAAACTGTAACAATCATAACAGGTATATATATCGTTACTTCTTGTCTTTCCTTTGCTGGATATACTGTAATAGTGCGTTCAAAAGTTGTATAGTTACCTCTTGAATCGGTAATAACATATGTTATTGTTTTGTCTCCTGGTGTCGATGTATCAATTGTTTTCGGAAAGAAAGTTATTTCATAATCGTTAAGATTATCTCCTGCTTCAATACCATCTAAAGGATTAAAAAATTCATGCATTGTCATTGAGACCGGTGGACCAGATATCCATGGTGCAATCCGGTCATCAATTGAAACATACAATATTTGCTGACTCATATTTTGCGACTGATCAGATAATGTGTATAAAACCTCATAAACACCGATTGTGTCATAGTCAATTTGATGATTGATAACGACATCATCAATGGTTAAATTATCGTAATTATCATAGGCTTGATAAATATATGAATATAGATCAAGGGGTTCATTTCCAATTTGTATTTGAACTGCACTTTGTTTTAACAATAAAGTAGGTTCAATAATATCTATGACAATGATTTCCGAACTTAACTGTATCACATTACCCGAGGTATCAGTAACTGTAACATAAAGTGGATAACTACCGATTTTTTCATAATCAATATCCTGGTCATTGATATCAAGTTTTAAATTTGATTTTACATCATAGTTATCTTCATAATTAAAAAAAGAGCTTAATAATTTTTTTTGGAAATCAGTGATAATGATATCGTTGATTTGATATAGTTCAGGGGGGGTTATATCAACGATTTCAATATATGTATGATAGGTCGTTTTATTTTTCGAAGTATCACTAACTTCAAAAGTAACGATAGATTTACCAACGATATTCATTTTGAATGAAGCTGTAATTTTTAAGATTAATTGGTCTTTATGTGTGTAATTATCTGAGTAATCTATATATGTATCTAAGAAGGGTATGGGATCAAAGACATTAAAAACAAGTGGTTCATTCAGCCAAATTTCAGGTTTTGTTTGATCAACGACTTGAACTTTTATTTTAGTATCAAGTATGTTGTTAGAATAATCTGATACTCTATAATAAATATAGTAATACCCTAACACATCATATTCTATGTCATGTGTAACAATGACATCATCAATAGATAAATCATCGTAATTATCATTTATATCTATAATATATGATTTCAATTCACTATCACTTAAATTTGAAAAGACTTCAATAGGCGGTGGTTGGCTTTTTAAGATAAGCTGTGGTTTTTCATTATCAATAATAGTTAAATCTTGAATAATCGTTTCACTAAGCCCACTTTGATCGGTTGCTGTTACTGAAATAGGATATACACCTAACTTAGAATAATCAACTTGAGAATCATCAATATCAATTTGCAGAACTAAATCATAATTATCAATAATTGATAAGTAATCTTGCCATACAAATATAGTATTATAAGGCAAGATTAACTCTTTTTTTAGTTTTATCTCTGGAGGTAGGTGATCATAAACTTCAAGATATCCAGTTTTTATCGTAACATTTCCCGATGGATCAGAGATACGGTACTCAATCGGATAATTACCAATTCTATTTAATACAATTTTAGTTGTATCAATGTTTAGACTCAATTCTTCTAATTTGTAATAATTATCACTATAAACGATATTTGAGTCTAAATCAGGTAATTTTTGGTTTAATGGGATTTTATAGTTTGGAATATGATGGAATGTTGGAGCAATGATATCTACGACATTAAATGTTATCGTTTTTACTTGTGAAATAGAGTATGTTGGAAAATAGACACGATACTTAATTGTATAAGCTTTAACTATACTTGTATTTACAGTTGAGATATATGTCCATTCAACACCATTTCTTATATAATACATATCTGGATCATATACTCGCCTATCATTGATATATAATCTAGCTTCTGGCATTTCTATATAATCATCGACATTATCGTGTAATTCTAGAGTCAAAAAATCGTTAATCCAATCAATTCGATGAGTTAATACAGTAAAGAAACTAAAAAACGATAATAAAAAGGACATGATTTCACCTCTATCTTATGATAGTGGACATCACATCCTTTTACTTTTATTTTATAATACTGCTTCGAGTTCTTGTCCTTTTTCTCTGAAAAATTGATTCTTGTATAACTCGAAGTATTCGCCTCTTTTTTGTAGAAGCTCTTCATGCGTTCCCATTTCAACAATGCGTCCCATGTCAAGCATGACAATCAAATCCGCGTTAACAATAGTTGATAATCGGTGAGCAACAATAAAACTTGTGCGATCATTTAATAGTTTTTCTGTAGCATTTTGGATAATCACTTCTGATTCCGAATCAATTGAAGAAGTCGCTTCATCAAGAATTAGTATTCTTGGATTAGCTAAGACTGCTCTAGCAAATGAAATTAATTGTTTTTGACCTACAGATAGTAAGTTACCACCTTCACCAACAAATGTTTGATATCCTAAATCTAGTTTTGAAACAAAACTATCAACACCAACCATTTTCGCTGCATAAATGACTTCTTCATCGGTAGCGTCTAATTTACCATAACGAATATTTTCCATCACTGTTGTACTAAATAAATGTGGACTTTGAAGGACGTAGCCTAATCGACTGTGCAGCCAATGGATACTTCTTTCACGATAATCCTTACCATCAATTAGAATAGAGCCTTCTTTTGGTTCGTAGAATCTTGATAATAAATTGATTAAGGTTGTTTTTCCAGAACCAGTATGTCCAACTAAAGCAACACTTTGTCCTGCCTTAACTTTCAAATTGAAATGATCTAAAATAACTTCATCTTCATTGTAATAGAATGTTAAATCTTTAAACTCAACATCCCCTTTTAGTAATTCCCAGTTCTCTTTTTTATCATTAAACAATGAGCCATATTTTTCTTCAACTTCTTTTGTATCAACAAGATCTGATTTAGTCTCAATCAAACCAACAATACGCTCAGCTGATGCTTGTGCATTTTGGAAATCTGATAAAATTCTTGAAATTGCCATAACTGGTTCAAAGAAATTAACTGTATAAGCAATAAACATTGCTAATGTACCAACTGTTATCACGACTTCTAGTACATAAACTGATCCACGAACCATTGTTGTTGCAACAGCGATATATGCTAAAACCAAGATGATAGATGAAAAGACTGCTGACGAAATGACTGCTTTAATACTTGATTTTTTTAATAATTGTGCGGTATAAGCGAATTCATCATAGTTGCTTTCTTCTATGCTTAAGCTCTTTGTTGTTTTTGCTCCTAGGAAGCCTTCACTATATTGTGCTGTAAGCTGTGAATTATATTTTCTTGCTTTTCTATGTTGTTTCAAAATGAGTTTTCTAAATACATAAGCTACAGCAAGCATGATTGGTAAAATGATTGTAATAATTAACGCAAGCTTAGCAAACGTAGCATATAAAACAATCATTATGATTATCATCGATAACCCTGCCCAAACAAAGTCGACTAACCCCCATGAAATAATGAGTGATAATCTTCTTGCATCTGATGTCATACGCGCCATAACCCAACCCTGTGGAGTTTGATCAAAATATGAATACGATAATGTTTGTAAGTTTTTAAAAGCTTGTCTACGTAGCTCATAACTCGTATCTGCTTCAATAACACCAGCTTGATGGATAAATCCCCATACACATAAACCAAATCCTGCAGCAACCAATAAATTGACAGCAACAAAATATGGCCATGTCGAATAATCTCCTTCAACGAAAAATACGTCAATCGCATAACGATTAATTAAAGGAAATGCTCCATCTAAAATGGCTAACATCCCTGAAAACAGGGCTAATAATATAAGATTTTTTTTCGATTTAAATACGATGCTTAAAATCTTTTTCCATGTACTTAACTGAATCTTGTACTGAATATCATGTTCATCTTGTTTATGCATCGTCTTCACCTGCCTTTAATAAAGCTTGGAACTCGTGCTCTAATTTACCTTGAATATCCCAAAGTTTTTTATATAAGCCTTCTTGTTTAGATAAAGCTTTATGAGTACCAATCGCTTCAATTCGTCCTTGATCAAGGACTATGATTTGATCTGCTTCTTTTGCAGTTGTTATACGGTGAGTAATAATGATTGTTGTATGCTTATAATCTTTGTTGAGTAAAGCTTCACGAATCATCATATCCGTTTTATTGTCAACAGCACTTAGTGCATCATCAAATATCAATATCGGTTTATCTGAAACTAAGACGCGAGCAATCGCAACTCTTTGTTTTTGTCCACCGGATAAAGTAGTTCCTTTTTCGCCAACAACGGTTTCATAACCTTGTTTGAACGTTCTAATATCTTTTGCAAGTGCTGCTGTTTCTGCAGCACGATAAACACGTTCTCTTTGCGCGTTCTTTTGTGCAATCGCAATATTCTCAAATACTGTTTTAGAGTATAAAAATGGATCTTGTAAAACGACTCCAACTTGATTGCGAATGTGTTTTTTACTAATTTCTTTTAATGAGATACCATCAATTAAGATATCTCCTTGGTCATATTCATACATTCTTAATAATAGATTGATAATTGTTGATTTACCACTACCTGTACGACCGATGATAGCAACGGTTTGACCTGCTTTTATGTTAAAACTAACTTGTTTAAGTAAATGATCATTGGTGTCAGAAAACTTAAATGATACATCTCTAAACTCAATTGAACCTCTAACATCAGGTTTTTGAGTACCATCGTTCTCATATTCACTTGGTTTGTCTAAAATTTCGTTAATTCTATCTGATGCAACCAAAGCTTTTCCAAAATCATTAATAATTCTACCTAGACCTCTAACTGGCCAAATAAGCATACCTACAAGTGATAATGATGCTACGACACCAGAAGCATCCATAGTTCCTCTTTGAACTGCATAAACACCGATAGCAATAATAACTAAGTACTGGCTAATGCCAACAAAGTCCATTGCACCCCAATAAAAGGCAACAATTTTATTTGCTTTTTTAAGCGCATTTGCATACTCTCTATTTTTAGTATCCATTTTTTCGATTTCAAAAACTTCATTAGCAAAAGCTCTAACAACACGTGCTCCTGATAAATTTTCTTGAACAACTGTCATCATTTTTGATTCAGTTTCCTCGATATTTTTAAATATTTTATCGATTTTAACAAAATAAATTGTTGATGAAACTGCAACTAAAGGTACGATAGCAAGTGATACCCATACCATAGTTGGATTAATTCGAATGAGTTGATATGCGCCAAAGAATAAAGTAGCTGATAGATGAACAACATCTAACATTCTACCCGTTAAAAAACTTGTGGTAGCTTCAACATCAGTTGTAACACGTTGGATTAAATCTCCACTATCTGCATTATTATGAAACTCATAATTCAAGTCTTGAATATGTGCATATAATCTAATTCTCATTTTTTCTGCCATACGTTCTTGAATTGATCCTTTAAGCCACATTTCAAAAAATCTTAGAGAAAATCTAAAGATCTGAAGAACCATTAAAGATAGTGCTATTCTAATAACCACCTCTAAGAAAACACTACTCTGTTCGAAATAAGCTATCAGAAAAGAAGGTAAGTTAACTTCACCTACAGTTACACTTCCTGGTGCGATACCTGGTTGCGCCAAAAGTGTCTTGATTAAGTATTGTGTAAACAAGGGAACGTTCGAGTAAGTCCACTGGTGAAAGGCTGTTAAGAAAGCAGCTACCATGAAGAGTACTAAAAAGCCCTTTGCTAAGCCGAATAATTTTATGATTCGCATGATGTTCCCTCCTTAGCCTATATAAGTATATAAGAATTGTCAAATTTAGTCAATTTTTTCAGGGCATAATGCACAAAAATAGGGGTAAAAAGAAAAAAAGATTAAGAAAAGCCTTAATCTTCAGTATTTCTTTGTTGTTCAGCTCTTTTTAACATCTTAAGTTTTGGTAGAAACTTTTTAACAACCTGAACTGCTTCTTTATAATGTTGATGCTCTGAAAACAGATGTTGTGTATCATGCATTAAGTAGTCTAGAACTTGATAATCATCTGTTAAAGCTTTGATGCCTAAAATCTCTCTTCTCAAGTAATTCAATAACCTTAATTTATCCATATTGTATTTGTGTTTTAAGTGTGTAATAATGAGTTTTGCAGTTTGATTTAAATCAGTCATTTGATTTACTTCATCAAGAACTTGATTGATTGCATCTTCCTTTTTCATGTAATCTAGTGCAATTAAATGAATAATCAGAAACTTGGAGCATTTTTTGTAATACGGTGAAGTATATTTCATAACTTCATCATATTGTTGATAATTAAAATATGCTTGTGCTAAAGTGTAATTCTGTTCAATTTCTGATGTATGATTCATCTTCATCAGTTTTTGTTTTATCTCATTAGGATCTTGATACATGGATTGAAATAAAATATATTCACTCCTAATATCTTGAAGAAAATGATAATGTTGAGACTCAATTAATATACTAACATATTCTGTGTACAAATTTAATATGTCAGCAATCTTGTGCATACGGAATGCATTTAACAACTTGTTTTTCATGAATAACATGACGAGTCTAGAGTCCAATTTGTTAGTTGATGGTATGCATGCTAATACTTTACTTGCATCACCATATTGTTGTTGACTAAATAATATGTCACTTAAACAAATAAGTAATAATGATAATTCTTTGTCATTTAGATTGGGTATCAATGATCTAATATCCCAAAAATGTTTACTTGCTTCATCATAATCTTTTTTGATTGTGTATACACCTAGGCGTATGAGGAATGCTTGATAATCATTTCTTTTATCATATTCCAATACGATTTCATCCAGTGAATCTGATTCATTGATCATTGAATCAATAACAACATTTAAATGTGATACATAATGTTCGTAATCAGCACCAGTTGTATCAGTTAAATCAAATCTTTTTTTCAATTGTTCAATGAATCGACTGCCTGGAATGATCAGGTTGTTTTCTAGTTTTGACAAATATGAGACACTGCATATTCCTTCTGAACTTTCTTCTAGAGTCATATTCATTTCTTTTCTTTTAAACTTGATTGCAGATCCTATAGGTTCTGCTTCATACAATCTTTCCTCCCTTCTTTTGTTAATTTGCTTGTAAATCTGTAAAATGTTGATTTTCATAAACCCTCCCAAATTAATTTTTAAGTTTAATTATACGACAAAATTTGAAAAAATCCAAAAAAAATTAGAAAAAAAAGATTGACTACTCAATCTTTGTTAGATTCTTGTCTTTATAAGTGCATATTTTTATCAATGGACATGCATAACATTTTGGTTTTTTTGCTAAACAATGATATCTCCCAAAAAAGATAAGTTGATGATGTGCTTTCTGCCATTTTTCTTTGGGTAACTTCTTCATCAGTTTTTTTTCTATCTCGAAAACTGAATCGTTTTCCTTTGCTAATCCTAGGCGGACTGAGACTCTCGCTACATGAGTATCAACGGCTAATGCAGGTATTCCAAATGCATTACTCAAAACAACATTCGCCGTTTTTCTTCCAACACCTGGAAGTGCCTCAAGAGCTTCTCTACGATTCGGAACTTCGCCTGAATGTTTTTCAACTAAGTCTTGTGCGAGCATTTTTATATTTTTTGCTTTATTGCGATACAAGCCAATCGTTTTGATTAATCTTTCTATTTCTAAAACATCAGCTTGAGCAAGTTTTTCTGGTGTGGGATATTTTTCAAATAGTTGTGGGGTTGCTTTATTAACTCCGACATCTGTTGTTTGTGCACTTAAAACAACTGCAATCAACAATTCAAAATGATTTCGATGGTTTAACTCGACATGAGCATCCGGAAACATGTGGTCAAGAACTAATAAAATATCTTCAGCTTTAGTCATTTTATATTTTTGAATATCTCATCAAGAGCTCTTTCAACATCTTGATCGATCTCAATGGGCTCTGGAATATTTTGATTCAAAATCTTTTCTACATATTTAATACTTATTTTATCTTCGGATGCATCTATTGCTTGTTTAATAGTTTCGTGTGAATAACTTCTTTCCTCATACCATCTTCTAATGTTTTCTAGTTCAAAAGGACGTAATGATCTTCCTAATCCTTGTTCAAATAAACGTATAGTTTCATAAACTGAAGA
This sequence comes from Mycoplasmatota bacterium, assembly GCA_024650045.1. Taxonomy (GTDB): domain Bacteria; phylum Bacillota_I; class Bacilli_A; order Acholeplasmatales; family Acholeplasmataceae; genus Peloplasma. Next base: position 6,681 of record JANKMU010000017.1, on the reverse strand, counting down.
TTCTTCTTCTTGTTTGATTTTTTCAATTTCATCTTGACGATAAAGTTCCTCAATCAACTTAAATGTTCTATCGAGATCAAAAACTTCTCGCTCTTTATTATCTTTTTCTTCTAACGTGATATTAACAAAATTTTTATTTAGTAGGGACTCAACAGCACTTCCTATTTCATCTTTGCTTAATTCTACGCGTCTTGATATTGAAGCAATTGAAAAAGTTTTTCTCTTTTTATATATCGAAAACAATGCAAGTAAAACCGTCATCTCCTGCATTGTTAAATTAAGACGTTTATATTCTTTGATTAAAATGCGTTCAATCGAAAGATCGAAATCTTCATATAATCTCTTGAGTATCATAATTCCCCTTCTTCAATGCATCATGTGCAGCATTTTGCTCAGCTTCTTTTTTTGTTTTACCTTTTCCAATACCTAATATGATATGATTATCTAGTTTAACTGCAGCCTCAAACTCTTTATCATGTGACGGTCCAGTTTCCTTAACAATTTGATAACTAATGTTTCTCTTATCTCCACTTTGAATTAGTTCCTGAAGTGTTGATTTATAATCCTTTATATTCCATACTAAATTTAAATTAGGAACAATAACTTTATTGAATGTCTTAACTACGGAGTCGAATCCTAAATCTAAATATATAGCCCCAAACAACGCTTCAAAAGCATCAGCAATCATTGAGTTATTCGCACCTTTAGCTTCTTCGCCTTTTCCTAATTTTAAATATTTCTTTAGTTTAATTTGTGTCGCATATTTAACAAGAGCTTCTTCACAAACCGCTTGTGCTCTTTTTTTTGTCATTGCGCCTTCATCTGCTAAATCTTCATTATAAAGATAATCACTCATTAAAAGTTCAATTACAGCATCACCTAAAAACTCAAGTTTCTCATTCTTTTCAGTTTGATTTTCATAAGCATAAGAACTATGTGTAAGTGCCATTTCATATAAAGATTCATCCTTATAGGGAAGATTCAGCATTTTTAATAATGCTTTCATTCTCCTACCGCTTCTTTCTTTTTTAATACTTCCGATACGGTTTCAATAACGTTTGCTTCAACCATTTCTTTAGCTTGACGAATACCATTCATAAAACCATAAGATTTTGAAGCACCCTGTGCTTTAATAACGACACCATCAAAACCCATTAATAATGCACCACCAATTTCTGATGCATCCAAAGACTTTTTAAATCGCTTCAATGCTTTTCTCATGAATAACGCACCAATGGTTGCGAAAATCGAAGATTTGATTTCTCTTTTTAATAACATCCCCATACCCTTAGCAGTACCTTCCATAGTCTTCATCACGATATTTGATGTAAATCCATCACTTAAAAAGATGTCTGCTTCAGAGGTTAGTATTTCTTTTGGTTCTAAATTTCCATAAAAATTAATGTCTTTGCTTGCTTTTAGCAGCGCAAATGTTTCTTTATCAAAATCTCTACCTTTACTATCTTCTGTTCCTATGTTGATTAAGGCCACTTGAGGATTTTCTCTTTTTAAGACTTTATTGGCAACAATCGATGCATAAACAGCAAATGATAATAAATGTTCAGGTTTAAAATCAACATTCGCTCCTGAATCTAATAAAATTCTTCCTTTTCCATCGAGAGATGGAACAATTGGTGCAATCGCTACACGAGGCATTGTCGACATTCTTCTAATAATAAAATGCCCACCTACTACTAAAGCTTGTGTAGGACCAGCACTAACAACAGCATCAGATAACCCATCTTTAACATGTTGCATTGCCATAAACATGGATAACTCTTTATTCTTTCTATAGGCGCGGATTGGATCTTTTTCACCCATCTCTAAATAATGAGGTGTATGAACAACATGAAGTCTCGAATGTTGTTTTAAATATGGAGCCATTTTTGTTTCATCACCAAAAAGAGTGATCTCAATATTATCAAATTTTTCTAAGGCCATCAATGTTCCTTGAACGATAGGTTCTGGAGCGTAATCTCCACCCATACCATCTACAGCTATACGTATCATAAAATACCTTCTTTCATTTCAATTTATTATATCATATCTTCAAAGACTCTGTAATGTACTTGTTCAAATATTTATAGGCTGGATTTGTTTTAAAGTCTGGTTTTGAAATCAGCTCATTTACATTTTTTTGTGCCTCTATTAGTATTGGATAATCTTTTAATAATTCCAAAAAATTGAATTTTAAATATCCACTTTGCTCAACACCAAGAAAATCACCTGGACCTCTTGAAACCAAATCATACTCTGATAATTTGAATCCATCATTTGTTTTTGATAACAAAGCAAGTCTTTCTAAATCTTCTTTTTCTGATATTAGATAACAAACACTAGCTAATGTTCCTCGTCCTATTCTACCTCTTAATTGATGGAGTTGACTGAGCCCGAAATTTTCTGCAGAAAAAATACCAATTAAAGTAGCTGTAGGTATATCAATACCAACTTCAATCATTGTTGTTGCTATTAAAATACTACCCGGGGTGTAGATAAACTGCTCCATAATACTCTCTTTTTCATTGTTGGAAAGTTTTCCATGCAGTACAAAAATCGGTGAACTAAACTCATCTTTAATCGATTCATATACGGTTTCGATATTGTCATCTACTTTTGTTGAAGTAATTGCTGGAACGACTAAAAAGATATGTTCTTTTCGAATAATAGCTGAATGCATATCATCATACATTCTCTGAATTTGATTTTTAGTTATGACCCTTGTGTCAATCGCAATTCTATGTTTCGGTTTCTCTTTTATGATACTTACATGAGAATTTCCAAAAGCGATCATTGCTAAAGTTCTAGGAATTGGTGTTGCTGATAAATAGATAATATCCTTTGAATTTGATTTCTCGATTAGTTCTTCTCTTGTTTGGACACCAAATTTATGTTGTTCATCTATAACAACTAGTCCTAAATTCGAAAAAACGACATCTTTTTCTATTAATGCATGTGTTCCGATAACTAAATCATATTCATGATTTTTAATTTTTTCTTTTAATAGATCTTTATTTTTAGTTTTTCCAGTTAATAACACAATCTTTACATCTTTTAAATAGTTACTAAAATATTGAAAGTGTTGATTAGCAAGTAATTCAGTAGGTGCCATAAAAGAAACTTGCTCACCTGCAGTGATTGTTGCATAAACAGCTAATAATGAAACTAACGTCTTACCTGAACCGACATCACCTTGAATTAAGCGATAGCTTGCAACATCCTTCTTGAAATCTCTAAAAATATCGTTTACAGCCTCTTTTTGGTCTTGAGTTAACTCATATGGTAGGTGATGAATCAAATCTTTTACCATGTGAATATCATATGATTTAGGAGGTCTTTGGTGACTAGAAGGCTGATTAGATATAAGTTTTAGTTGTAAATAAAATGCTTCTTCATATTTAAATCTTCTTCTCGCTTTTTCTACATCATTAAAAGAATTTGGGAGATGTAGTTTTTGATAAGCTTCAAGTCTTGGTAAAAGCTTATACTGATTGATTAATGTCTGCGGAATTATTTCGAAGATATTAACTCGTTTCTCATTAAAAATAGTCGATACAATATTAGATATCGTTTTATCATGGATACCTTCTATTTTATATAGTGGTTTAATAGGCACCTTTTTATCGACTTTCATAACTGAAGATGCATTGATTTGATTTTTAAATAAATCATATGTGCCTTTAATAACCACCTCATCATTTTTTTGTAGTACTTTTAATAAATATCCTCGACCAAATGCGATGACATCGATTGTTTCATTTAAAACTTTGGCTTTAAACGAAACTGGTGAAGATTTGGCATACCTAGACATTTTAAGTTCTGTTGTGATAATACCTTGTACAGTAATGATATCCTTATGTTTCACATGCTCTAAAGATGTGATTGAAAAATCTTCATAGGATTTGGGATAATTTAAAATAAGGTCATATGTTGACCATATACCTTGATTTCTAAATGCATGTAATAAACTTGGTCCTACACCTTTAATTTGATCAAGCTTTATTTCCAATTTAATCACCTATAACTATTATACTTCATTCACTATATAAATAAAGAAACCAACATATCTATTGGTTTCATTTTTTATTTGCTAAAAATTCTCATTGCATTAAATACTGCAAGAATAGATACACCAACATCAGCAAATATCGCTAACCATAGATTAGCAAATCCTAATGCTCCTAATATTAAGACTATCGTTTTTATTCCCAATGCCATAATAATATTCTGAACAACAATTTTCATTGTTTTTTGTGCTATTTTTTGGGCTACCAAAATCTGTAATGGATTATCATTCATGATAACTGCATCTGATGCTTCAATAGCTGCATCACTGCCTATACCACCCATGGCAATACCTAAGTTTGCTACAGTGAGTACAGGTGCATCGTTTATTCCATCTCCAATAAAAGCAACTTTATCCTTAAGTGTGAGTTCACTAACGATTCTAGCTTTATCCTCTGGTAAACAACTATAATAGATGGAGTCAATACCTAATTGCTTTCCTATATCTCTTGCTGATGATTCTTGATCACCAGTAACCATTGATATACTCTTACCCTGTTTAAACAACTGTTCCATCAATGATATTGAAGACTCTTTTATTTGATCTTTTATTACTAAGTGTCCTAAATATTCGTGATGTGTTGCTACATGAATTATCGTTCCTACTTCAGTTGGATTTTGATAGTCAATCTCATTTTCTTTCATGAAAATAGCATTTCCCACAAAAATTTGTTCCTCATTATATATTGCTTGGATCCCTTTACCAAATATTTCTTTAATGTTGTCAACTTTATTTTTGATTTGATGACCATATGCAGATAGGATTGATTGTGATATAGGATGATTTGATTGTGACTCTACGTGAGCTGCATATTCCAATAACTTATCTTCGTTCTTTGATACAATTTTCGATACTTCAAATCTACCTTTGGTTAAAGTTCCGGTTTTATCAAAGACGAAATGATTAATCTCAGTCATCATCTCTAGATCACTTCCGCTTTTAAATAATATGCCTTGTTTCGAGGATGCGCCAATACCTGCGAAAAATGACAATGGAATTGATAAAACAAGCGCACATGGACAACTAATTACAAGAAATATTAATGCTCTTCTAAAATAAATAGCAAATTCATCTTGAAAACTAGTTCCTATAATACTAGATATTATGAGTGGAACAGCAAATGCTAGAATAATTGCAAAGCCTACAACAATTGGTGTGTAATATTTTGCAAATCTTGTGATAAATTTTTCAGTTTTTGCTTTTTTATTTGCATTGTTTTCCACAAAATCTAGAATTCTTGCAACTGTGGAATCTTGATATTTTTTTAACACTTTGACAGTTAGTGGGGCATTGATATTTAGAGAGCCCGAAATCACTTCTTGGCCCTTAGTAATATCCTTGGGCATCGATTCGCCCGTTAAACTGCTTGCATCAACTGATGAACTTCCCTCAATGACTATCCCATCGACAGGGATTTTTTCTCCTGGTTTAACGATAATAATCTGATTAATTTCCAAATCATCGGGGCTAACTTCAGTCTGAAACTTACCGTTCACTAAATGTGCAATTAAAGGCTTTATATCCATTAAATCTTTAATATTTTTCCTAGACTTATCAACTGATCGGTCCTGTAAATATTCGCCAACTCTATAAAACAACATAACTGCTACTGCTTCTAAGTAATCATTAATAGCTAATGCACCAATGGTTGCTAAAGTCATTAAAAAGTTCTCGTCGAAGATTTTTCCTCTCAACAGATTGGTCAATGCTCTAATGATGACTTTGCCCCCAATAAAAAGATATGAGATAACATAAACTATCACTAATAATGTTTGGTTAATGACAAATGAATCAATAAAATTAAACATTAAAGCAAAAATGACTAAAACAACACCGATGAGGTTTATTGGTAATTCTATTTTATTGATCCATGTTGTTTTTTCATTTGATTTTTCATTTTCATCGTTTACAATGATATTTGACTCAATTTTCCTCGCTATTTTCTGTAATGATTTTGAATCATATTGTTCAATATCACCCTCAATAAAGACTTTTTCACGACCAAAATCAACTCTAACAGCTTTGACACCGTCAAGTTCACTATATTTTTGTTCTATTTTCAATGCACAATTTGCACAATCCATATTTTTGATACTATACTTTTTTCTCATTATTATTTTATGCTTTCCTTGATATGTGTTATTGCTTGATTGAATATTACATGCACATGTTCATCAGCTAATGTATAGAATATTGATTTACCAGATCTTTTTGATCTTACCAAATCAATATCCTTAAGAATTTTCAATTGATGAGAAATTGCACTTTGTGTCATTTTAAGAACAACAGCAATATCACATACACATAATTCTCTTTTTTCTAATGCGAAAAGAATCTTAATTCTGGTCGGATCAGATAAAGCTTTAAAGAAACGACTAACAGTATCTAATTCTTTATCTTTTAATATATGTTGTTGTACCTCTTTGATTGCATCCTCATGAATGAATATTGCGTCACATAAATAATCTTCCATTTTACCCTCCATCATATGAGTGATTGCTCATATGTTCATATATATAATATCACAATATTATTCTACTCTCAATAAAAAAGAACTACAATCTGAACTGAACCCCAAAAAGTAGACATTAAAAAAAAGGTGTCTACTTTTTTTGTTT
>JANKMU010000016.1 GCA_024650045.1 Mycoplasmatota bacterium | reverse complement strand
GTGGCTTGATTTTTTCAAAAGTAAAAATCATAAAATCGAAACATCATCATCTTTAATTCCACAAAATGATCCTACTTTACTTTGGATTAATGCAGGTGTTACACCATTAAAGAAATATTTTGATGGTACAGAAAGACCTGTAAATCCAAGAATTGTTAATGTTCAAAAATGTATACGTACAAATGATATTGACAATGTAGGAAAAACAGCAAGACACCAAACATTTTTTGAAATGCTTGGTAATTTTTCAATTGGTGATTACTTTAAAAAAGAAGCCATCGAGTGGGGGTATGAAATACTTACCGATCCCAAGTGGTTCGGTTTTCCTGCTGAAAAATTGTATGTGACATATTATCCAGATGATACAGAAGCAAGAGATTTATGGGTATCTGTAGGTGTTGATCCATCACATTTAATACCTGTTGAAGGCAATTTTTGGGAAATTGGATCTGGACCATGTGGACCTGATACTGAAATCTTTTTTGATCGTGGTGAAATCTATGATAAAAGAGGGGTTGAGCTGATTGCCCAAGATTTAGAAAATGAACGCTATATTGAAATATGGAATATTGTTTTCTCACAATTCAACTCCAAACCTGGTTTATTAAGAGAACAATATCCAGAATTACCTAAAAAGAATATTGATACAGGTGCAGGTTTAGAACGTTGGGCTTGTGTCATTCAAGAAACTAAAACGAATTTTGAAACCGATTTGTTTTATCCGACTATTGAACATACTGAGCAATTAACGCATGTCAAATACGAAGGGCAAATGGCTTTTAAAGTGATAGCAGATCATATCAAAGCATTAACATTTGCAATTAGTGATGGCGCAATTCTATCTAACGAAGGTAGAGGTTATGTGTTAAGAAGATTGCTTAGAAGAGCTGTTAAATATGGACGTTCTCTTGGTTTGACAGAACCATTTTTATATCTGTTAGTTGATGATGTTGTTTCAACAATGGGTGTCTTTTATACAAATCTTCATGAAACGAAAGCAATCGTTAAGAAAATTGTTTTAAAAGAAGAACAAAAGTTTCTTGAAACAATTAATGAAGGTGAAAAGCATCTTCACGAAGCAATCGAGAAAGAAGGAAATACCATATCAGGACAAACTGCTTTTAAACTTTATGATACATATGGATTCCCAATCGAGTTAACTATAGAAATTGCAGAAGAGTTAAGCGTATCTGTTGATGAAAAAGCATTTTATGAAGCACTTGAAGAGCAAAAAGAACGATCAAGAAAAGCAAGAACAAGTCATGGTTCAATGAAAGCTCAAGAAGAAGCTTATTTGAATTTTAATGAATCATCAGTATTTGTAGGTTATGATACTTTACAAACAGAGTCAAAAGTTATAAAAGTTTTTGATGAAGGTATTGTATTAGATCAAACACCATTTTATGCAACATCAGGTGGACAAGTTGCTGATCAAGGAACAATTAATGGATTAGAAGTCGTTGATGTTTCAAAATTACCAAACGGTCAAACGCTTCATCAAGTTGAAGGTGAGTTTGTTGAAGGTGATGAAGTTTTAGCAATTGTTGATGCATATCAAAGATTAAAAACGATTAGAAACCATAGTGCCGCACACCTATTCCACCAAGCAATTAAAGATACATTCGGAAATCATGCTAATCAACAAGGTTCACAAGTTTCACCGAAAAGTTGGAGATTTGACTTTAATCACTATGAAACTGAATCTGATGAAAAAATTTTACAAATTGAATCGATTGTCAAACACTATATTAAAGAAAATCCACTAGACGTTATCATTAGACAAATGCCATTAGAAGAAGCAAAGAAAATCGGAGCAATGGCATTGTTTGGTGAAAAATATGGCGATGTTGTTAGAGTTGTAGATATGGGATGGAGCAAAGAACTTTGTGGTGGAACCCATGTCAATAACACCAAAGAGATTATCGATTTTGCAATTACTTCGTATGAATCAATTGGTTCTGGTATTTATAGAATGGAAGGTGTTACTGGTATCGATATCGTTGCTCAAGTCAACGAATATCTTGAACCACTTCACTTAGAAGTTCAGACTTTAAAAGAAAAAATGGATCGACTAGATTCATCCGTGAGATTACCAAAAGAGCCTGAAATCACCGGAAGTTATCAAGACATTATCAATTTCAGACAATATATATATGATCTTAAAGAGTTTATTAAAAACCACGAAAAAGAGTTAAATAAACAAAAATCACAAGATGTTTTGAAAAGACTTGATGATTTTATCGATGATGAATCAAGTAAAAAACAATTGATTATAACGCATGATGTTGATTCAAAGGTTTTAAAGCAATTATTAGATGCACTTTATGATAAAATAAAGGCGCAAACATTATTTATCGCAAACATTCAAGATGACAAAGTTACATTTGTTTGTAAGAGTGAATTAAATAATGCAAATGATTTGATTAAATATGCTGCTCAATTAACCAACGGTTCTGGTGGCGGTAGACCAAATCTTGCGCAAGGTGGTTCTCAAGATTTATCAAATCTAGAAGAAGCATTAAATAAAGTAAGAGAGCGTTTATGAAAAAATATTTAGGACTTGATTTAGGAAGTAAAACTTTAGGTGTGTCTCTGAGTGAGTCTGGTGTCATTGCGTATGCATTAACAACACATCGCTTTAGTGAAAATCAATATGAAAATGCTGTAGATTATGTTATTAAATTGATTGATGATTATCAAATCAATACGGTCGTCTTAGGTTATCCTAAACACATGAATAATGATATTGGTATTCGAGGAAAAATCAGTGAAGACTTTAAAGAACTCATCTTAAAAAAAAGAGATATTGAAGTTGTTTTGTGGGATGAAAGAATGTCAACACAAACAGCGATTCGTACAATGATTAAAGGATCAGAGCGTCGCAAATCACAAAAACAAAAAAAAGATGAGCTTGCAGCTGTGATTATATTACAAAACTATTTAGATTATAAAGGAGCTAGTTTATGTTAAAAGATAACCAAATGATTGTAACTAATGAAAATGGTGATGAAGCAGTATGTGAAATACTGTTTACACACGAAGAAAACGGAAAGAATTATGTTGTATTTGAGTTTGTTGATACTCACGAAGTAAGTGCAGCAATTTATGTTCCAGGACCATCTGATGATGAAGGATCTTTCGAAGATATCGAAACAGATGAAGAATGGGATATGTTAGATGGCGTTCTTCAAGCTTATTATGATGAGCATGAAGATGATGTAGAAGAAGACGAAGACGAAGAAGATACTGAAGAAAAAGCGTAATGCTGAAACAACTAAAGCAATATGCAGTAGACCATCATATACCAATTATTTGTGATGAGGGTCTATTGTTTTTAGATGTTACGATCAAAAAATATCAAGTTAAAGATGTCTTAGAAATTGGTACTGCCATTGGCTATAGCGCACTTGCTATGGCTTCTTTTGGTTGTAAAATAGATACTTTTGAGCGAAATCAAAAAATGATTGAACAAGCGAAAGTACATTTCAATCAATATGATGAAAGAAATCAAATTCAGTTGATACCTTATGATGCACTAGACTATCAAGGTGAGTTAAGAAGTTACGATATGATTTTTATCGATGCAGCAAAAGCGCAGTATCAAAACTTTTTTGAAAAGTTTGTACCATACTTAAAACCCAATGGTATTGTGGTGTGTGACAATTTATCATTCCATCATTTAAAACCTGAATTTGTTAATCGTAATACGAGACAATTGATAAGAAAAATTAATGCATTTAAGACATTCCTACAAGAACACCAAGATTTTAAAACAGTATTTTATGATCAAGGTGATGGTATGAGCATTAGTCAAAGGAAGTCATTATGAAAATCTTAACCACAATTTATGATTTGAATCATCTGGAAAACTTATCTGTCTATGCTGATGGTTTTTTGATTGGTAATGATCAATTTGGAACGAGATTGACTAAAAGTTTTTCAATTGAAGAAATTATTAAAGTTACACAGCAACTAAAAACATTGAAAAAAGAATTGTTTTTGCAACTTAATCAAATTTTCAATGATGAACAATTAGATCATTTAGTTTTATTTCTCAAACAATTACCAATACAAGATATATCAGGTATGGTTGTTGCTGATTTAGGTGCTTATAAAACAATTGAGAAATTAGGTTTTACTAGTAAAGTTATTTATAATCCCGAGACATTAATGACAAATGTCTATGATTTTAATTTTTTAGCAGATTTTAATATTCAAGGTGTCTATGTAGCTAAAGAAATAACTTTAGAAGATATCATATATATCGCTGAAAACAAAAAATACAAAATGTTTATGGTTGGACACGGTCATTTGAATATGTTTTACTCGAAAAGACAGCTTATTGATAATTTTATGCAATATGACAAAAAAGATCATATTTACCACAATAGACAAGATTTAAAAATTATCGAAGAAACAAGAGATGAAGCTTATCCTGTATTAGAAGATCAAGCGGGAACACATGTTTTTAGAAGTCATATTTTTCAAAGTCTTACACATATAAAAACATTAGAACCTTATCTTGATTACTTGGTCATTGATACGTTATTCAAAGATGATGCATATGCACTATCTGTTCTTCCCATGTATCGAAATAGAAAACCAAACCAGTCAATTATTGATCAAATACAAAAAGATTATCAAGAAGTATGGGATGAAGGGTTTTTCTTTAAGAAAACAATTTATAAACAAAAAGGATAATATCATGGTTGAACTACTCGCACCAGCTGGTGATTTAGAAAAATTGAAAATAGCATTAATGTATGGAGCAGATGCTGTCTTTATTGGTGGACAGAATTTTTCACTACGCGCTAGAGCTTCTAATTTCACCCTAGACGACATATTAGATGCAACCACATTCGCACACGAACGTAACAAAAAAGTCTACGTAACAACCAATATCATACCTCACAACGAAGATATGGACGGGTTAGTCGAATATTTAAAGGCTTTAGAACAAAGAAATGTAGATGCAATCATTTCTGCATCACCATTTATTATCGATATGGCTATAAAACATACGGACTTAGAAGTTCACTTATCAACTCAACAATCTGCAAGTAATGCAGAAACAGTAAATTTTTGGCATCAAAAAGGGATCAAACGCATTGTTTTAGCTAGAGAGCTTGATAAACACCAAATTAGGAAACTAAAACAAAAGACAAATGCAGACTTAGAAGTTTTCATTCATGGTGGCATGTGCATGTCTTACTCTGGAAGATGCAGTTTATCCAATAACATGACAGACCGTGATGCAAATCGTGGAGGTTGTGCTCACTCTTGTCGTTGGAACTATGATTTAACTGTAAAAGGAGAAAGCATAAGTGACATATCATTTTCAATGTCTTCGAAAGATTTAGAAGCATTAGAACAAATTCCACACCTGATTGATTCGAAAATTTCTTCACTAAAAATTGAAGGTAGAATGAAAAGCCTTCACTATATAGCAACTGTTGTATCAACTTATAGAAGACTTATTGATGAATATGAAAAAACCCATCAAATTAAAGATTTTAAACCTTATATGCAAGAACTTCAAAAAGCAGAAAACAGGCTTGCATCACATGGATATTTAGAAGGTTTACCAGGTGTTGAACAGCAACTCTATAATCAAAGAAATGAACAACCAACTCAGTTGTTTATTGGTTTGGTTCAGGACTATGATGAAAATACGAAAATAGCGACTATCGAACAAAGGAATTATTTTGAGAATGGTGCTGAAGTTGAAGTGTTTAGCCCAAGTGGAGAGATAAAAACATTTACCGTTAATCACATGAAAGATGCAGATGGTGTTGATACACCTATAGCAAGACATCCTAAACAAATTTTGAAAATAATAATACCGTTTGGTGTTGAACCATACGCTATGCTAAGAAAAAGATGATTTATCAATATAAAAAGAACGGTAAAATATTAAATTATCAAATCCATCGGAAGCGAATAAAAAATACATATTTTAGAATTCGAAATCAGCATTTACTCATCACAACCAATCAGTTCACAACTCATGAAACCATTATGAATTATATTGATCAGAAGTTTGATCATTTTCATAACAGGTTAGAAAGTATGCATGTCACTGAACGTGATGATGAAATCATGTTGTGGGATGTTCACTATCAATTGATTAAACTTAAGGGAAAGTTCAGCTATGAGATTGATGTAGATCGTGTCATTGTCCATTCAAATTTAGATGATATAAAAAAAATCAAGCAACAGATTTATAAAAACGAGTTGAGTGTTTGGTTACATCAAATGGAAATGAGTATTGAAGAAAATATAAAAAATCATGGTCTGAGTCCACTTAACTATAAACTCAAGTATTTAAAATCAAAGTTTGGCAGTTACCATCGGAAAAACCACGAGATTACCCTCAACACTTTTCTAGCACGACTTAATCCAATTTACTTAACGTATGTCATATATCATGAATATGCTCATGCGCTCGTTTTCAATCACTCAAAAGATTTTTATAATCTTTTAAGTAAATTGATGCCAAATCACAAAGTTTATCAAAAAGACTTACGAAAAATAGCAATTATTTGAAAAATGTTGTATAATAATGAAGAAATTTAAGGAGGATCACCAATGGCTGTAAAACAAGTATTTCAATTAACTCAAGAAGGTGTCGATAATCTAAAAAATGAACTCACACACTTAAAAGATGTAAAACGTGGAGAAAACCTAGAAGCTCTTAAAGAAGCAAGAGCACAAGGAGATCTATCAGAAAATGCGGATTACGATGCTGCAAGAAATGAACAAGCAAGAATTGAATCAAGAATCGCTGAGATTGAAAATATCTTAAAAAACGTTAAGATTATTAAAACAACATCAGATGATATCGTTAATATTGGTAAAACAGTAGTTGTTCGTTTTCTAGAATCAAAAGAAGAAAAAGAATTTTACTTGGTCGGAAGTATCGAGGCTGATCCAAGACAAAGAAAGATTTCAGTTGAATCACCTATCGGAAAAGCAATGCTAAACAAAGGTGAAGGCGAAGTCGTTGAAGTAAAAACTGAAACGGGACGTATTTTTTCAATTGAAATATTGGATGTAAAATAATGGCAATTTATCAAAAATGCATACCGCATGCATATCATGCATCCATTTTTGAAATACCATACAAAAAACTAAAAGAACAAGGTATTAAGTCCTTGTTTTTTGACTTGGATAATACGATCATTGCTTATGATGATGAAATATTAACTCAAAAACATATAGACTTACTTAATGATTTGAAAAAGGATTTTCAAATTGTAGTTATATCAAACACAAATTATAAACGTGTTAAAAAAGCATTAACTCATTTGGATGTTCCATATATTTGGTATGCAAAAAAACCACTTAAGTTTGGTTTTAAAAAAGCAATGAGAATGGTGGATTCAACAAAAGATGAAACGATTGTTATTGGCGATCAATTGATGACCGATATATTTGGTGGTTCACGATTTGGAATAAAATCAATTTTAATTCGTTCAGTAAAAAGAAAATCAGATCGAAAAATTACCCAATTTAATCGAAAGATTGAAAAGATTATTCTAAAAAAAATTAAAAAGAAGTGTCCAGCTTTATATGAAGAAAGGTTGAAAACATATGTCGAAGACCATTAAGTGTCAAGGCTGTGGTGCAGTTCTTCAAACTGAAGATATAAATAAAGTAGGGTATGCGCTATCTTTAGAACATGACTATTGTCAAGCATGTTATAGATTGTTGCACTATGGTGAAGCAAATACTCATTTTCATCCTGAAGATTTACCTTCTTTACCTGCTGACTCATTAATTGTTATGGTGAGTTCGATACTTCATTTGGATTTATTGTTTAATTATCCAGTTTATCGCTATCAACCTGATGCGAAATATGTTTATATCATTAATCAAATTGATTTATTGCCAAAAGATACAAATCTAGATTTATTAATTGAGAATGTAACAAAAAAAGCTAAACAAATGGGCATTCCATTTGTAGATATTATCTTAATGTCTTCAAAAAATAAGTTTGATATTGAAAACCTAAAAAAGTATTTAAAAACATTTAAACAGAAAAATATTTATTTATTAGGTGTCCAAAATAGTGGGAAAACTACAATATTTAAAGCATTAACCAACCAAGAAAAAGCACTAGCATTCAAAAAGGCAGGATTAACTCAGGAAGCATTATCAGCTCCTTTTGAAAATCATATCATTTGGGATATGCCAGGTCTTTATCAAGAAGGTTATCTACACCATCTTTTACCATATGAAGTTTATAAAAAACTAATTCCTGATGAAGAAATGCGTCCCAAAATTTACCAGCTTAAAAATAATCAAACACTCTTTTTAGAAGGTTTGGTTTCTATGACCTTTCAAGGGGTAGATCCAACAGTTGTATTATATGTGGATAGAAACTTAAGCGTCCACAAAACAAATGAGACAAGAGTCAAAGATCTATTATTAAATAAAGAAAAAATGTTTAAAATATATATTGATAAGTATGAGGAAAAATCTTTTAAAATTCCTAAAGGCAAACATCAATTAACGATTGCAGATATGGGATTCATCCATATTGTTGGACCTATGACGGTAAAAATGAATATTCCAAAAAACATGCACATCAGTATTACGGAGGCACTATTTCAATGATTGATCAAATCAAGGAAAAAGTAACAGAGAAACTTAAAAATCATAAAAAAAGATTACAACACGTTTTCGGTGTTTATGAAACTGCTGTAAAATTGGCTAAAATTCATGGGGTTGATGAAAAAAAAGTTGCTATTGCAGCTCTTTATCATGATTATGCAAAATATGATACTATTGAAGAGCAAATTCAGTATTTGGACCTTAAGTCAATTAAAGAATATGTTGAGTATCCGGTCATCTATCATGCATTAGCTGCTGCAGCACAACTTGAATATGATTTTAAAATTAGAGACAAAGAAATACTTAATGCGATTAAATATCATGTTTGGGGAAGACCAAAGATGACAGATATTGAAAAAATTATTTTTATAAGCGATTCATGCGAGCCAAATCGAGGATTTAAAGATTGCGAACTTATTTATAATTTAGCAACAAAAGATTTGGATTTAGCAGTTGAACATTGCATGAAAATTAGTATTAAACATGTATACAAAAAACAATTAACACCAAGTGAAGAACAACTTGGTGCCTACGCATACTATAAGGAGGTAAATAGTGGAAAAACTCAATAAAATTATTAGCACACTTGAAGACGTTAATGTCAAAGATCTTGCTGTTTTCGATTTTGAAAAAACATCACCATTTTATGATTATTTCGTTATTGCAACGACTAATGAGCGACAAGCAAATGCAGCAATCAATTATTTAAAGAAAAAATTACTAGCAGATGAAATAAGACATGTTGAAGGTAAGGGCGGAACATGGGTCTTAATAGACTGTCATGATGTTATCGTGCATTTATTTAGAGAAGAAGACCGTAAGTTTTATGGTTTTGATCAAAGACTTATGGGCATTAAAAGGATTAAATAATGTTTGCAAGAGTTTATGATATCTTAATGTCTGATGTAGATTATGATGCTATCTATCAGCAGATTAAACCTTACTTAAAAAAAGAAGATATTATTATTGATGCAGGTTGTGGTTCTGGTTATTTACTTTTAGAACTACTAAAAAACAATCATTTTGCGATTGGTTTTGATCATGACACACAAATGTTATCGATTGCTCAAGATAAATTAAAATCGAATCAATATGCTACTGCATTATATGAACATGATTTAAAAAATAAAATATATACTTCAGCTGATGTTATTTTGGCTATGTTTGATGTGATGAATTATTTTAAAGGAATTAAAAAGATTTTTCATCATATTTATCAAGCATTGAATCAGGGTGGAAGATTTATTTTTGATATATATAAATATGAAGTGTTAGAAGAATACCACGAATATGTTGAAGTAGAAACCGATCCAATTTCATATCAATGGTCTATGTTATCAAAAGGGAATATGTTGATGCATAAAGTTGAAGTTGGAAATGAAATGGATTATATTAAGCAATATATTTATCCTTTAACTTATTATTTGAATATTTTAAAGGAAATGGGATTTAAGTACGAAGTTAAAGATTCTATCGATTCAAGGAAACATTTAATCATTGCCTTTAAATAGGCTTTTTTTATAGTAAAAACAGAGATACTCCTCTAGTATAAGATAGAGGAGTTTTTTTATGAGACAAGCAATGATTATGACCGTAATTTTAACTGTTCTTGGTTGGGTTTGGTTATTTCCAAAAACTGAGGAAATTGAATATATTAATCAAGGTCCTGAAATGTTAATCCCTATTGATATAGAGGTTAAAGGGGCAGTCGTATTTCCTGGAACTTATCGTTTTTTTGAACCTGTGACAATAAGTGAAATAATAAACAAAACAGGTGGTCTTTTAGAAGATGCAGATACATCCAATGTTATGTTTACAGAAGTCATTCATTTTAGTAGACAAATCACGATTCCAAGTATTAATATAGAACAAGTTGAGCCTAGTATAATGGTCAACGTAAATCAAGCTAGCTTTAAAGAATTATTACAAATACCACATATGACAGAAACTAGAGCTGCATCACTCATCATTTATCGAGAAGCACATGGTGATTTCAAGACTGTCGATGAATTAATCAATGTCAAAAATATAGGTGTAGTTACACTTGAAAAAATTAGACCATATATTAAGTTGGGATAACCTTCATATCGAAGGTTATGCATTATTCTTATTTATTCTTGGCTTATTTTTTCCTTGGATGTGGCTTGTACTTGTAATATATATTTTTGTATTGAGAAAAAGAATTAGAATGATGCTGTTGATCATATTGATAAGTATTGTATCAATTCTATTTTTTCATTTTACGATGCAATATACTCCCAAAATAATACAAGGTGAAGCAACTGTCGTTCGAGTTGTACAATATGAGTATAATGATCAGTTGACTTTAAAATATAAACATCAAAAATATAATGTAAATACTCCTAAAAATGATTATCAAATAGGAGATAAGATTTATATTGATGGGAAAATAAACACATACAAAAAACAGACCATTCCGTACGGTTATAACGAACAGCAATTTCACTATTCTCAAAACGTTTTAGGTTATATTTCAATTTATGAAATCAATAAGATTGAGCAAAATGACACTTTTTACACACTTAGAGACCAAATTAGTCAAAATCTTTCAACTAGGCAATCTAACAGTTATCTACAAAGTTTCATTCTAGGAGAAAGGAACTTTAATTTTGAGCAGAAAAAGTTATTTAAAGATTTAAATATTATTTATTTGTTCACTGTTTCTGGTTTGCACTTGTATGCTTTGATTTCGTTTGTAAAAAAGATATTTTTTTATTTAAGTTTTAGTCAAAAAAAACAAGATCTGTTTGTAGGTCTTATTTATGTTGTATTCTTATATTTAAATGCTTTTTCTATTGGAGTCGTTAGACTTGCTTTGGTATTTGCTTTTAGATTGATTAACGATAAACTTGAACTTAATTTGAGCAAAATTGACATCTTGCATTTCGTTTTCTTTATCATGCTTGTTACACATATATATTGGATATATCATATTGGTTTTTTGATTACATATCTAATTCTCAATTTTATTTATTTAATGGAATTTAGATTTCGTTTATATCAAGGATATTTAAAAAGATTGATGATGACTACAGTAATATATCTTGTAGTCTTACCCTTTAATCTGGAGTTTTCAATCATATTGATTTTAGTGCTTCCTATGTTAGTGTTTTTTGTAACATCACCTTTGTTTTTGCTAGCTATATGTACATGGATGTTTCCGGAGTTTGATATATATTATTTTAAGTTAACGGAATTATTTGAGACATTTTTATTGATGTTCAATCATCGGAATATCGGAATTCAATTACCTGCATTGAATCCTTATTTTATGCTTCTTTATTTTATACTTCTTATTTCATTGTTCAGATCGAAAAATTTTAAAAACATGGTGTTTAGAATCATTCTTTTAGCCACAGTTTTCTGGATTGTCATTCTAGATTTTCAGAAATCAGATAAAATATATTTTCTAGATGTTGGTCAAGGAGATTCTATTTTAATATCTTCAAATGAATGTCAAACAGTTATTGATAGTTATCAACATGTGTTACAATTCATGAATCATCACGGTATATATAGATTGGATTATTTGATATTAACTCATAGCGACTTTGATCATACTAAAGAAGCCCAAAACATTATTGATAGTGTGAATGTTAAAGCAGTTGTTTTATCGTTATATGACAATTACTCAATTAAGCATCCTAACATAATATATGTAAAAGCAAAAGACAAGTTGACTTGTGGTAATATTCATTTAAATATACTGGGACCTATTAGACAGCATGAATCACCAAATAACAACTCAATTGTTATTCAAACGAAGATAAATGATTTGTCATATCTTTTGACTGGCGATATAGAACATGATGCAGAAATTGACTTAATCCATCAATATGGTTATTCACTTAAAAGCGATGTCTTAAAGATTGGGCATCACGGATCATCAACTTCAACATCTGAAATCTTTTTATCTTATGTGAATCCTCGGTTTGCAGTCATATCACTCAGTTTAAAAAATAGGTATGGTTTCCCAGACCAAGAAGTTATCAATCGATTGATTCGATATAATGTTACGATTTATCGTACTGATCTTCATGGAACCATCTTGAATATATATTCAAAAAAGAAATCAAAATGGATGTTTCATCTACCATTTTAAAGTGATTTTTAGTATAATGATAGTAACAGTCAGGGGGCATGATTATGGCCGAAGCCATTTATTTATATCATTGCACAAATGAGTTTTTATTAAACCACACAATTGAAGAAAAAATTAAGGAATTTAATGTTGACCCTTTTAATATTATTAAATACGATTTATTAGAAAATCCTAGTGATGATATTTTAGAAGATTTACAAACAGTTTCTTTTTTTGCTGAAACTAAAGTTATTGTTATTAGAAATATTGAAGAATTAGAAAAAGAGGATGAATACGTCATTAACAGTTGGATTTCTTATTTTGAAAAACCAAACCCTGATGTTATATTAATTATTGCAGTTTCTCAGTTGTTACCTGATACCTCAGCATTAGGTGCAGCTTTATTTAAATATGCATTTATTGAGAAAGTTAAGGATATGGAGAAAAAGGATTATCCTGAATTTATTAAAAACATGTTTAAAAAATATCAATATACTATAACAGATGATGCAGTAGATGCATTACTTGAAAGAACAAATTTAGATTTTAACTTAATCAATCAAGAGGCTGAGAAATTAATGTTGTTTGCATATGATACTAAAGAAATACATGAAAAAGCAGTAACATTACTTGTAAGTAGAAATTTAGAAGAAAACATTTTTGAATTAACAAATGCATTACTTTCAAAAAATCAAACAAAAACTATTGAGATTTTTTACGATCTTATTGCTCGTAATGAAGATCCATTACGTATATTAAATAATATAGTAGGTAAAGTTAGAGAATTGATGCACGCTAAACTATTATTAGACAAAGGTTATCGTCAAGATCAAATTGCAGAACATTTTCATATCAAAAGTGGACGTGCGTATTATTTAGTTAAAAATGCCCAATCTGTGAATTTTCAAATATTAGAAAATCACTTGAAGAAATTGTCTAAACTTGATTATGATATTAAATCTGGGAAAATAGATAAAAAATTAGGACTAGAACTTTATTTGTTAGGAGCATGATATGTTAACACATGATAGAATCTTGCTATTTGATTTTGAAACAACAGGGCTTTATGCTGATCGTGATCAAATTATTGAAATTGGAGCGATTGTTTTAGAGCGAGTTGATGGGAAGTATAGAATTACTGATGAGATGTCTGCACTTGTTATGGCTGATCGTCCACTTCCTCTAAAAATAACTGAAATAACAAAAATTACTGATGAAATGTTACTTAGAGATGGTTTATCTCAAGAAGAAGCATTTCATCAATTTTTCAAAATGTATCAAGACGACCGAACTTTATTGGTTGCATATAATATTCAGTTTGATTTGTCATTTCTAACTTATTTTTTCAAAAAATTTTGGGACCACAATTTCCAAATAAAAAATGACATTCTAGATGTCATGGCGATTTATAAAGATCGTCACCCATATCCACATCGTCTAGATCAAGCAGTAGAAACATATCGTGTTGAGGTTCCAAATACACATAGAGCTTTAGATGATATCAAGGCAACGCTTGAAGCATTAAAGAAAATGAGTCTTGAAAAGGATAACATTGAGAAATATATTAATGTTATTGGGTATAATCATAAATATGGTGTTTCTGGAGTAAAATTACCGCATGTCAAATATATAGCACAAAAAGGTGGACGTAGAGAAATCGAAAATAGCTAAAAAAAAAGACACATTGTGTCCTAATTTTCTAGGTTATTAACCATAAGAGCTAAACTTGATTTATGTCTAGCGACAAAGTTCTTATGAAAGATGCCTTTAGCTAATCCTTTATCTAACTTCTTATGTGCGAAAGATAATGATTCGATTGCTTTTTCTTTTTCATTAGCTGCTACAGCAGTTTCGACAGCTTTAATCGCAGTTTTTACGGATGATTTAAAAGAAGCGTTGTGTAAACGACGTTTTTCATTAGTTTTATTACGTTTAATTTGTTGTTTAATATTTGCCACAATTTCACCTCCCATATGCGCATAACCATTGTATCAAAAGCATATTAAAATTGCAACAGGAAACGCATATTTATGGTAAAATATACTTATAAAGTTAAAGGAAGTAACAAAATGACGACTGCAAATAAACTTACTATACTTAGAGTTTTGATGATTCCAATAATGATTGTCTTTATTTATTTAAAGCCTTTGCAAATTCCAATTGGCTTTTTTGCTATGGATATCAATCAATTTGTGTTTGCAATCTTGTTTGTATTAGCAGCATTTACTGATTTTCTAGACGGTTATATTGCTAGAAAATATGATCAAATTACGACGTTTGGAAAGTTCTTAGATCCGATTGCGGATAAAATATTAGTATTAGCAGCATTTTTATATCTTATGGTTCTAGACCCATCAAGAGTGCCTTTATGGGCTGTCATGATCGTTATTGTTCGCGAGTTTGCTGTTACAGGTATTAGGTTGTTAGCAATTGAGAGAGGTAATGTCATTGCAGCATCACCTTATGGAAAGTTTAAAACAGCATCTACGATGGTTGCACTTATCATTTTATTATTTAATGATTTTGGGTTTCATCCGATGATAGGTAATATTATATTTTGGGTAGCAATCTTCTTTACAGTAATAA
This sequence comes from Mycoplasmatota bacterium, assembly GCA_024650045.1. Classification (GTDB taxonomy): domain Bacteria; phylum Bacillota_I; class Bacilli_A; order Acholeplasmatales; family Acholeplasmataceae; genus Peloplasma. The sequence goes on along the minus strand of JANKMU010000016.1, from coordinate 22,083 downwards.
GCGGATTAGATTATTTAATCAAAAATAGAAACACTATATTTGAAAGTATTTAAAGTAAAACAATAAAAAAACAACTATTATAAGTCGGAGGTAGACTCAATGGACAAAGATAAAAGAGCACAGGCCTTAGAGGTCGCAATGAAACAAATCGAAAAACAGTATGGTAAAGGGTCAATTATGAGATTGGGTGATGAACCTGATCGACATGTTGAAGCACATCCTACTGGTTCTTTAGGATTAGATATAGCACTAGGTATTGGTGGATATCCAAAAGGTAGAATTATTGAAATTTATGGACCTGAGAGTTCGGGTAAAACAACACTTGCACTTCATGCAATATCTGAGGTGCAAAAATTAGGTGGATATGTCGCATTTATAGATGCTGAACATGCACTTGACCCACAATATGCAAGAGCACTTGGTGTTGATGTTGATAATCTATTATTATCACAACCAGACACTGGTGAACAAGCATTAGAAATCGCTGAGGCATTGATTCGCAGTGGATCGGTTGATATGATTGTCATTGACTCTGTTGCAGCATTAGTTCCTGAAGCAGAAATTAATGGTGAAATGGGCGATTCTCATGTTGGTTTACAAGCAAGATTAATGAGTCAAGCTATGAGAAAATTATCAGGTGTTATTTCTAAAGCGAATTCAACAGCTATTTTTATTAACCAAATTCGCGAAAAAGTTGGTGTTATGTTTGGATCTCCAGAAACTACTCCAGGTGGTAGAGCATTAAAGTTCTATTCATCCGTGAGATTAGAGATTAGACGTAGTGAACAAATTAAAAATGCAACTGATATCGTTGGTAATAAAGCAAACATTAAAGTTGTTAAGAACAAAGTTGCTCCACCATTCAAGGTCGTAAGCGTTGATATTATATATGGTAAAGGTATTTCAAGAGTTGGAGAACTTGTTGACTTAGCATCAGATCTAGATATCATTCAAAAAAGCGGAGCATGGTTTGCCTATGATGGAGACAAAATAGGTCAAGGTAGAGAAAACGCAAAACAGTATTTAACTGATCATCCAGATATTATGAAAAAGATTAATCAACAAGTGCTTGATCACTATAGCATTTCATATGAAAAAAAATAAGATAAAGTGTCATACGCATGTATGACATTTTTTCAACACCTATAGTTGCAAATAAGTTTAAGGAGGTATTAAAATGAAGTCAGTATTAACGATTGAACCAAGATATCAAGAAACAGATCAAATGGGTGTTATTCATCATTCAGTTTACCCAATATGGTATGAAATGGGTAGAGTTAAGTTTTGTGACGATATAGGTATACCGTTTCCAAAGATTGAAGAACAAAATATCAGTTTAGCAATGGTTGAAATGAAATCAATTTTTAAGAAACCTTCTAAATTTGGTGAAACTTATACACAAAGAACACTGTTAATTGAATTTTCTGGAGTTCAAATGGAGTTTAGATATGAACTCTATGATAAAAATAATGAGTTAATTCATATTGGAGAAACAAGACTTGTTTGGTTAAACAATCAATTTAGACCAATGAATATAGAAAAAACTAATCCCGATATGTATAAGTTATTTACTAAAAACATCGAAAAATAGAAAAAGTCTAAGAGATATTTCTTGTCATAGACAATAAACAAAAAGATGCTCCTAAAGTTGTTTAGGTGCATCTTTTTGTTTTTATATGCAAATAAAATAATTTAAAAACTTTAAGTCCCTGTATTATGCAACAACTTTATCTGGATTAATTTCAGACAAAATAAATTGTATATAAACGGTTTTAGCGATTTCATTGGTAGCTGTTACAAATGTATAATCTATCTTTAAATATAAGATGGGTTCTTCAACTGTTACAAACCATAAAGGTTTAACCGGCAATTCATAATTAAATGGAATCTGCACATTTCTTGCTGATGGCGTTAATGTTACAGGATTTCCCATAGATCTTATATCTGTCCAATTAGTTTTTAGTACAGGTGTAACTGTCATTGAAATAACAGAATAGTTTTGTTTTGCTGTGTAAAACATTGAAAACATATAATATCCACCAGATAATTCATCATCTTCATTTAAAACTGGATATTTTAATTCCTTCCAATCAATAGATAATTCAAAAGCATCAATTTCATCCATATCAGTAAATTTTGAAATATATTCTGTGTTTTCCGTTACTTCCTGATCAAAATGAACCTTTGTGTGTGTTGTGTAAGTTCCAATGTAGGCAGTTAATAATAGTGTTAATGGGATAATAATTAAGAAAGAATAAGTTACAACTTTAATTCGATTTTTATGTAGCCATTTCCAAAAATTAAATTGTGCAGCTACTGGTTTATTGTTTATCATAATATAAGAATGCTCCTTCATCTTGTTTTCACATCTTATTATACCTTAAAATTAAAAAAATAAAAATGAAAACCAAAATCTTTAATGGTTTCTTCATTGACTTGATAACAAAAAATAAGGTATAATGATTTAGTACAACTAGTATGTGACAATTTGATTTAATCAATTGTTAAAAATAAAATAAAATGGAGGTGTAAGAATGTTACCAGTAGCATTAATTGTTATTGAGGCAGTCATCTCCGTTTTGCTAGCCGTCATAACTTTTATCATAGGATATTTTGTTCGTGTTTGGCAGCGCGAAAAAAACCTTAAAGAAAGTCGTGATTTGGCCCAAAAAATTGTTGATGATGGAAGAAAAGAAGCAGAAAAATCCAAGAGAGAAAGTGTTTTAGAAGCAAAGCAAGAAATATTTGCGTTACGTAAAGAGTTTGATAACGATATACGTGAGCGTAGACAAGTTGTGGTTAACCTAGAAAGTAAAGTTTCACAACGTGAAGACACATTGAATCGTCGTGTTATTCACTTAGACAAGCGTGAAGAAACGTTAGCTCTACGTGAAGAAAAACTCGATGAAAAGAAAGAACAACTCGAACAATTAAATAGCAAAGCGGAAGAAGTCTTAAAACAACAAGAATTAAAGTTAGTTGAAATTTCTGGTCTGAATACTGAACAAGCTAGAGATATTATCATGGATAGAGTTAGAGAAAGTATGTCAGATGAGATTACAACTTACATTAAAGAAGAAGAAGAAAAGGCAAAAGACGAGGTACAATCACGTTCTAAAGAGTTGTTGTCATTAGCTATACAAAAATATGCTAGCGAGACAACGACGGAAAGAACTGTATCTGTTGTTGATTTACCTAACGATGAAATGAAAGGACGTATTATCGGTAGAGAAGGTCGGAATATTCGCACAATTGAGGCGTTAACCGGTGTTGACCTAATCATTGATGATACACCAGAAGCTGTCGTATTAAGTGGATTTGATCCGATTAGAAGAGAAATTGCCAAACGTGCATTAACGACGTTAGTATCCGATGGTCGTATTCATCCAGGTAGAATCGAAGAAGTCGTAGAAAAAGCTAGAGTGGAAGTGGATATGTTTATCCGCGAAGCTGGTGAGGACGCAGTTTTCACCACTGGAATTGGTAAAATCCATCCAGATTTAGTGAAATTATTAGGACGTTTAAGTTTTAGAACAAGTTATGGACAAAATGTATTGAAACATTCTATTGAGGTTGCATTCCTAGCAGGAAAATTAGCAGCTGAAATAGGAGAAGACGAAATTTTAACTCGTCGTGCTGGATTATTACATGATATTGGTAAAGCCGTAGATCATGAAATAGAAGGTGGACACGTAGAAATTGGTGTTAATATCGTCAATCGTTATAAAGAACCAAAAGAAGTTATAGATGCAATTGCATCACATCATGGTGATAAACCAGCAGAAAGTGTGATTGCAGTATTGGTTGCAGCAGCAGATGCATTATCAGCAGCTCGTCCAGGTGCACGTAGCGAATCAATGGAAAATTATATTAAACGATTAGAACAATTAGAAGCCATTTCTAATGAAATTCCTGGAGTAGAAAAATCATATGCAATTCAAGCAGGACGTGAGATTCGTGTTATTGTTAAAGCGGATCAAATCGATGATTTATCGACCTTCAAGGTAGCTCGTGAAATTAAGGAACAAATTGAAGAAAAGATGACTTATCCTGGTACAATTAAGGTAACGGTCATTCGAGAAACACGAGCAACAGATATTGCAAAATAAGAGGCTTTTGCCTCTTTTCTTTAGAAAGAGTTGATTTAATGAAAGTTTTATTTATTGGAGATATTTATGGTAAACCAGGTTTAGAAATGGTTAATGATTTTTTACCAGAACTAAAAAAGGAATACCGTCCCAATTTAATCGTAGCAAACGCAGAAAATGCTTCAAATGGTAGAGGTATTGGTTTAAAGATCTATAAAGAGTTAATGAGTTTAGGTATTCATATGATTACCATGGGTAATTGGGTGTGGGGTAATAAAGAGTTGTTTGACTTCATAGATGAATCAAACATCGTTAGACCATTCAATTATCGTGAAGCTCCAGGCAAAGGTTACTTAACAACGAATTTCAATGGCAAAAAACTATTGGTGATCAATGCACTTGGAAGAACTTTTATGAATGCAAATATGTTGGATCCATTCACAGGTATAGATGAAATTCTTGAAAAAGAAGAAGCTGACTATATATTAGTAGATATGCATGCTGAAGCAACCTCAGAGAAAGTTGCATTAGGACATTACTTAGATGGTCGAGTTGATGCTGTTGTTGGTACACATACACATGTACCTACAGCTGATTCTAGAAAATTACCTAATGGGACATTATATATAACTGATGTCGGTATGACAGGTCCATTAAATGGAGTTATAGGTGTAACTAAAGAAATTGTCATCAATAGATTCCTAAATGGCTTTTCAACTCCAAATGAAGTTGCCCCAGGAGCTAAACAGTTAAATGCGGTTATTATGGATTTTACACAAAAAACGATTAAACATATACATATTGAAAGCGAAACAGTATAATTTATACTGTTTTTTCATGTATAATAAGAACAGGTGATTTTTATGAACAACAACGTAGATATTGAAAAATATTTCAAGCCAGATTTAAATAAAGCAAGAAAAAGAAGTAAGCAAACAATTGAGGAATTACAATTTAATTTAAATGATGCACATCAAAAAATTGGTGTCGATAAAACATATTCAATTCACACGTATGGATGTCAGGGAAATGAAGCTGACAGCGAAACCATGGCGGGTATTTTAGAGTTAATGGGATTTACATACTCAAATACTGAAGAGAATAGTGATGTGATTATCATTAATACTTGTGCCATTAGAGAAAATGCAGAAAATCGTATATGGGGAGAATTGGGAAGACTTAAAAAACTGAAAAGACAGAATCCTAATCTAATCCTAGGTTTAGCTGGTTGTATGGCTCAAGAAGAAAATGTTGTCGACCGTGTTATGAAAAAATACCAACATGTTGATCTTGTTTTTGGTACACATAACATCTATAAACTTCCCGAGTATGTTGAAACAGCAATGTTTTCAAAAGAAAGAGTTATTGAGGTTTATTCACAAGAAGGAGAGATTATCGAAAATCTTCCAAAAGTGAGAAACCATAAATTTAAAGCATGGGTTAATATCATGTTTGGTTGTGATGAATTTTGTACATATTGTATTGTTCCATATACAAGAGGTAAAGAAAGATCAAGATCTAAAGAAGAAATATTAAAAGAAGTAAATGAGCTTGTAGAACAAGGATATAAAGAAGTAACTCTTTTAGGACAAAATGTAAATGCTTATGGTAAAGATTTTAAAGATATTGAGTACACATTTGGAGATTTGTTAAGAGACTTAGATCAAGTTGGTATTGAGCGTATTCGTTTTACAACAAGTCATCCTCATGATTTGGATTATAAAACAATGGAAGCAATGCGAGATGGAAAACATATTATGCCACACTTCCATTTACCTGTCCAATCAGGAAGTAATCCTGTACTTAAAAAAATGAATCGCCATTACACTAAAGAATCTTACTTAAAAGTTTTAAACGAACTAAAAGAAACTGTTCCAGGAATAGCAGTTACAACAGATATTATTGTCGGATTTCCAACAGAAACTGAAGCTGATTTCTTAGAAACTTTAGATATGGTAGATCAAGCGAATTTTGAAGGAGCTTTCACATTTATCTTTTCAAAAAGAGAAGGTACTCCAGCTGCTAAATTTGAAGATGATACTCCAGAAGAAATCAAGAAACAAAGATTATATTTATTAAATGAAAAAGTCAATGATGGATATTTAAGAGGTAATGAGAGGTTCTTAAATCAAACTGTTAAAGTATTGGTTGATGGTGTTTCAAAACATGATGATGATGTTTTAGCAGGATACTCAGAACACAATAAGCTTGTTAATTTTAAAGGTGATAAAACAATGATTGGTCAAATTGTTGAAGTTAAAATAACACAAGCAAAAACATGGTTTTTATTAGGTGAAGCAATATGACGGAGAAAGAAAAACTAATAAAAATGATTATGGAGAATGAAGAAATTCAAAGATATAAAAGAATCGAAAATCATATCAATAAAAATAAAGTATTAAAGAGAAAAATCAACGAACTTAAAGCTATTCAAAAACAGATGGTTAATGCAAAAGAGATTGGAAAAAAAGAAGCTATTAAATCATTTGAAAAACGTTATGAACAGCAATTAAGTGAGATTGAAGGCTATCCCCTCATGTCCGAGTATTTGGCTTTGCAAGGCGATATAAATGATATGATACAATCTATAATTTCTATAATTGAAGAAGGAATCGAAAAAGATTTCGAATGATAAAGGTCTATATAAGGCCTTTTTCTATTAAAAAGAGTGAAATAACTTGATAAAAAACGTAAATCATTGTATTATTAATACAAAGAGTTCTAATGGAGGTATTATATGCCTAGATTAACACGTGAAAGCGAAATACTAGTAGGTAACAAGGAGTTAAAGATTGAAGAAGTGCTGAAGACAATTATATACTTACCTGGTAGTAAAGTTAATTCTTTTTTCATGGATATAGGACTAACTATTCCTCGTGAACTAAGGATGTTTGTTTTAAGAGAAACATTAAGAGAAAAAGTTATTGAAACAAGAAAAACACGATTGACTTTAGCTGATGAACTAAATTATCGTCTTTCTTGGTTTACTGAATTTACAGAAACACAACTCGAGAATTTACTTGTATTTTTCGATGACCCTCAATTGGACAAAACCTTCTTAGAAGATTTTTGGACTGATTTGCTTTCTTATATGGTTGAGAAAAAAGTTACATCAAACGATATCAAGAAACTTGTTGATGACTCTATTACTCATGTAAAAGCTGTTGGTCTTGAACTGCCAAACATGAAGAATTTTAATAGGGAAATTAAAGATTTATTCTTTGATAGTTTTGGAAGAATAGATGGTGTGCCACCTGGTAAGTTTAGACCCGTATTATACAAGAGTTCAACATTAGGTGAAATTAGAGACCTAGGAGCTAAATATGATGTAAATGTTCCAAGACGTTTGAAGAAATCTGAACTTGCAGATATTATTATTACTGAACTCGAAGATCGTGGTGAACATACCCCAGAATTAGAAACACAAATCAGAGGTATGTCTGTATTAATTATGCAAAGATTTGCAATTGACCATGACATTAAAGCTTCTACCGAACTTAAGAAAGAAGAAATTATTGAATATATTTTAGCAAACGCTAAAGAAACGAAAGAGACATACTTCGTACCAGAATCACAAGCAGTTTACGAAAAAGAAATTGAAGAGGTTCAAAAACATGTTGAAGAAGAGCCTGTTGCTAAACCAATCATAGAAGAGAAAAAAGAAGAACCTGAAGTTGTAGAGGAAGCTAAAATAGATGAACCTATAGAAGAGGTTAAAACAAAGGTTGAAGAAAAAGGTGTAAAGGTAGAGACAAAAGAGGAAACTCCACCAAAAGAACCTATTCAATATGTCCAACAAAACCTAGATATTAGTGAGCTAGTTCAAGAGATTAAATTACTAAGAGAAGTTGTTGAACATGCACTTCAACAAGAAACTAAAATTGAACAAAAAGAAAGTCAAGCAGTTACAAAATTAACCGAATCGACACCATCAGGTGAACCAGTTATTTTGAATTCTGCAGAGTTTTACGGTGAACCTAAATCACTTAAGAAGATTATTAAAAATGATGAAGCTGATGAAAGAGAAAAATTTATAGAAGATAAAAAAGCTGCATCATCTATTGGTGTTGATAAAGATACAAATGTTATGAATAAAGATGATCAACTACCCGGAGAACTCCGTTTCTTTGGCAAGATGTTTAAAGGTTTAGGCAAGTTTTTGTTGAAACTATTCAAAGTTTTACTCAAAGTATTCTTAATTGCAGCTTCAATTGGAATTATCTTATTCGTTATATATGGAGCGATTACATATTTTGTTGATATCCCATTCTTAGCTGGATTTAACAATACACTAAATGGTATTCAAATTGCTGGTAAAGGTATCTTGCAACATTTACATGAATTACTTGCAAGTATCTTTGGATAGTTAAATAATATAAATTAGGGGGATCACCCATGGACAAACAAAAGTACACCCCAATGATGCAACAATACCTTGAAATTAAAGAAGACTACGCAGATGCGATAGTCTTTTTTAGATTAGGCGATTTTTATGAAATGTTTTTTGATGACGCAATTGTTGCATCAAAAGTACTAGAAATTGCCTTAACTTCAAGAGATGCTGGAGCTAAGGTTCCGATGTGCGGTGTACCTTACCACTCAGTTAAACCTTATATTCAAAAACTTATTGAAAAAGGGTTTAAGATTGCAATCGTTGAACAAGTTACAGAAGCTGGTAAAGGATTAGTTAAAAGAGAAGTCATTCGTTTGATTACCCCAGGAACTGTTTTAGAAGATGGTATATTGGATGCTAACACTAATAATTTTATTGGCTCAATTTTACTAACTGAAAAAGGATATGCACTAACCTATGTTGATATTTCCACTGGAGAATCTTTTATTACGGATGGATTAGAAAAAAAACAAGCAGTAGACCTTGTCTTAAGTTTAGATATAAAAGAGGTTGTTTTGCCTGTTCATTTTGATGATTACATTTCTAAAACATTACAAGAAAACGAATTACTTGTTTCATTTAGCGATCAACTACAAATCATCGAAAATAGATATTTAAATCATTTAGAAAGAGAGCAAAAAAGAGCTGCATCTCATTTGTTGAATTATTTGATTGGTACCCAAAAACAGATGTTAAACCATTTGATGCCTTTTAAAGTTATCCAAAGAGTTGGGCATATGCATGTTGATTATCGTGTAAAAAAACATCTCGAAATAGAAGAATCTTTGGTCAATAATTCCCAAACAACACTTCTCTATTGGCTAAATGAATGTCAAACAGCAATGGGTTCACGTATGTTGAAATCAATGCTCAATCATCCTTTATATGATATAAAGTCGTTAAATGATCGTTATGATTTAATCGAAGCATTTTTACCATACCAACCAAGAGAACAAATGATAGGGCATTTAAGATATATTTACGATATCAATAGAATCGTTGGACGTATAGCATTTCAAACGGTTAATGCAAGAGATTTATATCAATTAAAAGAAACATTAAGACAAATTCCTGATTTAAAAGAATCAATCAAACAATATAAAAATGAAAAACTTGATTTAATCGTTGATCAAATGGATGAACATCAAGAATTATTCAATCATTTAGAGCGTTCAATACATGACGATCCACCCATCACCCTAAAAGATGGTGGTATTATTAAAAAAGGTTATAACTCGAAATTAGATGAGTTAAGAGATATAGATTTACATGGCAAAACATGGTTATCTGAATTTGAAAAAACAGAACGTGAAAGAACTGGAATTAAAAATCTGCGTGTAGGTTTTAATCGAGTTTTCGGTTACTATATTGAAGTATCAAAAGGTAATGCATCGTTAGTTAAAGATGAGTTTGGTTATGAAAGAAAGCAAACATTAGCAAATAGTGAAAGATATATTACACCTATTTTGAAAGAAAAAGAAGATGATTTACTTCATGCAAAAGAAAGAAGCATGACTTTAGAATATGAATTATTTAAAGAAATTCGTGAGTTCGCTGAAAGCTTCACATTTAGTTTACAGGAACTTTCAACTAAAGTAGCGAGTGTTGATGTTTACTTATCGTTAGCAATCGTTTCAGAAAAATTAAACTTTGTTCGTCCAACACTTCAAAATAGTAGAGACGTTGAAGTCATTCAAGGTAGACACCCTGTTGTTGAAAGGTTTACAAAATTTGTCGCTAACGATGTCATAATGAAAGAAGGAGAAATCTTTTTAATCACTGGTCCCAATATGAGCGGTAAATCAACATATATGAGAATGTATGCAATGATTGTATATCTTGCTCAAATTGGTTCATTTGTGCCTGCTGAAAAAGCTAGACTTCCAGTCTATGATGCCATTTTTACAAGAATAGGTTCCTCAGATGATTTGTCTGGAGGTAAATCAACATTTATGGTTGAAATGGTTGAATCTAATGAGGCGTTAACCAAAGCAAGTGATAAAAGTCTCATTTTATTCGATGAAATTGGTAGAGGTACTGCAACATATGATGGTATGGCACTTGCACAAGGTATGATTGAGTATATTCATGAGAAAATAAAAGCACAAACACTGTTTTCTACACATTATCATGAATTAACAGTTCTTGAGAGCAGTTTAGAGCGGTTAACAAATCTTTGTGTTAAGGCAAAAGAAGAAAATGATACCATGGTTTTCTTACACCATATTGAAAAAGGAACCACAGATAAATCATATGGTATACAAGTTGCGAATTTAGCACATCTTCCAAAAAGTTTAATTGCAAGAAGCAAACAAATATTGGAAAAACTTGAAGATAAAGAAAATAAAGTTGTCCTAGATTTATTTAATTATGAAAAATTTGAAGCAGAAGATATTCAAACCATCAATCCTGACAAAGTCAGTGTTTTAGATGAAATTGAAAAACTCAATACCGATCAAATGACACCTATTGATGCTTTGTTATTACTTAAACATTATCAAAGTCTGATTAAACCCAAAAAGTAAAGGAATAAATTATGTCAATTATTAAACAAATGGACAGTAAGCTTGCAAACATGATTGCTGCTGGTGAAGTTGTTGATAGACCAGCATCAGTCATTAAGGAGCTTGTAGAAAATTCAATCGATGCAAAAGCATCAATTATTTCCATTGAAGTTATGGATATGGGAATGCAATCTATTATTGTTACTGATAATGGTGAAGGTATGGATTTTTCTGATGCTCATTTAGCATTTAATCGGCATGCTACAAGTAAAATCAAAGATGAAAGTGATTTAAATCATATTTATACTTTAGGATTTAGAGGTGAAGCACTTGCTGCCATATCTGCAGTTTCTAAAGTTATATTAAGAACTAGACAAGAAAACCAGGAAGGTATTCAAGTCGAGTACCATGGAAGTCATTTGGTATATGAAGGTAGCGCAACTTTAAACAAAGGAACAGTTGTCGAAGTTAAAGAGTTATTTTTCAATACACCTGCTAGATTTAAATATATTAAATCAGATTATGCAGAAAGAGCAGCTATCATTGATATTTTTGATCGTCTTGCATTAGCAAACCCCGATATTAGATTTAGTTTAAAAATGGACGATAAAATGGTTAAAGAGACCTATGGGACTAATGATTTTTATAATTTAATTGATCAAATCTATGGTTCAAAAATGACAAAGGATATGACTGTTTTCGAAGAGACAGTTCAAAAAATTAAAATGACTGGATATTTATTAAGTCCTCAAATTGCACGGTCTAGAAAAAAAGATATCTCCATTTTTGTTAATGGGCGATATATTAAAAACTATAGATTAATTCAAGCAGTGATTGATGGGTATCATAGTTATATGATGGTTGGAAAATATCCGATTGCTTTAATTCACATGGAAATGGATCCAAGTTTACTCGATGTCAATGTACATCCTCAAAAATATGAAGTTAAATTTGTCAATGAATCCATGCTTTCATATCATATTGAGACTATGATAAAAGATGCATTAAACAAAAAGGTTCATCAAATACCAGAAGCTATAAACCGAATTAGAAAAGATCAAGATGAAAAATATGTATATCAATCTTTACAGTTTGGTGAGGAATTAATTCAAGAAAATAATGAAGATAATAAGGATAATGACATCCAAAAATTACCTGATCTAGATTTTGTTGGTGTATTTTCAGGTACGTATTTATTGTTTCAAAACGAAGATGGACTATATATGATGGATCAACATGCTGCAGCAGAAAGAATACGATATGAACATTACTATCATTCACTAGCAAATCCGAATCAAAGTGTAAAAAATTTATTAATGCCAAGATCTCTTGATCTTACTAAAGAAGATATAGAAGTTATTTCAAAACATATGAAATCCTTTGAATCTTATGGTTTTATTTTCGATGAAAACTACGATTTAACAGGACTTCCTATATGGATGTTGGATACAGAAGTAGACCTAGGCATTGAAACAATGGGTTCAATGCTTGCTGAAAAAAATAAAATAGATTTAGCTGTTCTAAGAGATAGTCTTGCTAAAGATATTAGTTGCAAAGGTGCTATCAAGGCAAATAAATCTTTGAATCAAAACGAGATTAACAAAATTGTAAAAGATTTAAAGCAATGCAAGAATCCATATACTTGTCCACATGGTAGACCTACGATAATCAAACTATCTCATTATGATGTTGAACGCATGTTTAAGCGGGTGGTTTAATGAAAAAGGTTATCGTTATTGTAGGACCTACAGGGTCTGGTAAAACAGGTTTATCCATACGTTTAGCTAAAAAAATAAATGCAGAAATTATTAATGGAGATTCAGTACAAATCTATCAAGGACTTGATATTGGCTCTGCCAAAATCAAAGATGAGGAAAAAGAGAATATTCCACATCATTTATTTGACATAGTTAAACCAAATGAACCATATAGTGTTTATAACTTTCAAAAAGATGTAAGAAAAAAGATTGATGAAATTGAAGTTCCCATGATTGTTGGAGGGACTGGTTTATATATTAAAGCTGCTTTATATCAATATGAGTTTATTGAAAAAGGTCGAAGTCAAGATTTTGATGATAAATACGTAAAGTATACCAACGAAGAATTATATCAAATGTTAATAGGCATAGACCCTGATATTGTTATCGATATTCAAAATAGAAGACGCATCTTAAGAGCTCTCGAACAAGCACTTTTGGGACATCCAAGGTCATCAAAAACTAAAAAAGACATCTTGCTATATAAACCTCTTATTTTATATCTTGACCTCGATAGAAACATTTTAGAAGAACGGTTGAGAAAACGTCTTGATCGACAACTTGAAGAAGGCTTTATCGAAGAAGTTATAGAACTAGAACAGCTAAATATAAGAATAAATGCTATAGGTTATCGAGAACTTAACCTATATTTAGATGGTATAATAACAATAGATGAAGCAAAAGAACAAATTATAAAGGCAAGTAAGCGTCTTGCAAAAAAACAAAAAACGTTTTTCAAAAATCAGATGAATCCAGTTATGCTCGATGCCTTAAGCACCTCATTAGAAGATGATGCTTATCGCATGGTTAAAGCATTTCTTAAGGAGGTTTAATGAAAAATGAGAATATTTCTTATTGGAATGCCAGGATCCGGTAAATCAACCATAGCAAGAAATCTAGCAAAAGAAATCAGTTATCAATATGTTGATCTTGATGGTATCATCGAAAAAGATGCTAAGATGTTTTGTGAAGAAATTATAGAAAAATATGGTGAAGAAAAATTTAGAGAATTAGAATCTGAAGCATTAACCAAATTACCCGAAGGTGATATCGTAGTCGCATGCGGTGGTGGCATTGTCATCAAAAAATCTAATAAAGCATTAATGGACGGTATCAATTTTTATCTAGATACAGATCTTGATGTTATCAAAGAGAGATTAGAAACGGATTATCAAAGACCATTATTAAGACAAAAAACTTTAGAACAACTCTTCGATGAAAGATATTTAAAATATCAAGATTTCGCAGATGCAGTTGTATCTAATAATTATGATGTTGATATGACTGTCAAAGTCATAAAAAACTACTTAAGAAATGAGGTAAACAAATGAATTTATTTGTCATACACGGACCCAATCTTAATATGCTTGGCAAAAGAGATCCTAAACTATATGGAGCTTTTACATTAGAACATTTGTATGAAGAACTCGCAACAAATCATTTTCCAGATATCAATTTCACATTCTTTCAATCGAATTATGAAGGCGAAATTATAGAAGTTATTCAGCATTCACTTGAAGAATCATATGATGCATTAATCATCAATGCTGGAGCATTCTCACATACTTCGATAGCAATTCGCGATGCATTAGAATTACTAGAAATTCCTAAAGTTGAAGTTCACCTGTCTGATGTTGAAAATAGAGAAGATTTTCGAAAAGTTGATTACATTAAAGATGTTTGTAATAAACGCTTTATGGGAAAAAAAATGGATAGTTATTTAGAGGCTGTTGAATATTTACTTAATTTAGAAGACTAGCATTATTGTTAGTCTTTTCTTTTAGTTGATACAATAAAGACTCAGTTAAACATATAAATCTTGTTTATATCGATATTTTCATGTATAATAAAAACGGCAAAAAAACTTAAGGAGTTAAACCAATGATTAGTACAAATGAATTTAAAACAGGGCAAACAATATTACATGATGGTAATATCTATTCAGTTATAGAATTTATGCATGTTAAGCCAGGTAAAGGAGCAGCGTTCGTCAGAACGAAACTCAGAAATTTAAGAACTGGGGCAGTTACAGATTACACATTTAATGCAGGAACAAAAATTGAGCGTGCACAAATCGATAAGATTCAAATGCAATACCTCTATATTTCTGGTGAAAATCATGTTTTCATGAACACTGAAAACTATGAACAACTTGAAATACCAGGAGCACAGCTTGAGAAAGAATTGAATTTTATTTTTGAAGGTATGGAAGTAGAAGTTATGTTTTATAACAATACCGAAATATTAGGTGTTTCATTACCAGATAAAGTTGTTCTAGAAGTTAGAGAAACAGTTCCAGGTGTTAAAGGAGATACTAAAACAAATGCAATGAAAGATGCAATTATGCAAACAGGCCTTTTAGTAAAAGTTCCAATGTTTATTGAAGAGGGCGAAAAAATTATTGTTAGTACTCAAGATGGTTCATATGTTTCAAGAGATAAATAACAACTAAACTCAGTAATACAAATGAAAAAAGATGTTTAGAGAAAAATCCATTCTCAAATATCTTTTTTCATTTTTTCTTATTTATATCACATGTTTCTTTTAGAAAAGTATGCTATAATAATACAGGTGAATAAATATGGAACGTTTGCAAAAAGTATTAGCCCAAGCAAACATCGCATCTAGACGTAAATCTGAAGAAATTATTTTAGAAGGTCGCGTCAAAGTCAATGGTGTCGTTGTCAATGAGCTAGGTTTTAAAGTAGATAAAAAAGACAAAATTGAAGTAGATGGAAAACCAATTGAATTGGCAGAACATCTTTATTTTTTGTTAAACAAGCCAACTGGTTACGTCTCAACAACATCTGATGAAAAAAATCGAAAAACGGTTATTGATCTTTTAGAAGATGAACATAAAAATGTTCGATTATATCCTGTTGGTCGTCTAGACTTTGATACTGCCGGTTTACTTCTTTTAACAAATGACGGAGATTTCACCAATAGATTAACACATCCTGAACATGAAATTGAAAAAGAATATCTTGCTCGCGTTGAAGGTATTGTTATTCGTAAAAAAGTAGTACAACTTAGAAAAGGTGTAAGAATTGATGACAACTATTTGGCAATTCCAAAATCTGTGTCTATTGTTGAACTAAATAAAGTTCATCAATCGACATTATTAAGTATTACATTAACAGAAGGCAGAAACAAACAAGTTAGAAAAATGTTTGAAGCAATTGGACATCCCGTCAAAAAACTTACACGTATACGTTATGATTTCTTAACACTTGATGGTGTTGAACGCGGGACCTACCGACCATTACGTGTTCACGAAGTAAAAAAATTGTATGCAAATTCACAATTAAAAAAATAGGAAATCGTAATAATATCATATAAATCTATGTTATAATTATGATGTATGGAGGAAAGACATGCCAGGATACAAATTAGCCATTGATGGACCTGCAGGATCAGGGAAAAGCACAATTAGTTCTTTAATAGCTAAAAAATTGGGATGGACGCATATCGATACAGGAGCAATGTATCGCGCTGTGACACTTCAGGCAATTGAACTTGATATTGATTTAAACGATGAAGCGTCGTATCGTTTTTTAGAAACCTCCAATATACATTATGATAATAATCGCATATTTATTGATGATAGAGATGTTACTGAAGCCATTCGCAATGAAGCAGTAACAAATAATGTTTCATTAGTTTCTAGTTTTCCATACGTAAGAAAAAAACTTGTTGAACTTCAAAAAAATGCAGCAAAAAAAGGTAACATTGTCATGGATGGTAGAGACATTGGAACGGTTGTTCTACCAAGTGCAGATTTAAAAATTTTTTTAACTGCCAATGTAGAAGAGCGCGCACAACGTCGCCATAAAGAACTATTAAAAAAAGGAAAGTCATCAGAAATGTCTAAAGTCATTGAAGATATTTTAAAGCGTGACCAAAAAGATTCAACAAGAAAAGAATCACCACTTAGAATCGCAAGTGATGCAGTACTATTAGATACAACTTATTTAACCATTGAAGAGGTGGTTAATAAAATTATAGAATTAACCGACAAAAAGGAGAATTAACATGGAGTTTAAGTTATTGAAGGTGGGCCAAATCGTAGAGGGTACCGTCATCAAAGTAGAAGAGAATACGATTTATCTAGACATCCAAGATCGAACAGAAGGTAAAATACATTTAGACAACTATGATAGACCCGCACCAGAAACATTTATTGGGTTTGTCAAAGAAGGCGATAGGGTAAAAGCAAAAGTTCAAAAGATTACTGATGAACCAACGCAAATCCTTTTATCACGTCTTCCTCTTTTAATTGAAGAGAAATTTGAGAAAATTCAAGACTTAGTTGAATCAGGTGAAACTGTAAAAGCTAAAGTTAAAAAAATAGTAGATAAAGGTATTGTTTTAAATTATATGGACAATGAAGTTTTTCTTCCTTACAGTCTATTAGATTTTGATCTAGTTAAAGAAAAGGAATCTTTAAAAGGTAAAACCTTAGAAATTCAGATTATTGAAGCGACTCAACGTGGTAGAAGTAAAAGAATTGTTGCTTCTAGAAAAGTAATTTTTGAAAAAGAAAGACAAGAAGCCTACGAAAAACGTATTCAAGCAAGACAAGAAGAACTAGAACAAATTAATACAGGTGATGTTGTTACTGGTGTTGTCGATAAAATCGAACCACATGCAGCAACAATCCGTTTTGATCATGTTGTAGGTCTTTTAAGAATATCTCAGGTTAGTCATTATCGTATTGAAAAAATTGATGATGTTTTAACATTAGGACAAGAAATTCAAGTTAAAATCATTAAAAAAGAAGGCAATCGCCTTGATTTATCAATGAAAGCACTTGAAAAGACTCCTTATGAAGCTTTTTATCATGATCATAAAATTGGTGATACAGTTACAGGTACTGTTTTTCAAAAATTACCTTTTGGTATTATTGTTGAAGTTGCAAAAGATGTTAGAGGTTTACTCCATAAAAATGAATTCTCATGGAATCCAAATGACAATTTTGATAGTTATGTAAAAATTGGTGACGAAGTAACTTTAAGCATTATTCAAATGGACTTAAAGAAAGAAAGAATCGCACTTTCAAGAAAAGCTTTAGAAGATAATCCATGGAAAAATGTAACATTAAAACGTGGTGATGTTGTAAAAGCAGTTGTTAAATCTGTTTCTAAAGATGGACTAAAAGTCGAAGTTCAGGGTGTTGAAGGTGATATTCCATTTAGTGAATTATCAAATGAACGCATTGGAAAAGTTGAAGATTACTTTGCTGAAGGTGATGAAGTTCAAGCTGTCATCATTGATATCAATAAAGATCAATGGTTTGTCAGATTATCAATTCGTAGAGTATTAGAAAAAGCAGAACGTGCAACATTTGAACAATATTTAGAAGATGAAGAATCAACTGATAACCCAACCATTGGTGATTTATTTGCTGATGAATTGGAAGATGACGGAAAAAAGAAAAAAAAGAACAGTAAAAAAAAGTAGGTTTTAATTATGCCTTATAAGGTAGCAATTGTTGGCCGTCCAAACGTCGGTAAGTCTAGTTTGTTCAACCGCTTGGTTGGATCAAGACTATCGATTACCGATGATGAAGCTGGCGTCACACGAGATCGTATTTATGCCAGAGCTGAATGGTTGACCAAGAATTTTAGAGTCATAGACACAGGGGGCATCGACATAGGCGATGCTCCTTTTTTAAATCAAATAAAAGCACAAGCACAAGTTGCGATGGATGAAGCAGATACCATCATTTTTGTTGTAGACGGTAAAAACGGTTTAGTTGATAGTGATTATTATATTGCAAAATTATTATATAGTTCGAACAAACCTGTGATTTTAGCAGTCAATAAAATAGATGATGTTAATCAAATGAATAATGCATACGAATTTTATGCATTAGGATTAGGAGATCCAATTGCAATCAGTAGCCATCATGGTATTGGAATTGGTGATTTACTAGATAAAGTTATTAGTTATATGACTGAAGAAGATGTTGTTTATGAAGAAGATGTTATCTCTTTTTCTATTGTTGGAAGACCAAATGTTGGAAAATCATCACTTACCAATGCTATACTAGGAGAAGAAAGAGTTATTGTAAGTGAAATTTCAGGAACAACAACTGATGCTATTGATACACAGTTTAAAAAGGATAAAAAGCAATATGTCGTTATTGATACAGCTGGTATCAAAAAACGTGGGAAAATATACGAGAACACAGATAAATATAGTGTACTTAGAGCATTAAGTGCCATTGAACGTAGTGATGTTTCACTTCTCATTATTGATGGCGTAGAAGGCATAATAGAACAAGATAAGCATGTAGCAGGATATATTTCTGATTATGGGAAAGCTGTTGTTATTGTCGTTAATAAATGGGATGCAGTTGAAAAGAACGATAAAACAATGAAAAAAATGGAAGAAAAAATTAAAGAAGAATTCAAATTTTTGGATTATGCACAAATCGTTTTCGTGTCAGCAAAATATAGTGATCGTTTAAACACGATTTTTCCAGCAATTAACACTGCATTTGACAATTATAAGAAATCTGTTCAAACAAGTATACTTAATGATTTATTGAGTGATGCGGTTGCGATGAATCCAACTCCGATATTTAATCATGGTAAAGCACAGTTTAATTATGTGACACAAGTTGCAATCAAACCACCTACATTTATTTTGTTTGTCAACAATCCGGATTTTGTCCATTTCTCATATTTGAGATATTTAAATAATCAGTTTAGAAGTGCAATAGATTTTACGGGAACACCAATTAAATTAATATTAAGAAAGAAGGCATAGTATGAACATCAGTATTATCGGTGGTGGTGCGTGGGGGACTACATTAGGCCAAACATTACATGATAATGGACATCGCGTACTCATTTATGATATTAATCCAAAAGCAGTTGAGAAAATCAATCATCATTTACATCCTTTTTTTGACACAGTATTACCAGATGAAGTTGTAGCAACTACAAATTTAAAAGAAGTCATTGATTTTTCAAACTATTTTCTTTTAAGTGTTCCAACAAAAGCTGTACGATCAGTTTTAAAGGAAATCAACCAATTGTTATATAAGCCAAGTGTATTTATCAATGTTTCTAAAGGTATTGAACCTGAAACTTTAAAGCGTGTAAGTGAAATTGTTGAAGAAGAAATCAAGAAAGATCATCTCAAAGGTTTTGTCGTTTTAACAGGTCCATCACATGCTGAAGAAGTGATACTAAGAAAGTTAACTTTATTAGTTAGTTCAAGCAAAGATCAAAAACTTTCTGAACAAGTTCAACTCATTTTTTCAAATGAGCAATACCTTAGAGTATACACCTCAAACGACCTTATAGGTTGTGAGGTAGGAGGAGCAGTTAAAAATGCGATAGCAGTCATATCAGGTGCCTGCACAGGCTTAGGATTAGGCGAGAACGCAAGAGCTGCTGTTATTACACGAGGTATTATTGAAATTATTAGAGTTGTTGAAATTATGGGTGGGAAAAAAGAAACTGCTTATGGTTTAACTGGTATCGGTGATTTAATTGTTACTGCATCATCAGAAAACTCTAGAAACTTTACAGCAGGCAAAAAAATAGGACAAGGAATTCCAGTTGATCAAGTTTATGCAGAACAAAAACAAACCATTGAAGGCATTAGAACGATAGAAGCTATGTATCATCTTGCTCAAGAATATCATGTCGAATTACCAATGATTAATGCAGCATATGACATCATTTTTAACGACTTACCGGTCAAAGATGCATTGCAAAATTTACTCTCAAGAGACTTAAAATCAGAGGATTTTTAAAAAATTTGCTTTATTAAGCCAACAATAAGTAGGAAAAAACGCTAAAAGTTTGCAATATTGATAAATATTTGTTAAAATATAATCACTTTAAGGAGGATATCGAATGAACAAAACAGAATTGATAGCAGTTATGGCGAATCGCGCAGGAGTCACACAAAAGGTGACTGAGGACGTTTTAAAAGCATTTACTGACACAGTATCTGAAACATTAGGTAGACGTGGAGAAAAAGTAGTAGTTACAGGATTTGGAACTTTTGAAGTTAGAAATCGTGTAAAGAGAACTGGTAAGAACCCAAGAACTGGCGAACTTATCACTGTTCCAGAACAAAAATCACCAGCATTTAGAGCAGGGAAATTATTAAAAGAAGCAGTAAAATAAGTTAAATAAAAAGGTGCTTATCTCAAGATAAGTACTTTTTTTGTATATTTTTAACTATTTTAAGATAAAATAAAGGTAGAAGGTGGTGATTAGATGAGTATATTCTTGAAAGCTACTGAAAATGACCTTGATTTTGTTAAACTTCATTTTTCACATTTAGAAATGGCAGACGAAAAGAAAAAAACCTTATTACATTATGCAGTTTTAGGTTCTGCTATGGATGTCATTAAGTATTTATTGGATATGGATATTAATGTTAATATGGTGGATGCTCATGGAGAGACACCTCTTTTTGACTGTGCGAGAAAAGGTAAGCTAGAGATTGCAAAATTACTGATTAGTAAATTTGCATCTGTAAATGTTGAAAATAGACATGGTGAACTCCCTATTCATCTTGCTGCATTTAAAGGTGACTTGGACATGATTAAACTTTTAATTGAATCCGGATCATATTTAAACAAGAAAACAAGTGAAGACAAATTACCTGTTCATTATGCAATCGCAGGTGGTAGAAGTGATATTATCCAATTTTTATTAAAAGAAAGCAAACAAAATTGGTTTATCAAGGATACGTATGGCAATACACTATTACATCATGCAGCTAAAACAAGCAGTGTACAAATTCTTGATTTATTGCTAAATCAAAATTTAGACCCCAATGCATTAAATGATCAATTTGAATCACCAATATTTAATGCAGTCCGTTTCGGAACTATTGAAACCGTTAGGTTATTGCTTGCAAGTGATGCGTATATTGATATTCATAATCGCAGATATGAGACACCAGTTGATACAGCGATGATTTTTGATAAAAGTGATATATTAAAATATTTACAAGATTATATGATTACTCCAAAATATGAAAGACTTGTACAGAAACAAGCTTTAGCATTAGCAGTTTTAAATAGAGATCATGTGTACTTAAGAAAATTAATTGAAAAAGAAACTCCAATGAAAAAAGATAGATTACAAAAAACAGCACTTGATTATGCTAAAGAGTATAATTTATCATTATGTGTGGGATTATTAAGAGATGTAGAAGTAAATGGTAGTTCATAAAAAGACTTTTACATATATGCAATATATTCATTTATAAGAAAAGCTCAATTCATCTTGAATTGAGCTTATACTTTTAGTAGTTATTTAAAATAGGTTGTGGTAGAGTATAGGCTTTAAAAAGGGTTGTGGTCT
>JANKMU010000015.1 GCA_024650045.1 Mycoplasmatota bacterium | reverse complement strand
GTGAAGAAGAATTAGGTGATTATAAAACGTCACTCAACTTATTTGACTACTCAATCCAAATTATAGATATTTTAGAATCAATCAAAGACAATCGTCAAAGCGAATATACTGGTGAAATATACACCGTGTATTCTCTTTTGAATTCTTTTAATCTATCTGAAGGTATTGGGATTTTGGAGCAAGCTTTTCAAAAAACAAATGATATTTTAAGAAAGCTCAAATCACTAAAAGCGAATATATATCGTTATTATTATGACATTACGAAAAAACAATCTAGACAAGACCTGCAAATCTTACTTGAAAAATTATTAATCGAATATAAACAAAACTTCTTTGATTCCGCATATTATAATTTAAAAACAACAGATAGCTTACCTAGATATAAAAGATCAATTCTAGAAGTGATTTCAAATATTCAAAATAATGAAGAAACCATGGATACTCTAGCATCAATGGTCCAAAAGACAAAACGGATAGAAGAGTATAATGAAGCATTTCATTATGTGGAAGACCGATTAAGATTTATCACAGATAGTTTCGTTGCTTTAGAACATTTAATCTTAGCGATTGATAGAAAAAACGAACAATACATCAGTGCAGCAGCATCAAAAATATTGTTTTATACCAATCAATCAGATGATGTGGAAGGTATATTTAACAGACTCTTTAGAATCATTTTGCATAAAAAAGATTTGGATTATAATGCATTATTCAATATTACTCAAATGAGAAATTTAGATACGCAATCGCTTTATAACCAAAGAAGAATGCGCATTGATCCAGTTTCAGAAGAAATATTGTTTGATGAAAGCTCAATTAGTGATGAGTATCGACAAGAAAAGATTAAAGCATTACTGAAAAATAATATTTATGGTAAAAAAGAAATTAATGAATATGTCAAAGGTTTGCTTGATGGAAAACCATCAATAGAAGCAGCATCGATTGATTTAGAAACACAAGAAGATTTTGTTAAACTCATTTTAATTTTCTTGTATTCAAAATCAGTAGGGATGCATTACGATGTAGAACTGATGGGCAAAGAATGTAAAAGTAACTTTGTTACCTTCGAAAACTTTAGAATTAAAGAGGTACAAAAATGAACAAATCAGCAGCATTAAGACAATTTAATGATGAATATGGATTGCTTAAAGAAGGCGAAAAAACTAATTTTTCAAGAATTGTCAATAAATTATTTCAAGTCAATTTTATAACAAAAAGAAAGCCTGGAGACACAAACGATTATCGTTTTATTGTCGCATACAAATCTGCGTTTGAATCATTTTTTGCGTTAAGTGATTTCACATTAAACATCATCCGTGAAGATGAAGTTGTTTATATTGAAAACGATAACTACTTTAACCATATGCGTTTAAGAAAAACAGAAAGCATTTTAATTCTTGTTATTCGCATTTTATATCAACGTAAAATGGATTTAATAACTCTAGATGAAGATGTTGAAATATACTTACATGAAATCCATTCTGAGTTAACAAGAATAGGTTATCTAGATCATAAACGCATAACAAAAGATAAATTAAAACCAGCATTAACATTTTTAAGAAACTATAACATTATCGATTATATCGATCGTGGTTTGCATGATGATGCAAGAATAAAAATATATCCAACCATTCTTTATGTGACCAATATGGATAGCATTAAAGAAATTATTCAAAAGCTTGAAGGATATGTTGAGGGAGGAAGTGACGACGATGAAGAAACTGACGAAGATTAAACTAGTAAATTGGCACTTATTCTCTAACCAAACGATTGATATCAAAGATAATGCACTTATTTCAGGTGAAAACGGATCAGGTAAATCGACATTACTAGATGCTATGCAGTATTTATTTGTCGGTGGTCGTAGTGGATCTAAGTTTAATATTGCAGCAACCGATGATGCAAAACGTACCCTAGAAGGATATGTACGTGGACGCATTGGTGCTGAAAATAAAGAATATTTACGTAATGGTGATGTAATAACTCACGTTGCCTTAGAGTTTTTTGACGAACAAAGCAAAAAGTTTAGTGTCGTTGGATGTGTTTTAGACCTTCCAAAAGCCTCACAACTTAAAGAACGTTTTTATTTGTTAGAAAATGTATCGATTCATGACGGATTATTTCTTGAGAAAAAATACCCAAGAGATTTTAAGAGCATGAAGAAATACTTAAAAAGTATAGATATTGATTTTTCACCCTTTGATACACAAAAGAAATACCGTGATGCTTTAGCACGCTTTTTCGGTATGGATGCCACTAAATACGCAAAAATCTTACCTAAAGCATTAGCATTTAGACCCATCGATTTGCAAGCATTCGTCTTTGAATTCTTACTGGATGATGATCCTATCGATATTCAATCCTTAAAAAATAATGTTGCTCAACTTAAGAAAGTCGAACAACAAATAAAAAAAGATAAAGAAAAACTTGACAGACTTGATCAAATCGCTCAAACAGGCGAAGATATTACTCAAAATAAAGAACAAAAAGATATCAATGAGTTAATCGATCAACTCAATTGGGTTGAAAAAAGAGAATCTTTTATTAAAGAAAATGAAGATAAACTGACTCAAATTGAAAAACGTTTAGATTATTTGAGAGAAGCTAAAGCTCAAGTTGATGAACAATTTGAAGATAGCGAACAATCAATCATCAATCTTGAACGCGCTAAAAATGATTCTGATTTATCTAGAACATTATCACAATATCAAGAAGCACTTCAAAAAAAGGCTAAAGAATATGAAACACAAAAAGAAACAGTTGTACAACTTAGAGAATTATTGAAAAAAGAGTTTGAAACTATTAAGGAATTAACCAATCATGTTAATAATACGACAATGAAGACATTTGTTTCGTATTTTCAAACTAATGAAGATCAGTTATCAGCAACTGAGTTATCTAGACATCTTGCTGATTTAAACACAGAAGTCCAAGCATATCTACAAGCTTTCCATACTGAAAAAGAAAATCTAGAAAAAGAGAAAACGGAACTATCACAAGCAATTAGAATTTCTCAACAAAAAATATCTCAACTTAAAAGACATGTTAAGACATATCCATTTTATGTTGAAAACTTGATTCGCTCATTAAATGAAGAGTTATCCAATCATTATCAAAAAGAAGTGCGTGTTCGTCCACTTTGTGAACTTATAGAAGTAACAGATGAAAAATGGAGAAACGCACTTGAAGGGTATTTGAATACTCAACGCTTTGATATTATTGTTGATCCTGTTTATTTTAATGACGCATTAGATATTTATGATCGTATTAAAATAGAACAAAAGATTTATGGTGTAGGTTTAGTAAACACATCCAAACTGTCTGCTTATGAACAACTCACTCCAGGGACTTTAGCTGATAAAGTATCCTCTGAGCATACTTATGCAAGGTTTTATATTAACATGCTCCTTAATAATACATATTGTGTTGATAATGTACATGAGCTTAAAAACTACCATCGCTCAATTACACCAACATGTATGACATATAGTAACCATACTGCACGACAAATCAACCCTAGAGCCTACGAAATTCCATTTATAGGAGCTCAAGCAACAACACTGCAAATGGAGATGGAATCTCATCAATTAAACGCTCTAGAAGCGAAAATGAACAAATTGTATGAATTATCAGATAAAAATGATAAAGTTGTTAAATTGTTAACATCAAGCAAGAGTAATCAACTCATTCATCAAGGCCAAATGCGTTATCTTGATTTAATTAAACAAACGAGAAAAGAATACACACAAATTGAAGAACAAATCAATGCATTAGGAAATGATAAGAATCTTGCTAAACTCGATTCACAAATCGATAAAGCAAGAGAACAAAGAAAACTACTGAGACAAGAAGCTGATGGTTTAGTTGGAGAGATTGCAACCAATCGTGATGAGCGTCAAAGAATATTAGATTTAATTGATGAAATTAAAACTAAACTTGATGAGTTCACTGTTGAGCAAAAGCAGTTAAGTCAAAAACATCCAGAAAAACTAAGCTTAGCAAATACACAGTTTTATGCGCTTAAAATTAAACATAAACAAGACCATGAATCGATTTCAAAATATTTAGCAGCATCATCAGTTGCCCTAAACTCACAAATTATTAAGGCAGAAGCAGATATTGTCAACTTGATGAAAGCATATATCGATTTATATCATTTCGGTGCTGCACCATCTTTAGATGAACTTTATTATTATGAACAAGAAGCACAAAAAATTAGAAATAATAATTTAGTTCGATATGAACAAGAAGCAACCGAACTTAGAAAAAGTTCAGAAATTGGATTTAAAGAAGAGTTTGTTGGCAAACTTAGAGCAAGCATTGAAAATGCTCAACAACAAATTGCTGAACTTAACTTTGCATTAACCGATAAGACTTTTGGATCTGATAGTTATCAGTTAATCTATAAAGCAAGTGATAATCCTGATTATAAGCAATACTATAGCATTATTATGGGCAATGAAGCGATTAGTAAACACACATTGTTTACTGAAGGATTAACGAAGAAGAATGAAACCATCTTAATGGAACTATTTGAAAAGATTGCAAGCAATGATCCAGAATATGATTTATTGACCTATAAGTTCTTAGATTATAGAAACTATATGTCTTACGATATTGAAGTAACAAATCAAAACGGGAATAAATCATACTTCTCTAAAGTATCAAGAGAAAAGAGTGGTGGGGAAACTCAAGTGCCATTCTATATCGTTATTGCTGCATCATTCCAACAATTGTTAACAAAAAATCGTCGTATCGATTCAGGATGTATCGTCTTATTCGATGAAGCATTTAACAATATGGATGAAAGTCGTATTGATGCGATGATGAAATTTTATAATAGCTTAAGTATTCAATTATTAATTGCTGTTCCACCACAACGTGTTTCTAATATTATTAATTACGTGAATACAAGCTTAGTCATCGTTAAAGAAAATGATCAAGCTATTGTTGAAACATTTAAAGATGAAAGAGTTATAAGATTATAAAAGTAAGATGGCCAGATAAGGCCATCTTCTATATGACAAAAGGGAGAAGAATATGAAAAAAATAACTGAGAAAGATTTGAACCAGCTACAAACAAGTTTTGATAAAAAACCGGTTCAAAATGCATTAAGAAGAGTATTAGTGAAAAATGAATTAGCCAATCTTTTTGACAAGCAAGAACAAAAAGCTTCAACTCAATTCCGCTTTTCACACGAGATTAAAACATTACCAGTAACCAATCAAAAAGCAAGTGGCAGATGCTGGATCTTTGCAGGACTGAATGTTTTAAGAGAAATCGTTGCTAAAAAGCATGATTTAAAAGAGTTTGAGTTATCTCAAAACTACACAGCTTTTTATGACAAATTAGAAAAAATTAATTATTTTATTGAAATTATGGATGACTTTTTGGATGTTGATCAAGATGATAGAACACTACAACATATTTTAAAAACCGGAATTCAAGATGGTGGTCAATGGGATATGTTCGTCAGCTTAATCGAAAAATATGGTGTTGTACCAAAAGAAGCCATGACAGAAACTGCATCAAGTAGTGGCACACGTTTTATGAATCAAATCATTAATGTTAAATTAAGACAATATGCAGCAAATGCAAGAAGACTTGCTGCTGCAAATAAACAAAATGAAATTAAAGCACTTAAAGAAAAGGCATTAGATGAACTTTATACATTTTTAACAACAAACTTTGGTGTTCCACCGAAAACGTTTGATTTTGAATATGTCTCAAATGATCAATATCATATTGAAAAGAGTTTAACTCCACAAGCATTTTATCAAACTAAGATTGGTGATATATTAAAAGATTACGTATCAATTATTCATGCACCTACTAAAGATAAACCATTCCTAAAAACATATACTGTTGCTTACTTAGGCAATGTTATTGGTGGTAGAGAAATTAAATACTTAAACTTAGAAATGAAAGATTTAAAAGATTTGGTGTTAAAACAACTTAAAGATAATGAAGTTGTATGGTTTGGTTCTGACGTTGCTAGATATGGTGACCGTAAGGAAGGCGTATGGGATGATCAATCGTTTGATTATGATCAAATGCTTGAAACGAGTTTATTTATGACAAAAGAAGATGAACTTGACTGCAGCCAAGGCGCGATGAATCATGCTATGCTGATTACTGCAGTTAATATCGATAACGATAAACCAAATCGTTGGAAAATTGAAAACAGTTGGGGAGATACTAACGGTAGTAAAGGGTATTATTTAGCAACGGATAGTTGGTTTGATCGTTATGTCTATCAAGCTGTTATTCATGAAAAATATTTAACAGATGAACAAAGAAAAGCTTGGGAAGAAGAACCTAAAGTATTGAAACCGTGGGATCCAATGGGCTCACTAGCGAATAACTAAACAAAAAGCAGAAGATTAATCGAAAGATGATCTTCTGTTTTTATTTTGCGAATCTTTTTATTTCTTATCTTTAGGTTGATATAATGAATTTAGAAAGAAGAAAGGATATAAAAGATGAAAAATACAGTCTTACTGGTTGTTGATATGCAAGAAGTTTTGATTGCTGAAAAACCCGTTTTTCAACAACAGTTAATTGAAAACGTTAAAGATATCATTAATTTTTGTAGAAGCAACCAAGTTGAAGTTATATATGTTAGACATCAAGATAACGAAGATGGTAGTCCTTTAGTAGCTGACTCAACAGGATGGCAAATATATCATGAAATTAAACCAAAAGATCATGAAAAAATTATTGACAAAAAGTTTAACAGTGCTTTTTATCAAACAGATCTTGATGTTTATTTAAAATCTAAATCAATTGAAAATATTATTATAGTAGGTATGCAGACTGAATATTGCATCGACTCAACCATCAAATCAGCATTCGATTTAAACTACCATGTTTATATTCCAAAAGGATATAATTCAACATTTGATAGCACTTATGTCAAAGGTGAAGATTTAATCAATATGTACAACAAAGAAATCTGGGGAAATTTCGCTACAGTTATTGAGGACGATGTATTAAAAAAACAATTTTAAAGTATACGAAAACATAATCTTAGAGATATCTTTTTTAACTATGTTTTGATATAATATCAATGGTTTATTCCTAACGGGACGTGGCGTAGCTTGGTAGCGCGCTTGGCTGGGGGCCAAGAGGTCGCAAGTTCAAATCTTGTCGTCCCGACCATGTAAAACACAAACAATCTTTGGATTGTTTTTTTATTTATATCAAAGATATAAAAAAGTTATAAAAAACATAATCAGCACTTGACATGTTAGAGTGCCAGTAATATAATATAGTTAGAAGGGGTGATGTTTATGTTGAAAGTCTCAAATAGACTAAGAATCCTTGGAACCATTGAAGAAGTCAAAGAAATGATGGCATTTCTGGAGAATTCAAAAGGTGAAAAGAAGAGTTCATTTGATTTGACTAAGGTTACCTCTAACTTTAAGGAAAAAGTTGAAGATGTCTTTGTTGGATATGATCGTATTGACTTCAAGACTGAAAAGCCTGTACTTGATGTAATAACTGAATTGTCCAAAAGATTTTCTGAGACAAAACTTGCATATCAATATGTGAGTGCAAATGAAAAAGATGATAAGAGTCTTACACTTGTTGAACAAGAAAAAGCACATTATATCTTATTAAATGGTGAAATTACAAGTGAATCAAAATCATCATCAAAACATGCAAGAGCCAAGAAGTATGAGACCGATAAAATGATTGAGGGTAAACCAGAAGAAAATAAAGAAAAAAATGAACTCGTTTCAAGAGACTCGTTATTTAGCCTTCAAGAAAAATTCTTCAAGGATATTCAAGACTTTATGAAAGACTTCACAGACTCATTTTTCAATCATTGGTTCTAATAGGAACTCAAAATAAAAAGGCTGAATCAGCCTTTTTATCTATTATTCAGATGTAAGTGATACATAATCAGAGGATAGCGTAATACTTAAATTACCATTTCTAACTCTTAACTCGTCCAAAAACTCTTTTTGGTCTGTATCGTTTTTTAGTTTAATTAAATATGTTAATTCAAACATCGTTCCAAAATCTGTTGTTTTCACACGTTGAAGTTGATGTCCATTTAAATGTTTTTTAAAGACATCATTAAAGACATCAGAGTAATTAAGATTCTCTGGAATAACGATTTTTAGTTTTGCATGATTGGTATGATCTTTATCAAAATTAAAGAAATGCAACATTAATAATAAGAAACTTATAAATCCTGTAATAATGACTGCATAACCGAAATATCCTAAGGCTGATGCTAAACCAATACCTACAGCACTTAAAATATAAGTGATATCTCTTGAATCAGCAATTGCAGTTCTAAAGCGTACAAGTGCGAATACACCAGCTAAACTAAATGCTCGTGCAAGATTGTTTGAAACAAGCATAATGATAATAGATATGACAAGTGGTAATAATAGAAGTGTCATGCTAAATGAATGGTCATAAACCGTCTTTTTATGTGTGTATACAAATATTGAGCTTATAATAGCACCAAGTATTGTTGAAACTAGTAATACATATAACACTGATTCCAGTGTTAATGTATCCATATTAATAGTGATAAAGAATGTAGTCATCGTTAGTTCCTCCTAATAGATATTGTTGATAAGCTCTTCCGTATTTTGAAAAGCTTTGACTATATAATTGATACTCTGATAATTTTCTTGCTAACCAGAAAGGAAAATTATCTTCAGTTTTAACTTCCATTAACCAACTATCTGTATTTGATAGAATAAGATTGCCATAATCGTTAGTAAAGTCAACTTTTTGATTTCTAAACTTGATATTATAATCGAATGTCACACGTAGTTCATCAGTTGGTGACATCAAGGCAATCCTTTCATACTTGATAAACGCTCCAGGATAAGCATTGTGTATGTTTATAAAATAATCTATTTCTTTCATGATTTGATTATCTTTAAAATTATTGAATTCAGGTATTGTTTTCTTTTCAAGATATTCTATTGCTTGATCATATCTCATGGTAATTCTTCGTTTATTAATTCTTCCTTCAAATTTCTTTTTAATCTCTAGGAATACTGAATCTTCAGGATTTAGGGGAAACTTATAACTTCTTAAGCGTAGTTTATCTTTATATCTAGGCTTAGCAATAGAGTTACGAATAATACCAAAATCATGAGTATCGAAATAGATATTATAAACAGAATAAGGTTTATTATCTATTGAGTAGGGATCTTCAATCAGATATTCCTTTAGGAACTCAATCAGATCATCTTTCTGTTTTGCAGTTATAATATATTTTCTTTCATATCGATTAAATATCGGTCTATTCATAATTCTCTCCTAAATCTGTTGAACCGTCATTTTTATTTTTTATATTCGCCTTTAATATTATACCATGTATTATATGACATATACTTGAATTAACCAAATATATTTTGAATTGATTAGTTGAATGATAATAAGTCATTTATTTGTTTTACAAATAGACAAAAAGATTTATAAATGGTAAAATAACAATCGCGATATGAATTGCATCCGTAGCTCAGTTGGATTAGAGCATAACCCTCCGAAGGTTAAGGTCGCATGTTCGAACCATGTCGGATGCACCATATATGGAGGAATACTCAAGTGGTTGAAGAGGCACGCTTGGAAAGCTTGTAGGTCTTAAAGGACGCAGGGGTTCAAATCCCCTTTCCTCCGCCATAAATTAAAAGTCGACATTTTGTATCCAATACAAGATGTCTTTTTTATAAGTATCGCTCTATAAGGATGTTTTACGAATATTCAATAAATTAGAAAAAAGTCGACAATGTCGAGTAAAATATGTGAAATGTCGACATAAAATGATATAATTTATATTAAAGAAGGTGAAATAATGAATTATACGAAAACATTAAGAGAGTTCTGCAAGCAAAATCAAGGACACATTTTTGATGTACAATATGAACAAAATCATCGGTTCTCTCTAATTCCATATAAAACTTTACTGAAAATATTAAACAGATTAGAGGATGAACAAATTGTCTATAGCATTTCAAAAGGTGTGTATATAGTCAATTCTGATGAAGAGTTGGATCTTGACAAAGCTATCAAAGATTATTACGTTGATTATTTTAGTGGAATGATGATTGGTAAAGCGTTGTACAACTATTTTGATATTGGAGATCAAGATGAGGATATTATAGAAATCTATACTAACAAGATAATTTCAAACAATAAATCAATCGGAAAATATCATCTAATTAGATTCGATACCTATTTTTATGATGAAGTAGTGCGCTTAGTTACTGCTTTAGAATTAATAGAAAAGGTAAGTTCAATTAAAGATATCAATTATATTAGGTATAATGAAGAAAAAGAATCTGGAGTAAAATCCTATACTGATGAAATTTTCAAAGAGATAGTTACCCACCATAAGTATAAGTATTCTACAATAGCTACACTTGATGAAATGTTGCATAGATTTTCAATTGAAAATAACGCTATAAGGATCTATAAAGAGAACTACATCAATGCACTTTAGAAACAATGAAACAGATTTTTGGAATTGGTGTAGACATTATTTAAGAAGAGCTAAGTCTATCGTTAGAACATATGATAAAATTGGTAGTGCTGATTTTCGGATTAAAAACATTAGGCAACATCATGAAGCCAAAGAAGTCCTTGAACAATATGAAATCTTAAAATATTCACTAACTGAAGAACAAAAGCAATTATTAGAAAAATTATTGATAAAAAATGGGTGCTTTAGTTATGATATAAGAACTTTTAACAATATCGATGTAATAATGAAAAACTGGAGTCGAATTTGTTTTCCAAAACATAAACCAAAACTCAAATCAATTGATAAAAAAGAAATTGGTAAGTCAATAAAGGATAAAGGCTATATCATGGAATGTCATTGAAGTTTGTGGCTGAACTCCTACATATTAGTGAAGCTACCCTCAAAAGTTATGAGATGGGAACTAGGTTGGTTAAGCTTGATGTGATGTATCGATTATCTCAGATTTATAATATGACTATTGATGATTTGATGAAGTGTGGTTTGTAGAATTACATTGAAACAATTGATTACTATTGACAAGTATATTCTCATACTGCAAATCTATGAATAATACAAGGACTTAACCTATTTCAATATTCAAGTTTATACTGAATGTTGAGATATAAGGAATTTGACAATTCTACAAATCGATAGTATACTTACTATAAGTTGTTTTACGGAATTATTTATACACACACATGCTACGACTTGTGTGTTGTTTTTATTAAAAAGGGGGAAAGAAAATGAAGAAAGTTTTGATTTTATTACTTTTAGTAATTTTTACATTCACTAGTAGTATCAGTGTTAATGCAGAAAGTAGTATCACTAATTTTGAAAGGAGTGAACAGAAACAAGCTCAAGTTCTATATGAATTTGATAATTTATGGATAAATGAGAAAGATTCTTATTTATTTTCAAACTCATTTGCTGGTGCGTATTTTGATGAGAATGATGTTTTACATATAAACTTTGCATTAGAATATATGGATGCAATTTATAGAACTTACAATTTTAGTGATCAGTTTGAGGTTGGTTATGCAAAATATTCTATAAAGGAATTTGAAGAAGCAATAGAAATAATATCCAGATATTTTAGTGAATATTCAATATCAAAAATATCAATAGACGATATTACCAACTCATTAGTTGTAACAACTAAAGTTTCAAATGAGAATCTTAAAGAAACTCTAGTCAATTTACTGAAAATTGAGAATATTGTTATTGAGTTTGATACTGATGAGATTAATACTCATTACACATATTCTGTTACGAATGGAGATTTTTTTACTATTAAGAATTTTGGATGTACAGTTGGATTTGCTGCAAGAAATTCTGATGGAGATGCCGGTTTTGTGACAGCGGGCCATTGTATAACTGAATCCGGCTCTGATGTTGGTGAAGATATAAAGATTTACGGAAGTATTGTCGGAGATGTAGACAGTTTCATCTTTGAAGACTACAGTACTGCAGATGCTGCTTTTGTAGATTTACGGGGTGATTGGTGGTATACAACGAGGTGGATTCCGAGTAAAAATCTGGTATTCAATAATGCTTATCAATACCTAAACACCTCGTCATCATATCCAGTAGTTGGGACTGTCATAGCATATTATGGTGATTATAATCACACTAGTATATTATATGGTGAAATCACAACTGGTTCAGTTAGTGTAATTATGTCAGGTACAATTTTATATCAAATGGTTGAAACTGATATTGTCACTATAGCTGGAGACTCGGGTGGGCCTTTTGTTAGAACAATATATGCTGGTGGAGGCTTATACTTGAAATATGTACAAGGTGTTTTATCCGGTGGAAATTCTACACATTCATATTATTCAACTGTATACAATATTTTTGATCAACTTGACTTAACTGCATATTGAATTAATTGGTTAAAGGAGGATTAATAGTATGAAAATGAAAAATATAATGTTGTCAGTACTAATGATTGTATCTTTATCTGGCTGTAATAGCTCAAATACACAGAAAGAATTAGTAGGTGATGACAGCTATGTTTTGGTTCCTTTATTAACTGTTGAACAACCCATTGAGTCTAGTTTGCAAGATCCAAACGTAATTGGTTTAGAAACTGAACCTATTGATGTTTTTGCCATTGATTGGCAAGTGAAGTATGAGTCTGATCAATACACAATTTTGTACAGAGAAGTGCCAGATGAAATGTTTTTCATAAGTATTGCATACCTAATAGAAGACAATTGTTCATGTAGCATTAGTGCTAAAACTAGGTATCAATACATAGTGTATTATAATGAAAAATATTATGATATATATGAGTTTCATCAAAAATATAACAATCTAAGTTGTTATTTCCTAGAACAAATTGGTATCGAGTAATCACCTGAGATTGAAGAATAGTTTGGACTGTATAGGGTAAATGCAAAAGTCATTTTCGACAGTTATAAGACTTCTAAAAAAAACAGCTTATTTAAGCCATAATTCAGGGGTTCGTAAAATCTTGCTAGGGGTGCGCAATTGTATTAAAATAGGTTACACAACCCAATAATTGACAGGTAAATGAGCGCGTGATATAATAAAAAAAACAAAGGGGGTATTATATTTGAGGAAGACACATTTTTTATTTATTTTTTTGTTTCTATTTTTGATTTTGCTAAGCGGATGTTCTAGTTTACCTGAAGGAATAACACAAGATGAGTATGACTTTTTTCTGGAATATGGAAGAGATAAAGCTTATTTACATACAGATGATGGAAGAATGATAACTAATGGTAATCCGACTTCTATAATTTATTACACGGGTGACTTACCATATTCATATAGAAAAGCAATGGAAAATGCAGCATTTGAGTACTCTCAAAAATTGGAACCATATATTGAGATCATAACTAATATGAGTCTCGCTAACTCTAGTTACAAAGCACAAACGCATATAGCACCACCACTTCCACCTGGTGGAGGTTGTGATAACCCAATAGGTTGCGATACTCAAATTATTAATTTGAAAAGTACAAATGGACTAATGACTCTTGCTTATAATAATCCAGAGTACGATTCTGTAGATGATTCAAAAATTGTTGGATCTCTAATTTCTTTTGATGCTTCAATCATGTATTATTTTACACAAAAAGAGAAAGATAACACTGCTTTACATGAATTAGGACATACTTTTGGACTAGCAGATGTTTTTGATGAAATCTATAAGAACAAGACAACAATGTATGGAGTTTACGGAACAGGAGTTAATCCAACAGCTAAACTATACACACTAGATGAAGCAAATTTACGTTGGTACTATGAACATGGATACACGGGTTAAGATAAAGGATTTATGTAAAGTTTACATATCCAATACTGGTGCTAATGTTCTAGCACTTAAGACTATATCTGTCGAATTTAGTTCTACAGGTATGGTTTTTCTTATTGGGAAAAATGGAAGTGGAAAATCTACATTACTCAATCTTATAGGTGCCTTAGATAAACCAACCTCAGGGAATGTAATGATTAACGATATAGATATATCTAGACAAAATCGTCAGAATAGAGAGCAATATAGACGGGACATGGTTGCTTATGTTTTAAGTAATCATGCTCTATTATATGAGCTCAATGTTAGAGGAAATCTTGAATTGCCTTTAGTTGTCGAAGGAGTTTCAAACAAACTTGAGCGTCAAAAGAGAGTTCAAGAGATTATCAATCAGTTTGATTTATCAGAATTTAGTGATAGAAACATCAATGAATTAAGTAGCGGACAACTTCAACGTATTGCTGTAGCAAGAGCTTTGATTAAAGACTCTTCAATTCTTTTATGCGATGAACCTTCTGAAAATCTAGACGAAGAATCTACAATTAAAATATTCTCAACTTTAAAAGAACTCTCAAAAGATAAACTCATTATTGTTGTCACCCATGAAAAGGAACTTGCTGAAAATTATGGAGATCGCATTATAGAGCTTGACCAAGGAAAAATCATCCGTGATGATGTCCGATTAAATAAAAACACACCGATTCTAGAGAAGGATAATATAGAGTTAAAAACAAGATTTTCTATTTTTAGAATTCTTAAGTATTTCAAACTGTTTATGAAAAAACAATTAATTATGATGATGATTATTGTAGGATTATTTAGTCTAGTTTTAACTTTTTTTGGGAATTTCTATGCACTATCAAAGTATGATTCATCAGATGCTTTGGTAGCAACTTTGCAAATGAATGACGATTATGTGATACCTGTTACTGAATATGTTCATACAGCAAGATTTCTTGGAGATGAAATGCTTTACTTTGGAGTGTTCCCATTTCAAGAAGGACTTCCTTCAGAAATACGAGATCGATTATCTCATGCTGTTAATGATAGAGCTACAATACTAAGCTCTTATTATTTAAAAAAAAATTTCCAAGATTTTATTGATTATCATGTAAGTATTGGTCCACCTTACTCTTTTTCTCCATATATATCAACAATCTTTACTGATGTTATCATCGTTGATGATTTTAGTCAGCTTCATCTAAATCTTTTATATGGAACAATGCCTAGTGAAGTTAACGAAGTTTTAATCTACGATTATATGGCATTTAATCTATTGCAAACAGAAGCTTTAGATTTTGTCGAAATGGAAAACTTAGTAGATTATACATTAATTGATAGAGATACCCAGATGGAAATGAGAATTTCGGGAATCATTGGAACAAATTATGAGAGTTATTCATATACCGAAAGTGGAAATTACAATGATTATCCATTTGAGACTTTTCATTTAGCTAGATATCAATCTATCTATGCATCTCCTGAATTTCTTTTACAACTAGAGGCTGAAAATATGTATTTTTCATTCAACGAAATAATATTTTCAAGTAATCTTAGTGAGACCATGAGCGAAGAGAATAATTTTCGAAAATTTAGAATGGTTGACAGTTTAAGCATGTATAATTTTATCGGAGCCTCATTGGACCATAACTCAGGAATTCTACTATCAAAACATCAATTTGCATCACTAATAGGTGTAGATCCATTGGAGGTCGATGCAGATTTGGTGAATTCATATGTGATTGATGGGATGTTTCGATATTTGCTGATTGATGAATCCATTAGGAAAGCATCAAGATCGTCAGTACAAGTATCTGTTATTGGTGTTTATGAAAGTGATGGATTAGATCCGTTTGTTATTGATTGCTTGTATGGTGAAAATATGGATCATATCACACTTAATGCAATGTTTCGAATGAATTATTTGATGCTTGGCACAAACTGGTATGTTAATTCTAAGCTATTAGAAGAATTGGAATGGCCATATCTACCTAGATCATTTTTTCTGGAAAATCCAGATTATGAAGTTTATGGATTTGCTGAAAATACTCCATATACAGTTCTTATTGATAAAGCTAATGGATATGTGAGTTCTATAAAAAATTATGGACTTAACTATGCATATTTGTCTTTTGGATTATTAGCTGTGTTGCTTACCGTCTATGTTTTTAGTTACCACAAAAAACATTCTTATAAAATAGCAGTTATTTCCATGCAAGGTGGTAATTATGGGCATGTTACGATTATGATTACTGCCCAACTGATTATATTGACCACATTAGCGTTTTTGATTTCAATATTTCCTATTTTAAGAAGAATTGAACTTCTCAATCGTGATTTAGCTAAAAATCTACCTTATGAAATATTTTTCTTTTCCATGAATGTTGTAGATTTTTTATTGATTTTTGGGATTTCCATACTTGTGGTATCTATTGGAATGCTATTTATGTTCATCTATTTTAGGTCAAAACAGCCAATTGAAATGATGAAGGAAATCATGTAGGTCCATTAATAAAAAAACTGCCGAAGCAGTTTAATTAAGATTCGTTCTATCAGAAAGTCACAAAGGAAACCAGCATTACCGTGAATATCAAATTGGATCAAAAGATGAACGAAAAAAAATTGGACTGTATAGGGTAAATACAACAGTCATTTTCGACATTTTTCATTGCCTCTAAAAAAACATTTTAGTTAAGCCGTAATTCAGGGGTGCGTAAAAAAACTCAAGGGTGCGTAAATTCTCACTAGAGGTGCGTAGATTTTTGATAGGGGTGCGCAATTGTATTAAAATAGGTTACACAACCCATATAAGAAGCATAGGTTTGATACAACTCGTATCAAGCCTTTTTTACCTTAATTAAGGTTTTTATTATTTTTTGTGAGTATGCTGTATTGTGAAAAGTCACTTATATTTGGGACAAATTTCTATCAAGTAAAAGTTGTTTACACAATTTGATTTGTTTTTTTCATGATTTAGGGTTTTATAACAATGTCACAATGAAATCTAAATGCTAATCTTAAATGAGACTATTGCTATGACTCTAAAAAAATGCTATAATATAGTTAGAAAGTAAGAAAGTAGGAAAAGAGGTAGATAGAATGATTATTAATCTGAGAAAAAAATCACAAATAACGATTCCAAAAGTAATTGTTGATGAATTAAATATTCAAGAAGGAGATCATCTTGAAGTTTCTGTAAGGGATGGGGCAATGATCATTGAACCTGTAGCAGTATATTCAAAATTCTATATCAAAAAACTTGAAGATACTGTAATGAGATTAAATGAAGAACCAACAGAGTACAATGTTGGTCCATTTAAATCTGTAGAAGATGCCATAAGCTATTTGGAAGAGATAGATGAAGAAAATGACAATAAAGAGAATGAGAAAAAGAAATGAGGTATGAAATACTATTTTCTAGTAGATTCAAAAAATCTTTTTCTAGGTTGCAAGATGTTGAGAAGAAAATGTTTTATGAAAAGTTATCTTTATTTATAGAAAATCATAAGCATCCGAGTCTTAGATCAAAAAAAATTAAAGGAAGTAAAATATTGTTTGAGTCTAGTATCAATATGTCGATTCGCATCATATGGGCCTATCAAGATGAGAATTTAATAATCATGCTAGATATCGGACATCATGACATATTAAAAAGATTGTGACGAGGATGTTTTATATATAAGATAAAGTGTAATATAAGATTTAGTTGGCTTACAATTGTATTAAAATAGATTACCCAATACATTTGACTAGAATAGGCTTGATACAGCTGTATCAAGCCTTTTTTTTATTCGAAAACAGAGATTTTTCCTATCTGTAACCTTCCATATAGATGATCATATTATTATCACAAGTATATATTATAATCTAGATCAAACAGTACCATCTAAAACATCAAAATTCGCATGCTCATACAAAGGATTAATTATACGAACAAATCTCGTTATATAAGGCTTAAATTGGCATTTCATCCAAAATGATTGAGCTGCAAGATTAGAGATTCTCCAATCAGTATTGATATAATTATATCCTTTCTCCTTCATCATATTATACCCATGATTCATAAGTGAAGTAGCAACACCACTATTTCTTTGAGTTTCTTTTGTTGCACCAATTACTAGTTCAACACAATTTTTTGGAATACTTATAGATGAATCTGATTTTTCATATAGATGAAAACCAATAGCCTCATTATTTTTTTCAGCAATAAGTATAATACTATCTTCATCAGTAACAGAGTTTTCATAGCCATCACGAATGAGATTAACCATTTCAGCAAGCGCAGGAATAAAAACAGGAGAAGCATTTTGATGTCTAAAAATTAAATCTGACATACTCCTCATCACATGTCCATCATTTGAAGTTGCTAAACGTATGTTAACATTTACAGAATCATTTAAAGATCTAAATTCAGATATAGGCATGATTGCATAAGTTTGCTCCATAAAAAAACAAAGATTTAATAAAGCTTCTTGATATGAAGGATCGCCAAGAGGTATATAGATTTCGTGTTGATAAAACTTCTCTTGAACCCATGCTTTGGATATAAAAGTATACATTTGATAAAGCAAATGATTAGGATTACCCTTTTCAACTGCAATACATATATAAGGTACCAAGATATAGTTTGTATATTTTGATTTCGTTAAAATGCCCATGATAAAACCTTTTAAAACATTGTCTTCATATGCTCCTACACCATTAACTTGCTCTTTTTCAAATAAATCCATATAATACTTTTCTAATTTTTTAGTTTCTAATTCTGTATCATTTAAAAATGAAAAATAATTATTTTCAACCTTTTGTCTATCAATGATAAGCTGAATCATTTGTGGTATATTATCTATCGTTAAAGCACTCATTTTGTAAGTTGTTTTTATCATTTTTAAAATCTCCTTAAATTTATTTTAGTAGCTACCGAAAATATTATAGCATATGAAAAATATCAAACGAGCGAGATTATTTAGTATGAGTCTAATATTATAGCTCGATAAAGACAAAATACTTGTTTTTCTTTTTATGTGAGTAATATTATGCATTTTTAACAGAAATACTGATTTATATATGAAAATAAGAAAAAATATAATACAAAATATGAAAATAAGATGTTATAAAAGACATAATATGAAAATAAAGTATACAAAATGAAAATAAAGGTATATAATGGAAGTACTTGAACTAAAGAGGAATTATTCTTGTTTGAGTAGAGACGGAGTTTTAAATATGAATACATTCAAAAAAATAATGAATATAAAGGTTTTAGTTATCATGATATTGGTTGCGATGACATTCCTAGTGAGTGCATGTGCAGGTACAGTAGATCCAACTGTTGATCCAATAGTTGATCCAACTGTTGTCCCAACAGAAGACGTAGATCCAGTTGGTGATGTCTTATCAGTTGTTGTAGATCTAGGTACTGCAGACGATTTTGTCATACTTGCTGAAAGTGGAATATCAACAACAGCAGGATCAAGTGTTACTGGTGATTTAGGAATATCTCCTTCAGCAGCAACATACATTACTGGTTTTGGTTTGATTATGGATTCAACAGGAACATTTTCAACATCAAGTTTAGTAACAGGCCAAATCTTATCATCTGATTATACATCTCCAACACCTACAGAATTAACAACAGCAATCGCAAATATGAGAACAGCGTATACAGATGCAGCAGGTAGAGCAGCTAATTATACTGAATTATATAGTGGTGACTTAAGTGGTCAAACATTAACATCAGGCGTTTACAAGTTTGGGAATTCAGTTTTAATTAATACTGACTTAACGCTTAATGGTAATTCAACTGATGTATGGATTTTCCAAATTTCAGGTAATTTAACAATGGCATCTGATATGAACATTATTTTAACAGGTGGTGCATTGGCTAAGAATATCGTATGGCAAGTTGCTGATACAGTAGCAATTGGTTCAGGTTCACATTTTGAAGGAACAATTCTTGCGATGACAAATATATCAATGGGAACAAATTCTTCAATCGATGGTAACCTATATGCACAAACAGAAGTTACATTAGATGCAACAACAGTAGTAAAGCCATAAAAAGCAAAACAGAATAAGTAATAAAGATGAAAAGACCCTGAGAATATTGCAAGGTCTTTTTCTTTATCAAATGATACAATATATATTTTTTAGATTATCATTTACTCAATCCACTAATAAATGCTTTCATAAACACAGGTAAATCATTTGGTGTTCTAGATGTGATTAAGTTGCCATCAACCACGACTGCATCATCAACATAGGTTGCACCAGCATTAACTAAATCATCTTTAATAGAGAAAAAACCTGTTACTCTTTTACCTTTTAAATCACAACAAGAAGCCATCATCCATGGTCCATGGCAGATTGCTGCTATTGGTTTTTTTAATGCATCCATATCTTTAACAAACTGTACCGTTTCTTTTGTACGTCTCATGTAGTCTGGTGAAAAACCACCAGGAATAATCAATCCATCATATTGATTTGCTTTGACATCTTTAGATGCAACATGGCTTTTCATTGGAAGACCAAATTTGCTTTTATAAGCTGTATCTTTTTCAGCACCAACCAAATCAACTTCAAAGCCTTCTTCAAGGCATCGGTAATATGGAACGAGTAACTCTTTGTCATCAAATAAATCAGCGATTAATATTGCTATTTTCTTCATTAAGATCAACTCCTTATTTTTATGAAGAATCATATATTTACATATTTATTATAAAGAAATATGTTCATTTTGTAAAATGTCACGACCTACGAAGAATTGGAAAAATAGTCTATTTATAACGAACTTTTTACAACTTTTTTCAAGTGTTCTAATACTTCAAAAGCTTGAGCATACTTTCTTCTTGCTTCTCTACCTCTTACAATCATTAAAGCTTCATAGTAGGCTTTATAGTCAAAAGAAGAACTATGAATAGCAAACCAATGAGTATCAATTGCTTTTTGCCATAACTGATATCCTTCTTGACTTACTTCAATGTAATGATAAGGCTTGAAATTTGTTGAATCCTCCCAGTTTTCAGCATAATAAGGTCCTGCAGCAAAATGTGGAGGATCTTGTCTTTTGAAACCAGAAAGAGCAGCATAAAACTGAGCATCATTAACGATATGATGGGTTGTTTCATGGTCTTTATGCATTGAATGTTTCCAATGTGTGATTAAATAATCTGGCTTATATTTTCTAATTAGATCAGCGACTTCAAATGAGATTTTTTGATCGTGAACTAAAGTACCATCATCATATGGTAATACAATGCTTTTTCCACCTAATAAATCAGCAAAAGCATTTGCTTCATTTTGTTTTTGCTTGCGGTAAGTCTCAACATCCATATCTTTAGGATTTCCTTTTTCTCCACTTGTTAATGCAACTGTAATGACTTGATCACCATTTAATGACATTGTGGCCAGTACTCCACCTGCAGTAAGTTCCATATCTCCAATATGTGCTCCGATTGCCATAACTGTTTTGTTCATTATTTGATCTCCTTTTTCATATTTGCAAACCGTTTAACAATTTGAAAATCCTCTTTTTCATATATCTTTCTTGCAGGATTGTTTTCACCAGTAAATAAACTCATAAATTCTGCACCAATTGCACTTAGTGACTTACATAGTGATGCAAACAATACTTTGCCTATACCATGTCCACGGTAACCATCATGGACACCAATGCCTGCAAAATAACCTCTGCCACTTGCTTGAACCCTTAAGGGCCCAGTAAAGCCTATAACAATTTTATCTTTTACTGCAACCAATATCGGTTCATTGTTTTGACTTGCTTGATTTATCTCTTTTTCCCAATAAGGGTTATTTAAGTTTTGAAAAAGTTCATTTAAACCAGTGTGTTGATTTTTTTGATATTGAGTTATCATTATATTTTGATTTTTAAGTTGTTCTATTAGGTTTTTGGTTTCTACTGTATACGTGTAAGATCGTATATTTTTATAATAAACATTTTGTCTTGCAAATTCTTGATAACCTAATGTTTGGAAAAAAGAAAAAGCAGAAGATTCAATATCGACTCCAGGAGCATTAGGATGATCATCACTTTTCGTATTGGGAATAATCCAATTTAGTTGAACTGGATTAAAAAATAAGATATTAATTGTCTTAAAGTCATTAGAAAATTCTTTGATCTTTGATTCAAGCATTGATACTAACTTAGTACCTATTTTTCTTCGTTGATATTCTGGATCAACCA
Source organism: Mycoplasmatota bacterium (assembly GCA_024650045.1). Classification (GTDB taxonomy): domain Bacteria; phylum Bacillota_I; class Bacilli_A; order Acholeplasmatales; family Acholeplasmataceae; genus Peloplasma. The sequence goes on along the minus strand of JANKMU010000015.1, from coordinate 19,014 downwards.
TAATCATGGTTATATAGGATTTATGATTCAATAAATCAATTGTACCACTAGCCCAACCAATAACTTGTTGACCATCAAGATAAACAAAAGAAATAATTTGATAGTTATTCGTGCTTTCTAAAAATTTAGAAATAAATTGTTCTTTATTAATAGGTGAATAAATAAATTGTTCTTTATCAATTAACACCTGCCACAATTGTATACATTGATCAATATGCTTATATTTAAGTGGAATCATCAGTATATTCCCTCCATGGGTTCGTTTGATTTAATTATATCAAACAATAGAAGTAGTGTCTTAAGAATTATAAATATATAATGGCAACAAAAAAAAACGTTAATGGAAAACATTACGTTTTTACAATGGTATCGTGATCATTTTTAAAGCATGTCTATGTCGATTTCTTCTTAGCATTCTTCCATAAGATCATCGATGAAATAAAAGAACCGACTGCTGCAATTAACGCAAATGCACCATATAGCATATATCCCAATGCTCCCCAATCATCAGATAAAAATCCTAACCCCCATAATATTGCAGAAAATATGACAAAGAAGACAGGTAATAAAAAATATAGTTTCTTATGAATTCTAATCAAAAAGTATGTGATAGCATAACTGACGAGTGTTGAAAATAATAATGCGACTACTAATGATAGCAATTGAGATAGCCAACCCATAAAATCACCTTCTTATCTGTTTTCTTATATTTTACCACCATATATTTTCGAAATCAAAAGTAATGAACTACCATAATCACATTATGAATAAAAGTTAAAAGACCTTTATAAAGGTCATAAATGCATTACTATATAGGACGCAGTAAAAAAACAACACTTAATCTTATGATATAATTAATATATAGATTGTATATAAATCGAGGTGATTCATTTGAATCAAGTAGTTACGATTGAGCAAATGCGAAAAATCGAAGAACTAACAATGCAAAAACAACAAATTTCATCATTTGATTTGATTGAAAAAGCAGGTAAAGCAATGTATCAATCTTTTTGTGAAGACCATCATAAACCAAAATCTTTATTCATTATTTGTGGAAAAGGAAACAATGGATTAGATGCATTAGCTTTTGGTCTAGAAGCACATTTAAATAACCATCAAGTTACTGCAATTATATTAAGCGAAATAGATAAAGATTCAGAATCAATAATGAAACTGGTAGATGCATATGAACACAACAATATGCCTTTATATTCAATCAATCAAATTTCGGATTTGATTAAAAAAGTAAATCATAATCCAAATATAGATGTCTTAATTGATGGTATCTTTGGGATTGGTTTATCTAAGGAAGTCAAAGGATTATATGAAGAAGTTATTGATTGGATCAACCAACAACAATATGAGATTATATCGTTAGATCTACCAAGTGGTCTTCATGCAGACACAGGAAAAATCATGGGAACAGCAGTCAAAGCTGATGTTACATTAACTGTTCATGCATTTAAAGTTGGTTTATTAATCAATGATGGACTAGATTGCTCTAAAACAGTTAAAGTCGTTGATATTGGTATGGAACCTATTGAAAACCAGATGTATTTATATCAAGAAATGAAACCAATGCCTAAAAGACTTCATCACACCCATAAATATCATTATAAAAGTGTTTTAACGATTGGTGGACAAGTTGGTGTAATGGGAGCCATCACTTTAGCTGGACACAGTGCATTGGTCAGTGGAGCAGGATTAAGCACTATAGCAACACATCAAAATCATCAAAATCACTACATCTATTCAGTTCCTGAAATCATGTATGATGTGATAATAGATCAAAAAGATATGTTAAGGTTACTTGAAAAAAAAGATGCTGTTTTATTTGGTCTTGGTATTAAAAAACCTACATCATTTGAGCAACTCGTATTTGACACTTTAATAGACTCAGAAATTCCATTGATTTTAGATGCTCTTGGTATCATGTATTTGAAACAACATAAAAAACGTTTTAATAAGCGAGTCATCATAACACCTCATTATGGTGAGTTTGCAAAACTTATGGACATAGATGTTACTACTCTGCAAAATGACATTTTAACTTATATGAATAAATGTATCAATCTATACAATTGTGAAATTGTTTTAAAAGGACCTTCGACGATATATGCAAATAAAGATAAAATCACCTTTTTAAACCAAGGAACACCAGCACTTGCTAAAGCAGGTTCTGGGGATGTTTTATCAGGTATAATACTTACATTCGCTGCGAGAGATCTTCCTATAGAACAAGCGATATTACTTCACATGCTTGCTGGAAATAAAGCAAGCAAGTCAAAACACATTGAAAGTGTTCTTGCGACAGATATTATCGAAAGCATCCCAATTATTTACAATGAAATTCAATCAACATCATAAAATATTTCAACTAATTATATGTAACATTTATAAACTAAGGCAATGATAAATCATTGTCTTATTTTTTATTCAAACATAAAACCATTTTCATAAGGGATATTGCTTTGATTAAAAAATATCTTTTGATAAAATAATCGGGTAAGGAAGTGATTCGATGATTATTAATATCAATGAAACGATATTAGAGCTTGTTCAAAAAGATGAAAAGCTTAAACATATATTACATGATTTAGGGTTTAAAGAAATAACTAAACCAGGCATGTTACAAACAGTAGGAAGATTTATGACATTAAAAGCTGGATCAAATTTAAGAAAAATTGATCTAGTTATCATCAAAAAGAGTCTTGAAGAAAAAGGCTATCAAGTAGAAGGAGAATAAAGATGAGTGAATTCATTAATAATGTATCACAAAAGAGACAAGAAAAACTTAAAGAAATCATATTAAGTTTACATAGTGGAACCTCTTTAGAAGAGGCTAAAAAGGTGTTTAGAGAACATTTTGAAGATGTAACAACACTTGAGATAACTCAAATGGAACAAAGTTTAATCAAAGATGGGATGGCTGTAGGAGAAGTACAAAAACTTTGCGATGTTCATGCTGCAGTTTTTGAAGGATCTATTTCAGATATTCATAGTCTCTCAGACCATGAATCAATTAAAGGACATCCTGTTAGAATTTTTAAACAAGAAAATGAGAGTATATTAAATCTTATTGCAGAAGAAATAGAACCTTACTTAAATCAAACAGGAAAGTCGGTAGATTTGATGTTACGAGTCGCATATGATCGATTAAAAGAAATTCACTTTCACTATGCAAGAAAAGAGTATCTATTTTTCCCTAAGCTCGAAAAAGTAGGGATTACCGCACCACCTAAAGTAATGTGGGGTGTCGATGATGAAATCAGATCAGAAATAAAAGAAATTTTAAATGATCTTGGTTCTATCGAACAAGATGAAAAGAAAACAAGAGAAAAGATCAAACTTAATGTCGAAAAGATTAAAGATATGGTCTTTAAAGAAGATAATATTTTAATGCCCATGCTTTTAGAGAACATGACTTTTTTTGATTGGGTTTTAGTAGATTCATCATCTGAAGAAATTGGTTACTTTTTAAATAAGCCTACAGAGTCATGGAAACCAGATGAAAAAGAAGAACATGTTGATGAACAAGAAGTTAAGCAATCAAATGAACAAGAAGTTTTATTTGATGCTGGTAGTTTATCATTTGAACAAGTCAATCAAATGTTAAACACATTACCATTTGACATGACTTTTGTTGATCATGAAGGTTATGTTAAATATTTTACTCAAGGCAAAGAACGTATCTTTGATCGTCCCAAAACGATTATAGGAAGACATGTATCCATGTGTCATCCACCTCAGAGTGTACACGTTGTTGATGAAATAATCGATAGTTTTAAATCAGGAAAAAAAGACAATGAAGATTTTTGGATAAAACTTAAAGACATGTTTGTATATATCAGATATTTCGCAGTTCGTTCAAAAGATAATGAATATTTAGGTACACTAGAAATCACACAAAACATTCAACATATTGTAGCGTTAGAAGGCGAAAAACGCCTTGTTTCTAAAGATTAATGAAAATGATTTATGTCAGCCTTGGCTTCTTAACATTAGGACTAGGAGTCATAGGTATTATATTGCCTGTTTTACCAACAACACCATTTTTATTATTAACGTTATATTTCTTTTCTAAAGGATCTGATAAATTTCATCAATGGTTTATCAACACGAAATTATATCATAAATATCTCAAAAGATTTGCTGAAGAAAGATCAATGACAAGAAAACAAAAATGGAGTTTAATGATTTTTGTTGACTGTATCTTACTAACAACGATTATCATAACAAACCAACCAATTGTTACAATCATTTTGATCATCATTGCTGCGATAAAGTATCTTTATTTTTTCACACAAGTTAAAACAATTTAATTTAAACAAACATATAGGATATATTGAGTTTAATCATTTCTCAATATATCTTTTTTCATCATTTATCAGAAATTATCATGATATAATTGAAATAAAGATTTATATCAATGTGAGAGGCTAGTAATCATATATGATAAAAACAATAGATTCGAATCAATATACTATCAAACCTTTAAATATAGATACATGGGATGCTTATGAAAAACTTATCGTTAAGCATCATGGTGTTTGGGGAGGATGTTGGTGTCTAAATTTTCATGATAAACCTAAGGATCGCATTAGAAGTTTTGAAAATAATCGCTTACTAAAAAAGTATTTTGTTGAAACCAATCGAGCTCATGCAGCACTTGTATTTCATAACAACATGTGTATAGGTTGGTGCCAATATGGAAGTCCAAATGAGTTGACAAACATTTATCATAAAAAAGAAGTAGAATCAAAAACTGAATTACCTGATTATCGAATTACATGTATTTTTGTTGATCGAGATTATCGAAAAAAAGGAATTTCTGAATTTGCATTAAAAGGTGCTTTAAAGCTTATTAAAGAAGCTGGTGGAGGTATTGTTGAAAGCTATCCTCAAGATACCAAAGGCATATCTGTAACGAGTTCATTTTTATATAATTCAACAAGACAAATTTTTGAAAATACAGGTTTTAAATATATTGATACTAAAGGAAAAAATCATTGCATTATGAGAATCAAAATATAACAAGGAGAACAAGCATCATGATTTATCTAATAGACGAAGAAAAAAAATACGAAGAAGCAATTAAAACTTTATTAAGATCCTATAATAGTAACTTTGCGACTTATGATGATCGAGATTGTATATATCTATATAAGATTGAGCAAAATCGATTAGTGGGGGCTTTAACAGTGCATTACAGTTGGGATTGGGCAACTATTGGACATGTCTTTTATGAAAATACTCAAATTTTGCAACAAATGATTCAAAAAGCTTGGAACTACTATCAAAACAAAGCATTTGGTATAAAATCCTTTACTAAGGTTAAAGAACAATTTAATGATTTTTTAACTGCAGGTTTCAAACAGGTTAATGCCATTTATTATCCAAATGGTGATACTTATTACTATGCAGATTTAACTTCAATAAAAGTAGATAACAATGAAAACACAGTCACTTTAACAAATGAGGCTATTGAAAAATATCAAAAAATCATAGATCAAAAAGTTAAACAATTCAATCAAACTTATCAAATCAATGATGAAATCATTAAAAGATTTGATATTGCAGCACTTGAGGATCAACAATGTATTGGTGGCATCCAATGTGAGTTATATGAAAATCTTTTATATGTTGATCGACTTGTGGTCGATAAAACATATAGAAAAAATCATGTCGGAACAGAACTCATGAATAGAGCTATCGAATTTGCTAAACTTAATAAGTGCCAAGTTATTGAGCTAGGAACAACTTCATTTCAAGCAAAACCATTTTATGAAAAGTTTGGATTTAAAGTTGTTCATATGAGAGAAAACAATCCAAAAGGATATCAAAGCTTTACCATGATGAAAAAAATGAATGGAGAACAAGATGACAGTAGCACTTAAAAAAGTTTTAGAAACTGACAAAGAAATTCTTAGAAATCTATTAGAAAAATATCAATATGAATTTTCACAATATACGAATATTGAATTGAATCAATTAGGTTTATATGGGTATTCATATTTAGATTATTATTGGACAGAAAACAAGAGATGGGCATATTTTATTATCGTTAATGATCAAATTGCTGGATTTGCCATGGTCATTGATTTGCCAGAAGTAGATGATAGACCAACTGATTTTCAAATGGCAGAATTTTTTATTGTCCATAAATACAGAAATAAACATGTAGGTAAAAAAGCAGTATTTCAAGTCTTAGATATTCATAAAGGCAAATGGCAACTCAAAGCACATCCTAAGAATCTAGGATCAACAATCTTTTGGACGAAGACGATTCATGCCTATACAAATGGAAATTTTGAATGTATTAGAAATTACCCAAATACTGAGTATGAAGATGGTATATGCGGAGATATCTATTTTTTTGAGTCATTATAAAATAACAACAAAAAAGTCTATCATCGATAGACTTTTATTTATTATCAAATGAATTTATTTATAACCTTTAGATAGTTTTTTTAAGGCATCTTGTTGTAACCTAAAAACGTTCCATTCACTCAATTGTTGTGCACCTATTTTTTTATAAAACTCTATTGAAGGTGTATTCCAATCTAGACACCACCAATCCAAACGATCACAATTTTTATCCACCGCTATTTTAGCTAAGTATGAAAGCATTTGTTTTCCATAACCTTTATTTCGATAAGGTTCATTAATAAATAAATCTTCTAAAAAAAGATTAGCTTTACCTAAAAAGGTTGAATAATTATAATAGAAAAGTGCAAAACCAATAGGTTTACTATCCTCTTCACCAATAATAACTTCGGCTTGGTGAAGCTCAAAAATAGATGTTTTAATACTTTCTATAGTAGCAACCACATCATTTTCCATTTTTTCATATACAGCGAGTGATTTAATAAACTCAAGTATTAAACCTGCATCATCTTTAGTTGCAAATCTTATTTTAAATTGACTCATTCGATACCTCCTTAGTATTTTGTTGACATATATCATTTAGCTACATTTGACAATGAAACATTTTTATCTAGTTTAACTTTATCACTACAAATCTAATTGAAAAATAAGTTGAGTTTCATTAGGTGTATCTTGATAAGCTTGTTTGTTGATCTCAATCAATTTTGCATTATGTTTTAAATAAAAATCAATTGCTTTTGGGTTATTATCTTGCGTCTCAATAATCAAATGTTTACAATTCATTTGTTTAGAAAACTTAATAGAAGCTTCGAGTAATATACTTCCAACACCTAAATTTTGATATTGAGGATGAACACGTATATCCCATAATACTGCATTTTGCATATTGTTTCTCAACATATTGACTCTTGGTGAGTGTGTAACAGTTATACAACCACCAACCCAAATACCATTTTCTTCTAAAACAACAATAGAAGTTGTTTTTTCATTGAGTATCTTCACCCAATCGGATACTTTTTCTTCACCTGCTAAATCGATAGAAAAAGGTTTGACATTCTTTTTAGTTAGATTTTCATTGTCATCAAACGCATAGATTTGTGAACCGATTTTAAACATGGGTATTTTATGGTATGCTTCGAGGTCTTCAAATGATAAAAACTTTATTTCCATTGTTATCCTCCATAAATGTATTCTAAATACTTATCAATCAAATTGTAGCATAAACATGATAAAATATAAATAATATATAACGATACTTTAATACGAAAGGTAAGTATATGAATGAATTTGAATTAGCATTACAGTTGATGAATCAAAGTTTTGGAAAAGATATCCAATATGCGCTTGCTACTATGGATCAAGACAAACCCGTAGTCAGAATCATTGACGGATATTTTTTGGATGGTTGCATTTATGTTACTACATATCAACTAGCAAACAAGGTTAAGCAAATACAAACAAATCCTAATGTGTCATTAACTTACAAGTTAAATAGATTTACAGGAAAATGTATGAACTTAGGTCATCCACTTTTGCTTAGTAATGCAGTGATTAGAGAAAAACTTAAAAAGGCTTTCTATCTATTTTATGATAGACATGTTGATGAAAACGACTCAAATACATGTATATTAAAAATAGACGTTTCAACAGCTTTAATGTGCTTGGATAACAAAAAATATCACTTTAATTTTAACGATAAGACAGTTCATGTTTCTGATTTTATTGATGATATGATTTATTTATCATAAAATAAAAAAATATTAAATTCTAAAAAAAATGATTACCATTTTCTTAATCGATGGTATGGAATTAAAAAGTATGCTAAAATACATATAGTCATTCAATAGAATATATAACATATATGATATTCATTAACTAGGAGATTATAAACTATGATAATTAAACCATCAATTCGTTCTAATTTTTTTACAAACGCACATCCTCTTGGATGTAAACAAAATGTATCAAACCAAATCAAAGAAGCAAAATCATATCCAAAATTCAATGGACCTAAAAATGTATTAATCATCGGTGGTTCATCCGGATACGGATTAGCTTCAAGAATCGCACTTGCTTATGGTGCAGATTCAAATACCATTAATGTTTCTTTTGAAAACGATCCAAAAGGATCTAAAACAGGCTCTGCAGGCTGGTGGAATAATATCTACTTCCAAGAGTTTGCTCAAGAAACAAAAAACATACACAAAGATTTTGTGGGTGATGCATTTAGTCAAGAAACAAAAAATGAAGTTGTTAAGTATGTTAAAGAAAATTTAGGGAAATTAGATTTAGTGATTTATTCTCTAGCATCAGGTGGAAGACTTAACTATGAAACTAATGAACTCATTAGATCGCATATTAAAGCAATCGGAGAAGAAGCTGAAGGCAAGACTATTGATATTATCGAAAAAGAAATCAAAGACTTAAAAGTTACAACCGCTACAGAACAAGATATTAAAGATACAATTTTTGTTATGGGTGGCAGCGACTGGAATGATTGGATCGATGTGCTAGATGAAAACCAAATTTTAAATGATCAGTGTAAAACGATAGCTTATACCTATATTGGTGGACCAACTACAGAAAAAATATATCGTGGTGGAACGATTGGAAAAGCAAAAGAAGATTTAGAAAATCATGCAAAAGTAATGAACCAATTATTAAAAACAAAATATCATGGAGAAGCACTGATTTCATCAAGTAAAGCAGTAACAACCAAAGCGAGTGTTTTTATTCCACAAATGACAATATACGTTTCATGCTTATTTGATGTGATGGTTAGAAGAAATGTTCATGAAACTATTTTGGGACACAAATATCGTTTGTTTAAAGATATGATTTATGGAGATAACAGAATTACTGATGATGAAAATAGAATTAGGTTAGATCATCTTGAAATGGATGATTCCATACAAAAGGAAACGATTAACCTGATGACGACAGCAACAAACAAAGAAATCATGAATCTTAAAGGCACTGAGATGTTTTTAAAAGAGTTTTATCAAATTAATGGCTTTGAATTTGATGATATAGATTATGAAAAAGAAGTTGATTTGAATTCTTTATCAGAAAAAAAACCTTATTAAATACATATAAATCCACATAATTGCCCTCACTGAGGGCTTTTTTATTTAAGAAAAATGTAAGAATTACATCAACAATAACATGCTATAATGAAAAGGGGGTTCGAATAGCTTATCATTTATTGATTTGATATTTTAAATCATACTTATTAAGAGAGCGTGATTGATATGAAAAATAAATATTTCGAATCATCTTCCAAAGAACTAAAAAATATATATGATCTTGACATTTATCAAGATATATTATTAGGTAGAGAAGATCGTGTCTTATTATATGCAGATATTTCTGATATGACAAACCTAGAATTTCATGTTATATCTGGAACTTTGGAAATATTTGGATATGAAAACCAACCATCTATATTATTAAGTCAACTACTGGATTCTATTGATTATTCATGCAAATACGCAGAAATCGGTGGAAAGCAAGAGTACTTTGACTATGTCTCAAATGAGTTATCGGATTTTAGAAGAATCAATGATATTACTTTTCCTATTTTAATCAACAATAACAGGGTTTGGATTAGATTAAATTCATTTCCTACTAAAAAAAATCCATCAATAGTCGCAATCTACATGAACGATGTGACTTATGATATGAACTTAATCGAACTCAATTATGAAAAAGCACATAAAGATTCATTAACAATGTTATTTAATAAATACACTTTAGATCATCATTATGGTTTACGCTATCAAAGAGAAAACTTCCATGCCATTTATATGGATATTGATAACCTCAAAAAAGTCAATGATATCGATGGACATGCAACTGGTAATGCATTTATCAAAGCATTCGCTGAGTTGTTAAGAGAATATGAGACTGAATACGATCGTTTTTATCGTATTGGTGGCGATGAATTTGTAGGCATGTTCTTTAGACCTGAAAATGAAATTAAGCAAATGGCAGAAGAAATTCTTCAAAGAACAAAGCAAATTCAAGTTCCTCGTTCCAAAAAAACAATTACAGTATCTATTGGAATTACCCAAGCCACTATTAAAGATGATGTCATTAGAAAAGCAGATGATTTATTATATAAAGTTAAAAAATCAGGGAAAAACGCTTATGCTTATGAAATAGAAACTTAAATAAACAAAAAAACTAAATAAAGCGAAATACTAGATATTAGTGTTTCGCTTTTTATTATATTTATAAATCATTTCATGTGATAAAATGTGAAATTAATTTGAGGTTCAAAATAATTGTAAAAATATGGTTTAATTGATATAATTCATTAATAATGATAAATCTTAAAACACAAGTCAAATCGTGTTTATTGGTTCTATATAAAAGTATTTCCAAAATCAAAAAGGAGATTAGACATGAAGAATCAAAATGAAGTAAGTAGATTCACAAATATAAATGACACATCATTATGTGTAGTTTGGAGAGTGATTCAAGATGCTAGATAATCAAAAATATCCTGAAATCATTCAAGGTGGTATGGGTGTAGGTGTTTCTAGTTGGCAACTCGCAAGAATTGTATCTATGCATGGACAACTAGGCGTTGTATCAGGAACAGCAGTCGCATTGACTTTGGCAAGAAAACTCATGGATGGAGATCCAGATGGTCATGTAAATTGGGCTATCTCAGCTTTTCCGTTTCCAGAGATTGCTGAACGGATAAGAACAAAGTATGCTCCAAATCCTAATCAAGAAGGTAAAGACAAATATAAACAAGTTCCAATGCCTACGATAGAATATGGTAGAGATTTACTAGAACTTACTGTGCTTGCTAACTTTGTAGAAGTCTATTTGGCTAAAGCAGGACATCATGGTGTGATTGGGCTTAATTTACTAGAAAAAGTTCAAGTTCCGACATTACCTTCACTTTATGGCGCATTATTAGCAGATGTTGACTATGTCCTCATGGGTGCTGGTATTCCTATTCGTATTCCAAAAGCATTAGATGAGTTATCGCAAAATCTAGATACAAGTCTTCCAATCAAAGTTGCTGAAGATGATAGTAAAGAACCAACACTAGCTCATTTCTCACCCAAAGAGTTTGCTGGAGAAAACGAGCTTCCCAAACTTAAAAGACCTAAATTTTTAGCAATCGTAAGTTCAGCAACCCTAGCAACACACTTATCAAGATCAACTTTCGGTAGTCCTGATGGGTTTGTATTAGAAGCACCAGTTGCTGGTGGACATAATGCATCACCAAGAGGTAAGGTACAACTATCAGAAACCGGAGAACCAATTTATGGTGAACGCGATATCATTGATGTTCCTGCAATTAAAGTTCTAGGTCTTCCTTTTTGGATGGCTGGAGGCTTTGGTTCTTATGAACAAGTACAATTGGCTAAACAAATGGGTGCACAAGGTGTACAAGTTGGTACTGCTTTCGCATTTTGTGAAGAATCAGGTATGGAAAAGAGTTTAAAACATAAAATATTGGATGCAGTTAGAAAAGGTATTGCGAAAGTAAGAACCGATCCACGTGCATCACCAACAGGTTTCCCTTTTAAAGTTGTTGAAGTAGAAGGAACGATGGGCATTCCAGAAGTTGCTGAAAAAAGACAACGTATCTGTGATTTAGGTTATCTTAGAGAACCATATAAAAAAGATAATGGGAAAATTGGATATCGCTGTCCAGCAGAACCAGTTAAGGATTATGTTGCCAAAGGTGGTAAACTTGAAGATACTGAAGGAAGACGTTGTTTATGCAACGGTTTAGTCTCAACATTAGGATTCGGTCAAGAACGAAGAGATGGTTCTAAAGAACTACCAATCGTGACATCTGGTGATGATTTAAAATATGTATTGAGATTTATGCCTAAAGGCGAAAGCGTATATCATGCAATTGATGTTTTACGTGTTCTTTTAGGTGGGAAATTAAATCCTACATCTTAAGTAAAAAAATAGTATAACAAGACCTCTAGCAATAGAGGTTTTTTTATGTCAAAATAAAGTCTTCGAACTTGACTTTTGAACTAAATTCATATAGAATAAAAATACCCCCCCATATGAGGGGTAAAAATAAGAAAGAGGTAAATCAAATGAAAACAGTAGAATATAAAGTTACAGGGATGACATGTGGAGGTTGTGCACAAAGTGTTAAACGTGTGCTTTCAAGAAATAAAGCAATAACAGATATTGAAGTTGAACAAATGGAAAATAAAGTCGTTGTTACTTATGATGAGGCACAAACTAATGATCAAACCATTATCGATACCATTAATAGAATCGGATATAAAGCAGAATTAAGAGCATGAAAACATTAAAGTATAACATCATTGGGATGACATGCGCTTCATGTGCTCAAAGTATCGATCGTGTTTTAAATAAACAAGAAGGTATTATTGAAGCAAATATTAATCTTGCTACTGATACAGCGATTATAACTTTTGATGAATCAATCATTCAAAATGAAGGTATCATCGAAGCTATTGAAAGTGTTGGATATGATGCAACACTCATTAAACAAAATATTAAATCGATAACTATGCGTGTTGAAGGTATGACATGTGCTACATGTGCAGGGAATGTTGATCATGCCGTCAAAGCATTAGATGGTGTCAAAGAAGTTGCAGTCAATATAGCAAATGATAAAATGACTTTAACTTACGATACTGATATTTTAAAAATCAGTCAAATTAAAAAAGCTGTCCAAGATATCGGTTATGACTTACTATTAGAAGAAGAAATAGATCAATCCATTGATCCAGATGTTCTTAAAATGCAAAAAGCTAAAAAGAAAATGTTATTGTCAGCAGCAATAGCTTCTTTAATCATGTCTTTAATGGTGATTCACATGTTTATCATCACCATTCCATTTTATACAGTCATTACTGCACTCCTTGCAGCACCCATTGTATTTTATTTAGGCGCACACGTCCATAAAGCTAGTTTTAAGTCACTTAAAAGTGGTAGACCTAACATGGATGTCTTAGTTTCTTTAGGGTCCCTACCACCGTATTTAATAGGTTTACTTGGACTCTTTTTCCCAATTACGACATTTATTGAAATGGCAGCTACGATTATGACATTCCATTTAATTGGTAAATATTTAGAAACAAGAGCAAAAGGTAGAGCTTCACAAGCGATTAAGAAACTTATAGAACTTGGGGCGAAAACTGCTAAAATCATCGTTGATGGAGAAGAAATTGAAGTTTTAACGAGTGAATTATCAGTCGGAGATGTTATGGTCATTAGACCAGGAGAAAAAATACCAACTGATGGTATTATTATCGAAGGTGAGAGTTTAATTGATGAAGCACTTGCAACAGGTGAATCAATGCCTGTTAAAAGAAAAGTAAATGATCCTGTCATTGGAGCAACCATTAATAAACAAGGGTTACTTAAGGTTAAAGTTTCTAAAGTAGGAAATGATACATTCTTAGCACAAGTCATTGAACTTGTTGAAGCATGCCAAGGTTCTAAAGTTCCTATACAAGAGTTTGCAGACCGTATTACGGGGTACTTTGTTCCAGCAATCATGGTATTAACCGTGTTAACATTTATTTCATTTAATGTATTTACGGGTTTCCATATTAATATATTGAGCGCAGTAGAAAGCATCTTACCTTGGGTGAATACAGATCAAACACCACTTACCTTAGCGTTTGTGACTGCAACAGCTGTTTTAGTCATTGCATGTCCTTGTGCATTAGGTCTTGGTACACCAACTGCATTAATGGTGGGTAGTGGTATCGGTGCTGAAAGAGGTATATTAATTCGTAATGGTGAAGCAGTTCAAACCTTAAAAGATATTAAAGTGATTGCATTTGACAAAACAGGTACACTAACCTATGGAAAACCAGTAGTTACCAATATAGTTTCACTATCAAAAGATCAACAAGAAATGCTAATGATTGCAGCATCTATTGAAGCAGGATCAGAGCACCCATTAGCGCATGCAATTATCGAAAAAGCAAAAGAAGAAAAAATAAAAATTGTTAAAGTCTCTAAATTTGAAGCCATTACAGGTAAAGGTATCAAGGGACAATTAAACGATGATTTAATCTTTGTTGGTAACAGAAAACTGATGGACGATCAAAAAATCAATATCAAAAAACTTGAAGATCAAATGGTTGAATTAGAAAATGAAGCAAAAACTGTTATGATTGTTGCCAAAAATAAAGAAGCATTAGGACTTATTGCTGTCGCAGATGATTTAAAACCAAATGCGAAACAAGCAATTCTTGCGATTGAAAAATTAGGAATCAAAACAGCAATGATTACAGGAGATAACAAACGTACAGCACAAGCGATAGCTAGCAAAGCTGGTATTTCACATGTTATCTCAGATGTCTTACCTGATGGAAAAGTTGATGAAATAAAAAACTTACAAAAACAATATGGCTTAGTTGCGATGGTTGGTGATGGTATCAATGATGCACCAGCTTTAAAACAAGCAAACGTAGGGATCGCCATAGGAACAGGAACTGATATTGCGATTGAAGCTGCTGATGTCACTTTAGTTAGAGGAGATCTAGAAACCATATTATCAGCAATTAAATTATCTAAAGCTATATTTAGAAAAATCAAAGAGAATTACTTTTGGGCATGGTTTTATAATGCAGTAGCTATACCATTTGCAATGTTTGGTTTATTACATCCAATGATTGGTGCAGCTGCAATGTCTATGAGTTCACTTAATGTTGTCTATAATTCATTAAGACTTAAAAAAGTTGATTTAGAAACACAAACGGAGGTAGCTTATGAAGCATGATAATACAGAAGCACTCAATTTATTAAAAACAGCTAAAGGTCAAATTGAAGCAATTATTAAAATGACAGAAGATCAACGATATTGTGTTGATATTTCAAATCAAGTGATGGCAGTTCAAGCTTTACTCAAAAAAGCAAACTTAAGCATTTTAAAAAATCATATTGACTCATGTGTAAGAGATTCATTTACAGATGGTACAAATGAAGAAAAAATGAATGAAGTTCTTGATGTTTTAAAAATCTATTTAAAATAACAAACAAAACAATCATCTAGCTTGATGATTGTTTTTTATTCAATTATCTTGTACAATAATGATGTTGTACAAATTGAGATAATAAATGGTGAAACAGTGAAAAAAACAGTTTATCTAATCATAATATTTTACATCATTCAAGCTACCATACATAATCTTGGTCACCCGGTTACTCCAGCATTTGTTAGAGAACTCGGTATACAAGACTATATGTTTGGTGTCTTTTTTGCATCCATGAGCTTTGGTTTAATGTTAGGTGGACCGATTTGGGGCGTATTGAGTGATCAAGGAAAGAAGAAAATCTATATAATCATTGGTTTATTATTATATAGTATTGGTCAATTTTTCTTTGCTTATAGCAATAATCAATATTTAATGGTATTTTTTAGATTCTTAAGTGGATTCGGTGTTGCAAGTTCAATCACGATTTTTACAAGTCATGTCATTTCGATATCAAAGCCTAATGATCGAGCAAAACATTTAGCATACACAGCGGCAGCATTCACTTTAGGTGCTTCGTTAGGGTATTGGGTTGGTGGGTTCCTTTCAACCAATACATTAGCAACATCAATTTTAGGAACATCTGATTTTAGAATTATCTTTTTAATCCAATCATTACTTAATACTTTATATGTTGTACTTATTATTTTTGTTTTTAAAGAAGTTAAGAAGGTTGAGTTAAGTATTAAGAAAGTAACATTCTTTAAAGCTTTAAAACAAGTAACCAATATTGAACCAAGTTTACTTATTTTCTTAATTTCATTAACCTTTATGACAATTGGAAGTATGAATGTCAGCAGGTACATTGACGTCTATTTTAATGAGTTAGGATATAATCCTCAACAATTAGGTACATTTGTAATGGCAACAGGATTAGTATCACTATTCGCAAGCATCTTAATTGTTCCAATTTTTTCTAAGTTTAAAAAACAACTTGTAACCATATCTATTATTCATATATTAAGTGCTTTAATTATTTTCTATGTCTTTAGAGCAAACCAGTTTTTACTTGTTATGTATACCATATTCATGATATACGTTATTTTTAAAGCAATCTATCAACCATTAGAACAAAGTTATATATCCCTGCAAGCAAAAGAAGAGAAATATGGTACAGTTATGGGCATTAGACAATCGTTTGTATCGATTGGCATGGTACTAGGTCCTTTAATTGGTGGATTTATTTATGAAAAATCACCGTTATTACTATTTGACTTTAGTAGTATATTCTTCTTATTAGGCGTCTTGTTATTAGGAATTGTCTATCTCTTAGAAAAAAGAAGAAAGACTGTAATAGAATAAGAAAACACACAAAAAATAATAGAGGCAATTCGCCTCTATTTTTTTAGAAATTTAGTTTAGTTTTTTTTATCCATGCATCAGGAATATCAGATACTTGAGACATGATAGCTCCAATAACTAATCCACGATCACAACTCGCACCACCAATTAATACATTTTTATTAACTGCATCTTCAAAATCTTTTGAATGATAAAGTAAATGATAAATAAGTGGAATAGATCTCGGGATGTGACAATCCGTTCCAGAATGTTCTATGATAAATTTTTTGGTATCTTCCATTTCAAGTGCCTTTTTTAATTTATCATGATAATCCTTTGGGGCATACTTAATATTCTTTTCTAAAGCTTCTTTCAAGGATGTTTTTTTAGAGTCTTCAATAATATGATCAAACATTTCAAAAATATCATTGTACTCTGTTTTATTGGTAAAAGTATTTTTGAGTTCGATTGCTTTTTCATTTGGTAAACCAAGTTCCTTGCATACCAGATAAGGAACAATACCAACCAATTGATCATCTGTTTGCTCAATTTTTTCAATCTCTAATTTTAAGATTTCACTTAACTTATTAATGACCAGTCTCTTACCATATGATTCAATATAACCTTGGTAATCTCCACCAGGCTGAAATTGTTCAAACACTAATTTTTCATAATCTTCAGGTGTTAGTTCAGGGTTGGCCTTCATTGCTATATAAAGCCATTTTAAGACTTCACCTTGAACAGACACATCACCTATTTCTGCTTTTGGATAAACATAGTAAGATTTTTTTGCACGTTCATATTGTGCAGGGTCTGCCTTTTGAAACACAAGACTTTGTTCTTTTGATAGTTTTTCTAAGTATGGCATGTTATAAATCCAGTTATAACCCATGGCTGCAGCATTAGCAACCAATGCTCCTTTAATAAATTTGTTCATCTAATCACCTCATCTATATTATAACTAAAGATAAAATATATTTCATGTTATTGACATTTTGAAACAAAAAACTAATATCTGAACTATATTTTGTGTATAATAAAAAAATAGGGAGGTTTTTTTATGGAAGACAAGAAGAGAAGTAAAAAAGCTATTGCTAAAAAAATTATATTAGGACTTATTCTTATTTATATTATATTCTTATTTCTTCCTAGACCTCAAAATGTTGAAGGAACGAATCCATTTATAAAAACAAGTGATCAAGATGTTTTATTAATCGCTCACGGTGGAGGAAATCATGAGTTTCCAGATAATACACTAGAAGCATTCTATAATGCTTATCATGTTGATTCAAATGTGATGATGGAAACCGATGTGAGTTTAACGAAAGATGGAGTTATAATCTTATCTCATGATACGACACTTGATCGTAAAACAACTTTAACCAATACATTAATTATAGAAACGAATTATAGTGATTTAATCGAACAAGAAATTGATTTTGGGTACCATAACGAAGTTGTTCCAAGATCAAATGGTTTTAATGTTTCAGGTATATTTATACCTTATACGAACTACTTAGGAGATTCAGTAACACCTTTAGATGTTATTTATCCTGAAGGTATTTTGCCAAGACATGAAACAAAATTTCTTGCAACCACCCTTGAAGATTTAATTAAAGCATTTCCTAACAATCCAATTAATGTTGAAATTAAACAATATGGAGATATAGGGTTAGAAGCTTTGGATAAAGTGATCGAGTTAATGGATGAACTAGATGATGATTATCAAACATTTGAACGCATCGTATTGGCATCATTTCACACTGAAGTATTCCAAAGTATGCTGGACTATAAAAATTCAACACATCCATTCTTAATGATTTCACCAGAACAAAACAGTGTAATTAAATTCTATGTATTGCAGTTGTTAGGGCTAAGTTTCTTTTATAGAGACCCAGTCAACGTATTTCAACTACCAACTAAACAATACGGCTTAAGTCTATCTACAAAGGCATTAATTAAGATGTCACATCAACATAATATTGCTGTTCATTATTGGACAATCGATGATGAAGATGAGATGAGAAGATTAATTCAAAATGGTGCTGATGGTATTATGACAAATCGACCGACTATTCTTAAACAAATTATTGATGAAGTAAATCCATAAACATAAAACAACGTATACCTTGTGAAATACGTTGTTTTTTATGAAAAGTCTAAATAAATTATACACATTTAAAAAAATATAATATAATACATCTATATAGACTTCGGAGGTTTCAAATGAGAAAAATATTGATTCTTATCATTTTTTTGGTATTTATACTTCAATTAAGCTCCTGTAATCAAAAAGTAGAAATCATTCAATCAGAACCCATTGGATATGGTTTAC
>JANKMU010000014.1 GCA_024650045.1 Mycoplasmatota bacterium | reverse complement strand
TACTAACTGGAGAATTGAATGAAGATAATATACGATTCAATAGAGACGGACTTGTCGTTTATCGCAAGACAGGTGAAATATACCGATATCAAGGAGTTCTGTATTTAAGAGTTATCAATGATGGTTCTTTTGAATATGTTAATCTCCTAACAGAAGAAACGATAACAATTCAGGCAGGTATCATTGTACCGGTTGTTCAAGTGGTTGGACCACTTTATCGAGTTAACAATATGATATTTGAATATATCGAACCAGGATTAATTTATAATTCTGTTCGTTTACAATATAAAACAACACCGTTTTTAGATACATTTAGACAATCTATGTTATATACATATACCCAACCAGGTAATGCATTTACTGATAATGATTATACACGTCTAATGTTAAAAGTTTATTTTGAATTAAACCCATCAATTAGAGATCATTTTCTAGATAATTTTAATGATTTCTTCTATGATCGTGCAGGCATGTTTGTTAGAGGGTATTGGGGTGTAATCACATTAGGAACAACAGTCAAAATCAACTATACAGGACACATCGCACTTTATGATGCTTTAATTGGCACTACTACATCACCATATTCTTTAGCAGCAACCATTCGACCACTTGAAGAACTACCCATTTTTGGACATGTCTCTATGATGGTATTACTTGAAGGATTGATTGCAGTTATTCTCTCATTTTTCTTCTATATCTTAATGTTTTGGGGTATTAGTGATGCATATAGAACATCAGAGAAGAAACGAAGAAGAGAAACTGTCTTAGGTGATCGTAAATATTTCGCTAATGTTTATGAAAATAGCTTTGAATATATTGTTTTATCACCTGCAGTATTCGTTTTAGGGTTTATTTCTATTATGCCAATCGTATTTGGATTCGTTATTGCATTTACCAATATTGCTGGTAATGAATCAATGTTAGAAACATTTGATTGGGTTGGACTAAGAAACTTCTTCGCATTATTTAATTTTACATCCGGATTAGGGGCATCGTTTGGGCGAGCATTTTGGAGAGTGTTAGGATGGACCGTTATTTGGGCTGTATTGTCCACATTTACCGTATTTTTTGGAGGTTTCTTCCAAGCACTTATTTTAAATAGTGAAAAAGTTGTTTTTAGAAAACTATGGAGAACAGTTTTAATTCTGCCATGGGCGATCCCAGCATTGTTATCTCAAATGGTTTTCTCAGTTATGTTTAATGAGTTTGGCTTTATTAATCAATTCTTACAAGATATAGGAATTTATCCAATCTTACAGAATTTAGGAATGTTAGGTGTTAATTTTAATACCTTAGAAGGATTTGCAAGGTATTTATATTTAGGACAAGATAATATTCAATGGTTTTCAAATCCATTCAACCCTACATTCGTTAGAGCAACTTTAGTCGTTGTTAATATTTGGTTAGGATTCCCATATTTTATGGCATTAATGACAGGTGTTATGACAGCCATAGACGCAACCTTATATGAAGCCGCCGACATCGATGGGGCGACGAAGTTCCAAAAAATTATTAAAATTACGATGCCTTTGGTTTTATATTCCACAGCACCGATTTTAATTATGACTTTTTCAGGTAATTTTAATAACTTTGGGGTTATTTATTTCATCACGGGTGGTGGACCGAATACTGGTCTAGCCAGTCGAGGTTTTGCTGGAGATACAGATATTCTTATTTCTTGGATGTATAAGTTAACTGTTGAATATTCTATCTATAACATGGCATCTGTATTCTCAGTATTGATTTTCTTGTTTGTAGGTTCATTAACCGCATGGAACCTATCAAAAACAAGAGCATTCCAGGAGGACTAAGATATGACAATTCTACATATATTACTTATATATTTTGGAATCTTAATCATATTGGTCAACCAAGGAACTGTATATGATTATGCAAAGAAAAAAGGTTATGAAGGTATTAAATATCGTTTGATTGCCCTCATTCCATTTTTCGGATTCACATATTTCAAGAAAAATAAATCACTCGTTAAAGTATCAGATCGTGAACTTAAATATTTAATCAGTCCTGAAATTCTTGGAAAAAGAATTATGTTGTATGGATTGCTGTTGTTAGGAGCATTCATAGTTATCATTCCAGCATCTGTTGTGATTTACTTATCACTTTCTAATAATTTATTACAAACACTATTTACAGTATTCGTGATTATTCTAGCCTTCTTGCTGCATCAAGGAACTGTTGTTGAATATGCAAGTAAAAAAGGTTATGAAGGCATTAAGCCAGGTTTGATGGGGTTAATGCCTGTTTATGGATTCTACTATTACAAAAAACTTCCTAAGCGAAGAAATGCAACTAAAGAATCTATAAGAGATATTTTCAAATTTTCTAGTATGTTATCGAGATTGCTTATTTATGCGGAAATTACATTGATTGCAGTTATCGTAATCGTTCCAGTTGTTTATATCTTTGGTATGGCATTCGCTAATGTTAGAAGTGATGTACCGAATCAGATTTGGCCAGATAACCCAAGTTTTGGAGCATTTACATATCTCTTTGAAGAAACAAACTTTACTAGATGGTATACAAATACATTGACGATTGCGTTAATCAATATGCTTGGTGGTACGTTATTAATTACTGGTGCAGCTTATGTCTTTGCTCGCTTTAGCTTTAAAGGGAAAAAAGCAGGATTGCTAACCATTTTGGTATTACAAGCATTCCCATCATTTATGGGTTTAATTGCAATGTATGTATTGTTCTGGAAGTTTAATCTTCTTGGTCGACCAACTTACTTAAGTATTTTGTATATCGGTGGTAGCATCCCAGGTAACTTATGGCTTATTAAAGGTTTCTTATCACAAATTCCTAAAGACTTAGATGAATCAGCAATGATTGATGGAGCGAATAAACTTCAAATTTTCTTTAAAATCATATTACCTTTATCCGTTCCAATCTTAACATTCGTTGCTGTCTCAATGTTTATGGGACCATGGATGGATTACTTGTTACCAGGATATCTACTCAGGTTCGCACCAGCTGGTGCACCACCTGATTATGATATTTCAAGACAATGGACACTTGCTGTTGGTTTATTTAGATTTATTAATGACTTAAATTATCAACATTATTCAGCATTTGCCGCAGGTGCTATACTCGTCGGTTTACCTATTACTGCACTTTATATGGCATTCCAAAAATACCTTATCGAAGGTATCATGGCAGGAGCTACAAAAGGGTGAGAAATCATCCTTTTTTCCGTCGAGAAATGAAATCGGTTACATAAACATGCTTTTTATAAAGCATGGTAAAATATATATAGGCATCAATAAAAGGAGCACAAATAATTATGCAAACAATATTTAATGACAAAGAAACCTTTAAGAAAGTATTTACTCAAGAAGTCAAGGATACTTATAACGTTGACTTAAAGGATTCTTCAATATACCAACGTTACACAGTTTTAGCTAAGTTGCTTGAAGCAAATTTAGATGAAGCATATCAAAAAACTAATGACTATATTAGAGAAAACAATTTAAAGAAAACCATCTATTTTTCGATGGAGTTTTTAATGGGCCGATTGATTACCAATAACCTTCAAAACAGTGGTCATTATGATGTGGTTAAACAAGCATTTCACGATTTAGGTATCGATTTAAATGAAGTCGAACAGGCAGAAACAGATGCAGGATTAGGAAATGGTGGCTTAGGTAGATTAGCAGCTTGCTTTCTAGATTCTGCTGCATCTTTAGGATTGCCACTATTTGGTAACAGTTTACGTTATCAACATGGGTTTTTCTTGCAAGAAATTAAAAACCATAAACAAGTCGAACATTTAGATCCATGGTTAGATCAACCCTTTATTTGGGAAACTAGAAAAGATCATGAAGCTATAGATATCCCATTGTTTGGTTATGTTGAACACACGAAACTGATTAATCCGGTTTGGATTAAAGCAGTTCCTTATGATGTTAAAATCGTAGGTGATCAAAACGGTGTTGTCACTACTCTACGATTATGGTCAACAGAACCAAGTGATAAACAAATGATGCAAGACAAGAAATATATTAAAATGTCTAAAGATATTTCAGAAGTACTTTATCCAGATGATTCCACAGAAAACGGAAAAACATTAAGATTGATGCAATCTTATGTCTTTAGTGCTGCTGGTGTTAAAGCAGCTATATTAGAGCATAAAACGCTATGTAGAGACATTAGAAAGTTTAATGAATATTATACGTTCCAAATTAATGATACGCATCCTACTTTAGTTATTCCTGAAATGATGAGAATATTAATGGATGAGGAATACCTAGGATATGATGAAGCATGGGCAATCACAACGAAAACTTGTGCATTCACGAATCATACGATTTTATCCGAAGCATTAGAAAAATGGAATATTCAAATTTTTAGAAACTTATTACCTAGAATTTATGAAATCGTTCAAGAAATGAATCGCCGCTTCAAGCGTGTTTTAGAACAAGATGGTAGATTTAATAGAGAACAAATGTATTTTATGGGATTAATTGGACATCATCATGTCCGTATGGCTCATATTTGTATATATGGATCGTTTAGTGTGAATGGTGTTGCACAATTACATACAGATATTTTAAAAAATATTGAAATGAAAAATTTCTATACTTTATATCCTAATAAATTCAACAATAAAACCAATGGTATTACACATCGTCGTTGGTTGATTCATACCAATCATGAACTTGTTCAAGTCTTAGATGAAAAAATAGGAACAACATGGCGACAAGATTTGACGCAACTAGAAAAATTAGATGCATTTAGAAAAGATGAAGATACAAAACAAAAAATTGATCAAATGAAACTTGCAAAAAAACAAGCTTTAGCAGATTATATATTTAAAAATGAAGGTGTAGAGTTAGATGTCAATAGTATTTTTGATATCCAAATTAAAAGACTTCATGAATACAAACGTCAGTTAATGAACATATTACATATTATCTATGTTTATCAAAGATTAAAATCTGACCCTGTATTTAAGAAGAATTATTATCCACATTCATTTATCTTTGGAGCAAAAGCAGCCCCCAGCTATCATATGGCAAAAGCTATTATTGAGTTAATTAGTAGAACATCTGAAATTCTTAATAATGATCCTGATACTCGTCATCTATTAAAAGTTGTTTTTGTTGAAAATTATAATGTAACATATGCTGAGTATTTAATGCCAGCAGCTGACTTATCAGAACAAATTTCAACAGCAACCAAAGAAGCAAGCGGAACAGGTAATATGAAGTTTATGATGAATGGAGCTCAAACGATTGGAACATTAGATGGAGCAAATGTTGAAATCGTTAAATATGCAGGAGAAGAAAATAACTTTATTTTTGGATTAACTGCTGATGAAGTTAGTGAAATATATGAAAATAATGGCTACAAGCCAAGAGAAATCTTTAATGCAGATCCAAGATTACAGAACGTTTTCTCATTTGTTAGAAGCATTCATGAGAACCCACAACATTTTGACTATATCTTAAATAACTTATTAAATAGTGATTATTTCTTAGTCTTAAAAGATTTTGATGCGTATACAAAAGCACATCAAATTGCAAATGAAACTTATAAAGATCGTTCAAAATGGTTAGAGATGTCAATTGCAAACATAGCACATTCAGGATTCTTCACATCAGATCGTACGATTGAACAATATAATCAAGATTTATGGAAACTTGAAAAAATTAAATTTTAGGAGATAAACTTATGGCAAGACAAACTGATTTACAAATTAGATCATATACATTTTATCAAGTCTTTCCTAGACAACATTCACAAAAACAAAACTTTGAAGGCGTTATTGATGACCTAGACCGTATTAAGGGTTTAGGTGTTGATGTTTTATATTTACTTCCAATTCATCCAATTGGAAAAAAGGCTAGAAAAGGTGAAAGTGGAAGCCCTTATTCTATTACAGATTATTATGCGATTCATCCTGATTTAGGCACATTAGATGATTTTAAGAAACTGCTTGATGAAGCACATCAAAGAGGATTAAAGGTGATGATTGACATCGTCTTTAATCATACCTCAAGAGATTCTAAACTTGTCAATGAAAAACCACATTGGTTTTATAAAAATGACAAAGGTGAGTTTGCAAATCGTGTCGGTGACTGGAGCGATATTACCGATCTTGATTTTAAACATCGTGAAGTTTGGGATTATTTAATAGAAAACTTAGTTTATTGGGCGAAGATGGTCGATGGATTTAGATGTGATGTCGCACCATTATTACCTATTGATTTTTGGATTGAAGCACGTCAAGAAGTAGCAAAAGTTAATCCAAATGTGATATGGTTAACCGAATCAGTTCATCCTGGATTTATTAAGTACTTAAGAGATATGGGATATGACATATCAAGTGATTCACAAATGTATGAAGCATTTGATATTTGTTATGACTATGATATTTTTGAGTACATGAATGAATATTTAAAAGATCCATCTAAGCTTCCTCGATGGATGGAAGAAATCGCAAGACAAGAAGTTACTTATCCAAAAAATTATATTAAATTAAGAAGTTTTGAAAATCATGATCAACCAAGATTAAGAAGCAAGGTTAGGGATCAACACCATTTTATTCAAATGAATGCCTTAATGTTTTTCTTAAGAGGAGCAGCATTTCTATATGCAGGTCAAGAACATAGCGTGATGCATGAACCAACGCTTTTTGATGTTGATTTAGTACCATGGAATAAAACCAACTCTATTGAACCTTTTATCAAAAGAATGGCAGCACTAAAAAAACAACCCATTTTTATTTATGGTAATTTTAATATTCATCATAGCCAAAATGTTGTTGTCATGTCATATACGTATCAACGTCAATTTTTATTAGGTATCTTTAATCTTGAAGATCAAACAACTGTTGAGGTTCCTTTAATTGATGGGACTTATACGAATTTCGTTAATGAAGAAGAAATTAGAGTAAAAGATGGTAAAATTAATATTGGAGAGACTCCAATTATAATTGATACATTAAAGGAACATATCAAATGAAAGTTTTTATAGAAGGTTTCAATTTAATTAGAATTGAAAGTCACGAATATATTTATAAAATTGAATTAGAAAATAATGAAATAAACTGGTTAAAAAACGAAGGTTTTAATCAGTTTTTTGTCTGTAAACATCCTATAACTTTACATCAAAATGATATCATTCATATCAATGATCAAATATATCCATTGCAGTTAGGACTAGTTACATTAACACCTGAATTTGAGAAGAGATTTAGATATGATGGTCCTTTAGGATATGTTTACAATGCTAAACATACAGATTTTTATTTATTTTCACCGGTTGCTAAAGAGGTCTATGTCGTTATTGAGAATAACGAGTATAAAATGACTTATGAAGAGCCAATTTGGAAAACAACGGTTGATGGAAATCAGGAAAATAAAACATATACTTATAAAATTAGATTGGTTGATCACTTTAAGGAAGTTAGAGACCCTTATACGATTGCTGCCTCAATAGAGGGCAGTCATATTATTGATTGGGACCAAACGACTCCAATAGAAAAAACGAATATTAAAGTCAAAAACTATGTCGATACAGTGATTTATGAGGGACATATTAGAGATATGTCAATTAACCTAGATGTAGACTCTAAAGGTCTTTATGAAGGCGTTATAGAATACAGTCATACATTAAAGGGATCTGTTTTAGAATATATTAAAAAACTTGGTATGACACATCTACAAGTCTTACCTGTATTTGATTTTGAAGATGTTGATGATGTTAATAAAGATGAATTATATAACTGGGGATATAACCCAAGTCAATATTTTTCCCTTGAAGGATGGTATAGTAAAAATCCATATAATCCATATGATCGAATTAATAGTTTTAAAAAGGTAGTTAATCAAGCACATCAATTAAAACTTGGAATTAATATGGATGTTGTATATAACCATGTTTATCAATATAAGACATTTCCTTATGATGATATTGTTCCTGGATATTTTTATCGTCATGATCGTCAATCCAAAATGACGGATGCTTCGTATTGTGGAAATGATATTGAAACAAGAAATTATATGGTAAGAAGACTCATCGTTGATAGCCTAGCTCATTATGCGAAAAACTATCAAATCGATGGTTTTAGATTTGATTTGATGGGCTTAATGGATCTTGAGACAATGCATGAGATTGAAAAAAGATTGATGGCAATTAATCCTTATATCATGTTATATGGTGAAGGATGGAATATGCAAACAGAAGTAAGTTCAAAACAAAGATCGAATATGCATAATCAAGCTTCATTTCCTAGTTATGCTCATTTTAATGACTTTTATCGTAACACGATGAAAGGTGAATTACATGGAGATAAACTGGGTTATACCATGGGTAATAATCATTTATCAAACAAAGCTATGCAAGCTATCTTAGGTTCCCCACATATGTTTTTATCACCAAATCAATCAATTAATTACGTTGAATGTCATGATAATTTGACATATTATGATAAAATGCTTTTAAGTTATGGGAATGAAGATTCAAAGTTTAAGGTCTATCAAGACTTTGCAAATCATTTGATTGCAATATCGCAAGGTGTTCCATTTTATCATGCAGGACAAGAGTTTTATCGCAGTAAAAAAGGCGTTGAAAACTCTTATAACAGTTCAGATGAGATTAATCAAATAGAATGGAATATTCACGAAGAAAGTGTCAAGAAGTTAAAGAAACTTCTTAAATTAAGAAAAAAATATCGTTTATACCGACAAATTTCTTATGAAGATTTTGTAACAATTAGTAAAGATAAACATTTGTTAATTTACAAATTAGAAAATGATCAAGAAATATTATTACATTATATTAAAAATGACTTTGAATTAGAAGGATGTCCAATTCATGGAGGAAAACTCATTTTCCCATCACAAAAAGCATTAACCAAGGAAAAGAGTTTAATTATTGATCAACCAGGAATTTATATCATCTATATAAAAAAATAGGAGATAACTATGAGACTTATTTCAGATTTTGATATCAATGAGTTCTTACTCGGTCGAGCAGCTAATGCTCACCAGTTTTTAGGTGCTCATCTGATTAGAAATAATCAAGGTGAAATTGTTTCAACTGAATTTACAGTTTATGCACCTAATGCTAAAGAAGTAAGACTTGTCTCTGATTTTAATGGTTATGAAGGTTGGAAACATGTACTAACAAAAATCCATCACACTGGATTTTTTAGAATTGAAGTTCCTGGTAATTATGAGTGGGCAACTTATAAATACGAAATACATACCAATTCTAATCGTACCATTTATAAAGCAGATCCTTTTGCGTTTTTCGCAGAAGTAAGACCTCAAACGGCTTCAAAAGTCTATGATATTGATTTTTATAAATGGAATGATGAAGGATGGTTTTACCATAAGAAAAAAAGTTACCAACAACCACTTTTAATTTACGAGGTTCACTTAGGATCTTGGCGTAGAAAATTTGGCGCATTTAAACCATATAATGAAGTCGTTGATGAACTGATTGATTATGTGAAAAACCAAGGGTTTACCCATGTTGAATTTTTACCTATCTATGAATATCCACTTGATGATTCATGGGGATATCAAGGCACAGGATATTTTGCAGCTACGTCAAGATATGGCGTACCTAAAGACTTTATGTATATGATTGATCGTTTCCATCAAGCAGGTATAGGAGTTATTCTAGATTGGGTTTTAGGACATATCTGCAAAGATGCACATGGTCTATCATTTTTTGATGGTACCCCTTTATATGAGTTTAATGACAAAGACCGAAGAGAAAATGTTACTTGGGGAACGAATAATCTTGATTTTTCTAAAGGGATTACCAGAAGTTTTATGCTTTCAGCATTAACCTTTTGGATGGATTATTTTCATATTGATGGTTATCGTATTGATGCTGTATCAAACTTGATTTATTATTTAGGTAATCAACAAAAAGGTGTGAACCAAGACGCGATAAACTTTATGAGACAACTAAGTTTCCATTTATTTGGAAAAGATGATCGAGTTTTATTTATGGCAGAAGATTCAACAGATTATCCTATGGTTACTCATCCAGTTGATAACGGTGGTATAGGATTTAATTATAAATGGAATATGGGATTTATGAATGATGTTTTAAGATACTTCAAAGAAGATCCAATTCATCGTAAATACCATCATGATAAAATAACGTTTGGCTTAGTATACGCATTTAATGAACAATTTATCTTGCCTTTTTCTCATGATGAAGTTGTTCATATGAAAGGTAGTTTAGTTAATAAAATGCCTGGTGACTATTTTCAACAAATGGCGAATTGGCGATTATTATTAAGTTTATGGATTACACATCCTGGTAAAAAATTATTATTTATGGGTCAAGAGTTTGCTTCATTTAGTGAATGGGCATTCCAAAAAGAGTTAGATTGGAAATTGTTCGATTTCCCTGCACATCAAAAGGCAAATCGATTCTTTAAAGATTTAGCTCAAGTATATTTACATCATGATGCACTCTATTTTTATGATCATGATCCCAAAGGTTTTGAATGGTCGATTGTAGAAGATCAAGATCAAAGTGTATTTGCATTTATTAGAAGAAGTGATGTTGAAACGTTAGTGGTTATTCTAAATATGACACCAAATGTTCATGAGTTCTATGAAGTTGGGGTTCCACTATCTGGAGTCTATGAAGAAATAATCAATAGTGATAAAGAAATTTATTTTGGAAGTGATCAGTATAATGGAAAACCTATTAAAGCAATTAAAGGTGAAAAAAATCAGTTTAAATACTTTATTAAACCGAAGTTAGGTCCATTATCAGCCATGATATTCAAACATATAAAAAAATAAGCAGTTCGCCGAACTGCTTTTTGTTTGCTTATTTAGATTTAGTAGTTTCTCTTTCGACAAGTTTAACATCGATAATATCATGTAAACTATCTAGTTCAACACCACGGATTAACCTAGTTAAGTTAATAAATGATTGTTTACCCATAAAGTTAACGGACTGATGAACCGTTGTTATTGATGGTGTTACCCAATTGCTGTAAGGTGTATTGTCATAACCGATGAGTGAAACATCTTGAGGTACTTTTTTGCCTAGTTTTTGCAAAATGTTTAAGGTTGCGAAAGCTAGCGTATCTGAGAATGCGAAGATACCATCAACATGAGGATTGTTTTTTAAAATTTCTTCAATCAATTTAAAATCAGGGAAGAGTAAATCGAAATCAAATATATCGACAAATAAATCATGTTTTTTACTTTCATTTAAAAATCCAATGGTACGTTCCATCGTTGTTAAAAGAAATGAAGGTCCTCTAAATAAAATAATGTTTCTTGCACCAGTTTCAATCAGTTTAGTTGCTGCAAGTCCACCACCTTTGACATTGTCAGAAGTAATTGATGGAATGTTTTCATCTAAAATATGGTCGACTGTAACGACAGGTATATTTAATTCAGCTAATTTATCACGATTCGAAAAGTTGGATGCGATAATTAAGCCTTCAATGTTATATTGTTCAAAAAACTGCAAGTACTCAAGTTCACGATCTGGATCATCTTGAGTATGGCAAAACATAATTTTATAGCCATATGCTGCGGCTTGTGATTCGATACCTTCTAAGAGTTCACCATAAAAAGATGGACCGATATGAGGAACGATTACACCGATAATTTTAGAACTTCGACTGGTTAAGCTTCTTGCTAATTGGTTAGGAATAAATCCCAAGTCTTTAATGATCTTATTGACAAGTACTTTAGTTTCTTCGTGGACATAACCTTTTTGATTAATAACGCGAGAGACTGTTGAAACACTAACGTTTGCTTTTTTAGCAACGTCACGAATAGTAGGTTTCATCATATAGACCCCTTTTCTAGAAGTAGGTATTGGTATGCTTCTAGTGTTATTTTATCATGAAGTTCAACTTTTTCATTTGTAATCATGTCTAAGTAAGTACCAATAAGATCTTTAGGAAGTTCAACATTTGTCTTTTCACCATTATTGATTAAAACAAGAATCTCATCATTTTTTGTTGTTTTTCTAAACGCTAAAATATCTAAATCAATGAAATGATAATCATAATCAATAAATGAAGGATGCATTTGTCTTAATTCAATTAAACGTTTTGTGAAGTTATAGAAGTCTAGATCTTGATCTTTTTTATCCCATAACATGCATCTGCGGTTATCAGGATCATGTTCTCCAGTCATTCCAATTTCATCACCATAATAGATATTAGGTGCACCAGCTGATAGAAACATGAGTAAATAACTGAGTTTAACCCTTCTAACATCGTCTTTTAGACGTCTTTTAATCCGAATGGTATCATGACTTCCAACAAGGTTAAACATGTTTTCCATCACGTTTTTAGGGGTTTGTGCTAAATACATGGTTACCATATTCTTAAATGTTGATAAATCTATTTTGTGTTCTATATATTTCCATATAGGATAGCTTAAGTCATAATTCATAACAGAATCTAATTGGTCACCGTGTAACCAAGGGATTGAAGAGTCCCAATTTTCGCCTAGGATAAATGTATCTTTCTTAGTCCGTCTACTCACTTTTTTGATTTGTCTTAAAAAGTCATGACTAATCTCATTGGATACATCTAGTCTCCAGCCATCAATGTCATATTTTTCAATCCAATATGCAATACAATCAAGCAAATGTTTTTCTACAATAGGATTCGATGTATTCCACTTAGGCATATGTGGTGTAAATGCGAATGTTTTTAAGTTTAAATCAATACCAAAATAATTAATGGGTTTTCCATTGTTATCTAATGGAAAATTGATAACAGGATGTTTATCGATGAAAAAACAGTCTTTATATTCACTATGTTCACCGTTTTTAACAACATCCTGAAAAAACGGATGATAATAACCACTATGGTTAAATACGCCATCAAGCATGACTTTAATATTTCTTTTATGAGCTTCTTCAACTAATAATCCAAAATCTTCGTTCGTACCAAATTGTGGATCAATTTTGAAATAATCTTCTGTATCGTATTTATGAGCAGAAGGAGCTTTAAAAATTGGTGTAAAATAAATACCAGTTATACCTAAATCTTTTAAGTAATCCAGTTTATCAATAACACCTAGTAAATCACCACCATAAAATTCGTGGTTATTTACAGGAAGTTTCCCCCACATAAGTTTGCTGTTTTTACTTTGGCTATTAAAACGATCAGGAAAGATTTGATACCAAACAGTATCTTTAACCCAACTTGGTGTATTGTGTAAATCTTCATGATTTAAGTAAGGAAAATTAAAGTATTCACTTAAATCAAAAAGGTCATATAAATCATCTTTTGACTCAATGGTTTTAACTCTTTTCGATCCAAATAAAAACTGATCTTTATTTTCAAGTAAAAAAGCATACTTAGTTCTCAAGTATGGTGGTCTTATTTCAATAAAATAAAAATCGAAGTCATCGGTTTGATAACGTTTTTTCATTTCTATTTTTTCATTTTTCCAGACAGTTTTTCCCGCTTGATTATTAATCCAAGAAAAAGGATCTCCATAAATGATATGGACTTTATCGATATCATTTTTAGCTGTTCGAAGCATGATGTGAAGCGTTTTTGAATCATAGGCATAAGAGTATTCTGATTTCGCATTATGCCATAAAGCCAATTTATTCATAATTATCACCAAAATCATTATATCACGCCGATAAAAATATAAAATATGAAACCGCTAACATTATTCTATACATATAGTACATATGATAAAATGAAACTGTAGTCAAAGGAGTTTATAACATGGACAAAAAATGGTGGATGGAAAGCATCGGATATCAAATCTATCCTAAAAGCTTTTTTGATAGTAATGATGATGGTATAGGTGATTTAAATGGCATCTATCAAAAACTTGAATACTTAAAAGATTTAGGTGTCAATTTAATCTGGATATGTCCGTTTTACGATTCACCAATGGATGATAATGGCTATGATGTCAGAAACTTTTTTGATGTTGCCAAAGAGTTTGGAACGATGGATGATGTTAATAAGCTCATTGAGAAAGCTCATCAATTAGGGATTAAAGTCATTTTGGACTTTGTCTTAAATCATACATCTGACGAACATCCTTGGTTTATTGAGTCTAGATCGTCAGTTGATAACCCATATCGTGATTATTATATTTGGCATGAAGGTAGACAAAAAGATGGGCAAAAGATTGAACCAACCAATTGGGGTTCTTTTTTTGGTGGCAGTTGTTGGAAATATGATGAACCAACAGATAGTTACTATATGAAGATTTTTTCAGACAAAATGCCTGATCTAAATTGGAAGAACGAAAAAGTTCATGATGAAATGATTCAAATTGCTAAAAAATGGTTAGATAAAGGTATTGATGGATTTAGAATTGATGCTGTATCTCATCTTGATCGAGCTGAATATGAAGATGTTAAAGGATCAACAGATCGTTATCCGTTAGATTGGCATAAGTTTTCAAATCTTCCTAAGGTTCATGATTATCTTAAAAAATTAAATCAAGAAGTCTTTTCTAAATATGACTGTCTAACAATAGGAGAAGTCGGTGGAGCAGCATCCATTGATCAAGGTATTAAATATGCCTCATTTGATAGAGATGAACTATCGATGGTTTTTAATTTTGACCATAATTGGTGTAATAACCTACACGAAGTCACAAGTACTAAACAATTAAAAACCAATGTTGTATTATTAAAATCTGTTTTTAACAAATGGCAAGAATCTTTTAAAGATATTGGATGGCTTCCTCTAAACTGGCTTAATCATGATCAACCACGTTTAATGAGTCAATATGGGGATTATAAATTTCCAAAAGCATCAGGCAAGATGCTTGCTACTGCATTACACATGATGAGAGGGACACCTTTTATTTATCAAGGTGAAGAAATTGGAATGACCAATTTTCCATTTGAAGATGTTAGTCAGTTTAATGACATCTCAAGTGTCGGTACTTACCGGTATCACCTAGAAAAAGAACCTGATGACCCTGTCAAGGCATTAAAGAAAGCAGCATTAAGATCAAGGGATAACCCTAGAACCCCAATGCAATGGTCTAATGACATCTACGCAGGATTTTCAACTGAGAAACCATGGATGATGGTTAATCCTAATTATAAAACAATTAATGTTGAAAAAAATCTAAAAGATCAAGATTCTTTATGGTATCATTATCAAAGATTGATTGATTTAAGAAAAAACAGCAAGTATCGTGATGTAATCATCTATGGCGAGTATCAACTACTCGATCCAGATGACCAAAATCTTTATACATATAAACGAATATTGAAAGATCAAACCTTATTAATCATCAACTCATTTTCTAGAAAAAAATTGAAATATGATTTATCATCATATGAGATGATTAACAAAGTGATAAGTAATTATCAAAAACAATCGATAAAAAACCAAACCATATATTTAAAACCTTATGAATCTATCGTGTTTGAGGTTAAGGAGAAACTATGAGAAAAAGCGGTATATTATTACATATTTCAAGCTTACCAAGCAACTATGGCATCGGAACCTTTGGAAAAGCTGCTTATGAATTTGTTGACTTTCTTTTTGAAAGTAAACAATCATTTTGGCAAATTTTACCATTAGGTCCAACATCTTATGGAGATTCTCCATATCAAACATTTTCTGCATTTGCGAATAATCCATACTTTATTGATTTAGATATTTTAATCAAAGAAGGATTACTCCATAAAAATGAAATTCAAGCAACCTTTATCTCTCCAAGATATGTTGAGTATAAAGAAATGTATGATGAACGTTTTAACATCTTAAAAAAAGCATTTCATCGCTTCGATTTAAAAAGTCCAGATTACATAAAGTTTGTTAAGCAAAATCAAAATTGGTTAGTTGATTACGCTCTTTTTATGGCAATCAAAGTTCATCATCTTGGTGCATCATGGCTTTATTGGGAAGAAGATTTAAGATTAAGAGATCCTGAAACCATGAAAAAATATCGCACCATGTTGAAAGAAGATATTGAGTTCTATGAGTTTTTACAATTTAAAGCTTATGAACAATGGTCTAAATTAAAAACGTATGCGAACAATAAAGGCATTATGATTATTGGTGATATGCCAATTTATGTATCCTATGACAGTAGTGATGTTTGGGCAAATCCTAAATACTTTGATTTGGATGAAGAAAAACTACCAATTCATGTTGCAGGTGTGCCACCAGACAACTTCTCCAAAGATGGTCAGTTATGGGGAAATCCATTATATGATTGGAAAACATTAGAAAAAGAAGATTTCAAATGGTGGGTTGACCGTGTTCAATCATCTATGGAACTCTTTGATTGGATTAGAATTGATCATTTTATTGGCTTCCAAAACTTTTATAGCGTACCTTATGGTGAAAAAACTGCTAAAAATGGAGAATGGAAAAAGGGTCCTGGTATCAAAATATTTGAAGTCATTAAAGAAAAATTAGGTTGTGTTAATATTATTGCTGAAGACTTAGGTGTGGTTACACCAGAGGTTAGAAAACTTCTTGAAAAAACAGGATTTCCTGGTATGAAACTTTTGCAGTTTGCATTTGATTCAAGAGAAGAAAGTGATTATATTCCACATCTATATCATAAAAATTTAATTGCCTATACAGGAACTCATGATAATGAAACAACAAAGACTTGGTTTAAAAACTTACCTAAAAAAGATTTAGAATATTGTCTAAACTATATTAATCACCAAGGTGATGGTAGCCCAGTTGATAGCCTCATTAAGGCAACGATGGCATGTGTTGCTGATACAGTTATTATTCCGATGCAAGATTATCTACACCTAGGCGAAGAAGGCAGAATGAACATCCCATCAACAACTGGTGATAACTGGAAATGGCGATTATTAAAAGAAGAATTATCTAAAGATTTGAGAAATAAGATTAAATCATTTACAATATTATATGGAAGAGATCAAACAAAGGATAGTTAAATCTATCCTTTTTGAACAATGAAATGGAGACAACTATGGATAAAATTAAAGGTGTAAATTTAGGTGGTTGGTTTGTTTTAGAGCAGTGGATGAAACCAAGTTTGTTTAAAGATATCAATTCAAATGATGAAACTGGGTTTTCTACATTAAAACCAAATGCTAAAGAAGAACTTATTAAACATTGGGAAACCTTTATTACTAAAGATGATTTTGTTTTTTTAAAAAATGTTGGTATTAATTCAGTTAGATTACCAGTTCCTTGGTGGCTAGAAGGTAATCCACCATACTTTAGTGCACTACCTTATATTAAGCGTGCAATGAAATGGGCAACAGAAGTTGGATTAAATGTCTTAATTGATTTACATACAGCACCTGGTTGTCAAAATGGTTTTGACAATGGTGGTATTCAAAATGTGATGGAATGGCATCTAGACCAAAAAAACATTGACTTAACAGTTGATCGTCTAGAGTTTATTACTAAAACATTCATAGATGAACCATCGTTTTGGGGTATTCAAGTCTTAAATGAACCTTTTAAGACCATTGATATGAAAATCATCCAAGATTTTTATAAGGATGCTTATACCAAAATAAGAGCAATTACAGATAAACCTATTGTTTTTCACGACGCCTTTCGTCCAACAGATTCTTCTTGGGAACCATTTTTCAAATCAAATGAAATGAAAAATGTTATTTTTGATGTTCATTTGTATCATGTATTTGATCATGGTTTAATTCATGGGACGATGGATATGCATATTGATAGAATCATTAATGATCGTATACCCATGATTAGAGAAATCAATAAATTCATTCCAGTTATTGTTGGTGAGTGGTCATTAGGTCTTAAATTTGACACCTTACAAAAAGATAATAGTTTTAATGAAGATTTATATACAAGATTAATGGCATATTTACAACTATATGCATATACGCAAGGATACGGTTACTATTTTTGGAATTATAAAGTAGATAATGAAACGCATGACCAATGGCATTTTAGAAAACTTGTTGATCAAGGAATATTTCCATCAAAATTCTAAAATATTGAGATTTTACATTTTCACAAAAAATGTAAAAAAATGTGCTAAACACTTAAGGATTAGCTTTAACAAGTGCATTTTCGATAAAAATACTTTGAACTTCAAAAAACTTTTATTTAAGAATTGACTTTTTACCAAAAATGACTTATAATAACGTTGCTGAAATAAGGAGGATGTAGACATGATATTTGAGCGCATTAAGGAAATGATTATGGAGGAACTTAACGTTCCAGAAGAAAAGATTACAATGCAAGCAAGATTGGCAGAAGACCTTGGGGCTGATTCAATTGATGCTGTTGAACTTATTATGAACATTGAAGATGAGTTCTCAGTACAAGTTAGTGACGAGGAAGCACAAAACATTAAAACTGTCGGAGACTTAGTAAATTACATCGAAGCATTAAACTAAAAGCAAAAGGGGAACCGAAATTCCCTTTTTTTGTTTGAAAAAATGCTTTTTTTTTATATAATAGATATAGCACTGAAAGAAGGTACTTATATGGTTTATAACTTTAAAGAAATTGAAAAGAAATGGCAAAGCTACTGGTATGAACAAAAATTGTTCAAAACACAAGAAGATCGATTAAAGGAAAAGTTCTATGTTTTAGATATGTTTCCTTATCCATCAGCAAGTGGGCTGCACGTAGGACATTTAGAAGGATACACTGCAACAGACATTACTTCTAGATTTAAAAGAATGCAAGGCTATAATGTGCTTCATCCAATGGGATGGGATGCTTTTGGTCTGCCTGCAGAACAATATGCATTATCAACAGGTAAAGACCCTAGAGAATTTACCTATCAAAATATTATACATTTTAAAAAACAAATTATTGAGTCTGGTAAAGGTATTGATTGGGATAGAGAATTCGCAACCGCTGATTCTAATTATTTCAAGTGGACACAATGGATTTTCAAAAAAATGTATGAACATGGTTTAGCCGTTTTAAAAGATGTAGAAGTTAACTGGTGTGAAGGCTTAGGTACCGTGCTTGCAAACGATGAAATTGAGCTTTTAGACGGTAAAATGGTTTCTGAGAGAGGAAACTATCCTGTCGTTAAAAAAGCAATGCGTCAATGGGTGCTACGCATCACTGCATATGCAGATCGTCTACTTGAAGACTTAGAGGAACTTGATTGGCCAGAATACTTAAAAGAAATGCAAAGAAATTGGATTGGCAAATCCAATGGCGCAATGATGAACTTCAAAGTAGATGACTCAGATGAATCATTTGAAGTCTTTACTACAAGACCTGATACCATCTATGGAGCAACCTATTGTGTATTAGCTCCTGAACATCCTTTGGTCTTAACAGTAACGACTGAAGATGAGTTAAAAGAAGTTAAGCAATATATCGAACAAACCAAACAAAAAAATGAAATGGATCGTGCAATGGATAAGTCAAAGACTGGTGTCTTTACTGGATCTTACGCGATTAATCCATTAAATCATAAAAAAGTACCGATTTGGATTGCTGATTATGTGTTACCACATTATGGAACAGGTGCGGTTATGGCTGTTCCTGCACATGATGAAAGAGACTTTGAGTTTGCACAAGTGCATGGCTTAGATATCGTAGAAGTTGTCCAAAGTGATGCAGAAGGTGCATTTACTGGTGATGGTAAGCATTTCAATAGTGGTATTATTGATGGTTTATTTAATAATGAAGCAAAAGCAAAAATTATTGATTACTTAGAAAAAACAAAACAAGGTTATGCACATAACACGTATAGATTAAGAGATTGGGTCTTTTCAAGACAAAGATATTGGGGAGAACCATTTCCTGTTATCTATGATGAAGATGATAACATCTACATCCTAGAAGATGATGAATTACCACTAGAACTTCCTAAACTAAAAAACATTCGTCCTAGTGGTACTGGAGAGAGCCCATTAGCAAACGCTCATGATTGGCTACATGTTGATTATAAAGGTATTAAAGGTAGAAGAGATACGAACACCATGCCACAACTTGCTGGTAGTTCCTGGTATTTTATCGGTTATATCTTAAAACATCATTTAGGGATGATTCCACTAGATACAGATGAAGCGAAGAAGTTATTAGATAAATGGTTACCTGTAGATTTATATGTAGGTGGCACAGAACATGCTGTAGGTCACTTGTTATATTCACGCTTTTGGACGAAATTCTTACATGACATTGGTTTATTATCAACCGTTGAACCATTTAAGAAACTATTTAATCAAGGGATGATCTTAGGTAGTGATCATTCTAAGATGAGCAAGTCTAAAGGTAATGGTGTCAATCCTGATGAGATTTTTGAATCACATGGAGCAGATGCACTACGCCTATATGAAATGTTTATGGGTCCACTAGATGCTGATAAACCTTGGTCTGAAGA
This sequence comes from Mycoplasmatota bacterium, assembly GCA_024650045.1. Classification (GTDB taxonomy): domain Bacteria; phylum Bacillota_I; class Bacilli_A; order Acholeplasmatales; family Acholeplasmataceae; genus Peloplasma. Next base: position 33,180 of record JANKMU010000014.1, on the reverse strand, counting down.
AGGCTTAAATGGATCTAAGAAATTTTTAGAACGTGTTTGGAGAATGTTTGACTTTCCGATTGAAGATGAGGAAGTTAAAGCGTTAAGACAAAGCTACCACCAAACCGTTAAGAAAGTTACTGAAGATTATGAAAAATTAGCATTTAATACAGCAATCAGTCAAATGATGATTTTTGTTAATGATGTTTATAAGCTACAAACCATCGGAAAAGAACAAGCAAGAGGGTTGTTAAAACTACTTAATCCAATATGCCCACATATGACTGAAGAGATTAACCAAGCTATCTTAAAACAAAATGAAGAACTCATTTATTCAGATTGGCCAACATTTAATGAAAAGTACTTAATTCAAGATGAAGTTGAAATCGTTGTTCAAGTCAATGGTAAATTAAGAGCTAGATTTACAGCAAAAATAGATATGAATCCAGAAGAAGTTAAAAAAATGGCAATAGAAATTCCAAATGTTAGTAAACATGTTGAGGGCTTAACAATTAGAAAAGTCGTACATATACCCAACAAGTTAGTTAATATCGTTGCCAACTAAGCAATTAAGATTGAATACTCTACACCTTGTAGGGTATTTTTCTTTTATAGTGGTAAAATAAAATTAAACCAATAAAAAGGCATATTCATTTGTATATTAAGCGAAGAGGGGAATTATGGATCAGATACATGCAATTATTGAAGAACTAAAAAAGAGGAACTATCAGTCATTTGATACATTTTACAACTTGACAAAGAATCAGGTTTTTTACGCCATCATTAATATTGTAAAAGACCAAGACTTAGCAGAAGATATCATGCAAGACACCTACGTAAAGTTCTTAGAGAAAATCGAACAATATAAAAGTGGATCAAATCCTTATGCATATTTATCGACAATTGCTAGGAATTTAGCAATTAATACGTACAATCGAGAGAAAAAGGTTATTAATTCACAAGAACTTGTCGAAAGTATTCCTTCTCCTGAAGAAGAAACAGACCAAGAAGATATATTTAAAATTCTTGATCTATTAGAACAAGATGAGAAAGAAGTGGTCACACTTCATATCATCAATGATTTAAAGTTTAGAGAAATCGCAGAGACCATGGACAAGCCATTAGGTACTGTCTTATGGATTTATAATAAAGCAATTAAAAAATTAAGAGCGAAGGTAGGTGACATACTATGAAAAAGAAAGACTTAATACAATTAATTAAATCTAAAGCTGAAGAAGTAGAAATCAAAGATTTTTCTGATAACATCCTAAAGCGTGTTAAAGATTTACCACGCCAAGAACAAGTTATCATGCATAAGTCTCGTTTGAGTCTAAAGCCTATGTTTACGCTTGCTTTAGGTGCATTAGCAACTGTATTTCTATTGATGCTCTTTTATCAACCTAATACACCAATCATACCTACCGATCCTCAATTTGAAAGTATGGACAATGTCTTAGTTTTTTCAACGATGTCAACATCAGCATTGATAGATCTTGCTGAAGATGAGCTTACTACAACTGAAAATCAAACATTGGCAGGACCTCCATTTACAAATCAACCAGATCCAAAAATCAATGAAGAAATATCAGATGTTGCTAAATATTTTGAAGTTATGGAAAAACTTCTTGCAAGTCATTCTGACTTTGATATAGAAAAAGAAGATTTAACACAATCTGAATATGGCAAACGTATGAGCTTTAAAGCAAGAGATTTATTAGACCAAGAAATACAATATAGAATGGATTACAATCAAAATAGAATTCAAAACACAAATCAGTTTTCTATTGATGGCAGAATCGATATCGGTGAAGTCAGCTATCAGTTTAGCGGAAATGGTATTGAAAATGATCATCAAGAATTAACATTAAGAATGAGTAAAGATGATTTAAATTATATTGATGTTGAATATCAGTTAATTAATGAAAAATACCATTTTGATATTATCATTACGAAACAAGGTGAAATCACACAAGATGTATCATTAATTATTGAAGAAACTGAAGATGGTAAAAATGTAGAGATGCATTTTAATATTGGAGAGTCTATCGGAACTTATATGTTTTCAATGACAAGTCAAGATAATCAAAAGATGTTAAAGATTAGTTATGTAATAAAAGATGACGAAACTGATGAAAGTGGAGAACTATTGGTTAGAATAAGTTCACTACAAGGTACTAATGTTTACTCAATATTAGTTAAACCTGATCAAGGTATTCCTTATATACTTCAAAGAAATAGAACCATTCCAGGAAGACCTGGACTCACGGAATCAACAGATAATCAATATGATTTTTAAAAAAATTCACATATTACCAATAAAATGACCATTACGATTGTATATTAAGTGAAACATAGAAAGAAGGAGGATTTAAAATATGAAAAAAATAAAATATGTATTTAGTTTTCTATTCTTATTCGCAGGTTTACTGATTGTCGCAGGTTGTGCGAATACGGTATCTGCAGAAAGCGCATATGTAACACTAGATATTAATCCTAGTGTAGAACTAATTGTAACACCAAGCGAAAAAGTGGTTTATGCAAATCCATTAAATGAAGATGGTGAAGTATTACTTGCTGAACTTGATTTAGTTGGACTTGATTTAGATGATGCAATTGATCTTGTTATACAAACATCAATTGAGTTAGGTTATATCGATGTTGACGCTGAAGAAGAAACTATTGTTAGCGTAACAGCAATATCAAAAAATAACGAAATTGGCGATACTATTAGAAACAGAGTTAAAGAACATGTCAATAACGCATTTAAGAATCGTGCAATGGTAGGCCGTGCCGAAGATAAAGGCGAAAATGGTTATGTACCTGCATTCTTAGAAGAAGCACAATCTTATGGTGTAACCCCAGGTTTCTTATTCTTAGCTCAAAAAGCTGTATATCTAAGTGATGAATTAACACTTGAAGAAGCAGTTGAAATGGAAATTGATGAACTTCAAGCAATTCTTAGAGAAGCGCGTGAAGAACATAAAGAAGTAGCTATGGCATTAAAAGATGAGTTTATGACAGCAAGAGAAGCATTATTTGATGAATATCTTCCACAAATTCAAGAAAGTGGAGCAGAAATTGAAGATCTAGAAGCACAAATTGAAGATCTAGAAGCTCGAATTGAATTAGGTGAAGAAGATGTTGAAGCACTTGAAGCAGAATTAGCTGACCTAGAAGCACAATTAGCAGAACTTCAAGAAGCATTTGCAGTTCTTAGAGAAGAGTTTAAAGAAAAATTAATGGCAATTCGTGATGAATTCCTACAAGAAACTCAAGCAATGAGAGAACAAGTTAGACAAATGCATCAACATTTAAAAGATGTTAATCAAGAAAGAGTTCAAGAGTTTAGAGACGAAATGGAATCTAGACGTGACGAACTCCATGAAAGAATCGAAGAATTTCAACGTAATCGCCCATAATTCCCCTGTTATGGGAAAATGATAAAAAAGACGATTGGCAATTTAGCCTTCGTCTTTTTCTTTCTGTATAAAGATGATATAAGGTGGTTGATTGTTTTGATAGGGTAATTCAATTTTTGCGATTTTATAAAGGGTAGGATCAAGTGTTTTGATATAATCTTGAATAGCTTTGGATTCGATTTTCCCTTGTTCGTGTCCGATATAGATGACAAGAAGGATGAAACCATTTGTTTTAAGATTAGGAAGTATTTGGTTGATTGCATTTAGTGTTGATTCTTTGGTTGTTGTTATTGATTTATCTGCATTAGGTAAGTATCCCAGATTAAAGACAACACCTTTGTAGTTTGAAACATATTGATTGATTTTTTCATGTGTATCTAAGATGAGTTCTACATGTTTAATATTTTGCTCATCTAGCTTCTTTTTGGTTTCAATAAGCGCTTGTTTTTGAATATCAAATGCATAGACTTTTTTGGCTAATGATGCAAGATATAATGTATCATAACCATTGCCCATAGTTGCATCAACTACGATATCATCTTTAGTGATATGCTTACTTAGAAGCAGATGTGCTGTTTCTAGAATTAAGGTCTTTTTCATAATAATCTCCTTGGTATAATCCAAGTCGTCTTAACTTTTTATCAATCTCATTGGTCACAACAAATTTCTTTTTCGTCCAATTTGGAGCTATTAACATCTCGCTAGGTGCATCCCCGGTTAGCCTATGAATAATAATATCTTTTCTTAACCAAAGGATTTGATCAACAGTAACATCAACATAAGTAGCTAAATCCATAAGTTGCCATGGATTTTTTTTGTACTCATAACCCATTTTGGTTTTTTCCATTAAGTGTAGCATATGAATCTTTATCCCTTGAATATCTAGTTTATTGAGATGTTTGACGGTCTCAATCATCATTTCTTTTGTTTCATAAGGTAGACCATTAATAATATGGACAACAACTTCTAACCCTTTAGCTCTAAGTTTTTTAACAGCCTCATCAAAGCATTTTAAATCGTGTGCACGATTGATTAAGTCTGAAGTTTCTTGATGAATGGTCTGAAGACCTAATTCAATTTGGGTTGGCATTCTAGTATTTAATTCAGCTAAGTAATCAATGACATCATCAGGCAAGACATCAGGTCTGGTTGCTATGGAGAGCATAACGATTTTTGGATCTAAAGTAATAGCTTCTTCATATAGTGCTTTTAGTCTTTCTAATGGTGCATGAGTATTGGTATTGGCTTGGAAGTAAGCTATATAGTAGCCATCCTCCCACTTTTGGTGCATCATTTGCTTAATCTTTTCAAATTGTACTTTTAAAGGCTCTAATTTATTGCCAGCAAAATCACCACTACCCATATACGAACAAAAAGTACAGCCACCGCTTGCGACTGTTCCATCAATATTTGGGCATGTAAAACCACCATTAAGCGATATTTTAAACACCTTTTTGTTAAATTTTTGAAGATAGTAATTATTTAGGGTATTATAGTGCTTTTCGTGATTCATTAAATTCATATTTTTCACCACATTCATTTTAACATAAAAAGATTATTATGATATAATAAGACACAAGGAGTTGAAGGTATGTTCAAGAGATTAGCAACTAGTTTATCAAGACCCCCACAAGCGGTTTTTTTTATGAAGGATTCATGGGGAAAAGTATTACTTTACCTCTTTTTTCTTCCGCTTTTACTTGTTTTACCCGTAATCCTTTATGCATCGATAGATTCATCGATGAAGTTAAGCCGTTACGAACATATGGTAAAAGCTATAGAAGAGAATTTTGTTGTTGATGATACGTTTATTGTTGATGGCATACTTTCATATGGAGAACCTGTTTCTACAAGATTTGAACATTTTACCTTATATATAGGTGAACAAGTTCAAGAACGTGCAACGATTAATTTTATTTTTGAAGAACAACATTTGGTCATGTATATGTCCAATGTTGAGTTTAATCGAATGACATATCAACAGATAGAACTTGAAAATCACGATTTTAGTGATGATAGTCCTGTTAATATAAGAAACTTAGCATCAAGTATTAAATTATTTTATGAAGCTCAACCTGAGATTTTATATACTGATATTCTACTTACATATTTATTTGGTTTATTTGATTATTTGTTTTATGCATTACTGATGGCATTTATGATGTTACTATTTATTCCTCGTATACAGTTACCCTTTAAGTTTAGATTTAAGTTATCTGTTTACTTAACAACCATTTGGATCTTTTTCCAACTGGTAACATCTTTATTTGGAATCCAAGAAATAAATTCATTGGGTATTATTGTCCTATATATTTATCATATATGGGCATTTAGATCCATGAAAATGATATCGAAAGGAGTTATACTGTGAACAAAGATAAATTTACGTTATTTTTAGAACAATCTAAATTTGCATCACCTGTGCTAAAACAAGCAGTTTTAGAACATGTATCGATTGATGTTTCAAGGAAAAGATGGATCTTTCACATAACTCTTTTAGAAGTTGTTGGACCAGAGGTTCTTTTACCATTTATCCAGACATTAAAAAGCTATTTCCATATTTCTAAAATTATATCTGGTGTTGATGTCGTCTTTAATTATAAGTCTTTAGAACCATTTGAGAAGTACGCGATGAGCTATTTCGATTATGCAGTGATTGAATTGTCTAAAGAAAAGGCACGTTTTTTAGTTTTGAAAAACTATAAAACACGCTTTGAGGATAATGCTTATGTGATAGCAGTGGATCAAGATAGTACTTATATCAATGAATATTTTAAGGAAATTAAAAATATCTTTTTAGGCTTTGGATTAAAAGTTGAACTTAAGTTAGAAGTCATTCATACCTTAACACCAACCAGTAAGTTAATTCAAACATCAATTAATGAACAAGAAAAAGTACTTGAACAAAAACAAGAATATGCAAAACAAAATATTAAACAACAAAACAAAAAAACATTTACAAAAAAGAGTAACCCTCAAGCCATAGCAATTAAAGAAATACCTTTAGACCAATATCGTTTGGATCAATATAAAAACGAAAAAGGTGACACTTACTTTTTAATTGAAGGAACGATTTCTAAACTAGAAGTTAGAGATTTAACCAATTCGACTTTAATGACTTTTGTTTTAGGCGATGAAGATGATGCAATCTATGTCAAACGCTTTATTAAGAGTGAAAAAGATAGAATGCTCGCTCAATCCTTAAATGATGGAGACTTTATTCAAGTTTCAGGTGTTGCTAATTTTGATACCTTCCAAAAAGATGTTGTGGTTTATGCAAACGCGATTAGCTATGTTGAAATTGACAAAAAAGAAGAGCGTTTGGATAAAGCAAAAGATAAGAGAATTGAATTTCATGTGCATACGAAAATGTCTAATATGGATGCAGTAACGGATGCTACTGAATATGTAAATCAAGCGATTAAGTGGGGGCATGAAGCAATCGCTTTTACCGATCACAATGGACTATATGCATATCCTGAAATCTTTAAAGCAACCAAAGGTAAAGATATTAAACCAATTTATGGAGTTGAACTTGATTTCGTTGACGAAACCATGTTCAAAATCACTTCAGATACTGATCAAAAGATTATGCTTAAAGATGCTAAATATATTGTTTTTGATATTGAAACGACCGGTCTATCTAGTACAAGAGATAAGATTATTGAAATTGCAGCGGTAAAAATAGAGTCTGGTTCAATTACTGAAAGATATCAAACATTTATTAATCCAGGTGAAGCATTATCTAATTTTACAACTGAGTTAACCGATATCACTGATGAAATGTTAGAAAATGCACCAACCATAGATGAAGCACTTCCCCAATTCTTAAAGTTTATTGAAGGCGGCATTTTAGTCGCGCACAATGCATTATTTGATGTGGGACACATTAAAGAAAATGCCAAAACCTTAAACCTTAAATTTGATGACTCTTTAATTATCGATACATTAAATCTATCAAGATACTTTTATAATCATACGCTTAAACGATTTAACTTAAAAGCAGTTGCTAAATCATTTAAAGTCAAACAAGAACAACACCATAGAGCAGAAGATGATGCTTATGTAACAGCACAAATTTGGTTATCAATGCTCAATGACTTATTAAAGAAAAATATAAAACAGTATCATGAAATTAACGAAAATATCGATGAAAAAGAAGCATGGAAACATATCATGCCTTATCATATTAACGTATTAACACAAAATCAAATAGGTTATAAAAATCTCTTTAGAATCGTAAGTGATGCATTAACCTCTCATTTTTATGGGGGTCCAAGAACATTAAAATCAATATTAACAAAATATAGAGAAGGCATTTTAGTTGGTAGTGGTTGTGCAAAAGGTGATGTTTTTGAAGCAGCATTCAATCGTAGTGATGATGATTTAAAAGAGGCCATTTCATTTTATGACTATATTGAAGTTCAACCTCCACAAGCTTATAAACATTTAAAAGATCAATTAGGGGCTTATGGTGATGAGATTATCGAAGCTGTTATTACTAAAATTGTTAGATACGCCAAAGAACTCGATAAAATCATTATCGCTTCAGGTGATGTTCACTACTTAGAGAAAAAAGATGTATTATATCGAGAAATCTATATTAGAACCCCACTCGTTGGAGGAGGTATCCATGATTTATCAAGATATGATACGATGCCAGAACAGTATTTTTTAACCACCGATGAAATGATGAAGTCAATGGCATTTTTAGGTAAAGAATTAGCTTATGAAATCGTTGTTAAAAATACACAATTGTTAAATAACATGATTGAAAAGATTCAAGCATTTCCTAAACAACTTTATTCACTTCCAGATGATGCCTTTAAGGATCTTTTAGGAATTGATAGCATATCCAGTGAAGTTAGAAGATTAGTCTATGATAAGATGCAAGCCATCTATGGACTCGATCCTCACCAAATGGTTAGAGATCGAGTCACCAGAGAATTAAAAAACATTATTGAAAATGAGTTCGCACCGAACTATTATATTTCACATCTATTGGTTAAGAAATCCCTAGAGGATGGTTATTTAGTAGGTTCAAGAGGGTCTGTAGGGTCATCTTTGATTGCTACATTGCTTGATATTACCGAAGTTAACCCTTTAAAACCTCATTATCGCTGCCCTAATGGCGATTTTACGGTGTTTCACTTTACAGATGAGGAAATACACAAATACGGCATTACAGAAGAACAGAAGGCATTTCAACCCTTTATGAAAGGTATTCAATCAGGCTTTGACTTACCAACTAAAGATTGTCCAATTTGTGGAAAAAGATTAGTCAAAGATGGTCATGACATTCCATTTGAAACTTTCTTAGGTTTTGATGGTGATAAAATCCCTGATATTGATCTAAACTTTTCAGGAGATTATCAATCGATTGCTCATACATATGTTAGAGATTTAATTGGTGCAGATCATACGTTTAGAGCAGGAACCATACAAACGGTTGCTGAAAGAAATGCATATGGTTATGTTAAGGGTTATTTAGAAGATAAAAAACTAGAAGTTAGAAGTGCTCAAATAGAAAGACTTGCTAAAAAAATAGAAGGTGTGAAACGTTCTACAGGTCAACATCCTGGTGGTATCGTTGTTGTTCCTAAATCGAAAACGATTTATGATGTCACGCCAATACAGTATCCTGCAGATGATACATCATCAGAATGGAAGACAACGCATTTTGATTATCACTCATTTGAAGCAAACTTATTAAAATTAGATATCTTAGGTCATGATGATCCAACGATGATTAAATTCTTAATGGATTATGTCTTTGAGCATCCTAATGATTTTCCATTTGATAAAGCTCAAGATATTCCTTTAGATGACCCAAGAGTTTATGAACTCTTTTCAGGAACTTCAATTATTGGTGTTAAAGAACATGAAATCATGAGTGAAGTTGCATCCTATGCGATTCCAGAGTTTGGTACACCTTTTACAAGACAAATGTTACAAGATACTAAACCGAATACATTTGCAGGTTTAGTTAAGATATCAGGTTTATCTCATGGAACGGATGTTTGGCTTAAAAATGCTCAAAATCTAGTCACCGGAAATACCGAACACGGTAAAATTCCATTTGATGATATTATCGCTTGTCGTGATGATATTATGGTCCAATTAACCGAACGTGGTCTTCAGCCTTTAAAAGCATTTGATATTATGGAGTTTGTGCGTAAAGGTAAACCAAGTAAAGATAAAGCAACCTGGTTAGATTACGAACAAGAAATGAGAAAAAATAATGTGCCAGAATGGTACATATGGTCAGCTAGTCAAATTAAGTATATGTTTCCGAAAGCACATGCAACAGCTTATGTAATTATGGCAATGCGTATTGCTTGGTTTAAGATTTATCAACCCTTACTTTTCTATAGTGGATTCTTCTCAAAAAGAGCGGTTCAATTCGATTATGAAAATATGGTTGCAGGATCGAATGCGATCCGCAATCAATTAATCTCACTAAACAATATTCAACAATATAGTAGAAAAGTAAAAGATGAGAACTTAATCGTGACTCTTGGTGTTGCCCTAGAAATGACAAAAAGAGGATTTGAGTTTTTACCAATCGATATTAATAAGTCATCAGCAACAACCTTCACCATGGAAGAAAAGGGTCTTAGAATGCCATTTAGTGCAATCGATGGTTTAGGTGAGTCTGTTGCTCATGATATCATTGAAAAACGAATAGAAAAACCTTTTACATCAAGAGATGATGTTAAAGATAGAACTAAGATTAATAAGACAGTTTTTGAAAAATTAGAACAATTTGGTGCATTTAAAGATTTAAAAGCGGAAAATAATGTGATAGATGCCGGTTTATTTGCACTTTAATAATTTATTATTATATAATGATATTAGAATTCAAAGGAGTTGAGTCATATGCGTAGTTCTAATCCAGTATTTAGATCACTTGAAAGAAGTGAAGCTTATGTCGGTAGCGAAGCGGCGACATATCGTGGCATTATCGGTAAAACAGCATTACTATTAATTACTGCAGTGATTAGTGGATATCTTTCACTGATGTTAATCCCAGCTGAAATGTTTTATCCAGCATTAATTGCAGCTTTTATTATTGCATTAATCTCCGTTTTAGTAGCAACCAGAAGTCCTAGACTAGCTATGCCTTTTTCATTAATCTATGCGATTTCAGAAGGCTTTATTTTAGGGGTTGTCACTTTAATATTTGAAATGATGGTACCAGGTGTTGCATTTGCTGCATTAATCGGTACAGGATCAATCTTTACTGTGATGTTATTCTTATATTCAAGTAGAACCATTAGAGTTACCCCACGATTTAGAAAAATCATGTATAGCGTACTATTAAGTATTATGCTATTCTTCGTATTAAGTTTAATCTTTGGTTTAACATCAATATTTTTCACTTCGCAATATGCATTACTGATTAGTGGTGTCTTAATTGTATTTGGTGCGTTAATGTTGACATTAGATTTTGATCGTGCTGAAATGATTGTTGAAAGTGGCGCAGATAAATCATATGAATGGATGGTTTCTGTAGGTCTAATGGTAACAATCGTTTGGATTTACTTTGAATTATTAAGATTTCTTGCTATACTATCATCGAGAAGAAATTAATTTATAATCATTGATAAGAAGTAGTAGTTAAATGATGATTTGTTTAGAGAGCATAGGATGGTGGAAGCTATGCCAAATCAGTTTAATGAATTCATCTTTGAGAGGTGCTAATCACACCCGTATACCTGCGTTAAAGGTTTTAAGGGCTAGAATTTGATTCTAGAACTAAGGTGGTACCGCGTATAAATTACGTCCTTAGATATTAATCTAGGGACTTTTATTTTTTGCAAAGAAGGAGAAATAATTATGGTTGAACAACTTAAAGACCTACAAAAACAAGCATTAGAAGAAATTAAAACTGCAGATAGTTTAAGTGCACTTAACGAAATTAAGAATAACTATCTTAGTAAAAAAGGTCATGTGTCTTTAATGATGGGTAAATTAAGAGATTTACCTCAAGAAGAAAGACCTGCATTTGGCCAAGAAGTCAATAAAACGAAAGAAAGTATTGAAGTAGCACTTTATGAAAAGAAACAACAACTAGAAAATCAAGAACTATTAAAAACACTAGAGACAGAAAAAATTGATGTTACCCTACCGGGTTATCAATTTTATGAAGGTTCAGTACATCCATTAAACCAAGTCATCGAAGATTTAGAAGACTTGTTTGTTGGTATGGGTTATGAGGTTGCTGAAGGACCTGAATTAGAAAATGATCATTATAACTTTGAAATGATGAATTTCGGACAAGATCATCCAGCAAGAGATATGCAAGATTCTTTTTATACTGATGATACGATATTACTTAGAACACATACTTCACCTGTACAAGCTAGAACGATGTTAGATAAAGAAGGTAAACCCTTAAGAATCATTTGTCCAGGTAAAGTTTACCGTAGAGATGATGATGACCCTACCCATAGCCATCAATTTATGCAAATTGAAGGCTTAGTCGTTGATAGAAATATTTCATTTACTAATTTAAAAGATGCTTTATTAAAGATGGTTAGACATTTATTAGGACCTGAACGTATTATTCGTTTAAGACCATCATATTTTCCATTTACAGAACCTAGCGTAGAAGTTGATGTTTCGTATATGAAAAAAGATGGAACAATCGGTTATATTGAATTACTTGGTGCTGGTGTTGTTCATCCAGAAGTTCTTCGTATGGGTGGATATAATCCTGAAGAATTCCAAGGCTTCGCGTTTGGTATTGGTGTAGAACGTATTGCTATATTGAAATATAATATCGATGACATCCGTCATTTTTATACCAATGATTTAAGGTTCTTGAAACAATTTAAGGGGGTAAACCGATGAAAATTATCGAAAATATGTTAAATCAATGGGTAAATATCCCGAATAACGTTTTAGAGATTACCAATCAAAAGATTATAGAAGTTGATGCGTTTGAAATGCTTAATCCATCGACTGACTTAATAATTGGTCATGTTTTAACTTGTGAAAAACATCCTAATGCGGATACGCTTCAAGTTACAACAGTTGATTTAGGCGATCGTGTTGAGCAAATTGTCTGTGGTGCAGCGAATGTTGCTAAAGGACAATATGTCATTGTTGCTCAAGTTGGTACAATACTTCCTGGAGATTTTCAAATCAAGAGCACAAGAATTCGTGGTATTGATTCAAATGGCATGATTTGTTCTTTAAATGAATTAGCTATTGATGAAAAATATATACCTGAAACGTTTAAAGATGGTATCTATTATTTTGATGGACCAAGAGAAATCGGAAGCCCAGCATTAAAGCATCTATCTTTAGATGGATGGGTGATGGAATTAGGACTAACGCCTAATCGCGCTGATTTATTATCGGTTTTAGGGTTTGCTTATGATTTAGCATCAATGACGAATCAAAAAGTAAAACTTAAAGAATTCAAAATCAAAGAAGAAACAAAGAAAAATCCGATAAAAGTCGAAATCGATACCGATGGTTGCGGCAGATATTATGCAAGGCACTTTGAAAACGTTAAAGTTAAACCATCACCTTGGTGGTTAAAAAGTGCTCTTCTAGCTCAAGATATTAAACCAATAAATAATGTCGTTGACATTAGTAATTATGTGATGCTCGAATACGGAACACCACTTCATATGTTTGATTATAAGAAGTTAGGATCTGATACCATCTTAGTTAGAAATGCTAAAAAAGGTGAAAAGGTTGTTACTTTAGATGAAGAAAAAAGAACACTAGAAGCAAGCGATGTTGTCATAACTAATGGTAAAAAAGTGATTGCAATCGGTGGTGTTATGGGTCTACTTGATTCCATGATTGATGATGACTCATCAAGTGTTGTCTTAGAAGCAGCTTATTTTGATCCTAAGCATATTTATAAAACAAGTAAAAGATTAGATTTAAAGAGTGATTCATCTTATCGTTTTGAAAGAGGTATTGATGATGAACGTGTTTATTTAGGTTTAGAAAGAGCAACAGAATTATTGGTTGAACTATGTGATGCTAAGGTGTCTAAAGGTGTTAGCAAAAGTATCCGCTATCAAGTTAAAAATCCTAAAATAACCGTTGCTAAAGATTATTTCAATCAAAGATTAGGTGTAACCATTCCTGAAAAAGAACTCATCTCTTATTTTGAAGCTTATAACTATACATATAAAGTATTAGATAACACTTTTGAAATAACAGCACCAAGTTATCGTAAAGATATCTTAATACCCGCAGATTTAGTTGAAGAAGTTGCTAGAATGTATGGATTGGATAAAATCCCAATGCAAACCATTCAAGCACCTTTAACAGGCAGATTAACAAGTAAACAAAAAAGATTAAGAGCGATTCGTCATCAACTCGCAAATCTTGGTTTAACTGAAGTCATTACTTATAGTTTATTACCAACAGATGAAGTCTATAGATACAATAGAATTGGTGACGCAGTATCGATCTTAATGCCTTTATCAGAAGATAAAAAGACCTTAAGACAAAGTTTAGTTCATGGCTTACTGGAAACGATAAGATACAATCAATCCAGACAGCAGGAAAGTGTTGCAGTCTTTGAAATCGGACATTGTTTTGCTAAAGGAATTGAACCAACACATTTAGGGATTGCTTTATCAGGACCATGGCATAAAAACCCATGGAAGAAAGAAAAAATAACACCTGATTTCTATTTATTAAAAGGTATTTTAGCATCTGTGTTTAATCCATTAGGTATTGAATTCACTTATGAAAATACAAGTCAAATCGATGTTTTTCATCCATACCGTCAAGCCAATATCTTATACAACAAAAAAGTGATTGGACATATCGCAGAACTTCATCCAAATGAAGCGAAGCGATTAGATATCGATAAAACATATTGTTTAGAAATGAATATCACTACATTACTTGAAGAAACCACACAAGTTGATTATCAAGTCGTCAGTAAATATCCAAGCATCACAAGAGATATGGCAATCGTCGTTGATGAAAACATTCAAGCAATTGAATTAATCGATATGATTAAGCAAACAGCAAGGAAAAATTTAACGAGTTTAGATGTCTTTGATATTTATCAAGGTTCTAATATTGAAAAAGGTAAAAAGTCGATTGCATTTAACTTAGTGTTCAATGATACAGATAAAACATTAGGTAGCGATGAAGTCGATCAATTGATGAAAAAAATAACCAATAGGCTTGCATTTTCATATCAAGCAACAATAAGAAAATAAACCTGAGCTTTCAGGTTTATTTTATGAAAAATTTCAATTTTCATGTATAATATGGTGTAGGTGATGATATGCTAATTTATGACCTAACTCACGAAGAGTTAGTAGAATTCTTATTAAGTAACAACCATAAAAAATACCGTGCAAACCAAATATGGCAGTACTTATATAAACAAAAAGTTCAAAGTTTTAAAGAGATGTTAAATATACCTAATGATTTAGTTGAATTGTTAGAAGAAAACTTTAAAGTTCAAGCCCTAGAGCTTGTTTTAAAGCATGTGAGTCAAGATGGGACGTTAAAGTGCTTATATAGCCTTCATGACGGTCATTTGATTGAAACAGTATTAATGAAACATCATTATGGGAATAGCGTTTGTGTAACAACTCAAGTTGGGTGCAATATCGGATGCTCTTTTTGTGCATCTGGTCAATTAAAGAAAAAAAGAGACTTAACAGCTGGAGAAATTCTTGCTCAAATTATTCAAACTGAGATTTTATTAGGTGAACGCATTAGTTATGTTGTTGTGATGGGTATTGGTGAACCATTCGATAATTATGATGAATTAATGCATTTCTTAAAGACAGTTAATGATCCAAAAGGATTAGAAATTGGAGCAAGACATATTACCGTATCAACAAGTGGTATTGTTCCTAAGATTAAAGAATATGCTCATATGGGACTGCAAGTCAACTTAGCAATTAGTTTACATGCTCCAAATAATAAGATTAGAACACAACTCATGAAGATTAATCAAAGATATCCAGTTGAAGAAGTCATTGGAGCGATTAAATATTATTTAGGTGTCACGAATCGTCGTGTCACCATCGAATATATTTTAATCGATGGTCTAAATGATACTGAAGAAGTCGCATTAGAACTTGTTAAAGTCTTAAGAGGCTTAAATGTCTATGTGAATTTAATTCCTTATAATGAAGTTCTAGAAGCGCCTTATCAACGCTCAAAACCAGAAAATATGAATCATTTTTACGATACACTCATGAAGCATAACATTCAAGCAACCTTAAGAAAAGAACAAGGTCATGATATTAATGCTGCATGTGGACAATTAAGAAGTCAACACATTTAGGAGGAACATTTGAAAAAAGGTTTTATTAAAAAAATGATTAGTAATCACTATACTTTAATTGATTTAGAAAACAATCAAGAAGTGATTGCTCAAGCAAGCGGAAAATTTAGATACATGAAACTTGATGAAGACAGTTCTTTTTATAAAAAAACAAGTAAGAAAACCAAAAAAGAACAAAAAATAACAACCGTAAGTCCTAAAGTAGGAGATTATGTTTTGTTTGATGATGCTGAAGATCAGATCATCATCAGAGAAATCCTACCTAGAAAAAACGACCTAGATCGTCCAGATGTATGTAATATTGACCAAGTTTTACTCGTTTTTTCTGCTGTTAATCCTGATTTCAGTTTTCACTTATTAGATAAGTTCTTAATTATTATGAATCAAGAGCATTTAGACCCAGTTATTATTATCTCTAAAATCGACTTGATTCCTGAAGAACAATTAAATGCGTTAAAAAAAGATTTAGACTATTATAAAAAAATGGATTATAAGATCTATTATGTCAACAGTAAAGAACGTATTGGTATTGATGTACTAGCAAATATATTTAAAGATAAAATAACTGTTTTAGCGGGTCAAACCGGTGTCGGTAAATCAACTTTACTAAACGCTTTAATGCCAGAACTAGGCTTAAAGACTCAAGAAATATCAAAAGCTTTAGGTCGTGGTAAGCATACAACAAGACATACTGAGTTATATACATATAACGAAGGTTATATCGTTGATACCCCAGGGTTTTCTAAAATAGAGTTTACAATCTATCATATGGATGAATTAAGACACTTTTATCCAGACTTTGTAGACTTATCGATGGATTGTAAGTTTAATACAAAATGTTTACATTTAAATGAACCAGGTTGTGCTATTATAGAAGCTGTTGTAAAAAAAGAGATTATAGCTTCAAGATATGAAAACTATGTTCAATTTTGTGAAGAGATCAAAAATCAAAAAGAGAAATACTAGGAGGCATCAAAATGAAAGTAGCTCCTTCAATATTAACTGCAGATTTTACGAATTTAAAAGATGAATTAGAAAGCATTAAAACAGCAGACTATATTCATTTAGATATTATGGATGGACACTTTGTTCCTAATATCTCATTTGGTCCTGCAATATCTAAAAAAATTAGTGAAAATACAAATCTAGATTTAGATGTTCACCTCATGGTGTGGCAACCCTTGTTTTGGGTATCTAAATTCGCTTTTAAGCGCACCAAGTATATCACCATACATATTGAGTCGGATGAGGTTGAAGAAGCGATAGAAGCGATCAAAGAGCTTGAAATCGGTGTGGGTTTATCGATTAAACCAAAAACATCTTTAAAGGATTTATATCCTTATATCAAAGATGCTGATTTAATCTTGATTATGACCGTTGAACCAGGCTTTGGTGGACAGTCTTTTATGGAAGATCAATTGGATAAAGTTAAAGCGTTAGTTAAATATAGAGAAAAGAACAAGTTAGATTTTGTGATTGAAGTTGATGGTGGCATCAATGATGAAACCATTGATGCTTGTAGAGAAGCTGGTGTAGATATTGTTGTTGCGGGCAGCTACATCTTTAATATGAAAAATCGCAAAGAAGGAATTGAGAGTCTAAAATGAGAGCAATTATCGTTACACATCCAACACCAAAAGATATAAAAAAAATCTTTCCATTGAAAGATAATGATTATATTATTGCTGTTGATCAAGCTGTATTAAGTTTATATAAACAACGCATTAAAATTGATTTAGCAGTTGGTGATTTTGATTCACTTCAAAATCACGGCATCTTAACCAATTTAAATGTTGTAAGATTAAACCCTGTTAAAGATGTTACAGATACGCATCAAGCTTTAGTAGAAGCATCTAAGTTAAATGCTGATGAACTTTATTTAATCGGCGGTATCGGTGGAGAAAGAATTGAACATTTTATGGTTCATACGATGTTTTTTAATGAATTTCCTGAAATGATTATTAAAGATGATCATTCAACCATTTATCTTTTAGATAAAGGTGTTCATGAAATCTCTAATAACAATCATTATGTATCGATATTTGCATATCCGAAAGCTAAAATAACACTTACAGGTTTTAAATATGATTTAACAGAATATTTTTTAACGACATATGATCCATTATGTATTAGTAATGAGTTAAGTGAACATAAGGGATTTGTTGATGTTGTTGAAGGTAAAGTTTTAGTTGTGATTTCAAATAAATCTTAAAAAAAGATAAAAATAAAAAGGCAATCGCCTTTCTTATTTTTTAAACGCGTTCTAAATTGTTTTTCTTAAGCGCACGAGCGGAAACTTTTACCTTGATAATTTTTCCATCTGCATCTTTAATGCGCACGGTTTGAAGATTACTCTTCCAAGTGCGACGAGTCGCGTTTAACGCGTGACTGCGTTTATTTCCAAATATTGTTTTTTTACCTGTTACGTAGCATTCAGCCATATTCCTCACTCCTAACTGCACAATCTAATTTAACACAATAAAGATGAAAAAGCAACCAGAAAAGATACATTATGTAATTTATTTTCTGAAAATATCTGAAAGTTATGTGAAAAGTATGTAATTCAAAGAATTATGATATAATATATTCGTATTATTGAGCGGTTTAAATAATGATTGCATTTTGAAAACAATAGTGCTATACTAAAAAAGTATGAAATTTGAAGTAATTAAAAAGTTAATTAAATCTTATATGATATATAGTGTCATTTTTCCAAATACAGGGAGGATTAAATATGGCGAACCAAACAGTCAGTGGAACTCTATTTAAAAAAATGGTAACTAACGGAGCAGTAAATCTTAAAAACAATTATAAAGAAATTGATCATTTAAATGTCTTTCCAGTACCCGATGGGGATACAGGAACGAATATGCAAATGACTATGATGGCCGGTATTAAAGAAGTATATAGTTTAGATTCTCAATCTATTATAGATATTTCAAAAATTTTATCACGTGGACTACTTATGGGAGCAAGAGGTAACTCTGGAGTTATACTTTCCCAATTTTTCCGTGGTGTTTATAGTGAAATCGCGAAAATAGGTAATGGATCAGCAACTGTTGAAGAATTTATCCAAGCATTAGTTGGTGGATATCAAATGGCATACCGTGCAGTTATGGATCCTGTTGAAGGAACGATTTTAACTGTTTGTAGAGAGTCTGCAGAAAAAGTACTCCGTGAACAATCCAAATTAAAGAGTGTAGATGAAGTTTTAAAATTATACTTAGAACAAGCAAGAGAAACATTAATAAGAACACCAGATTTACTACCAGTTTTAAAAGAAGCTGGAGTTGTTGATAGTGGTGGTGCAGGATTCATTAGAATTATTGAAGGATGGGTCATGGCACTTGAAGGTCAAATGATTAATGAAGCTGAGGTTCAATATGAACCGCAGCAAGAACATTATCATGGTGCAGAAAATTTAGGTAATGTAGATATTAAATTTGGTTTCTGTACTGAGTTTATTGTTAAGTTACATAAACCTGATAAGTTTAAAGAAACTTTTATGAAAGATCCTTTATCACAAATGGGTGATTCATTGGTTGTTGTTACAGATGATGACTTACTGAAGGTTCATGTGCACACGAATCAACCAGGTGTTGCATTAACGTTAGCTCAAAAATATGGTGACTTACAAACGATTAAGATTGAAAATATGAGAATTCAACACTCTAATATTATGGGTGATGAGATTGTACCTCATAAAGAAGTTAAAGAAAAACCTAAAAAGAAATCTAAATTTGGTATTATCGCAGTAGCATCAGGCGAAGGTATTCATGAAGCATTTAAAGAATTAGGTGTGGATTTAATTATTGACGGTGGTCAAACAATGAATCCATCGACAGAAGCATTCGTTAAGGCTGTAGAGAGTTTGAATTGTGATCATGTCATTATATTACCAAATAATAAAAACATTATTCTATCCGCAGAACAAACATTAGACTTATGTCCTGACAAATCCATTAGAGTCCTCAAGACGAAGAGTATTGCTCAAGGGTATTCATCACTGATGGCATTTGATCCAACAGGAGAGTTAGATGATAACTTTGAAGCGATGATGGAAATAGTAACGAATATGCGTTCGGGTGAAATCACTTATGCAGTTAGAGACACTGAATTAAATGGTGTTAAGATTAAAACTGGTGACTTTATCGGAATTACAAAAAATGAAATTAAAGTCTCAACTCCCAATCGATTAGAAACAGCTAAGGTATTACTTGATGATATGATCGATATGGATAAAGAAATCATAACAATCTTCCACGGCAATGATGCAGATGAAGACGAAATCGAAATGATTGTTGCACACGCGAAGAAGTTAAATCCTGATATTGAAGTTGATTTGATTGAGGGTAAGCAGGATATATATACTTATATATTCGCAGTTGAATAACAATTAAAAAGGTGCTTGCACCTTTTTTAATAGCGGTCGTGGTGGAATGGTAGACACGCATGCTTGAGGGGCATGTGGCTGAATAGTCGTGTGAGTTCAAATCTCATCGACCGCACCAACTTTATGTTTGATTGCTTCATGGGCTACAGTGTCCTCTGTTGTCCTCTAAAGGGTATGTTGCCGTGGGCGTTCACGAATGGTTATCGGCACAAAATTAAGAGATATGAGACCAGTTTTCTGAAAAGAATTGGTCTTTTTTCTATCGAGTGTAGTGGGACTTGAACTTCAAATGCGTACAGTTTAGATGGGGGTGTGTGCTATTGAACTTGATAAAAAATCATTAATGAACCGAATTTATTTAAGAAGTTACCAAGTAATTTAGAAAATATGTTACAATAATGTTAATAATATGTTAAAGGAGCAATTCATATGACATATGCAAAAAAAATTAAAAAGTTAAGAGATGCAATGCTCATTTCTCAGGGGGAACTTTCAGACATTCTAAATGTGTCTATAGTTACTGTCAATAGATGGGAAAAAGATAAGTTTGAACCTACTATAAAAATGAAGAGAAAATTGAATGAGCTTTTTTTGAAATATAACATCATAGAAGAAAGAGAAGGAAATTAAAATGACAGCAAATGAATTTGGAAAAGTAACGACAACAAACATTCAAGAAAAGGCTAATCTAATTTGGAACATAGCAAATCATCTAGTTGGTTTGTTTAAACCTCATGAGTATGGAAAAGTTATACTTCCTATGACCGTTTTAAAGAGATTTGATGATGCTTTATTGTCAACTAAGAAACAAGTTTTGGAATTAAACAAGAAACTTGAAGCATCTAACACTATTGATGCAATTAAAGAAGGACTTTTGTGCAAAAAGACTGGATATGATTTTTATAATATAAGTCCATACACATATGAAAGTTTACTCGCTGATCCAGATAATATCATCTCTAATTTTGACAGTTATTTAAAAGGGTTTTCAGACAATGTTAAAGATATTATATCTAATTTCAAGTTTGAGCAAACACTTGAAACGATGAATAAAGGTAATGTTTTATATATTGTCGTACAAGAGTTTAATTCTAAGAAAGCTGATATGCACCCTGATAAAATCACGTCAACTGATATGGGCTATATATTTGAAGAGTTAATTAGAAAGTTCTCTGAGTCTTATGACGAACAAGCAGGAGCTCATTTTACATCTAGAGATATAATCTATCTTATGACTGAACTATTGATTGCTAACGAAAAAGAACATATTTCACAAAATGGTATTGTCAGAACTGCATATGATATGACCATGGGAACATCACAAATGCTCGGTTGTCTTGATGAAAAAATCAGAGAAATAAACTCTGATTCCAAACTATCTTTATTTGGGCAAGAGTTTAACCCCGAAACTTATGCTATTGCAAAAGCAGATATGTTAATAAAGGGTGGGAACGCTCAAAATATGAAATTTGGAGATACCTTAAATGATGATAAGTTTACAGGATATGAATTTGACTATATTATTTCTAATCCGCCTTTTGGTATTGACTGGAAGTTAGAGGAAAAGAAGGTTAAGGAGGAACATTCAAAATTAGGATATGAAGGAAGATTTGGACCTGGATTACCTGCAATTAGTGATGGTCAAATGCTATTTCTTCTAAACGGAGTTAAAAAGCTTAAAGAAGGCACTGGTAGAATGGCAATCATTCAGAATGGATCTGCATTATTTAATGGAGATGCAGGAAGCGGGCCAAGTGAAATTAGAAAATACATAATTGAAAACGACCTTCTTGAAGCAATTATACAACTACCAACAGATTTGTTTTATAATACTGGAATTTCAACATATATATGGGTGTTATCCAAAGGTAAATCCAAAGACAGAGTTGGAAAAGTTCAACTGATTGACGCATCTAATTGCTACATTAAGAGAAGAAAAAGTATAGGTAAAAAACGTGTTGACCTAGACGATGAGTCAATTGCATTAATTACATACGTTTATAATGATAATAAAGAAAACGTATATAAAAACTATGAACTTAAAGTAGAAAGCAAAATTTTTGATAATGAATTCTTTGGATACACAAAAATCACAGTTGAATCACCTGTGCTTGATGAAAATAGCAAACCAATAATTAAAAAAGGTAAACCTCAAGAAGACACGAGTAAACGTGACTATGAGTTAATCCAATTAACAGAGGATATAGATAAGTTTTTTATAGAGAATGTTATACCATATAATTCAACTGCATGGATGGATAGAACAAAAGATAAAGTTGGATATGAAATACCATTTACTCGATTATTTTATAAATTCACTCCACCAAAAACTACACATGAAATCTTTGATGAAATCAAGCAACTTGAAGAAGAAGAAGCACAACTTATGAAGGAGTTGTTTGGTGATGAATAATCATATTGATAGTAATTTTTGGCAAAGTGCCTTTCCGAAAGAATCAAAATTTATTAAAATCAAATATATATCAAAATTTATCAATGGGTATGCTTTTAGTAGTGATGATTTTTTGGATGATGGCAAAAATCTTGTAATTAGGATTGGAGATATAGCAAGTGAAAAAGTGAAAATTGATAGTTGTTCAAGGATAAATGTGAATGTTCCGAACATGTTTAGAATTGAAAAAAATGATATTTTAATTGCTATGAGTGGTGCAACAGCTGGGAAAACAGCTATTTATGATCATGAGCATGACAATGCATATATAAATCAACGAGTAGGAATAATTAGATGCTACTTTTTTAGAAATATTTTTTACAGTTTACAAACTACTCTTTTTACAGAATATGTGAAATTTGTAAATCAATCAAGTGCTCAACCTAATATTTCGGGAAGTCAAATTGGTAATTATATTGTAAATTTGGAAGAATCATACTTGGATTTATTGGATAAGAAAGTTCATGAAATATTAAAATTGATAGAAAATCAACTTAAGCAAATTGATAAACTGAAAGAATACAAGCAATCATTAATTAGTGAGATCGTTACTAGAGGGCTCAATCCAAATATAGAAATGAAAGACAATCGTTTCGAGTGGATTGGAGTAAATCCAAAAAGTTGGAGAACTATAAGAATTAAAGATTTTACAAAATTAAAAGGTCGCATAGGATGGCAAGGACTTACAACAAGCGACTATATAGATGAAGGCCCATATTTGGTAACTGGAACCGATTTCTACAATGGGATTATCAACTGGAATACTTGTGTACATATATCAGATGAACGATATTATGAAGCACCAGAGATTCATTTAATGGAAGGAGATTTATTAATTACTAAAGATGGTACAATTGGTAAAGTTGCTATTGTTAAGGACTTAAATGATAAAGCATCATTAAATAGTGGAGTATTGTTGATTCGCGTTCTTGAGGGATTTGAGTTTCATAAACGATTTTTATACTATGTTTTGCAATCTAATGAGTTTTGGGTTTGGTATAATTCTTCACAAACAGGTAGTTCAACCATTAAACATTTATACCAAAACCAATTTTCATATTTCGCTTTTACATATCCAAATTTTAATGAACAGAAGAAAATCTCAAGTTACTTAAACGAAAGAGTTTCAAAAATCGATTCATTAGTGGCAAAAAAAAATCAAAAGATTATAATGCTAAATGAGTATAAAAAGTCTCTTATTTATGAATATGTTACAGGTAAAAAGGAAGTTTAGTGATGAGTCGAAATAATGATAACCCAATAGGTGCTATTGTTTTCTTAATCCTAATAGCATCCGGAGCATTTGCTTTCATCATGTCTGTATTAGGACACATTATGGCATTCTTTTTATGGCTTTTTACAATAAGCATGACTGAATTTGGAATATCACTTGAAGCTGAAGTATTTGTTAAGATTGCTACATTTGCTCTTTCTTATGGATTGGTGGCAATTATTTTCAGTTTTGATGACGGATTTAAAGGAAAAGATAAGGCAATGGGTATTGCTTACTTAGTAATATCAACATTATTAGGTTTTGGACTCAGTGTTGTAGTCATGTTTCTAGAACAAAACATTGTAATCATCTTTTGGATGCTAATATCAATATTGATAATCACTCTACTATCATTTGGAGTGTATTGGAAATTTAAATTAAAAACAAAGAAGAATCAAAAAGTATAAGGGGGTTATCTTACATGCAAGATAATGAAAAACGTTTTGAACAGGATATTGAATCATATCTATTAAACGAAGAATCGTATCGTAAACTCAATATGTCAGGATACGATTCAAGTAAAGGCATCTATATAGATATTTTGATTGAGTTCATAAAAAATACGCAATTAAAAGAATGGACTAGATACGAAAAGTATTACGGTACAGATGCACCAAATAAACTTTTTAGAAGATTAGAAGATTCTATCAATACCCATGGCCTTTTACACGTTTTAAGAAATGGCATTAAGGATATGGGGATTGATCTTTTTGTGTGCTTTTTTAAACCTGAAACTGAACTCAATCCGATTCTAGTTGAAAAATACGACAAAAATATCTTAGGAGTAACGAGACAATTTGCATATTCCCCTTTTAACAATAACACTATTGATATGGTGATTAGTCTAAACGGTATTCCACTTGTAGCTTTGGAATTAAAGAATCAACTTAAAGGACAAGACTATAAGAATGCTATTCATCAGTTTAAGAACAATAGAGATCCTAAAGAATTTATCTTTAGGTTTAATCATCGAATATTAGTCTATTTTGCTGTTGATTTATATGAGTCATGGATGGCAACAGAACTCAAAGGACACGATACGTATTTTTTACCATTCAATCAAGGTTCAAATGGTCCAGGAGTTAGTGGTGGTGCAGGAAACCCAACTAATCCAGATGGTTATACTACAGCTTATCTCTGGGAAGAAGTCTTGTCCAGAGAAGCATTTATCGATATTATTCACCGATTTATCTCTAAATCAAAAGAATCTAATAAAATTATATTTCCAAGATATCATCAATATGATGTAGTTAAAAAAGTACTAGATGATGTTAAAGAGAAAGGAGTGGGTCAAAACTATTTGATTGAACACAGTGCAGGATCTGGTAAATCAAATTCTATTGCTTGGATAGCTTACAGATTAGCATCTGTTCATGATAACAATGATAAACCTATTTTTAATTCAATTATCATTGTAACCGATAGAGTTGTACTAGACTCACAACTGCAAGATACAATTAATGGCTTTGAACATCGTGCAGGACTGGTAGAAGCAATTGATGATAAAAAACGCTCTAAAGGTCTTACAGAAGCGATTAACGATAAGAAACGTATTATAATATGTACCATTCAAAAGTTCTTATTTGCATATAAGGATTTTGATCAAATGGACGGTAGAAAGTTTGCGATTATAGTCGATGAAGCACATCAAGGACAAACTGGTGCTAATGCTAAGACGCTTAGAAGAGCTTTAGTCGACAAGGATATCGCTATTAAAGAATATGCAGAAGTTGAAGGTATCGATGAAGAAGATGTAGATGATACTGATGAACTTGTTGCAGAAGTATTAGCACAAGGGCAACATAGGAATCAGTCGTTTTTCGCCTTTACAGCAACCCCCAAAAATAAGACAATCGAGCTTTTCGGAAGATTAAACCTAAATACTCATAAGCATGAACCATTTCATAATTATTCGATGAGACAAGCCATTGAAGAAGAGTTTATTTTAGATGTCTTAAAATACTATACAACACTTCAAGATCAGTTCAAACTAGTTAGAACTACTAAAGATAATCCTGAAGTTATTGAAGGACAAGCAAAAAGAGTGCTTATTCAATACTACAAAGAACATGGCCATACAATTCAAGCAAAAACCAGATTTATTATGGATAACTTCATGAATAATGGTCAGTTTAGAATTGATGGAAAAGCAAAAGCAATGGTGGTAGCTGATTCGCGGCACAATGCAGTTCGTTATTATCATGAAATCAAAGAATATATCAAGAGTAATCCTACAGAATCTCAAAACATTGGTGTTTTGGTTGCTTTTTCTGGTGAAGTGAAATTAGATGGTAAAACGTATAGAGAAGCAGAGATGAATATAGATAATGGAGGACACTTCATTAATTCTGATAAAAAACTTAGAAAAGCATTTAGAAGTGATGAGTTTAATATCTTAGTTGTTGCTAATAAGTATCAAACTGGATTTGACGAACCATTATTACATTCCATGTATGTCGATAAGAAACTAAATGGTGTAAATGCAGTTCAAACGTTATCGAGACTCAATCGAACTTATTCAGGTAAAGTCGATACTTTTGTGATGGATTTTGTCAACTATCATGAAGAGATTAAAAAATCTTTCCAACCTTTTTATGAAACTACTTATCTTGATGGATCAACTGATTATAACCGTGTCTATGATTTAAGAATCAAGATACATGCATATATGCTATACAACGATAACGATGTTGACTTATTTTCAAATATTAAGATTCAAGCAGGAAAGAATCAGGATGACCGAGCATTAGGTAGAGTTACTAGTGTAATAAAGCCAGTTATTGATCAATATCTTGAGTTATCAGAAAAAGAAAAATATGAATATCGAGATTTATTAAGAAAGTTTACTCATGCTTATTCTTACATTACTCAAATCGTTCGTATTAATGATAAAGAATTGTTTAAGGAGTTCATGTTCACATCATATTTAGTAAAATTACTACCAAAAGACACTTCAGAAAAAATAAATATTGATGACAAAATTACTCTCGAATATGCGAAACTTAAAGAAACTTATAAAGGTAGTATAGAACTTGAGAAAACCTCAGCTGATCTAAAACCAGAGCAATCGGTTCTTGCTAAGAAGAAACCAAAGTCAAGAGATACTCTTCAAAGCATTATAGATAAAGTAAACGAGCTTTACTTTGGTGAATTTACTGAAAGCGATAAAGTTATTATTCAAGGTATCTTTGAAATGTTTATGAATGATAACGAAGTGAAAAAGTATGCTCAATATGCAAAAGAGAATAACCCTGAAATGTTTGTTAATAGCTTGTTCCCTGAGAAGTTTAGGGAGATTGCTATGAATCTATTCCAAAGTAATCATGAATCCTTTGAAAAGTTGTTCACGGACAAAGCGTTCTATGACAAAGTTATGGATGCAATGGCAAAAGAGCTATACAAGAAATTAAGAAGGTAAACTATATGATTGACGTAATTGAGTACTATTTCGAGAATTTTCCAATAAATCCAAATTCGAGTTATGACTATGCATATTTTAACGATATCGAAAAGTATCCTAAGAATTGGATTATGCTTCAAAAAGAACTAATTTGTTACGATGATAAGCAAATTATTAATGAATGGAGAAATTTATTGTACCCATCAAATGATAGATTAGTTGTTGAAGGTATTTATAAAAATTCAAAGTATTATTTTCTATCATTTTTTCTTATGAATGAGAAGTATGTGATTACAGAATTTCCAACAGAGTTAGAAAATTCAAAAGGACTTTCAAACTTTACCGATAATATTTTATATCAAGAAACTGCACTTAAGTTTGGTAGAGATGATCGAGGTGCTGTTAAATGGTCAAATAGAAGGATTCTAATTGACTCATTAACAATCAAAAAAACTGTGATGGCAATTGATGTTACAAGTAAAATAGAAACACTTATAAAAGTGATATCAACGCGTGGAGCAGAGTTTACAGCTATGTCAATGGATGAGAAACTGCAAAATATAAGAGATGCTTATGAACATCTTGTAAGTTTACAAGGAGGATATGACAGTATAAATTATGAAGAATTATTTATGGGTTATATTACAGAGGCTAATTTGAGAGAATATTCAAGAAAACTCCATTGCTTTAGACATGGTAAATTAGAAGCTCTATCTGAAAGGACTTCATTAACTGAAGAACAAAAGACATATATGATAAATTTTGGCATTGTAGTAATAAATAGAATAAATAATCTATCTTAGAATAAGGAGTAAGTAATGGCAAATATTGATGATTTAATTAAGAATTTTGGAATAATAGATGGGGATTTTCATAGTTTAGATGCTTTCGATTTTTGTGGAGTATATATAATTTATGATCCAAATGAAAAGAATGACGTAGTGTATGTAGGGAGTGCATATGTTAGAACAATCAGTCAAAGACTTAGTCAGTATAAAAAGACCTATGATACTGGAAATTCATTGATGCACGCTATTTGTAAAAAAGATTTCAATGTTTCAAAAGTGAGCGATATAAGTAATGAACAAAAACAGGATGCGGTCGAAAAGATTCATAAGCTTAAAATAAAGGCTATAAAACATAAAGATTTAGAATATCAGATAATTCAAGAGTCAAATCCGAAATACAATACTGCTGGAGTTCAAATAGATACCACTGAATGAAATGGTTTTTTTAAGTAAAAATTTAATTTCTAATACTTTTTGTAATATAGTAATCTTTTATGATTTAGGGCTGCAATTTCCCGCCATGTCCTCCAAAGGGTATGTTGATGGACAAAAGAACACTTTTAAATGTTTTTCATCAAAAAACGCGAGTTTATTTGTGCTCCTATGACATCTAAATAATCACTGATGTACTTAGATATTAATAGAAGTAATATACTTTGAACTTGAGGAGCAAACTTATGCAGGATTTAATTAATAAAATGCGTGTTAAGTTAAATAATGATAATTTGAGTTATATGATTGTAAAGTATCATGGCACAGATGAGTCAGTAGATATCCCTAGTCATTTTAATGGATTACCAATAACAATTATAGGTGAAGGTGCATTTAAGAACAGTAAAATAAAAAAAGTTTCAATCCCAAATGAAATTAAAATTATAGAGAAAAGTGCTTTTTCTATGTGTGAATTTTTGCTTGAGATTATTTTCTCTAATGTAAATTCAATTATGTATATTGGTGAGAGTGCATTTTTCATGGCAAAAGCATACAATAAACCTTTTCATATTTCAAGAAATTGCGAATTCATTGGGAATGAAGCCTTTAGGTGGTCATCAATCAATACATTAACAGTTGACATTAACAATCTCCAGTTTTATTTAGATGATATGGGAGTTTTTTCGGGTTGCACTTCGTTACTTGAAATAGAAATCCCGCATCAAGTTAAGGAGATAAAAAGAGCGTTTTCTGATTGTTATTCATTGAAAACGATTAAACTAAATGATAATCTTGAATCAATTGGAGGTCAAGCGTTTGAAAAGTGTTTAAGTTTAGAGAATGTGAGTTTCTCCAAAAATTCGAAATTACAATATATAGGTCATCGGGCTTTTTCTGAATGTGAAAAATTATCAAAAATTAAACTACCAAAAACAATAACAACTATTTCAGATCATTGCTTTCAATATTGTAGTAATTTAACCAGTGTTGAAATAGAAAAAGGAAATTTTTTAACTAAACTTGGAGAAGCACCATTTTATCGTTGTGTGAAACTAAAAAAACTATTGGGTTTCAATAATGTAGTCGAGATGAGAGAATTGTTCGGATCCTTTTTGAGTGAATATAGCGAAGTTCAAAAACAAATATATTTTGAAATCAGAAAGAAAAAAGGTTTTATGTTCGAATTATCAAAAGATAATTCATTTTACATAATTAAAACAATCGATTTCCCACACACAGTTCTTGATATACCAAATAAGTATAACGATTTACCAGTTAAAGAGATTATGAGCAATGCTTTCAAATATAATACAATAGAAAAGTTAGTACTACCTGAACATATTGAAATAATTCACCAAAATGCTTTTTCGAGACAACCTAATTTAACTGTTATTGAGTTTAATTGTATTAATGCAAGTTTAGAAGAAAGTGTGATAAAACGAATAGATGGTGATGGAACAAGTAATGAATTATATGTATACTTTGGCAAAAATGTAAAAGTGATACCGCATGAATTTGCTACAAAATTTTCTGATAATCTCTATTTGTCGATAGTTTTTGACGAGAATTGCGTCATCACTGACATACCATCTGGAGCATTTAAACATATTAATTCACGTCAACATGATACGATTATGATTAATGATTTTATAATACCAAAATCAATTAAATCAATTAAAAAATATGCACTAGGTCCAACGAATAATGTTCTTATCATTCCACCATCAGTAGACTACATAGAAGAAGATTCTTTTATTGGTGATGTGATTTATCTTGCTGTAGAAGAGTTAAAACCAAGATGGAGTCCTTATATGATTTCATGTTTTGTCGTAGGAGAAAAATATTGGGATATGGGTAGTTATGAATATAGTTTCCATAAAAAAGTTGGACAATTAAAATTCATTGGACGATTTAGCGAATTTTCTGAATCTTAAAATACGAATTGGAATGAAAATTGGTTTATTTGGAAAAGTAACAGCAGTAACCATATCTAAATATAAGGACTTTGATAATCTCTTAAAAGATGGATGGTAATTTTCGACAAGGCAATATCTATTAGGGCATTTGATGATAAATATAGAGAATATTCTAGCTCGGGTGATATAATTAATCAAAAGGGGTGTATATCGTGAAAGAATACAAACATGTGTCTTTAAGGAAAAATATAATTGATAACATTAATGATGCTGCAAGAGATAGATGGAGAGTAGTTGCTTATTCTGCAAGTAATTTTTTAGGTTCTACATTAAAGTATGATATTATATTTGAAAGAGATTTAGAAAGTTCAAAAAGCACAGATTTTACGGTCGAATACAAAATAGTAACTAAACAAGGTAACATCGTAGAACAAATTAATGATTACACTTTGAAAGGTTATAAATTAGTTTCATTCTCAAACAATACTATTTTAGGATCAAGTCTTAACTACGACTTGCTTTTTGAAAGAACAATAAAAATTCTATAGCGTTGCACATCTTAATTAATTTAAAGATTTTTTTTAGTTTACGAACAAACAATAGTGGTTTTGGGTCAAAGTTTCCCACTGTGTCCTCCAAAGGGTATGTTGGTGGACAAAAGAACACTTTTCTTTCATTGTCCTACACTTTCCTTTGTTGTCCTCTAAAAGGTATGTTGATGGACAAAAGAACACTTTTAAGTGTTTTCATCAAAAAACGCGAGTTTATTTGTGCTCCTATGACACCATATAAGAACCATAGGCTTGATACAATCGTATCAGGCTTTCTTTTTCTTTAATAAGGATTTTTTTGTGTTTTCGTACTAACTTTTTGATATGAGGAATCAATTAGTCCATTAAATGGATTTTAATATTAATGTAGTCCATTTTATCTAATTCAATATATTTGAGACAGATATTGATAAAGTGAAACTCGTGTTGTATACTAGATTTATTAACTGACAATACTTAAACTAGAAAAGGAGTGTATGCTTTTTGAGAGAACAGTATAAAAAAAATTAATGAAGACAATTCTGAAAATGTTTTTTTTATTGTTTATTATTATGGTGAAGAATTATACACTAGAACCAGAAGAAGTACAGGTTGAATTAAGCAAAATAAAGTTATTGAGCAAATAATATAAGCAAGAGTTTCTCACTTATTTTGCCCACTTTATTGACAGATGTCCAAGAAACCATAGGAAGAAATCTATCAAGTTTCTGTAGAGGCTATTTTAAAAAGAAGAGTGTTTAGTGTGATAAGATTAGATGTGCATGCACTTAATCAATTTAAAAATGATTTATTTTGTTATTACATAGTTTACTTATAAGAATTATACAGATAGGAAGTAATTAAATATATATAAATTTTTAACTCACATAGTATAGGAGAGATAAAATGTTAACTTGGTTTGGGAAAGAATGCAAAGGTAGAACTATTAGATTGGGAGAGAAATCATTTTATAGATTCATTATGCCATTTTATGAAGAGTGGAAAAAGCTCATGCTCAAAGATCCTGAAACGCTAAAACTTCTACTTGATGAAGAGTATAAATATATAAAAAGAAAAGTTGATGAAGAGTGGTTTGTCATATATAATACTCGAAAAGGATATTTATTGTTAGATAATAGAACGGGTGGTTATACGTACACCAAAGAACCTCTTTTTTTCATTGATTCTAGAATACCAATAGATGAAATTCCTCAAATTTTAAAGATATTTGGTTATAAGAAATTGGCAATACAAGATGAGATAATAGAGCACAGTATTGCCAAAGCATTTGCTTTTTTAGAGGGAAACAATGAGTAGTACAAATATTAATAAATATCAAATCATATATTACATTGTTTATTATTCGAAAGATATATTAGAAAATGCAAAGCCAATTATAACAGGAACCAAAGCAGAGGCAAAAAAAGATGCATTAACTCATCATTTACTAACAAAAGAGATGTTTGACACAATTGAAATTTTCTCTAATCTGTTACAATTGCCACGAAATGCATTTGATTTTATAAAAGTATCCTATGATGATTTGTTTAAAATAACAAATCACTCACATAATATCATTCATATACCTCAATATATGGTTGACTCAATAATCGCGTCATTTCAATTTTACTATAGAGACATTTCAACAGCTGGTATTGTTATCTATGATCCAAGAACATTTGAAGAAGCGAATAAATTGAAGAATTATTTAGATCCAATTCTAGGTTCAGTTTCATATGACGAGTTTAAAAAATGTAAGCCAAGAGAGATTTGGAAATTAGTACGTGATCATTTTGATTATCAAAATCGAGAGCAAATTTTAATACCGTCATTTGATAATTTTTTAAAGGGCAGTGATCTTAATGGTTTACCAGGTTTTTATTATACGATGCAAAATGATGATTTTGATTCATTCGAGAAAAATTTAAGACGAGCAAAGAATAAGTTTGAATATACTATAAGAGTTTTGGATGACTACAATTTAAGAATAAAAGCAATGGAAGCGAGCATCGGTAAATTCAATAAATCTAAAAAACAAAATAAAGAGATTTATAAGAAAGAAATAAATGATAGACAAAATATCAATTATAAGCCATTAGTTTTAACCGTACCGGGTATATCTAACTATCAAAAAAGACACCTGCGAGCAATAAACATAAATGAAATGAATGAAATAGAAATTGCAGCAATAAAAAATTTAGGGTTATATCGAGCAATGTCTCGCAATGCTGCATATATTGAGTTTAAATTTATAAAACAAGAATTATTCAGCATATTATTTAACTTGGAAGAGCATTGTCTGG
>JANKMU010000013.1:16772-54180 GCA_024650045.1 Mycoplasmatota bacterium | reverse complement strand
AATCTCTTTGGATTGACCATTTTTACTTTTACCAGAACAACGGATTATCTTTAATCTTTTGTTGATATAGCTCAATAAATTTTTGTTTAATATCTTCAGGTAATTCAAAATCAGCATTTTCAATATGATTATCCAGTTGTTCAACATTTCTTATACCTGGTATCACAGCAGTTATTTCTGGAAAACTTAAGACGAATGCAATTGCGTATTTCGTTAGATTTTCTGATTGAGTTATTTTCTTTAACTCAGCTACTAACTGTGCACGTCGCTCAATGGTCTCATCATCCCATCTTGAACGGATGCCTTCAAATTCTGATTGATCATCATATTTTCCAGTTAACCATCCTGAATCTAGTGGTACTTTAGCAATAATTGAAACTCCTTTTTCCTTAGCTTGTTTAAATAAAGGAATGGTTTCTTGAAAAAAGATATTAAAGAGCACTTCAACAACATCAAGTTTAACATTGTCTAAGACAGTTTTAAACTCCTCATAGGTGTCAATACTTACACCATAAGCTCTAATTAATCCTTCTTCTTTTAATTTTTCTAACTCTTCAAAGTGTTGTGTATTACCTTCTAGTATTTCCATACCTGGATTATGCAATAAAACACTATCAACATAGTCTGTTTGAAGTCTTTCTAGACTATCATAGATTTGCTCTTTGAGTGAAAAAACAGAAAAGTCAGTCTCACCGTCTGCGGTGTGACCTAATTTTGTATTGATAACAATATCATTTCGATGATCTGCCGTTGCTTGACCAAGGATAGACTCACTTAAACCAGCAGCATAACCTGGAGCAGTATCAAAAAAATTGATACCTTTTTTGATTGCTGTTTTGACTAATGATATACCGTCATCAACGCTCATATATCCCCAAAAATCAGTATTGCCTAATTGCCAAGCACCAAAACCTAATCGATGGATTGTTTTTGACGTTTTTGCGTAGTTCGTTTTTTTCATATGAACCTCCTACGTTTCTACTTTCATTTTATCATATTTATTTGATTGATTGACTTCAAATCATTTCTAAAATACTTTTTTTAAGATTTATACAACCACTTTAGTACTTTTTGAATATAAGCGTCCCAAAATGCCCAATTATGTTCTCCTTTAGATGCTTCATATGTATATGGTATTTGATGTTTTTTTAAGAAGTCAATGAACTGAAGATTGTTATCATATAAGAAATCTTCGGTTCCGCAACCAATGTATAAATCCGGTACTGGTTGAGCATTTTTCACAAGATGAAACAAATCATTTTTTGTATTGGTTATTGGTTCACTTCCAAAAATAGATTTATAGAACTGATCTCTACTTCGATCATCATTATTCCTAAGCAATGTATCTACATCTAATGCTCCAGATAGACTTGCTGCTTTAGAAAACTTATTAGGAAACGTTAAAGCTATTTTAAACGCTCCATAACCTCCCATAGATAATCCGCAAACATAATTGTCTTCTCTTTTACTAGATATTGGAAACATAGATTCCATGATATCTGGAAGTTCTTCAGAGATATATGTGAAATATTTAAAACCATTTGCCATATTTGTATAATAACTATTATACGCAGCAGGCATAATGATGGCTAATCGGTGGTTTTGAGCATATCTTTCAATGGATGAATATCTCATCCAATCTGTTTGATTACCGATATATCCATGCAATAAATATAATACTTTAACCTTCTCATCTTTTTTGATGTCTTGAGGTATAAGCACATTAACACTAACATTCATTTCTAAAACATATGATTTGATTTGACATTCAACAAAGGCCATAATTGATATCTCCTTATAACGTTTTCATTAATTATATTATAGCATATCGCTATAAAAAAAAGCCCTAATGTCTGGGGGGGATGTAGACACTAGGACCAATTCATGCGTCTCCCCGCACAAAAGGTTGGGGAAACATTATTATTATACATGAAAGCATATATTTTAGTCAACCAAAAATGAAATAGTTTTGAAATTATTTGCACAATCAATTAAATTTATATCTGTTTTTCATTATATTGATACTTTTGAACTTTAAATTCGACAATCAAAGTAATTAAGATCAAAATAACCGACCATGCAAAGACAAAATCATATTCTAAATTTACTTTTGCTATATAAAGTGCATTACCTATTGAGTTTTTAGTTTGTGATAAATATTCCGCCATAACTAAGACTTTAAGACCTAAACCAAAAGACTGAAAAAAAGCTAAAAATAAGTAAGGTTTAATCATGGGAAGATATAGGTATTTAATTCCTAAATAGATATTATGCTTTTCAAGATGGTATACATCAATGAGTTCTTTATCTATTGATTTTACACCTTCATTTGATGCTTGATAGAAAAGTGGAAATAACATTAAAAAGGTAATGATATACGGTGCATATGTATATCCAAATAATATCAATAGAATAACAATGATTGAAAGTATAGGTATTGTCTTAAGTAATGTTACATGAGGTTTAAAAACCATTTCTATATTTTTGTTTAATCCAGATAAAACACCTAGAGTAATACCAAGTAATGATGATAAAACAATTGATATCAATAATCTTAATAGTGAAATTCCAATTATAGATATCTCTTTATCATTCGTCAATATATCCTTGATGGCGATCAAGACTTGATATGGCGAAGGTAAAAGCAATGGATGATCAACAATGATGTATGCAGACACCCATATCAAGAAAAAGATGAAAATTGAAAAAGATAACCAAGCTGTTTTTTTTATCCTAAATCACCTCGATAAAATGATGTATCAGGTAACTGATCGCCAATGAGTTGTGAATTATGGTCCATAATCATTTCAAAATATATCATGATATCTGACATTGCATCTTGAGCAGAAACATATTCTAAGTATCCTGATGAAATTGAGTGTTGAAGAATATTAACATCAATATTCACACCTAGTGAAACGGCTAGTTGTACGGCTTCCATAGGATTTTGTTTTGTTTTTTCAATTGAATCTAATAAATCATTTTGAATTTTTTCTATTTGCTTATCTGTCAATGTACTTTTAACAAAGACACTTGCTTGAGGCATTGAAGCATTTGATGTTGCTGCTTGATAATATGCTTGTATATCGATTGTTTTTAATGATGGAAATAAATGTTTTAAGTTTGCATATGATGGTTCAGCAACTAAAACAATCTGATTTGTATCAGCAATAAATAGTGATGATGCGGTTGCTACTGAATCAACATAAGTGATTTGACAGGTAATATCATAAAAATCAATTAAGTACTTAATAATGATATCCGAAGTTTGGTTTTGTCCAAAAACAATGATTTCTTCTCCGTCTAAATCTTGAATGTTTGTTATATCTTGTTTTTGTGTGACGAAATAATAGTTTCCCCAAACGATGGTAGCTAATAATTGATATGTTTGCTTAGATTGATATAACTTAGCTCCTAGATTTGTAGGGGCAAAGATCACATCGTGAGATCCCGAACCAAATGCAGCAACTAAAGGGTCTGCTCCTTGGACGATATCTACGTTGTAATCTTTGCTTTCCTGCATATATAGTTGTGCTAACTGTGGACTTCCAAAAGGAACAATCATAGTTATTTCTTCTGTTTTCTTACATCCTACTAAAATAAATAGGATGAATATCATGATATATAGTTTTTTCATATTGCTTCCTTACTTACTTTATATATTTTGATAACTTTCTCGTTTCTTATATGTAGTATGCAATAGTTCATGTGAACGATGTCCATTTGCTTTACCTAAAAATTGAGTGTATAAATCTTGAACAAAAGTATTTTGATGAGATTTACGTAATGTTGTATGTGAATCAATATCATATAGAACGGATGCTCTTAAGGAGCGAATATCCGTTTTTTCATAAATATGTGCTGGAACAATCGGTTGACCACCACCATTGATACATCCACCTGTGCAACCCATAATTTCAACAAAATGATATTTTTTCTTATTCTTTTCCATTTCTTCAAAGAATGTTTGAATAGCCTTACCACCATGAACAACTGCAACATGAATTGGTTTACCTGAAATCATGTAGGTTGCTTCTTTAATATCAGCATTTCCTCTAATTTCTTTAAATTCTATTGGTGTTTCCTTACCTTCTAGAACTTCAGTAACAGTTCTTAATGCTGCTTCCATAACACCACCAGTTGCACCAAATATCGTTCCAGCACCTGTATATGATGATAACTCTCCATATGCTTGAATGGGTTCTAGTTCTCTAAAGTTAATCTTATGTCTTTTAATCATTCTTGCTAATTCTCTTGTTGTCAAGACGATGTCAACATCTTGATATCCATCTCTACCCATATCTGGTCTTCTTGCTTCTGCTTTTTTCGCAATACAAGGCATGATTGAAACTGATACAATATTTTTTGGATCTAGCTTTAACTTATCAGCATAATAAGTTTTTATTAAAGCACCAGCCATTTGTTGTGGTGATTTGCATGTTGATAAATTGGGAATATACTCTGGTTTATACAACTCTAAATAATTGACCCATCCTGGTGAACAAGAAGTAAACATTGGGAAAGGACCATTGTTATTCAATCTTTCAATAAACTCAGTACCTTCTTCTAATATGGTTAAATCAGCTGTAAAATTAGTATCCATAATTTGATCTACACCTAACTCTTTTAAAGCAGCAAACATTTTACCTTCAACATTCGTTCCAATTGGATAACCAAATGCTTCACCAAGCGTTGCTCTAATCGATGGAGCAACTTGAGCAATAATTGTCTTATTAGGATTTCTTAATTCCATTTCAAGTTGTCTAATATCATCTTTTTCTCTTAAAGCTCCTGTAGGACATGCTTGAATACACTTCCCACAATAAATACATCCAGAATCTTCAAGATTATGAAATAAAGCAGGTCCTATATATGTTTCAGAACCACGTTCATTATAATTTAATACATTAAGTCCAGTAAATGTTTCACAAGCTGATACACATCTACCACATAAAATGCATTTACTACTGTCAATGGTCATAACACCTGATGAATCTGAAAAGTATCTTGGAGCATCATGTTTGCCATAAAGATGTGTTAATTCATTTTCAATGTTAAATGTTCTAAGTAAATCTAGAAATTCACAATTATCTTCTCTTGAACAATTAAAGCATTCAAAGTGATGTTTATGTGATAATAGTTCTAAATTCATAGAGACTGTTTGATAAACATCTAAGTCATCAGTAATAACATTCATATTTTCAGTAACCAACGTTTTACATGCTGG
This sequence comes from Mycoplasmatota bacterium, assembly GCA_024650045.1. Lineage (GTDB taxonomy): Bacteria > Bacillota_I > Bacilli_A > Acholeplasmatales > Acholeplasmataceae > Peloplasma. The sequence goes on along the minus strand of JANKMU010000013.1, from coordinate 48,953 downwards.
CTTTAAATTTTTCTGCCCATTAATCTTAACAGAACAAACACGGCAGTTTCCTTCTTCATGAACACCTTCAAAATAACATAGTCTAGGTATAAAAACGCCTTCTCTTTCAGCTGCTTTTAAGATGGTTTCATTCGATTTTGCAGTTATTTCTTTTCCATTAATTTTTAAATGAATGTCTTTAATCATATGCGTGCCTCCTCATGAAGTGGTGTGCTTGAAATAGCATTGACTGGGCATGCTTTTTTACATTCTCCACAACGTATACATAATTCTAGATCGATAACATGAAGTTGTTTTGGCCAACCAGAAATTGCGTTAACTGGGCAATTTTTAGCACACTTCGTACATCCAATACAATGATCATCAATCACAAAGTTTGTTAACTCTCTACAAACACCTGCAGGACAAGTTTTATTAAGTACATGTGCAAGATATTCGTCTTTAAAATGCTTCAATGTAGATAATACTGGATTCGGTGCTGTTTGTCCAAGTCCGCATAATGATGTTTCTTGAATCATATGTGCTAACTTTTCAAGTTCTTCAATATCTTTTAAAGTGCCTAAACCTTCACAAATACGATTCAGGATATCTAGCATTTGTTTTGTGCCTTCACGACATGGTGTACATTTTCCACAAGATTCTTCAACGGTAAAGTCTAGATAAAATCTTGCTACATCAACCATACAATTGTCTTCATCCATCACGATCATACCACCGCTACCCATCATCGAACCTAATGCAGTTAAGTTCTCAAAATCGATTGGTGTATCTAAATCTTTATCAGTAATACATCCACCAGATGGACCACCTGTCTGAATGGCTTTAAATTTTCTTTTATTAGGAATACCACCACCAATGTCAAAAACAATTTCTCTAAGTGTTGTTCCCATTGGAACTTCAACTAGACCCGTGTTATTAATTTTCCCACCAAGAGCAAACACTTTAGTTCCACTAGATTTTTCGGTACCTATTGATTTAAACCACTTGGCACCTTTTAAATAAATAACAGGAATATTTGCTAAAGTTTCTACATTATTAACGTTCGTTGGTTTATCCCATAAACCACGAACAGCAGGAAATGGAGGTTTTAATCTTGGCATACCACGATAACCTTCAATGGAAGCGATTAATGCAGTTTCTTCACCACAAACAAACGCACCCGCTCCTAAGCGAATTTCGATATTAAAATTAAATCCAGTTCCAAATATGTTATCCCCAATCAATTCAAATTGTTTTGCTTGATTGATGGCAATGTTCAATCTTTCTACAGCAACAGGATATTCAGCACGAACATAGATATATCCTTGATTCGCTCCTATTGCATATCCACATATCGCCATAGCTTCTAAAACTGAATGTGGATCTCCTTCTAGAATAGCTCGATCCATAAATGCTCCTGGATCGCCTTCATCAGCATTACATATGACATATTTTTGTTCTGAAATGGAATCTCTTGCAAACTGCCATTTTTTACCAGTAGAGAATCCTCCTCCACCTCTTCCTCTAAGTCCTGATTCAATCATGATATCAATTGCTTCTTGAGGTGTGTGTTTCGTTAGAACATCAGCAAGTGCTTGATATCCATCTTTTGCAATATACTCCTCAATATTTAAAGGATTAATATTGCCACAATTTCTTAATGCGATTCTTTTTTGTTTAGAAAAGAATTTAAGTTGACTAATGTTTTTAATCTTAGTTTTTTCAATGGGATCTTTCATCATTAACTTTTCAACAGGTCTACCTTTTAATAGATGCTCTTCACAAATAACTTTAACATCTTCTATTTTGACATGTGTATAAAAAGTTTCTTCTGGATATACAATAACAACGGGACCTTTTTCACATAAGCCAAAACAACCTGTTAAAACAAGCCCGACTTCGTTTTTCATATCTAATAATCCTAGTTGTTCTTCAAATTTATCTTTAATTTGTTTTGACTGTGAACTCAAACAACCTGTTCCACCACAAATAAGAACTTGTATTCTTTCTAGCATAACATCACCTAACCTTTTCTAGTTGATAACAAATACTTATCAATAGGTTGATTGCTTTGTATATGTTTTTCAATAATTTGCTTCACCATATCTTTTGTTACATTGCAGTAAACAAAAGACCGTCCTGCCTCATCAATAATCTCTACCATAGGTTCATAAGCACATTCACCCATACAACCTACTTGAGTTACTGTAACATTGTTTAAACTATGATACTCAACCAGCTCTAAAAATGCTGCTAAAACAGGTTTAGCACCTGATGCAATCCCACATGTCCCCATGCCAATTTGAACTCGATATCCATTTTTGACATAACGCATATTCATTCTTTTTAAAGCTTCATCTCTTAATTTCTTTAAATCGTCTAAAGATTTCATAAGTCACCTCGTCTAAGTTCTATTTCTTGATTGATGTGTTCGATCAATCCTTGCATAACTGAATAAGTTGTTAATGTTTCTCCTAAAATACGTCTAATCTCTGTTAGTTGATAAGTATATTTTTTCTGATTTTTCTCATATGTGAAAATAAACTCACTCACATCTTGATGTATGCTAATTGTATAAATCATTTCACCTAAATTACCCATAGGTGGCATATCGATGTGATGATGATGCATCATCAAATATAGAGATGTCCCTAAACCTTCAGTTGATTCTATTCTAAAATCTCCATCGGTTTGTTCACAAAGCATTTTAATAAGCGGTAACCCTAGTCCGACTTTTCTTGTTGTTCTCGTTGTATAAAAAGGAGACGTAACTTGGTTTAGGACTTTTTCGGACATTCCAATACCGTTATCGATTATTTTTATTTTTAATACTTCATCTTCTATAATAGAAAGCTTAATCATTGTTGATCTTGCTTGTATAGAGTTTTGAATGATATCAAGTAAATAGTTTGCTAAATCATCCATTTTTAAAATACTCAAAGAAAGCCTCTATTGTTAAGCTTTCTAACTCCATTTCATTTTTATTATTAATCTCTGAAATGTCTATGATTTGATGAGCATCTGAATTATATAGTATCTTATGATTTTCTAATTGATGTTTATTAATAAAGTCTGCTTGAACATGATGTGTTAATTCGATAGCATTTAGTGGATACTCTTTTATATAAGAGATTCCACTATTTTTTTCACGATTAAGGTGTGCATAAACTAAGATATGATCATAGGGTTTCAAAGAAAAAAGTAAATCATTAAAAGAAAGAGTAAGGGAATTTGCTAAATGATATGGATAATAGTCAATAATCTCATCATCTAGATTAGTTATTGCCTGTTTGCCATATAAATCATGATCATATCTTTGTCTATGAATATAAGATTCTAAAAATGTATCGAAAGCTAGAGCTTGCTCAACATGTTTAAAATAGCATAATACATGAAAACCTTCTTGTACCTCTATTTCGACCCCAGGAATAAAAAGCATATCATAACTTTTCGATAGTTCATAACAAACAGAAAGTTGTTTGAGTGAATTATGGTCTGTAATAGAAATAATATTTAATTTTTTTAAGTTCGCCATATTAAATATATTATTTGGTGTCATCAAGTCATCGGCACAAGGTGATAGCACAGAATGTATGTGCAAATCATAATAATACTTCATATCAAACCTCTTTGAAATAAGTTGATAATGACTTCATATGTTTTTAGTGATGTATGAATTAAAGCGATTGACTCGTCATTTGCTTTATCTATCATTTCTTGAGTAACAGGTCTGTTTTCAGAAATGATAATCGCTTTTAGATCAATCATTACAGCCAAAGCTATTGTTGTTGTATGATTGATAATCGTTACTAAAAGATTATTGGGCTCAGCACTTTTGATTGCTGCACTTAATAAATCTGTTGCATAACATCCACTATATTCGATATCTAAATTATTCGTTAATAAAATAAAATCGTTAGATAAGATACTAGAAACTTTCATGTTTGTTACCTCGAAGAAAAAAAGTTATTCTAAGGTGTGTACCAAATTCATCTGATTCAATTTCTAGTTTATCTGAAGATCTCTTGATATTGGATAATCCCATACCTGCGCCAAATCCATTAGAATTAGCAACCAGATTAGCAGTTGAATATCCTTCAAGCATTGCTAGGTCAATATCAAATATCCCAGGTCCATCATCATAGAAGTCTAGAACAATTTCATTTTCATCTAAATGAAATGTAGCATAACCCCCAACAGAGTGGATAACCACATTAATCTCCGCTTCATAAGATGATGCACAAACCTTTTTAATAATACCTGGATTAATATTAAGTTCTTTTAATGTTTTTTTAATATCGCTAGAAGCACGTCCAGCTAAATCAAAGTTGTTTGCGATAATTTGATATTCTTTATCTACCATTGCTGATTATAAATAATACCCTTTATACCATCTTGATACATCATGCCACTTGTATTAAACATCGTAGACTCAGTAGCAATCAACATAATATTAGATTCATTTGCTAAATCAACAACTTTTGTTGAAGGTACTTTTCCGCGAACTAAAAGGACCACTTGAACATCTAACATTTCAGCGGTTCTGATTGATTGATTTGTTGTTAAACCTGTAATTAAAGCACTCTCATCGAGTATGCCTTGATCTTTAACTGAATTAAGAATCATTAATGCATCACTCATTAAATCTGAACAAAAAGCATAGTTAATCTCTATGTTCTTCATAATATCTGGTGTATAAACTTTACAATTGTATTTAGAAATGATGTCATATAATTTCATCTTTATTTTCCTTCATTTCTTTAAGTATCTGTTTTGCCTTAGTTACACTCGCATTTCCATAGATGTGATCATCTACAGAAAATACTGGAGCAAGTCCACATGCACCTATACATCTAGTTGCACAAAGTGTAAACTCCCCATCTTTAGTTGTTTCACCAGATTTCACTTTAAGTTCATCTTCTAACGTATCCATAACGGTTTGTGAACCACGCACATAACATGCTGTACCCAAACAGACACCAATGGTTCTTTTTCCTTTTGGAACAACTGAGAAGTTACCATAAAAAGTAACTACTCCATTAATTTTTGCGATGCTTTCATTGAGCTCTTTAGAAATGATTTTTTGAATAGAAATTGGAATATAACCAAAAATATGCTGCGCATCGTGTAGCGTAGGCATAAGTGGTCCTGGACATTTTTTATTCTTTTCTAATTGCAAGTTAAAAAGAGCCAACTTCTCACTGGTAATGTGTGAATTTGTGTTCATATAATACTCCTTGAATTGTATCGTTATTTTCAAGTTCATTATAACATTTATTATTAGAAAATAAAGTATATTTTAGATAAATAATTTTATTTCTTTAATGATAACGTTTTCCAATAGTTTTTATATTTACTTAATGCCTTTTATAAATAAAAAAACACTATTTCTAGTGTTTATTGTTTTATGGTATAAGTTCTATTAAATCTTCAATAAGTTTTACTTCTTTTTTAATATCATCAAAAAATTGTGTGTCTATAGCTCTAAACATTTTTAAATCAAATGAATCAACGCGAGTATCTAGTGCTATCATTACTTTTTTATCTCTAAAACCAAACATTGTCCGTTTAGCTATATTTGAGAACTCAAGAAGTTTTTCCATAAATCTTGGTTTTAATAAATAAAATGCAGAGTATTGATCCTTAGAGAAAACATCAAAAGTTTGATTAAAATCAATATATTCTAAATCAACACGTTTCATGCCCTCAAATAGTCCAAACAAAAGCGTTCTATTGGGCATAATATAGACATCATTTTCAAATTTTTTATTAAAATCAATTTCAAAAAATCTTCCTTGAAATACTGTAACAACGGTTGTTGATTTCCCACTTCTTCTAACATCTCTTAGATGAACGTCTGCTGAGATAAAATGTTTACCTAATAATTGACCTTCTAAATAATCTTCGCTATGGTATCGATCTTCTTTTTTTAATATCTTTGAATCATAAACATAATAGGAATCCAGCCCTCTTTCTGGTTCATATGTACAACCAGGTATTAACTTATCTAGCATTTCTCTTACATAAACATTTTTGAATTCATTGCTAAGTTTTTTGAGAAAACCACCCATAGCTGTTGTACCTAATCCACCTAAGATAAAGCCAATCATTAGAATAGGATTTGTCATGTAAAGAATAAATGATAAGGCTGTAATGATGATAAAAATGATAAACCAAGTTTCATAAACTGCTTTTTTTCTTTTAATCTGCTCTAAACTCATAATTTCTTCCTCGTGCTATTTTAAGATAATATATGTAATACCATCGTTTCCCTTTTTATAATCAGAATCTGATTTAATTAGATTTGAGTATGTTTGAATTACTTCATCATATCCGAGCATTTCTCTAAATGCTTCTCCTGGGATGTATGCCTTGATTTCACCACGTTTAACTCTGTTTCTTAAAGATGAATGAACAGCTTGTTTAATTGAACCACCAACACCTGAAGAACCATAACCATGAATAATTTTAATTGCTTGATCTTTACCAGTACAATTTTTAATAATGACTGCTAGCTTTTTTCCTGCTTCTAGTGTTGTAGGCATTTGACTTTTTATATCAAAAGTTTTCATTTCACTTTAAGTTTCGCAGCGTTATTTTTAACGGTTATCGAATCAATACTTCCAACGAGTTTACTAAAACGTGTAAAACCTAATTCCTGATAATTAAATTCAGGGTATATTTTTTCTAACTCTTGTTTTATCTTAGTTAAGATCATTTCTTTACTCTTATTCATTGAAATAATGTCAATAATAGCTTTAGTAACATCATTCATATTCATTTTTGTATAAAACGTAACAAACGTTGTTGTTTTTTCTTGACTAATTGCTAATCCACTGATGGTATTGACTAAACTTGATAATGTTTTAGCTCCATATTTTCTTGAATCGAAATCTGAGAATCTATTGACTAAAATATCACCTAAACGACTTAACTGTATTTTGTTATCAATTCCATTTTCAATAATGATACTTTTAATGATATTTCCAATTTCTTGTGTGTTTCTTGTTGATGCTTCAACAGATTCTGGAATCTCATCATCGTCATCTTCATCATCTAGATATTCGAAATATTTAAACTCGTTGCATGCTGATCTAAAAGCTTCAGTAACTTTCTTTTCGTTACCTACACCAATAACATGCATACCGCCTTCTCTAAGTTTTACTGCAAGTGGTGTGAAGTCACTATCACTTGTTACTAAAAAGAATGCATTAACTCTACCTTGATACATAACTTCTTGTGCATCAAGTGCCATTGCCATATCTGCTGCATTCTTCCCAACAGCAACATTGTACTGATGCACTGGCTTAATCGCGTTATCCTGTGCTGTGCGGTGCCAATCTCTTGATAAATTATTAATATCTCCATAAAATCTTGCGATTACTATTTTTCCGTATTTTGAAATTTCATTCATAACTGATTTAATGTACTTAAATGATACATTCTCAGAATCTATCATCAAAGCTATTTTATATTCTGTTTTTTCCATTTTTAATTCCTTTCTATAAATATATCCTCTTCTATTATACTTGTTATTGGTAGTTATTCAAAATCGAACTGATGATTTGGTTAACAAAAAAACGCATAGATGATATCCATACGTCTTTTAAATCATATGTTTGGAGTCATTGTTAACCTTAAAGGGTCGTGAATTTGAGGCTAAAAAACCTTAACTGGTAAGAAAATAGCCTAAAGTGGAAAATAGTGGAAAAATCCAGAAAGTAGTTGCCTGAATCTAATCTCATTACTTTGAGATACAAGGCAATTGACACAAGAACATAAATGTCTATTTCGAAGTGTCTCTATCATTGTAATTATTATTTAATACTATTCAACCCTAAAAATGCCAATTTACCCGCACTATCATCACTAATTTTTATACCCCAACGTTTTTGAAGAAAGTCTACTAACAGTATACCTCTCTTCTTTATCTCCTTAATAGACCAATCGGTGTACTGAGTAAGTTCTATTTCCGAGTATGAACCATACTTGAATCCGAAATTGTTCCCATTATCTATCTTCATCCTAAAACTTGAGTTACCCAGTTTATCATTCTTTAGTCCAGAAACTGCAACTAAGTTCCCTAAAGAATTTCTAATAATCTTTTTATGTGCAGTAGAGTAAGTTGAGAATAGATTCGTCCAATAATTATCTCTAGCATTTTTTGGATAAATATGTTCAATTGTATTGTTGTCTTTGCTAAAATATTCTTCTATGTCTAGTTTCATTACTCCGGTTTTTGATCGTTTCATCAACTCAAACTCATATTCATACATGAAATACTTGATGTTAAACTGTGAATCATAGAAGCCTTCCTTAGAGTAGTATTTTACAAGTGTTTTTATGTTATCTGAACTTGTAAAAACTTGTGAAACCTTATCAAATTTTGTTATGACATCCTCAATAGTAATTGCATCTTTTTTATAATCTTCAAGTGTTTGTGTTAAACTCGTGTTTTCAATATCAACTGCATAATAAAAACCACTAAAACAAGATGTGATAAAGAGTAGTCTTTCAAGTGAAACCAAAAACTTGAGCATTTTTTTCGAATCTTTCTCTTTTGTAAGCATTAACAATGTAAACACTTTAGGTAAATCAAAATTTGATCTTCTTGATAGAGCTCTAATGGTTCGATTTCTATATGAAATATATCTAAGTTTCCCTAAGTATTCCTGTATATCACCATTAAAATATGATTCACTTGGGTTATGGATCATATACCACTTAGCTATGCTGTTTTTTAGGCTTTTGATATATGTTGAAATCTCACTTATTCCAATTTCTGAACCTATTAATGATGGTACAAAATAAGCAGATAATAATATTTTACTTTGATATACGACTTCATCGTATCTTCGAAATAAAAGATTTCTCTTTAAATAGTCTTCCATAACTTCTTTTTTATAAGTATATATTGAAAAGTGCGCGTCTAAGAATTCATCATCCTGTAATTTATTGTTCTTATTTTTTCCTAAATAATGATAAATGTCTTTCCAACAGTCGTTGATATCCTCACGAATTTTTCTTTTATTCTCATCTGGACAATTAGTTAAAAGTGTACTTATATAAATCAACCTATTTTTTAGTAACTCTAAATATGACAATGGTTTCCCTCTGTTGTTCATGGTTTCAAATGTTACAAACACATCAATATCTTCAGATATTTGATAAATATTAAAAAGAAACCTTTGGGAGATTTTTTTATAGATAGATTCTAAGTCTTTTTTATCGAGTTTCAATAGTCTCTCTATAAAAAATTCTTTAGCTTCGCTTAAATTACTAGTGTATATCGTTTCGTCACCAGTATTATTGACGATTTTTTGATCAAAGAAAATATAGTTTGATAAATAGTTGAAACTAGGATTCTCTTTTTCATAGCAGAATAGAAAGGAAACTGAATTTGTACCTGGCAAAGTTTCATATAAGAATTTTCTCTCAATTTCCTCAATTGATGTAAAATTTAGCATTCCTATTTTTTTCTCTCGGGCTACAGTTGTAATTGCTTTTATCAATATGACAGATGTGGTAAGTCTTTGTTGTCCATCAACTACATAATATGGTGTATAACTTTTAGAATTAATCAACCAAATATCGTTATTCCATGATTGATACGTATCTTTTGATACTGGTTCCAAAGTGAGAACTCCGACATAATGATTGTTAGTTTCATTCAGTCTTGTTAAGTCATCCCAAAAGTCGAACAATTCAACCTTAGTCCAAGAATACCCTCGCTGATAATCTGGAATTCTATAAATATAATCATTAAAAATTTTGGATAGCGAATACAGTTCTGTTTTCAAAATTAACCCCTCCTTTTTCGTTTCTTATTACTATTCTATCATTTTCTTAACTGGAATTAGATAGTTATTTAATTCAATTTAGGATTATCCCGTATATCAACAGTTAAATTGCTTATTGATGAATAAGCTTCTTGATTAACAAATAATGCCATATTCGTGATTCAAATCTGACTCACACTCATCAATCAGCTGATACAGATGAGTATATTTCAGATATATGATAGGGTTCAAAATCAATCCTATTTTTTCCTTATTCAATCGATTTTATACTAGTCACTTCACTCTTTCTTACCTACGTTTTAGATCTTTTATGATTCTTTGTGATACAGGGGTTCTACTTTTATATTACCAGTATAGAAATTCAGTTTTCCAATAAAATTGCCCCAAGCATTTTGGGGGTGGGGCGTTCGGTGTGGTTTCATTACTATATTTTTAAGTTTGGCGGTATTTAACTTTATTGAAAGTCGCTGTTGCCCAATCTTCCGTTAATAGTTTTGATTTAAATAATAGATATGTTAGATCAGGTAGTTTATAAAACGGATAATTCTCGATTCTAAATAAATGTCCTCTTAGACTTGCATCATATTTCTCTTTTTTGTCCATCCTTATATTCAATCTATTATGAATTTCTCCATAAACATTAATCGCATAATCTATATGACTTAGAATTGCTTCAAAAAAGTTGGTACCTATTGGATCTTGAGAATCAAGATGTATGCATCTACCTACAAGAATACCGTACTCAATAGATAACTCTTCAATCATCATACTAAATCTACCGTTGTTTTTTCTTTTAGCTATTGACTCTATCCTACGTATTCCTCTTAAGTAGTCATTATCCTTGAAACACTTTTTACCAATGTCCATTTCGTCATCATTATCTTCACGTAACTCATATGATGCTCCTTCAAAAAGTCCATTATGTATACTAAAACTTTCAGTCCATTTTGGATTACTTGGATTAATTGCAGCTTCTTCTAAAGATGACAATGCGTTACGACTCGGGGAATAATATTCGTTATCTAATTTGATATAAAATGGATATTCAGTTACGTTTAATGTATCAGGTCTTAGTAGTTGTTCAAATACTTGATCTTTAATAACTGACTTATAATAATTCTTATTATGTTTGAAATGATTCCCATTTACATATTCGCTTTTTATTTTATTAAACTCAATTAATCCTTCATCATCGTTTTTACGTATAAATTTTTCTAGCTGCTTGTACTCTTTAAACAATTTTTCTTCTTTAAAATTTAACTTAAACCATTGTTTATATTCATTCATTCTTCTTTCGGTCTCCCCATATGATTCTATATCAAATATAATCCTTTGAATGATCAGCCTATCAGTTGAAGTATAACTACTAAAAGAATCGGTTGCCAATATAAATTTGTTTTTGAAATCCTTATCAGACATGGTTTTAGTTCTATAATCTATAAGAACATCAAGCATAACGTTATTTTCATTGAATATTATTTCATATATTTCAAAATTATAAAATTCTGTTTTATTAATAACTTTATTTTTCATATCCGAAATGATGATATTATATTCTTTTCCAGTCATTTGTGAACATCCCCTTTTAGAATTATTTGATGAGTCATAATATCCAAAAAAATAATTGCTAGTTTCTATTCGTGACCATGCCAATCCTAAATCTCTCAATTGACTCGGCAAGCTTATTAACCCTATTATAATCATTTTCTAATCTTCTACTTGTCTTATCAAAATCATTTTGTATATTTGAAACCGAATAAACAAAATCAGTAAAACACGTATGAGCCCAATAGTTTCTAATTCTTGTTATGTTACTTAGTAATTGGTAATCTGACTTTGTTAAGTGTGGTTGACTATCACTATTATCTAGTTTATTAAGAAGTTTAATAACTGTACCTAAGGTCATTTTATCAATTTCGCTTCTATTATTATGTATATCCCCAACTCTCATCGAAGAGTATGTCCATTTTATATCAAATTCAATACATTGAAACAATTTCATTAACTGAGCGTATTTAATTAGGAAATCATCATATGTCATTTACTTTTCTCCATTTTCAAGTTTAATCACCTTTACTTGATTTTGCTTTCCATTTACCAATAAAAGTATTCTAATGTTAATTTTAAGATGTTATATGTTGCAATTATCTACATCATTACTTTATCTATTTTTTATTAACCAAATTTCAACATAAAACTGGCAACTTATTGTTAATAGCAAAAATAGATATCGATAAAGCTAATGCTAATTTTAAAGGCTCTGTACTCTTATTAAATGTTACTCCAATCTTTTCCAATATGCTAATAGAACAATCAATAGCATACCACTGTGAATCATTATTTTGAAATAGATTAATTGCTTTGGAGTATAGATAATTGTCAAACTTAGCATCAAATCTAACTGTTGGAATTAATAAAGAATTAAAATCTATAGTTTTATCATAATTTCCTGTCTCGACATATTCTCCAAAATCTAATACTGCATTAATTAATTTATCCTTGTAGTTGTTAATTGCTTCCTTAGATAAGTTATTCTCTAAATCACTTCCGCTAAAAAAATACTTGTACATGGCAAAGCACTCCGTAAAATCGTTAAAATAGAATCGTTCTATGTATTTTTCTTCAAGATAAGAAAGATAATCTAAATTATTCTCAAAATCAGTAATCTTTTTTATTGGCTTATATTTATCTTTTTTTACAATTTTCGCAACTTCAAGAATTTTCGGCTCTAAAATTTCCAAATACTCCATGCATTTCGTTAAAAAATGTTTCAAATCACCGTAAGATATATCAAGCCAGATGGTGTCTTTTCTTCCAGGAATAAGCGGATATAAACCTACTCTCATTTCTCCTAACTTGCCAAATTGACCAGACCAACTAGCGCAATACTTTTCTTTGTTATTATTAATCCTTAGATTCACCGAATGGGATCCAAAACATGCCTTTATAGTTTTAAAAAAAGCGGAGTCGGTTTCTAATTTAAGTTCTTTGGGCTGATTTTTAAAAACTACTGTTCCATCATCAAAAGGTATGGTATTTTTATTCACAAAAATTCTATGTAGTTGCGTTATAGCCTCTAGAATTATATCAATCAAAGACACGTAGTAGTAAAAATGTCCAGAATCAGACAATCCTTTATTTGTTGAAAGGTAATCTCCATTGTTAAGACATAGTGTGGAAACTGATAACCAATCCATACATGAGCATATTAGGTTCCATTGATTGCTCCCTTCTCTGTTAATAAATTGACTTATATCAATTTGCTCATTAATAAATGATCTAAATTTTTCTGCTTTTTCATATAAATCATTCATCGAAATAATTTCCATATGTTCCCCCTCGCAATCTACTCTTATTTGTCAATAAAAATATGTCTAATACCGGTACACGCATTGATATATCCTATTTGAGATATCAATAACAGTGCTTCTTGAATTAGTTGTCTAGTTGTTGTCATTATTTTGTTTTGAATTACAAAAATTGCAATCTCCTGGATGACACCAATGAGGTATTTCTACTTGTAAATCAATTGATGTATCCTTGGTTGGAATTATCATTTTATCGACAACTCCATCTCCATACCACGTTTCAATTACAGCTTCGTGAACAAACCAATCTCCAAATATACTATCACACCCAAAACAGCCAAATGACATATAGGAGTTGTTTATAGTATGACTGTATCTTTCTTTTATTGTTGCCATATTCAATTTTATATTATTCTTCGCATAGGAAAGCACTTTATCTCTAATTTGTGGATTAAATATTATTTTTTCAGAATCCCATATTTTTATATCCCCATCAAAAAGTTTTGCATTACATGGAGAAATATAGTTTCCAATGTAATATATATGATTCTTTAATTTGCATTTCCAACAATCAAATTCAATAAATCTAACTTCAATTTCACGTGGACTTAATATCGTACTAAATCTAATCTTATCTTGAAGGAAGTCTCTCAAAAACAAATTTAATGGTAGTTCTTTTCTATCTTTTAGTGATACTGTTAATTGATCATTGTTATTGTTGAGTTTAAATAAAGGCAATTGTTCTAATTCTTCTTTTTGTTTTGGTTCTTTTTCAAATAACCAACAACCAACAACAACATCTCTTTTATATTTTTCTTGTCGCTCAAGTGTTCTCTTAAGTGATTGTGCACTTGTTTGAATTTCAAAAGCGTACATTTGATTGTTTGCCAATACTAAAACATCGGCACGCCAATCTTTGCCTTTATACTCTTCTCTTACCTCATATCCTAGTTCTCTACAGATTTGAGCGACTTCATATTTAACATTGTCGTGAAAACTTGTCTTAAAAATTAACTCCAAAATATTCTCTCCTTAATGAGTAAATTATATAGGTTTTGACAACTATATTTTTTTCATTACTCATTTCCATTAGCATAAGAACTCAAAAAATTAATAAAGTCGCTTTTTTAACACTTTTTCAAAGCGCTATTGACATAGTTTATGTTCTTTGTAGTTATTCTATCATTTAATTGTTCAAGAGTCTATATTTGATGTGTGAATAATTAAGCATTAATTTCATCAGTCATAGATTATATATAAAGGATATTATTGAGCATACATAAAACTTTTTATACCATGCATTATAACCGAATTCTGGATGAAGTAATTAAATTAGTACTTGCTTACATATACTTGCTGTTAATAAAATTACGATTATACATTAAGCATCCAACTAAACACACACTAATGATTTAAATAAGAGTATATGTTTTTCGAAAATAAATTAGTTCAAATCCGGTTGAGACTATCAAATGAAACTCGTGGCCCATATAATATAGTAATAAAAAATAAGGCTATCGAAATAGCCTTATGAGGGTACTTTCAACCGGTTCAAATCCGATTGGCGATACCAATGCAAAATTAAGTTGGAGGCCTCAAACGGATTTGAACCGATGATCAGGCAGTTGCAGTGCCTTGCCTTACCACTTGGCTATGAGGCCCTCACATGCTATATCATTATAACTTTTAAATGGTTAAAAAGTCAATACAAATTCTCTTTAAATTGAAGTTCGTTTTTTAATCTTTCTAACCAACCTGTTAATGACTCTTCTAACAATTGATAGGTTTGTTCATATTGTCCGGTTAAATAGGGATCAGGAACACTTTGCCCTTTTGTCTCATCCATAATATCTCTTAAAAGAAATATCTTATGCTTATGCTTTCCAGCTTGTTTTAAAAGATGTCGAACATTGGACTTATCCATGCCTATAATATAATCAAATTTAACAAAATCACTTACTTGAATAGTCATAGATTTCATATGATGATGTTTTGCCCCAATTCTATCTAATATCTTTCTTGTCTCTGGATGTGGGGGATTACCGTGTTCCCATGTTGAGGTAGCTCTTGATTCAATATAAATCTTATCTTGTAAGTTCTCTTTAATAACCATTTGCGTAAACATACCTTCTGCCATTGGTGATCTACAGACATTTCCTAAACAAACAAAACATATTTTAATCATAAAATCACCACTTCACTTTCTTTTTTGCATATTCATATTTTACCATATTTTTATGATTATTAAATAAATTAGCACTTAACAGTTGACAGTGCCAATTTGTTGATTTATAATAGAGTTGGATTTAAATTAATTGATGTATAAAGGAGGATGTTTATGAACTTTACACAAATGGATGACTATAGCAAAGATCCAAAAGTATTAGAAAAATTCGGAAGAAATATTGTTGAAGATGTAAAACAAGGAAAAATTGATCCCGTCATCGGTCGTGAGGATGAAATCCGAAGAGTTATCAAGATTTTATCCCGTAAAACAAAAAACAATCCAGTATTAATTGGTGAACCTGGTGTCGGAAAAACTGCAATCGTTGAAGGTTTAGCAAGACGCATCGTCGATAAAGACGTTCCTTTAGGCTTGCAAAATAAAATCATATACGAACTTGATTTAGCTGCACTCGTTGCTGGTGCTAAATTTAGAGGAGAATTCGAAGAAAGATTGAAAGCTGTTTTAAATAAAATTAAAGAATCTAACGGAGAAATCATTTTATTTATTGACGAATTGCACAATATTGTTGGTGCAGGACGTGCTGATGGTTCTATGGATACATCAAACATGCTTAAACCAATGCTTGCTCGTGGTGAACTTCACTGCGTTGGAGCAACCACGCTTAATGAATACCGCAAATACATAGAAAAAGATAGTGCATTAGAAAGAAGATTCCAAAAAGTTGTTATTAACGAACCAACAGTGAGTGATACCATTAGTATACTTAGAGGTTTAAAATCTAGATTTGAAGCACATCATGGTGTTACGATCTCCGACTTAGCAATTATTGCTTCTGCTACTTTATCAAATAGATACATCACTGACCGCTTCTTACCTGATAAAGCTATTGATTTAATTGATGAAGCTTGTGCTTCAATACGTATGGAAATTGATTCCATGCCAGTTGAACTCGATACGGTTAACCGTAAGCTCATGCAACTAGAAATAGAAAAAACTGCATTAGATAAAGAAACCGATCCTATTTCTAAAGAACGTTTATCTAAAATTAAAACTGATATAGAGCAATTCAAAAAAGAAGAGAAACTATTAAGAAAACGTTGGGAAGAGGAAAAAGAAACCTTAAACCTAATAAAATCAAAGAAAAATGATCTTGAAAAAGTTAGACTAGACTTGCAAAATGCTTTAAATGATAATGATTATCAAAAGGCTGCTGAGCTACAATATAGTAAAATACCTAAACTAGAAAAAGATATTCAAGAGATGACTTTATCAAATCAAGAAGGCGATAAACTATTAACTGAGACAGTTACAGAAGAAATCATTGCAGAAATCGTTTCTAAGTGGACTCAAATTCCTGTATCTAAACTAATGTCTGGTGATAAAGAAAAACTACTACACCTTGAAGAAACCCTTAAAAACAGAGTCATCGGACAAGATCATGCCATCAGATTAATTAGTGATGCCATTATTCGCCAACGTGCAGGCATTAAAGATGAAAATAGACCCATTGGTTCATTTTTATTCCTAGGACCTACAGGTGTAGGAAAGACTGAAGTTGCAAGATCACTTGCTGAAGCTTTATTTGATAGCGAAAATCAAATCGTCCGTATGGACATGAGTGAATATATGGAAGCTCATAGTGTATCTCGATTGATTGGTTCTCCTCCTGGATATGTCGGTTATGATGAAGGTGGACAATTAACTGAAGCGGTTAGAAGAAAGCCATATTCAATTATTTTATTTGATGAAATCGAAAAAGCACATCCAGAAGTCTTCAATATTTTATTACAAATCCTTGAAGATGGTAGATTAACCGATAACCAAGGGCGTGTAGTTGATTTTAAAAACACAATTATTATATTAACATCTAATATCGGTAGTGAATTCTTATTAAGCTATGAAAAAGATGCTCAAAATAAGGTCATGGACTTAGTTAAGGTTAAATTTAAACCTGAGTTTATCAATCGTATTGACGAAATTATTGTATTCAACGCATTAAGTCTTCAAGTTCAAATGAAGATTGCGATGAAGATGCTAAACGATTTAAAAAAACGTTTGGAAGAAAAGAATTTATTTATTGAACTTGGCGAAGAAATTCAAAAATTTGTCATTAAACATGGATTTAACGATGAATATGGTGCTAGACCACTTAAACGTTTTATCCAAAGACATATCGAAACATTAGTAGCAACCAAGATTATAGAAGGTTCAATTGAACCTCATAAGAAATACAAAATGCAAGTTAATGAGGATCAACTCGTCATCATTGAAACCCAACAGAATTAAATGAATACATTGACTTTATACCCCCTTCATATGTAGAATATTCATAAAGGGGGTATTTCCTATGGAAAATCCAACTAAAATTGAAGATTTGATTCAACAGAAAAAACAAAAGCTTAGTGAACTAAAACAAAAAAAGAGAGATGAAGATTTAATTCACTTAGGTTTATTTGAAAAAGAATATTCAGATAGTCAAACTAATGAATATATCGATAGTGAATATTATCGAGAAACAGCTATGTTAAAATATTACAAAAAAGTTCCTCTTAATGATGTTACAGACAAGCAAGTTGATGAACTTCTAACATTAACAAAAGAAATCGAACATCTTGAAAAAGAAATTAAAGAAGTCAAAGGGACCTTAGCACCAAATACAGTTGCTTTCACATTGAAGTTAATTGGAATCGTTGTCTATATTGTTGGTGGCATCACTGCAATGTTTTTCCTAGGAAACGGTGGACCTCAAGTAGGATTAATCACTATCTTCTCTGCATTCGTTTCAGGGACATTATTTATTGGATTTTCAGAGATTATCAAATTACTTCATTCTATAAATGATAAACAAAAATAAGCGAAAGAAAAGCACACATTGCAAAATGTGTGCTATTTATTTATAGTTCTGTTGATTCTTTCCTAATCATAAACAAATGATATAGAATATATCCAAGGACCAATACACCAAATCCAATTAAGGATGGTACTAGACTTTCAATGAGTGTTGCGACTAACAATCCCATCAAACCGACAATCGCAATAATTGGAACATATGGATATCCCCAAACCTTATAAGGTCTTTCCATATCAGGATATCTTTTTCTAAACAAGAAGACTGAGAAGAAAATTAATGAGTTAAAGATTAAACCACCAAAAACAATAAATGTTAATAGTTGTTCAATATTAAACATCAATAAGATAAGTGCCATGACACCCGATCCTATGATTGCTACAAATGGTGTTTGGTATTTTTTATCTAATTTTGCAAACTGAGGAAAAAATGTTTCATCTTTTGCCATTGCATAATAGACTCTAGGAAATACCATAACACTACCATTGAGTGCACCAAAAATTGAAATAGTCACTGCAATAAGGACAAAACTCATACCAGCATTTCCAAATAATGTCATCATTGCTGCAATCGGTAAAATTGTTCCTGCTTCTGCCATTGGTACTAAATTATCATAAGAAATAATACGGTACAAAGCGAAGATAAATAATACATATAATCCTGTTACCAATAGAGTAGAAATTGATAAAGCTCTTGGTAAATCTTTCTTAACATTTTTCATTTCTCCAGCAACAGTATTTAAGTTCGTCCATCCTTCATATGCCCAAAGGGTTCCAACAACACCGAACGCCACCATTGTCAATATTCTAAAAAACGAAACATCACCGGTTTGTTGTAACGAAAAACTTACTGTTTCTGTTCCCATAAATAACCCGATAAATATAATTGCAACAATTGGTATAACTTTTGCTACTAAAAAAATCTTTTGAACGGTTGCTCCTACTTTGATACCAAAATAATTGACAACTGATAGTAAAATAATCACTAAGGCTGCAATCCATTTAACATAAGATGCGATTGGTAACATATAAGATAATACATCAGCAAAAATCAAAGCTAACAACGCAATACTACCGCTACTAGATAAAACAAAATTCATCATCCCACTTAAAAATGCTATTTTCTTACCATAAGCTCTTCTTAAGTAAATATAATATCCACCAGTCTCAGGAAACATTGTTCCTAACTCAGCATAAGTTAAACCAGAAAACAATGTAATAATACCACCTATTAACCATGCTAATAATGATAAACCTAATGCATATCCAACACGCGTTAGAATCAAACTACCAAAGACAAAGATTCCTGAACCAATCATGATTCCTGCTAATATTGAAATGCCTCCAAATAATCCAATCTCTTTTTTTAAATTTGTCATATGGATCCATCCTTTCATCCAAATACAAGGTATCACATTTTTCTATGTTATTCAAAATAAATGCAAAAAAACACCTCAAAAGGTGTTATTTTTTTGAAATGATTAAATATAGATAATAATCTTGTTCCTCAAATGGTTTTAAACTAAAATCTCCAAAAGCTTGTGATGTAAGTCCTACATGATCTATTACTTTTTCCAAATCTTCTTTCTGATAAGGATATAGTTTTGTTGTTCCAACAGTTTCTTTGTTATTCGTTTTAAGTATTGTCTTAAATAATATATGGTCTTGATGATATGTATATAATCTAATAAAATTAACTTGATCATTTTTAATCTCTTTAAGATGTTCTGGTTTTTCGCTTAATATTTTTTTATAATTTAACAGTTGAACAATTAAAACACCTGAATTCGTTAGTCTTTGACCTACTAACATGAAAAACATCTTTAATTCTTCTATTGATAAATGAGGAAGTGTATTTCCAAAACATGTCATCAAATCATATGTTATTGGTCTTTTTAAACTATGAACCATATCATCATTTAAAAATGTAATATGAGGATACTTATTTCCAGCAACTTCTATCATTTCTTGATCTAAATCGATACCTATAACATTCATACCAAGTTGATTTAACAAATTCGTTAGTCTTCCTGTGCCACATCCTAAGTCTATGGCATGACCAGATTTTATTACATATGGTTTAATCAAATCTTCAATTTTAGAATTCCAAGGAAATAATTGATCATAAAACTGACTTAAATGATGATACATTATAACGCTCCTAAAGATCTAAATATAACAACTGTAGCAAATATTGTAAAGACTGAAAAGACGGTTGTCCAAACAACTAATTGTGCTGCTAACTTCTCATCTCCACCCATTTCATGAACCATAATTGCACTAGATACTGCAACTGGGGCACCAAATAAAGAAATTAAAGCTGCAAATGAGTTGCTCATGCCAACAATTCTATCTTTAAGCAAATATGCAATCGATAACATCATAGCAGGAACAATAACAATTCTCCACATTACACCTAAAGTAATTTGTTTGATTAAAGGTTTTATCACAGAAATCTCAAATGAGCCACCTAAAGCGATCAATGCCATTGGTGATGCTGTTTGACTAATCAAACGCATTGCATCATATGAGAATTTTATATTATTTTTGATACTAAAAACAAGTTCACCATCAACAACAGGAATCCAACTACGAACCAATAACGTTAGTAAACCTAATGCAACACCTATGATTAATGGATTGGTTATAATATTGATTACCATTTTTTTAACACTAATACGTTCGCCAAACTCATTAACATGATACATATTCAGTGCAATCACTGATAACAGGTTTGCTAAAGGAATGGTGAATAATGATAGAATCGCTACAATAGCAACTGCTTCGGTTCCTCCAAGTGCCATTGCTAAGGGTATACCAATTAAAGCAAAATTAGAACGTGTAATACATTGAAGAATAACACCTTTTTGTTCTAGGTCTTTTGTTGTTATGACCAAACTTAGAATCCCAACAAAAAATGCAATTAAGATACCTATGACTGCAAATGCTACAACTCCCCAATTAATTTCATTTAAGTTATTTATATTATACACATTGAAAAAGAGCAAGACGGGTAATCCAACTCTAAAAACAAATTTATTTAAGATGTTAATAAAATGTGTATCTATAAAATTAGACTTCTTTAAAAAATAGCCTAATAAAATAAGAATAAAAATGGGTAATACAGCGTTTAACGCAAATAAAAAAGTGCTAGCCATGTAGTGTTCCTTCTTTCATGGATTGGTCTCATTTATTTTAACATAAATATCTTTCAAATGTCTTTTAATTAAAGGATATCTTATAAAAACAAGTAATCGTCTATTATGTTAGACAAAAAGAAAAGAAGTTAGTTGCTAACTTCTATCATTTCTTTTCATAATCTTGTTTTCTAATTGAACCATCTAACTTATGAATAACAACTGATGATCCAGCTTCTTCTGCAAGTTTGTCTGCAAATTCAATGGCTTCTTTTTGTGTATTAAAATATTTAATCGTTTTTGTTGATCCTTCTTTACGAACACGCCATTCTTTGTAATGATCATTTTTTGGATCTTTGTTTTGTGATACATGATACTTTGATGACTTAACTTCAGTTTTTACACTTTGCTTCTTGGTTGCTGATTTAGATTTCTCATCTTTTTCTTCTTTTTTAACCTCAACAGTTTTCACTTCAGCTTGCTCAGCCGCTAGGGCTCTTTTACGTTCACGACGCTTTCTAAAAAAACACATGACTAAAACTCCCTTCATTACTATAGTTCCATTATAGTCTATTAATAGGGAAAAGTACAATATTTGTCTTATTAAGGCGTTTGTTTTGTAATTACACTCACATATCTTTGAATTTGTGATGTATTTCCACTTTCATCGGTAGCAATATATGTAATAACATATTCGCCTTCAATACTTAAAACTTCGCCTTCAGTAGAAAGTGTAACTTCACCACCACTAGCATCTACTGCTTCAACACCTGCATCAATCCATGTTTCTCCAACAAAAATAGTATCAACACCTGGATTTAATGAAATAACTGGTGGTGCTTCATCTATAACAGTTACCATACGTGTTATGGTCTTAACAAGATTAGAATATGTAGCTTGATAAATGATTTCATAGACACCAATTTGATTTGTATCTACATTGTTTTTTATAACTTCAATAGTGAGCAATCTTAGTCCATAACTAGCTTGAGCTCCTGTATCAACATGAGATTTACCAATTTCTATGGTATCGACTCCAGGATTTAAAGACATTTCTAAGTTATCAATAGTTGGTTGAACACATGCAGATAGGGTAAGTAACATGACGATGAACAATAAAAATATTGCTTTTCTCATAGAAACCACACCTCCTGCTCTTTTTTAATATATGCTGTTAGATTAGATAGTGGAATGTTTTGTTCAATAACATAAACATACTTTGTTTTTGTTGTCGATTGATTTTGATAGATCACTTCATAAGTGATGATATAAACACCAACTTCATTTGTGTTAACATCACCTGTTTTTGTGATTTCACCTAGATTTGTTGTTGCTCCTTGGTCTACATATTTATCTCCGAGATGAATGGTTGTAATATCAGGATTCAATGTAATAACAACATCTACCTCTTTTTCAACAACTCTAACCATTCTAACTTTTGTATCAATAACATTTTCATTGTCATAAATATCATAATAAATTGTATATCTTCCAGGAAGATTGATGTCAACCTCACCTCGAACTTCATAAGTCAAAAGAGTATCGATTAAATAAATATCTCCATCATTCCAGTTTTCATCAGCATAAATCGTATCAACACCTGGTAAAAGATAAATAGATTCAGGTTTATATACTTTTGAAAAAACTGGATATATAAATGTGTCCTCTATAATATAGTCATATGCTTCACTCCATGATTCGAATATAAAATCAAATGATGGTGTTGATGCCTTTGTTGGCTCTGTTGGAGCATCTACTTCTGAACCATAATAAACATTATTTTGCTGTAATACTGTCGTTTGATCGCTATCATAGAAAATAACGGTATATAGTCCATCATCGAATCTTGCATATAAGTTTAGATGATTTGTAACTGGTTGAATTTCATATGGATTGGTAAAATTAGTATCCAAGTACCAACCTAAAAACGCAAACTCTCCTTCAGGAATCATGGGTTCAAAAGTTTCACCATATAAAACTTCAATAAATGAGTCAACTTCGTTATCTATGTAGTAAGTGACTGTATATAATGATTTTGTAAATTTCGCATAAAGAGTTAAATGATCAACTACTGGTTCATTTGCATAAGGATTTATATAGTCAATATCATAATACCAACCTATAAAATCATGACCTTCAAGTTCACTTGTAGTTACATCAAAAGTTTCACCGTATAAAACAGAAATGGATTCTACATTGGTACCTTCAGTTATAAAAGTAACATCATATATATTTTTTTGATATTTAGCATAAAGTGTTAAATTGACATTGGTAGTATCTACACCTACTAAAAACTCAAACTCAAATGATTCATCATAATACCAACCTTGAAATGAATGCCCAGATTTAAAAGGGTCATCAACTTCAAAAGTTTGGTTAACTAAAACTGTTATTGGATCAATTGTGGTGCCACCATATGTTTCAAATGTTATCGTGACTTCTTCGACTTGTAAAGCTTGATATGCGTGCACAACACCATATCCATAATATATATCGTAACCCGGATCTCCTTGGTCTATAGCAGTATTTAATAATTGACTGATTATTTGATCATCTGAAAGATCTGTAAAATAAGAAAGCATTAAACCAAGAACACCTGTTACTTGAGGTGCGGCTAAAGATGTTCCAGTAGATGTTACATATTGATTATTTAAACCGGTTGTAACTATGGATACACCTGGTGCAGTTAGATCAACTTTGTCATTATAATTAGATCCTGCTTCTGCGGTATCCCATATCGTAGATGTCTCATCAACAGCACCAACTGAAATAACACCTTCAAAAGATGCGGGATAAAGTTTTTCATTTGTTCCATCATTCCCACTTGCTGCAACAACAATGACATCGTTTAGACGTGCATATTCAATTGCATCTTCAGTTAAAGGATTTGCGTAAGTGCCTCCAAGACTCAAGTTAATGATATCAGCACCTTGATTAACTGCATAGTAGATGCCTTCAATGATTGCAGAGTCAGAAAACTGTTTGGATTCATCAACCTCTGTTGTATCAGGGTCATCTAAATTATTAGCTTTAATCACTAGTAATACAGAGTTTTGAACAATACCAGCAATACCTTTAGAGTTATCTTTATTGGCTCCAATGACACCAGTAATAGCAGTTCCATGTCCATTATCATCTTCAACAAATGCTAAACCAACTTGTTTTGTTCTTGAGTTGTAAGATAGTGTTGATAATCTTCCAGTAAACTCATCATGATCAGTATCAATACCTGTATCAATAATTGCGATGGTTATATCTGCACTTCCTTCTGTAAACGTCCATGCCATATTAACACCCATCAGTTCAATAGCATATTGATCCCCTAATAAAGGATCACCAGGTTCTTGCCACGGAGGAGCAACTATTTTTGATGTTTTATTATAAATAAATCCCTTTTCTACCAATTGGTCAATTTGACTTTGATGATTCGTTTGATAGGTAGCAAACCCATAAGTAGAAAAAGAAACCAATTCTAATTCATTTTCAATAGCAATCTCTTGTGCTAGATATTCATCATTTACTTTGTATAAAAGTTCAATGCTTTCATTTGTATAATCTTCATTAGGGTATGAGAAAAAAATGGAAGTTACTCCAAACAGTAATAATGAGCTGATGAATAATAGTTTCAAGATTTTTTTCATTACTAATATACCCCTTTATCTTTGATAATATAACTATTATACAGTTAGCATATCATTTTTATTGGTAAATTAACAAAGATTTAACATTTGAACTTAAACTTAAGAAAAAATGCCATTTAATCATGGCATTTTAGTCTATTTTCTATATTTTTCAAACCAATCGGTTATCTCATTTAACCGTTTAATTCTAGCTTGTGGCTTACCACTTCTAGACAATTCATGTGTTTCTTCTTTAAACCAAACAAATTTAGTATCTAAACCTCTTTGTTTCAAAATCGTAAATAATTGCATTGCTTGTTCGATTGGACAACGATAATCCTTATCTGAGTGAATAAATAATAGTGGGGTTTGAATATTTTGTGCGTATTTCATTGGTGATTGTTCCCACAACAAATCTGTATCTAAATTTGGATGTCCTGCAGTTTGGTCTTTTGAAAAGTAAAATCCAATATCTGAAGTTCCATGGAAACTTAACCAATTTGCAATACTTCTTTGAGTTGCTGCCGCTTTAAACATATGTGTATGTCCAACCATCCAGTTTGTCATAAATCCACCATAAGAACCACCTGTTAAGAAAACTTGCTCTGAATCTATAGCTGGTGTTTTCTTTAAGACTAAATCAGTAAAGTCCATTAAATCTTGATAGTCAATCGTTCCATATTTACCTCTTATATCAGCAAAGACATCACCTTTCCCATCACTACCTCTTGGATTCGCAAAGAACACAAAATATCCTTTATTTGCCCAAAATTGCATTTCATGATAGTAAACTTGTCCATAAACTGTTTTTGGTCCACCGTGAATGTCTAAAATTGCTGGATACTTAAGTGCTGGATCATAATCCTTAGGATATAAGACCCATCCTTTAACAATATGAGAGGGATGCTTAACATAAATTGGTTTTGGTTTTGCAACATAAAGATTTTTTAATGCACGTTGATTTATTCTTGTTCTTTGCTCTTGCTTCTTTTGTTCAGTATCAATCATATATATTTCTTGAAGTTTTTGGCGATATAAACCTACAACAAAGATTTGATTATTGAGTATACATAATCCGTCAATACTACCATTAAATGGATACTCACTCTCGATTTCACCATTTAAATCTATTGAGTTTAGCTCAATGTGATCATCAACAGTTGAAGTAAAATAAAGTTTGTCATTATATATTTGGTTATTTTGATTACTTCCTAATCTAACATCCGCTCCCAAAGAGTTACCGATGCTACCACCATATAAATTAAGCAATTCTAATTTCTTATTGTTTAAAATATAGAAATCACTATTTTGGTTAATACCAAAGTCTTTCATATCGCTACCTGCAACAATGACTTTGTTTTTAAGTAAATATAACCCTCTAAATGAAAAATCATTTTCTCCATAGAGTGTTTCTATCCTCTTAGTATCCAAATGATAGACATAGGCTTGTGATGTTAAAGTTTTAACTGGACTAGCCATAGAACCAGTAAAAAAGACATGTTTCTTATCATCAGATACTTTAATACTATTAAAACTAAAGTTTGGGTCCAGTATTGGAGCAACCACTTGTGATTCAATATCATAGATAAACAGTTGCTTTCTTACATTCGCAGTAAAACCATTTCCATTAAAATAAAACGGTATTTCATTAATATCTTCATAAAGATTACTTTTCTTTTGTTCATCTAAAAATTTCATTCTATCCGATTTATTATCTTGATATAAACGGTGTTGCTCAGTAGTTAATGATGCTGATAACAACAACTTATTACCGTCTAAAACATCTTCTACTGTTGCTGGAAAGTTGAATTCAAATGCTTTTTCCAATTTCCGATCAATTAAATAGTAGCGATAAACAATCGTTTTTTTCTCTTCTTTAACTTTTTTCTCTTCTGTTTTATTTTTTGCCAAAGAAAATAGGAGTGTTTGATCATTCTCCCAAATGAAGTTGCTCCCCTTTTTAAGACTCGTTACTCTTGTGTGTCTTTTGCCATCACTGACAAATAAATCATAATTGTATTCGTTTTTCTTTAAATTTGCTTTACCTACTGCAAACGCCATCTGTGTTTGACTAGGATTTGATGTTAAATTTGCAATATATTTAAAATCTAAAAAACTATCAATCTTGATTTGGTCCATAAATACACCATCCTTTGCTTTACTTTAATTATAAAGTTTTATAGTTGAAATGTCCACTAAATACAAGGTTTCTTAATAAATAAAAAAAATGCCAATAGGCATTTTTAGTATTTTTAGATAACAAAGTTTCCTTTTTCAAAAACTTTAATTTCTTTTCCATCTTGTGTAACACCTGTGATTTCCATATCTTCACTACCGAACATAAAATCAGAGTGAACCATTGAGTTGTTATAACCGATTTTTTCTAACTCAGAAATTGGAGTGTTCACACCATTCTTAACATTCATAGGATAAGCTCTACCTAATGCCATGTGGCATGAAGCATTTTCATCAAATAAAGTGTTTAAAAATAAAATGTTTGTATTAGAAATTGGAGAATCATGAGAAATTAATGCGATTTCACCAATATATCTGCTACCTTCATCGGTATCCAAGATATTTGTTAAAGCATCTTTTTCCTTTTTAGCATCATAATCAACAACTTTTCCATCTTTAAACTCTAACCAAAAACCATCAATAAGTTTACCTTGGTAATTTAAAGGTTTAGTTGCTACAACTTTTCCACGAGTTCCCCATTTGTATGGCATTGTAAATGTTTCTTCTGTTGGAATATTAGGATTAAAATATGCTCCATTAGTAGCGTGTTCTCCACCACCAGCCCATACATGATTTTCAACAAGTTCAACGATTAAGTCTGTACCTAAACTATTTTTAAAATGTAAATGTTTAAAATTATACTGATTTAGTATTTTATTATGAGCTAATAAAACTGCATTATGTTTTTCCCATTCTTGAATTGGGTCATTATCTTCAGTTACTCTTGATGCATTTAAAATAGCGTCCCATAACGCTTCTACGGCTTCTTCTTCATCTAAATTTGGAAATACTTGTTTCGCCCAAATCGCGTTAGGTGCAGCAACAATTGTCCATTGTGCTTTATTACCCATAAGATGTTCTCTAAAGAAACTTACAGCTTTTTGAACTGCAATACCTGATTTTTGTGCTTTATTAGGATCTACATCCGCATTAAGTCCTGGAATGGGTGATGCAACAGAAATAAAGCATGCACCAGCATCAACAAATTCTTGATGTTGATCGATAAACCATTGCGATACTTTTTCTAATTCTTCAACAGTTGCGTGTTTCAATGTGCTTTTAGATACAAACTCATCTCCCCATTGAACAAAGACACGTCTAGCACCAGCTAAATATGCTTCTTCAGCGATTTCTCTGATGAGTTCTTTTGTTTCAGTTGTACCTCTAATAACGACAACTTGATCTTTTTGTACGTTTGCTCCAACTTGAACTGCAAGCTTAGCAAGTTTGTTAATTCTCTTATTTGATGGCATTATTTCACTCTCCTTACCGAATAATAGTATAACATAACTATATAAAATATTCTATAGGGCTCTATAAACAAAAAAAGATGAAGTGAACTTCATCTTTACTAGATAGAAATAAATATTATTATTGGCGATGGTTTTCATCTTTTTCTTTATACATTAGTTTATCAACAGTCGTTAATATATCATCGACAGTCATTTTATGATCATATTGAATATTACCTTCACTAAAAGATAAACGAGAAAACTCTGATAAAACGGGATTTGTCTTTACTCTAATTCTAATGTTTTCAATATATTGGATGGTTTCATCCAAATTGCATGATTCTAGCACAATCAAGAACTCATCTCCACCTAACCTAGAAATAAATGGTTTATTGGTACACTCAACATCTTTTAATATACTTGCAAATTCAATTAAGACTTGATCACCTATTTGATGACCATATATGTCATTGATATTTTTAAAGCGATCTAAATCAATCATAATAACTTGAAAGTCCTTATCTGTTTCAACTAAAGAATTCAGATATTCTTCGAGTAGTTTTCTTGAATAAACATTGGTTAAATAATCTTTATTACCAGAAATGGTTTCCAAAAAGATGTAAATGATAAACACACTTAATGCCAAAAACGACCAAGTAAACAATAAATTCGTGTAAAACAATTGAATAATTGATCCAATAGCAGGAAGAATTAAAAACATTAATATACTAATAATTACCCTATAATTTTCTTTCGCATGGTTTGTTAATACCAAATAGATTAATCTAATAAATAAAAGATACGTCAAAACATATCTTAGAATATACAGATTACCATAAACATAAGTATTACTACCTTGTTCTATATAAAAGAAAATAGGTGTTATAAAGTTAATAAGTAATAAAATAAAAATAATAAATGTTGGTATTTGATAATAAAAGTATTTTTGAATACGTTTCTTATCTCCAAATAACTTATAATCGAGATATGAAGCCCATAATCCGATTAAAATTGGTGCAGCAATAATTAAAACAACATTACTCAGATATCCAACGATATAATAAATTTGACCTGCAACTCCATCAACCATCCAAGTTAAAGGTTCTGCGATTAAACCTATGATATTGACGATAATAATCCATGAGAAAAGTGCTGATGAAAAACTAAAAACTTCCTTTTTGATTTTGCTGACAAAAAACAAAATAACAAGCAAGATAATACTAATTAAGTTAATATCAAATTTTATAATCGCATCAATCATATTAATCACCTTCACATAAAATATTTAATTTTTTTGTTTGAAATATTCTAATACTCGAACTTGAGGCATAGGCTTACAATAAAAATATCCTTGTGCGAAATCTACATTATATTTTTTAACCATATTCGCTTGTTCTATTGTCTCAATACCTTCAGCAACAACAGTTAAATTTAAATGATGTGCTAAATCAATCATATATTTTAACACATAGAATTCTTCAGTATCTTCTTTAATGTTACTGATAAAACTACGATCTATTTTAATTGTATCAATAGGAAGTTTTTGAAGATAAGTTAAGGATGAATACCCAGTACCAAAGTCATCAAGCGCAATCGTAAAGCCTAATCGTTTTAATTGATTTAAAACATGAATGCTTTTTTGAATATCATCAATAATCGCTGTTTCAGTGATTTCAATATTAAATTTTCTACAATCCATTTGATGTTCTTCAATCCACTTAATTAAATTGGTAATAAATTTATCGTTCATTAACATGATTGCCGATAAGTTAATGGATATTTTAAAATTAGTTTGCTTAGTATTCCAACTCTCATACTGTGCCATTGCCTCTTTGAATACCCATTCTGTAATATCTTTAATAAAACCATTTTTTTCTGATAAAGAAATAAATTCTAGAGGTGGTATGTACCCTTTTTCTGGATGCATCCAACGTATTAATGCCTCTACACCTATAATTTTATCATCTTTTAGACTCAAAATAGGTTGATAATGTAAGCTAAACTCTTCATTTGTAATTGCTTGTCTTAACTGATTTAATATTTCTGTCTGTTGTTTAATTAAAATAACCATTTCATCATCGAAAATGACAGTCTGATCTCTACCTTTAGATTTTGCAATAGACATTGCAGCATCTGCATGTCTAAGTAATGTAATATAATCACTACCATGATCTGGATATAAAGCAACGCCTGCACTATATGTGATAAAAAAATCATCTTCATCTAATATAAATGTTTTTCTAATTTGTCCAAAATATAGTTCTAATGTCGGCATGAATTTCTCAAGTTCTTTAAAATCAAAGAGTGCTAAGACGAACTCATCGCCGCCCATTCTTGCTAACATATGTGGTTTTTCAATAACTTCATTAAGTGTGGCAGCAATCTTTTTGATTAACTCATCACCTATTGAATGTCCTTTAACTTCATTTATGTTTCTAAACTCATCAATATCAAAATAAACAAATCCAATGATGCCATCTTCTTTGTGTTCTTTGATGTATATGTTAACAGATTCTTCTAACATGGCTTTATTAGGCAATCCAGTTAATGAATCATAAAATGCTAAGTCGTATAACTTTTCTTCTAAAGTTAAAGATTTTTGATGTCCTTGATCTAGCGCTGTATAAGCTTGTTTTAAATCTTGAATGGTCATGGCATACATATCAATTTTCCGATGAATAATATAATAAAAGATAACTGCAGTAAACCCAACATAAAAGATACCCTTAGCTGTTTGAGCAAATCTCAAAGCTTGAGGTGTAGTAAAAATGAGTTCAATTACATAATCGGAAAAAAGAATCCAACTGAATCCTATGAGTACGTAAAAAAAGATAATCTTAGTAGATTCTGCAGTTGAATTCAATGTTTGATTTACGTTAAATCTTGGATCATTATGGTGTTTTTCTGGTTTATATTCCATTGGTTACCTCAAAATCATATTTTTAAGTTACATTCTAATTATACATGATTTCATGTATAGGTGTTAAACACTTGTTTTGATTATTGTTAATTAAGTAATATTTTCATAACTTCCTATGGCTAAATTTTTAATCCAATAGCCCTTATTGTATCTTGATAAACCAAATAACATTTTAGGAATTTCAGTAGATTGAACAATTAAAAACATTAAAGTTACTGGTAATTGGGTAAAATATGCCATAAGCATTGCTATAGGCACAGGTACAATCCACATATATCCTGAATCGATTAGCATTGTTGATTTTGTATCTCCACCTGACCTTAATGTGAAATATAACGCAACATTAAACGAATAGAAAGGTACAAACAAGGCATTTACCCTGATATTAAATGCAGCGATTTGTTTTGTTGTATCAGCGACATCATAGATGCCTAATATAAAGAAACTTAGAATAAACAAAATGATACCTGCGACAATTGCAACCCCTACAGAAAATGCAATTAATTTCTTTGCATTATCCTTGGCTTGCTCTAATTCATTTTTGCCTAAAGTATTACCAACCATAACAGCTACAGCTGTAGCAATACCTCCAAACATAACAAAAACAAGTTGTGAAATTGCACCTGTTATATTCATTGCAGCAAGTGCGCTGTCTCCTCTTGTTGAATAAGCATGTAAATAAGCCGTTTGTCCTGATGACCATAATAACTCATTAATCGTTAATGGAATTGCCATAATAATAATTGATGATAATAATTTTTTATTGATAACAAACATTTGAAATAGCTTTGTATTAAAAATAGAACCTTTCTTGTTTAATAAAACCAATGTTAAGGTGAACTCTAAAGTTCGAGCAATCAGCGTAGCTATAGCTGCTCCTATGATGCCTAACGCTGGAAATCCAAAAAGACCAAA
>JANKMU010000013.1:0-16762 GCA_024650045.1 Mycoplasmatota bacterium | reverse complement strand
AAATATTAAGACAAAATTTAATCCAGTATTTGCTAAAATCGTAAATATTGAAATTTTTAATAATGGTTTAGTAATACCAATTTCTCTAAATGTATTCGATATGGCTACAGATAATATCCAAGGAAATGCACTCCATTTAATGATATTTAAATAATTGAGCCCTCCTTGAATCGTTACTGGATTATCAGTAAATATAGATATAAAGGTGCGTCCAAACAAAGAAAAAAGAACAAAAGATAATAAAGCAATTAAAAAACCAATAATGACTTTAAATCTAAAGGTTTCTTTTAATCGATCAAAATCTTTTGAACCAAAATACTGTGCTGTGAAAATACCTGCACCACCTAATGCTCCAAATGTCACTAAGATAACAATAAAATACAGTTGATTGACAACTGCAACAGATCCAATTGCTTGTTCACCTAGTCTACCAACCATAACATTATCAACTAATTGCACGGATGTTGTTATGAGTTGTTGTAAAACTAAAGGTGCTGCAACACCGATTAAAGTTTTATAAAAGGCTCTATCGCCAATTAAATGTTTCATTTAATTCTACCTCAGCCAAAACATTATAACATTTTTATAGAGCCTTAATCAATATCATTTACAAATTTATCATTTGTTTCATCTTCAAATATTTCATGCTTTTTTATTCTTTTTTCAATTGAAAAAAGATTAATAATAACCATTGGTACAATAACGATTAGTGAAACAAAAAACAATATACCACCAATCAACATTGCTACTGTTGAAATAATTAACCAAATTTTTAATCTAGATAAATATCCCAACCATTGTGTTGCAACAGCAAAAAATATAATGACTCCATGAACAAAAACAAGTGCGAAATATAAAGTTGCTAGAACAGCAAAGTTTTCTAGTTTAACCATTTCAATTAAATAGTATGGAATTGATACCATAAAATATATGGTTAACATGATTGTATTAATAAATAGCCATTTTCTCTTCTTAGTCACTATAGAACCTCCTTTGAAAAAAAGATCTCGCCAAATAGGCGAGATCATCAAGTTATTTATTAAGGAATATCAATAATTCTTAGAGTATTAGTTGAACCATGTTTTTGTGCCCATCCAGAAGTTATAATAATGGTTGACCCAGAAGTAAAACCAAAGTCTTTCGCAACTTCAATAGCAACTTTATCATAAACTGCATAGTCTGTAACATTTTGTCGTAATGCTGAAAAGACTCCCCAATAATAAGTCAATTTTTGACATGTTTCAATACTGTCTGTTACTGCAATTATTGGTACTGATGGTCTAAACTTACACATACGTCTTGCAGTACCACCAGTTTCAGTAAATGCTATGATAACATCGACTTTATTTAGTGATAAAGCAGTTTGACTTACCGCAATACCTATTGCATCATTAATTGTTTGTTGACTAGATGAAATTGCATTTTGCAACTTATCTTTATAGTTAATACTGTCTTCGATTGCTTTTGCAATTGTATCCATGACTAATACTGCTTCTATTGGATATTCTCCAGCAGCAGACTCCCCTGATAACATAATTGCATCAGAACCATCTAAAATCGCATTTGCAACATCAGATGCTTCTGCTCTAGTTGGTCTTGGAGAATACATCATTGACTCAAGCATATGTGTAGCTGTAATTACAGGTTTACCCATTTCGTTTGCTTTTGAAATAATTCTTTTTTGGTAAATAGGTACTAAAGATGTAGAAACTTCAACACCTAAATCACCACGAGCTACCATAACACCATCAGATACACTTAGTATCGATTCTAAATTATCGACACCTTCTTGATTTTCAATTTTAGAAATTAATTCAATATTTTCCTTACCACATTTTTTAAGTATTTCTCTGACTTCCAAGACATCTTCCTTTCTTCTAACAAAAGAAAGAG
Source organism: Mycoplasmatota bacterium (assembly GCA_024650045.1). Classification (GTDB taxonomy): domain Bacteria; phylum Bacillota_I; class Bacilli_A; order Acholeplasmatales; family Acholeplasmataceae; genus Peloplasma. Next base: position 14,869 of record JANKMU010000013.1, on the reverse strand, counting down.
CAATCATATCAACGTTTTTCTTTGCAGAAAAAACAATATCTTCATAATCTTTTTCAGAAACAAAGGGCATAGATAATATAACATTAGGTACGTTTACACCTTTTTTAGTTTTTATACTTCCAGAGTTGTTGACTTCACATATTAAAATATCTTTAGATACTTCGACAACTGTAAGTTTCATCTTACCATCATCAATTAATAAATAGTCTCCAACTTTGATATCATCATATAATTCTTTGCAATCTACATGGAAACGTTCGCGATTTCCTAAAATAGGATTTTTATGAACCTCAACTCGATCACCTTTTTTAAATGTTGCAATATCGTTTTCAAATTTACCGGTTCTAATCTCAGGTCCTTTAGTATCTGCTAAAACACCGATAAAGCGATTTTTCTCTTTTGCTATTCTTCGAATCATATCCATTCTATTTGAATGCTCGGTTTGATCTGCATGAGAAAAATTAAGTCTTGCAACATTCATACCAGCATCAATCATTTTTTCAATCATTTCTTCGTTGTCAATTGCAGGTCCAATCGTACAAATGATTTTTGTTTTTCTTTTCATATATGCCTCCTTATTACTACTATATCTATTATACATGATTCACATAGACATTTCTATAACGAATCATTACTAGAAAACGATTTCATTAAAAATCACATATTTAAAAAAGGCTTATCGTCTTGAATAACAAACGATGAACCTTTTTATATGATATTTTATAAATCTCTAGACTCAGCAAACAGTTTAATAAACATCTCTCCCAATTTAGGATCAAATTGAGTACCCAAATTAACTCTAATTTCTTCAATAGCTTCTTGATGTGTCAAAGGTCTGCGGTAAGGTCTTTCAGATATCATTGCGTCATATGAATCAGCAATTGAAATAATACGAGCTCTAAGTGGAATATCTTCACCTTTAAGCCCTCTTGGATACCCTTTACCATCATATCTTTCATGGTGAGAAAGTATATCTTGAGCAATTTCAACATATTCAGGTGTTGCAGCTAAGATTCTATAACCTATTTCTGGATGTTTTTTAATTGCATCCCATTCTTTATCATCTAATTTACCAGGTTTATTTAAAATAGCTTCATCTATTGCTATTTTTCCAATATCATGTAAATTACTAATGGCTTTTAGCATATTGATTTCATCACTGTTCATGCCTAATTGTTTACCTATTTTAGTGCATATCTTAGAAACTCTTTCAGAATGTTTTTCTTCTCTTGGATTTTTTTCATGTAATGTTTTAAGAATTGTTTTAATCGTTTCGTTACGGTGTGAAGCAACTTCAAATAACTTGTGGGTATACATATCATCTTCAGCTAATTTAATAATTTCACCAACAAGTTCTTCACTATCTTTTGTTGCTAAACCAAATGATACTGAGATTGTCATATCATGTATTCGACTACTTTCAATCATAGATTTAGCTTCATCTATCAACTGCAAAGCCTCTTCTCTAGATGTATTGGGTAATAAGATAACAAATTCATCTCCACCTACACGAGCAACCTTATTATCATTTTTAAATACTTTGACTAAATCATCTGATACTTTACATAACAGTAGGTCTCCAGCATCATGTCCAAATGCATCATTCATGATTTTAAGGCCATTGATATCTGCTATTACAATTGATAAAGGATAAAATTCTTCTCGATCTAAACGATCAACTTCTTCATTGTAATATCTTCTATTATATAGATTAGTTAATGGGTCTCGATAACTTAGATACAAAATAGATTGTTCATATCTTTTTCTCTCAGAAATATCTTGAGAAAATACAGTAACACCTATAACAGATCCATCATCATCGATAATCGGTGCATAGTGTTCTTCTAGAAATTTACCTTTTGATGATTCAACTTCAGAAATAACAGTTTCTGCTTTTCCAAGTAGTGCACGATTAACACATGATTGGATACGACTTCTCATGCTAGGGTGTGTAATATAATCTAAGTAGTTTTCATTTTGCTTAATTTTTTTACCGTAATACTCCATCATTGATACTGCGTGATATTCATTAAAAGATAAATAATTGTAGTCTCTATCTAAAGCAAAAACCTCCATAGCTTTCGTAGCATCAATGCTAGCTTGGAGTAATAACTGTTGATTTTTTATTTTTTGTTGAGAAATAATTCTTTCTTTTTGATTTGAAACGATTTTTGATAACAATACAACAATCAATGGGAAAAACACAAGGAAAGGTATTACTGTGCTTTTAATAACTTCAATAGAGGTTGGCCAAGGAATGGCAAGAAAACATAAAAGTGTAACAACATGAACAATAAGACCAAACACATAAAATTCTATGGATGCTCTCATTTTAGGTAGTCTAATTTTTATCTTATGCCAATATAGTCCGATCAATGAGGTAAGAGTTATTGTAAGAACCCCTGCATAAACTCCAGAACCGCCAAGAGATACTCTAAAAATGACTCCTATTAAGACTGCAATCCCTGTCGTCAAACCACCAAAGAACAATCCGGTTACACTAAAAAGTACACTTCTTGTATCAAAAATCAAACCTTCGGAGTGTGTCCAAGGATTCAGCATGATTAACACTGATATAGCTCCTATAGCTACGCCAAGAAAAATTTTTTTAATTGCTTTGTTTGTATTTTGATCAATATTTGTTGCTGCATACACGAAGCCTAACCCAAACAAAAGTATAGCATTGTTGAGTAAGTCAGTAAAAATCAGTAAAAATTCCTGTAGAAAACTCATAATTAATCTCCTGACTATATAATTTTCAGCATATCTTTAAGAACCATTTGAATGCATAAATATATTTTCACATTTATTTCATAATTCTATTATAAATGAAATATATCATAATTTAAACATTAAGTTATTTTTTATTTATTATTTTATTTTCATTTTTAAGAAAAAACACCCTTAGGTGTCTTTTCCTAAAACGATGGGAATTTATGACTAAACCATAGTTAAGAGTTCTAATGGTTATTCATATCTTAGATAAGTTGACTTACATTATCGTAGGTATTTCTGATACCATTAATAAGTCTAGATCAACAAATTCAATTCCCCACTCCAACTCTCTCTCTCGAATTGCCCCCTTGATTCTCGTAACTAAAGCAACTTTTTGTTGTGAAATATTGGACGTCCCAAAATTACTTATAAATCCTTTAGCCACTTCAATAATTAATTTTTGCATGAATTGGTCCACATTTTGCTCGTGAAAATCTTTTTCATCGATGATTTTATATTGCACTTGGAGACTGAGAGATAGTCTCGGATCATGGTCAATTTTAATAATTTCACGATTAATGTTTAAACATCGATTGACTTCATAGACAACCATTCGGTCAACGAATGGTATCAAAAAGTGAAACCCTGGAGTAACTGGTTTGTAATAAACTCCAAACCTTTCTAAAAATCCAGTTTTGGTAGTTGGTATCACTTTTATTCTAGTCAAAAGAAAGACCAGTAAAAATGTGAATGATAACAAGCTTATTACATAAATATATTCAAACATCATTAGTCCTCCTTTGTTTTTTAGGAATATTTTAGTCAATATACACTACCTGTGATACATTTTTACCACCTATTTTGCAATAAAAACAGGGCGTATATGTCCTATTCGTACAAAAAATTGTGTTTTTGTGACATTTTTAAGTACATTTTTTAGGGTAAATTTTAAGGTTTATCATTAATAAACGATGCATCTTACATCTAACCATAGCACCGTATATCTTATTTTTTCACCAAACAAATATGTTATAATAAAATTATAATTAAAGGAGTTTTTATGCGCCAAACCATACATCGCACCTATCAAAGTTTAACTTACAATTTAAAAACTTTAATATACTTTGAAGTTTTATATCGTGTTCTTGGTTTACTGATTATCTTTCCAGTGGCGAGATTTCTTTTTTACTACTCAGTTAGATTATCTGGTCAAGCATATGTTACAAACCAACTCTTTTTCACTTACTTGCTTAACCCAGCAACTATTACTGTCATGTTATGTTTAACCATTATATTATCAATATATCTCGTTATTGAGATGATTTTCTTATCTTTAATCTATGATTTTGGATATCATGAAAGAGTCATTAGTTTTAAAGATTTAATTATTTTAGGTTTGAAAAAAAGTTACTTAACATTTAAAAAGTATCATATCTTAATTATCGCTCCTGCCTTTTTACTGTTTTTTACTGTTCAATTAATTCACCTTATGGGAATATATTCAACAATCACTTTTCCAATACAAATAGTACAACAATTAAATAGAATGACGTTTTTAAAATGGTCATTATATACGATTAGTGGTTTGTTTGTCATCTTATTCTTTGAAACTAGCTTAACTTTAAATCTATACACTCTAGATCAATTATCATTCAAGAATGCCTACCATCAAAGCAGACTCTTATTAAAAAAACAAAGACTCAAAATGATATTGGAATTTGTTGTTATAAATATGCTACTCAATATATTGTTTTATGGTATATATCTATTAATCATCTTTATTATTGGTTTGTTCGTCCTCATCACAAAAGATCAATCGTATGTTTTAGGTGTACTTCTAACACTCATGTATTCAATATATGCAGTTATCGGATTAATTGCTAGTTCTTTTTTGATTCCAATTAATTATGCACTATTATCGACTTGGTACTATAGCAACAAAGAACGTCTAGGATTAAGTAGCAAAATTATTCGATTAACGAACAAAGATCGAAAAGCTTTTAGTTTCAAAACGCTAAAAAGAGTCTCTATTGGTCTATTAGTTGTTCTTTTTGCACTCAACATATCAAGTATTATTTCAATCATAAGACAAGATCGTGTACAATTAGAGTTATTCAATTATGCTGAAATTATTGCGCATCGAGGTGCATCTCATGATGCTCCTGAAAACACATTAGCAGCTCTAGAGTTAGCTATCGAGCAAGGTAGTGATGCTGTTGAATTTGATGTTCGTGAAACTGCTGATCGATTCCCTATCTTATTTCATGATGCAACAACTGGTAGAACAACAGATGATCTATTAAATCGCAATGTAAGCTCATTAACACTATCTCAAATCAAAGATTTGGATGTAGGAAGATGGTTTTCTGAAGAGTTTAGTGGTGAAAAAATACCTACATTAGAAGAAGCGTTCGAACTTATTGCTGGTAGAACAAAAGCATTTGTCGAGTTAAAAACATATAGTTTAACACTTGAAAGACAAACAGTACGTATTATAGAAGAATACAATATGGTTGAAAACTCAGTTATACTATCTTTTAATAGAGATCAGTTGTTGAGAATCAAAGAATTAAATCCAGATTTAAAAACTTTGTTATTGGTTCCCGTGTTTTATGGAGATATTAATGTGATGCTGAATTATCAATACATCGACTATTATGCATTTTCAAGAGATATTATTGCTGAAAATCCACAGTTTGTTAATCTTGCACATCAAAAAGAAAAATCAGTTTATGTATGGACTGTTAATAGCGAGCAATACCTAAAAGAGGCAGTAGAAAATGATGTTGATGGCATTATAACCGATCGACCAATTCTAGCAAGGGAAATTGCTTATGCGAAAAACACTTCTACTGTTTTACAAGATTTCTTAAAAGAATTTTTAAATCGTGGTTAAAATAATTAAGGCTCATGATGAGCCTTTTTTTCTGCATAAAAAAAATCCTAGAAACTAGGATAATAAGTGAATTGGAGCGGGTGATGAGAATCGAACTCACGTCAACAGCTTGGAAGGCTGTGGTTCTACCATTAAACTACACCCGCGATATAAATGGTCGGGAAGACAGGATTTGAACCTGCGACCTCCTGGTCCCAAACCAGGCGCTCTACCAAGCTAAGCTACTTCCCGAACATGGCGTACCCAAGAGGACTTGAACCCCCAACCTTTTGATCCGTAGTCAAACGCTCTATCCAGTTGAGCTATGGGTACTACTCTTGAGCTACATTTAAAACTCGTATCGTAAAACTTGCGCTTTGGTAAAAAAATGTTGGTGACCCGTACGGGATTCGAACCCGTGAGTGCATGCGTGAAAGGCATGTGAGTTAACCGTTTCTCCAACGGGCCAATGTGCAAGCGCATATATAATTATACCAATTAATCGCAAATTGTCAAGACAAAAAAACAGGTTTCTCACTTCTTTTTTTTAATCGGTATAAATACTTTATACTTTGATGCAATTAGACCGTATTTTCTAGATAACCACTCTTAGCTTCCCATTTTCTTGATTGCCATCTAAGATACATAAATGATGCTCGTGTTAGTTCATCAATTGTATATGCTAAATAAATACCAAATAATCCTAATCCTAGATGAATTCCGAAAATATAAGCAAATGTTACAGCAATTCCAAACATACTAATAATCGCCATAACAAGCGGAAATGACGTGTCTCCTGCAGATCGTAAAGCTTGAATTAGTATAAGATTAATACTTCGTGCAAATTCAAGTAAAATTGCTAACCATAGTATTCTTCTAACTGTCGTTATGATGATTGTGTTTTGCGTGAAAAGTTGAATGATAAAGCCTGAAGAGAGATTGACAACTAGTGTCATAGTCGTAACAATTAAGAAACTTCTAACTAATGTTTTCAATGTTTCTTTATGGGCTTTTTCGTAGTTTTTTTCACCAATATAATAACCAGTCATGACAGCATTTGCAGATGCAAACGCCAAACTAAAAACATAGATATAAGTTAATATAGTGTTCACATAGGTTCTTGCTGTTGTAAAATCAGGTCCTAAACTGTTAATCATACTCAAAATAATACCTTGCATGATCGTATAAGTCCAGCTTTCAGCTGCACTTGGTAAACCAATTTTAAGAATTTGCTTTACACTAATTAGGTTCAATCGAATATCTGGAATTCTAAATTTAAGAACTTTAAATAACAAAGTCACATAAACGAGCATCATTAAACTTCTTACACCAAGTGTAGATATTGCTGCACCATAGACGCCTAATCTTGGAAATCCCAAATACCCATTAATCAAAACAAAGTTACCGATGATATTTAAGACGTTCCCAACGATTACAACTATCGTTATATATTTGGCATAACCATAACTTCTTAAAGATGCAGTTATAACGTTGGAGACAGAAACGAAAAATAATGACATTGCAATTACTGTTAGATATGTTTTTGAATTCTCGAATAACTCAACTTTTGTATTAACAAGGTTTAACAAAAAATCTGCAGATAGAATTAGTGAAGATGCTAAAAAGAATCCTATAATAAAGTTAATAATTAAACCACTACCAATAACACGTCTTGCGACATCATTTTTGTTCGCACCAATGTACTGTGAAACTAAAACAGCAACCCCATTAGCTACAACGAGCAATAGGACTGCGAACATATTAATCAGTGTAGCGGAGTTACCAACCGCACCAACTGCATAATCACTAAAGTTACTTAGCATGATGGTATCTACTGTGCCCATCAGCATAAAAAACAGTAGCTCTATAAATGTCGGCCAAAATAGGGCTTTGAAACTTCTTTTAGATTTCATCTTACCTCTAGCATTTGAATTAGAATGTTATTAAAACAAAATATTTTGCATTAATGCTTTTGCTTTTTCATCACCAAGCAGATAACTTACGATTTCGTAAGTAAACTCATAAACAGCACCTGCACCACGTGCAGTTACTATATTTCGATCTCTAACAGCTTTTAAACTAGGAAGATAAATACCTTTAGGCATATCTACTTCACTACCAGTATAAGCTGTAAATGATCTTCCATTTAATAATCCAGCTTGACCTAAAAATCTTGGTCCTGCACAAATAGCTGCAACCAATTTTTGATTTTGATCGAAATACTTGACCAACTCTTTGATGTGAACATCATGGTCTACAATTTGTGCAACATATTTACCACCTGGAATCACAACAAAATCATATTCATTGAAATGAACATCTCTTGCAAAAGCATCTGCTTTAACATTTAATCCGAATGCTGTAACAATATCCAGTGAATTTTCAAAAGTTATCGTTACAATATCAAGACCTGCTCTTTTTAAAAGTGCTCTTGTTGTTAAAGCTTCTCCATCTTCAACATTATGGCTTAATACTAATAATCCTTTTTTCATGTTATTTACCTCTAAATAATTTTTGGTAGATTTCTGAAAGAGTTTTTGCTCCTTCAGAAGCTTCAAACTTCTTGTATGAATCATAATGATTATCCATACCTAAAACATCAGATACAACTTTAATACTTACGATAGGTACTTCTTTTTTATGAGCGACTTGATATAATGCTGTTCCTTCCATGTCCACTACAAATGACTCGATCTTTTTCTCTGTCATAAAGTAATCACCCGTATAAAGCACTCCAGACTTGATATGAGGTAACTTTTCTAGAACTTTGGTAACAAGGTTAGGATTTGATTGGAAACGCTCTGGAAGGCTAGGAACTTGTCCTTTTTTATATCCGAAGAGTGTTAAATCAAAATCATGATAAACTGCTTCTTTGACTAAGACAACGTCATTAACTTGATAAGGTGTTGATGCACCTGCAAAACCTAGATTATAAATTGCTTCAACTTCATTTGTTGCTAAAAAAGTTGCTAACGTATATGCAGCATTCACTTTGCCAATTCCGGTTAAAATCACTTTTACACCTGGAATCTCATGTTCAATTAGTTCTTTGACTTCTTCAGCCATAGCTGCAACAACGATAATCATGAGCGTTCTCCTAATATTTGTTTAATCTTTGTAACAATGAGATCGACTGCAATATCATGTCTTCTATCATTTGGAATAATAACATCAGCAAATCTCTTTGTTGGTTTTATATATTTATGAAACATTGGTTTTACAGTTCTTTCGTATTGGCTGATGATACTTTCAAGAGTTCTACCTCTTTCATTCATATCTCTTAACATTCTGCGAATAAATCTTGTATCATCATCTAGCTCTACGAATAAATTCATGTCAGATAGTTCACGAACTTCTTCGTTCTCAAGTATTAAAATACCTTCAACGATGATAATTGGTTTTGATGCAACATGCTCAATTTCTTTACTTCTTGTATGCATAACAAAATCATAAACAGGTTTTTCTATTGCTTTACCTTGCATCAATAAAAGCAAGTGTTTATGTAATAATTCATTATCTAAAGAACTAGGATGATCATAATTGGTCATATATCTTACTTCGAGTGGTAAATCACTTTGATCTAAGTAATAATCATCGTGCTTTAAAATAAGAACATCTTCTAGTCCTGCTTTATCTAATATTTCTGTTACAACAGTGCTTTTACCAGATGCTGATCCCCCAGCAACTAAAATCAATAAAGGTTTTTTCATAAGTGGTATCCTTAAATCTGACATTCGGGTGCAAGTTTTGCTTGAACCTCGTCATCGATAATATCGGTATGATCTTGATGTTTTTTGAACCATGCAACAGCATATGGACACGTAGCAACCACTTTATAATTAAGTGATTTTGCGTGTTTATAAACCTCATGCATTAATTGGCTAGCAATACCTTGCCCTCTTAATGAAGGATCGACATAAGTGTGGTCAACATTGACAACACCGTGAGTAATAAAAGGAAATGTCGCATTAACAATTACTTTTCCTTCTTCATTTTTAACATATATTTTATGACTTTCATATATAAATTCCATTGTTATCATCTCCTCTTTTATAGTATATCAAAAATGAGTCAATTCGCATAAAGATTATATATGAATTTGAATTGTTTTGGTTTTATTTTTTTAATACATTTGTTAGTTTTACAAATCTCTATTGATTTTTTTTAGTATATTGTATAATTTTAAAATATACAGATTAAATATTTCGATTTTCTAAAACAAATTTCTTCAAAAATTATTTTTTTTATAAATAAGAGGTCTATTTATAATAATTTGAGCGTTTATTTATAATACAGTGCGAATTTAATGATATAATTTAATCGTAAAGTTGAAAATTATGGAGGTCGCTATGACAAAAAGACAGTTAATGATTGAGACAACTTCAGTCATTATATCAGTTGTGTTTATTGCAGCTGCATTTATTCTTACTCAAATATTAGGCGAAGAAACATGGTTTATTATACTTTTATTTGGCTTATCTTTTCTTATTGGAGGATACGCAAAAGCTAAAGAAGGTGTACTTGCAACCATTAAAGATAAATCGTTAAATGTAGAAATTTTAATGATACTTGCAGCACTAGGAGCTTTTATCGTTGGTAATTATTCTGAAGGTGCTATTTTGATTATTATCTTTTCAATTAGTGGGGTTTTAGAATCTTATGCAACTTCGAAAAGTGAAAAAGCTTTAACCAGTTTATTGAAACTTGCTCCTAAAACAGCATTCTTATATAAAAATGGTGTTGAGACAGAAATTGAAATCACAAATATAAAAGTTGGAGATCAAGTTATTGTAAAAGTTGGTCAACAAGTCCCTGTCGATGGAAAGATTATTAAAGGTTCTACTGCTTTAAATCAAGCAGCAATCACTGGTGAGTTTGTTCCAGTATATAAAGATACTCAAGATAGTGTTTATGCTGGATCTATTAATATTGAATCTACAATCATTGTTGAAACAATGAAGGATCCAAAGGAATCTGTTGTTCAAAAGATAATTGATTTTGTTGAAAATGCTCAAAAAAATCGAACAAAATCCCAATCTTTAATCGATAAAGTTGAAAAATATTATGTCTACCTCGTTATTTTGATGGCAGTTACATTTATGATTTTGCCCCCATTAGTTGGTTGGTTAACTTGGGATGATGCTTTTTATCGAGGTATTATTGTATTGGTTGTTGGTTCACCTTGTGCATTAGTAGCATCTATTACACCTGCAATGTTATCCTCGTTATCAAATGCTGCACATCACCGTATTTTAATCAAAGGTGGTAGTCACTTAGAATCTTTAATAGGTTTAAAAACTGTTGTTTTTGATAAAACAGGAACGATAACAACTGGTATTCCAAAAGTTATAAAAATTGAAACAATTGATTCAGTAGATCAAAATGACGTATTAAAAATACTATATACACTTGAAAAGCAATCAGATCATCCATTAGCAAAAGCTATTGTCGATCATCTAGGTTCAGATTATCATCTAGAAGATATAGAAACTAACGAAATATCTGGACGAGGTATGGAAGCAATTATTGATAACAATACTTGGCATATTGGTCGTTTTGAATCATCAGTTCATGATGGGATGAAAGAAAAAATAGATAAATGCTCTTTATTAGGCCATAGTATTGTAACGATTATTAAGAACCAGGAAGTTGTTGGATTTGTTGCATTAATGGATACATTAAGAGAGAGCACTTTATCAGTAATGAATATATTGAGAAGTCAGGGTATAAAAACGATTTTACTAACTGGAGATAATGAAAATACTGCTTCTGCTATAGCAAAAGAAGCTGGTGTTGATTCATATGAGGCTAATTGTTTTCCAGATGATAAGGTTTCTCGCGTCAAGAAATTACAAAAGGAATTTGGAAAAGTTATGATGATTGGTGATGGTATTAATGATGCACCTGCATTAGCTATTGCTGATATAAGTGCAGCAATGGGCACTGGAACTGATGTATCATTAGAAACAGCTGATATTGTATTTATGAATGATCGATTAGAAAACTTACCAAAAATTATTAAGTTATCAAAACGAATGAGAATCGTTACACTGCAAAATGTTGTTTTCTCAATTGGAGTCATCCTTGTTTTAATGATTAGTAACGTCTTTGGTATCATTCAGTTACCCGCAGGTGTTGTTGCTCATGAAACTTCTACAATTTTAGTTATTTTAAATAGCTTAAGACTACTATTTAAGTAGGAAATATCGCACAATCGTATCTATATACGAACGTGCGTTTTTTTTGTTTTTATCTTCAAAAAAATCATAACTATATCACGGATTTTGTAGTAAAATAGGGTTAAAGGTTATTTTATACACGATTCGTGTTTTTTAATTGTATAAATGGATCTACTTACAAAAAGGGAGAGATACACATGTCATTCGATTATTTTCCAACAACAACAATTTTTATTGGTGTCGCCGCTTTTTCTGCACTTATAGCCTGCTTATATGCTTTAGTGCTCTATAAAAAGGTGAACAAGATGAAAGTCAATCACCAACGTATTGAAGAAATATCTTCATACATACACGAAGGTGCAATGGCCTTCATGAAAAGGCAATATACAATCATTATCTATTTCGCAATAGGTGTTGGTTCGTTACTTGCATTAACTGAGCTTATTCCTTCACTTCAAGGTGCTGAAGGTGTAGGTTGGAAAGCTGCTATCGCATTTATCTTTGGTGCATTATTTTCAGGTCTTGCAGGTTGGATTGGTATGCATGCTGCAACCAAAGCAAACTCAAGAACAACATCAGCCGCAAACACTGGTGGAATGCCTAGTGCATTAAGAGTAGCCTTTAGTGGTGGTTCAGTCTTAGGTTTGACTGTAGTCGGATTAGGTTTATTTGGATTAACCGCACTATTCTTTATTTTTTACTGGGTCTATGGTGGTAATACCGGAGTCCCAAGAGAACAATATTTAGCATTAACACATGCAATCAACACCGTAACTGGTTATGGTCTTGGAGCATCGTTAATCGCTTTGTTTGGCCGTGTTGGTGGTGGTATATTTACAAAAGCTGCTGATGTAGGTGCTGACTTAGTTGGTAAAGTTGAAGCAGGTATTCCAGAAGATGATCCAAGAAATCCAGCTGTTATCGCAGATAACGTTGGAGACAACGTAGGTGATGTTGCTGGTATGGGTAGCGACTTGACTGAGTCATATATTGGCTCAATCATTTCCGCATTAACATTAGGTTTATATGCTTTTGTAACATTCACACCACAACAAGTTATGGATGGAATTGTATCGATTGATAGTACTATTTTATCAGGTATTATTGCATCTGTTTTATATCCTTTATTAATTGCAGGATTTGGTGCAGTCTCAGCAGTCATTGCAGTTTGGATGATTCGTAGAAAAGATTGGCATCGTCCTCAATTTGCACTCAGTATGTCAACGTATCTTGCTGCATTAGTGATGTTAATTACGAGTTTAGTATTAAGTCATGTCTTATTTGAAGGTGCGAGAGCTTGGGGTGTGTTTGGTGCAGTAACAACCGGTTTATTTGTTGGTATTGGTATTGGATTCATTGCTGAGTACTATACTTCTAGCGATTATAAACATGTTAAAGAAATCGCAAACCAATCATTAACTGGTCATGCAACTAATGTTATATCAGGTTTTAGTGTAGGTATGTTATCAACATTCCTTACTGTCGTTGTTTTAGTTTCTGGTATTGTAATATCTTATTTATTTACCGCTGATATGTATGGTATCGCTTTAGCTGCAGTTGGTATGTTATCTACAGCAGGTATCACGATATCAGTTGATGCATATGGACCAATTGCGGATAATGCAGGTGGTATTGCTCAAATGAGTAAACTAGATGAAGGTGTTAGAAAGATAACAGATAAACTTGATTCAGTTGGTAATACAACAGCTGCAATCGGCAAAGGCTTCTGTATTGGTTCCGCAGCGTTAACAAGTATCGGTTTATTCTTTGCATTCGAAAAATCTGCTGGATTATCTGATGGACGAGGCATAGATATATTACAACCTGGTGTTATGGTTGGCGTCTTCATTGGAGCGATGCTTCCATTCTTGTTTACATCCTTAGTTATTAAGTCCGTTGGTAGAGCAGCGAATAAAATGATTGATGAAGTTAGACGACAATTCAAAGAAGATCCAGGTATTATGGAAGGTACATCACTTCCTGATTATGCAAAATGTGTTGATATTTCAACAAAGGCTGCATTAAAAGAAATGATTTTACCAGCGATGATAGCTGTTTTCTCACCAATTATTGCAGGTGTGTTCTTAGGAACTGAAGGCTTAGGTGGGCTACTTGTTGGTGGTTTAGTATCAGCGATCATGCTTGCAGTCTTTATGGCAAACTCAGGTGGTGCTTGGGATAATGCTAAGAAGTTTATTGAAGAAGGAAATCTTGGTGGTAAAGGTTCAGATGCACATAAAGCAGCCGTTACTGGTGATACTGTAGGTGATCCTTTTAAAGACACTGCAGGTCCTTCTATGGATATATTGATTAAATTGATGAGTATTGTTTCATTAATTATCGTTCCTGTCTTAGCACAAATAGAACCAATTTTAAGTTTCTTATTTAATTAAATACTTACTAAAAAGACCCTCTAAAAATAGAAGGTCTTTTTTTATTATCCGATATAAGTTTATTTTTCTATACTATTTTCATTATCTTGATCTTTAACTTCTTTTTGTAGTCTTTGATTTTCTTTCTCGATATTTTTAATATATTCTTCAGTCTCTAAAACTCTACTATTAGTGTTGATAAATGCTATTCCTATAATCAAGTAAATCAAACCTGAAAATGAAAATGATTGCTCAATGAGTCCAACCAAAATCGTAGCTATTCCATATAGTACAATAAGAACTCCTAATATAGATGCATAATACATTTTTTCCTTACTGCTCTTAACTCTTTCAACAACCAAAGGTTTGACCTCTAGTTTTGCTTGACATTTTATGCAGAACTCTGCATGATCTGCATTAAGTGTATTGCATGTTTTACATCGTTTCATAATGAATCCCCCAATATCGATTTATTTGTATATATTTTAACATGTTTTTTTATTTCAAATACTTAAAAAATAAAAAAACGGCAATTGCCGTTCGTGATTTTAAGTGGCGCCCACACCAGGACTCGAACCTGGGACCCCCTGATTAACAGTCAGGTGCTCTAACCAACTGAGCTATGTAGGCCAATAAGGCGACGCTTAATAAAGTTATTAAAATAAGTGAGGTTTGCCTGGCAACGTCCTATTTTCGCTCCTTGGAACTATCTTCGGCGCTGAAGTGCT
>JANKMU010000012.1:26049-59559 GCA_024650045.1 Mycoplasmatota bacterium | reverse complement strand
CTTTTACTGTTTATCTACTAAAGGTGCTTGACTTTTAATAGTTAGTCACCTCTTTTATTATTTTTTTCTCTTCGTCTTTTGCTATAGAAATCAAAGTGTGTCCATCAGGTTTATTCCAACTACCACGCTTATTCAGATACTTCAATTCAATTAATTTTTCGAACATTTTACTTCCCATTTGATATCCATACTCAACTTTATCTTTTACAACTTCCGGTTTGAAGTCTAGAATATCATATGGAATGGTGTGGAATAATTTTCTTGTTTGAATATCAATTAAAAGTATATTTTCATCCTTATATTTTTTCGGATTAAATCTTCCATCGATTGGGATAGCTATAATAATATCACATCCAGCATCAATGAGTGGCTGAATTGGACAATTATCAATTACTCCCCCATCGACATAATGAACATCATCGATGGTTGTAGATCCAAACAATAGAGGTATTGATGCACTTGCTAGAACAGCTTTATGAGGGTCTTTAAATTTGTTTAATTGAAAAACAGTCTTATTCATATGGTGAATCATAACTTGTTCTAATAGACTGTCTTTGTTAATCTTAGCTGCTGTTGCATATCCTTGAATTTTGCTTTTTCTGATTTTTTTAAGTGGAACTTCGCTTAATAACCTGTCATACATTTCGTCAAGACTATACATACCTAAACGATCCTTTTTGAATCGTTCGAAGCTTAGACCATATAAATCATCATTACTAATGCTTTGCCATAAATCAATCATATGATCGAATGAAAGATTACCCAGTATCATCAATGTATTAATCGCACCTATGGATGACCCAGAGATATGACGAATATTCTTAAAAACCTTGGCATCATCAAGTGCTTTTAATACACCAATTTGATAACTCCCCCTTGCACCTCCACCTCCAAGTGCAAGACCAACTTTACTTTTCATTTTGTCACCTGTTTTTTAATATTTTTTTCATGCGCATTTGTTGATCTCTTTCTTTTAATGTTTCGCGCTTATCATAATCTTTTTTACCTTTAGCAAGACCTATTTCTAGCTTACATAAGCCTTCTTTTAAATATAACTTTAATGGAATGATAGTATATCCCTGTTCTTTGATTTTGCTAAATAATTTGATTATTTCCTTTTTATGCAACAATAATTTTCTTTGTCTTGTCTCTTCATGATTGAAAATACTAGAGAAATTGTATTTTGCAATATGCATGTTATGCACAAAAGCTTCGCCATCTTTGATGGTGACGAATGATTCGTTAATGGTAACTTTACCTAAACGTATCGATTTAATTTCACTACCGAGTAGTTTAATACCTGCTTCATAAGTTTCTTCAATGAAGAAATCATGCCTTGCTTTTTTGTTTTGAACGATAATTTTCATTTCTTTTTCCTTGTTTTCCTCTTGTTTTATCAACAATGCCAAAATCCATTTTTTTAGTAGCTAAATCAACGTCTAATAATTCAACTTTAACTTGATCTCCTAAACGATATTTTTTTCCGCGATTACCCACAAAAGTCAGATTGTTTTCATCATACATATAGTAATCATCTAATACTCTTAAAGGCACAAAACCTTCAATACCATTAACTAATTTTACAAACATACCTGATGGCATCATTTGTGTAATTGTAGATTTAAAGTAATCTCCTATTTTATCTTGCATGTATTCACAGCTCTTAAGCTTAGCAACATCTCGCTCCATTTGAACAGATTTTCTTTCTTGTTCTGATGTATGTTGAGCAATATCCGGCATCATGGATTGATAATAGTATATATCTTTTTTCATATTTTTTGACTCGCCTAAAACAAATTTGTGAATTAAGCGATGCAATATGAAATCAGGATATCTTCTAATTGGTGACGTGAAATGCGTATAATATCTTGCTCCTAGTCCAAAATGTGGAGCTTGAATTTCACTATATTTTGCTTTTTGCATTGCTCGTAGTAATAACATATGAATAATATATCCATATGTTGTATCTGCTGTTTTATTCGTTAATACTTGCAAAGGTTTTGGATTTCCAATTTGCTTCATATTTACTGGAAAACCCAATTTTGCGACAGTTTGAAGTGCATTCTTTAGTTTTACGATATCAGGCTTCTCATGTATTCTATAAATTGATGGAAGGTCTGCGTGAAACATGTGAAACGCGACCGTTTCATTTGCTATGAGCATAAATGATTCTATAAGTTCTTCTGCTTCATCAGTTTTTCTTTCATAGATATCTAATACACGTCCGACTTTATCAACGATAAATCCTAACTCACTGCTTTCAAATTCAATTTCTCCTCGTTGTCTTCTGATAACTTTTAGTTTTTGAGAAAGTTCGTTCATATTTAACAACATCTCTTCTAACTTTTTATCGTTTAAAGATTTATTCTTAACTAAAAATTGGTTAACTTCATCATAATTTAATCTTCTTTTACTTTCGATAAATGTTTTTTGGATATCATATGAAATAACTTTTGCATTTTCATCTAATACCATTTGACAAGATAATGTTAACTTAATTTCATTAGGATTTAATGAACATAAATCATTAGATAATAAATGTGGCAGCATTGGAATAACTCGATCAGCTAAATATGAACTTGTACTCCTACTGTATGCTTCTTCATCTAAAGGTGTGTTTTCTTTTACATAATGACTAACATCAGCAATATGTACGCCTAAATGATATTGATGATCTTTTAAGGTTAAACTAATCGCATCATCTAAATCTTTCGCATCTTTACCATCGATGGTAACGATGAATTGATCTGTTAAATCAACTCTTTCTTTTTTCTCTTTTTCCATATCAATGTTAATATCTTTCAGTGATGCCATAACTTCTTCACTAAATGTTTGTGGCCATTGATAACTATTAACTATTTTTAATGTGTTGATATCTGGATCATTAATATGACCGATAATTTTTGTTACTTGTGCAAATACTGCATATTGTTCAATCGCTTCAACTTCTAGCATGACGACATGACCAGCAACCAATCCGTCATATGGATCAACTTCAAGTCGACGGTCTAGGTAAGTATCTGCTTCAAAAAACAAACCTCTCTTGGTTTTTTTTACGGTTGCGACAATAACAGTTAGTGCTCTCTTAACGATTTCAATGATTTTTGGTTCTACGCCTTCTTTCACTAAAACAATATCATCATGCATTGAATCAATTAAGTATCTTTGATCAATATAAATATCTTCTAATTCTTGTCTTAAAAATCCAAATGTTTTTTTATGGTCTAGACGTCCTATTAGAATATCAGGTTTTAAACAGTAATAGGGGTCGTCAAACATGATATAAGGATATTTATCTAAATCAACATCCTTTGTTATGTCTTTATGTAGTTTTCTAGTTTGGTGATTGTAAAACTCTAAATATAAATTTTCCATGTGCATACCTCGAATATATTATAACATAGAGTTGGGACATAAACAGGTATTATAAAGGTGTATTTGACAACTTAATTTGATATCATTTACAAAAAAGTAGCACCGATGATATGATGCTACTTTTCTGATTAGGGAGATAAATGAAATCTTTTCTATTTTTAATCTTTAAATATTTATTTATACCATATATCCAATTTGATATTGGTCTTAATGTTCTCAACTACTTTACGATCGATGATTATACCGGAATGTCTATATTTTTGCATGTAAGGCTTAAATGGTAATGGTTGATTGTTTATAAGATGGTTCTCACTTCCATAATGATAGTGGATTTCTATCGGTTTATCTAAATAGTTGTATTCAAAAACTAAACCATCTAGTTTCTTTGGAAGTACTGGATCAATAACCAAATGTTGGTGTTCGATTCGTATGCCAAGAAAATTGGATATCAGTTGGTTTAGATATATACCTGGACCACTCGAATACAATCTCCATCCTCCTTTAACTTTTATTTCCCCAGATCTTATCTTATGAAAATCTTTTTTAGCCTCATATCTATCTTTGAACCAAGCATCTGAGCTACTAAAATAGACATTACTTTGTCGGTAATAGGCATTTGGAACTTGTTTTTCTATTAGAATTGGATTGATTGTCAATAAACCTTCAAAGGCTTCATCTGCTTTTCCAATTTTTGCCATAGCTTCAATATATCTAATATGAGCATGGACATATTGCAGCCCTATTTCTCTACCAAAATTAGCTGCTGTTTCAGCTCGCGTAAAATATGTCATTTTACCGCTTTTATAAGCAACAGTTGTATCCATAAGTCTAACACCATCTGGATGCTTGAACTGTTCGTTAATAATCTGCATATAGGTTTCAACTTGACTTTGATTTGATATTTCAGAGATTAGTGCTCTTGTAAAAGGTAATAAACGATATTTTAACCCAGTCTTTTGATCTCTTGGATGTAATAAATATGTTTTTTCTTCGTTATTAAAAACAACGAATCCTGATGGAATACCATCAGCAATTATATGTTTTTCATAATCTTTTTTGATATTTTGAGCAAGTGTTTTTACTTCTATTGAGTATGATTTATCATAATCATTTAGCTCAATACTCAATTGATTTAGTGCTTCATAAAGCAGTGAAACAGTCCAACCACTTACCATAATTTTGGTTAAATCATGGTTTGCTGGCTGCAAGGTATCATCCCAATCTCCACCACCATAAGCTGGTAAATAAGTGTTTGGTATAAAAGACTCAATCATGGTTTCAATCTGCAATTTTAGATGTTCCATTAGAGATGTTTTTTCTGTAAAATCATTAAGTTCTAATGACATATAAGGAATTTGTTCTTCTAGTATTGAAAAATCATTCGTTGCTTTTAAATAGTATGCTAATGATCTTAATGGCCAAATGATGATATCGCCATGTGAATCATGTGCTTGTATTTGATAATATTTATCAAACATATACCACTGTGGAAAATCACCAGTTTCTATAAATTGTCTTTGATATACTTTAAGTATGATTTCTCTTACAATATCATAATTTTGAGTTGTTGAAAAAAACTCTATAGGACCTTGACAAATATCTCTAGTTCCCCAAGCTGCACCATTACTTTGTTCAAGTCCATGCGGTGATGCATAGTGTGTTAGAGCATTATGTGTATACCAAAAAACAATATGGTTGGTTTTTCTTAAGTTTTCATTGTCCTTTTTCTGAGTTAAATTAAAGTGATGTGTAAATGATTTGAAATATAATGTCCCTTCGTCATCAACTTCCTTGTAAGTTTTCTTAAGGGGTAGTTGGAATTTTTCATCAATAGTTGCTAAAACATCAATTGAAAATTGTGTTTGCTTTTCTATTTTAATCATTAAAAGACCAAATTGGTTAGTTATATTAAATACTTCTTCTTCATCGATTAAAGAGAACGGTTGACCAATGATAAATTTATACTTTAAATGTGGATACCGATGAATCGCCATTGAATCTTTAGGCAATAAGATGTTTATTTCATCATCATCATCATTTACTTCGATTGGAATATCATATGCATATTCATTCGGACCCATCAATAATTGATTGGTCACAATAAAATCATATTGATTACCCTTTTTTGAGTATACATGCAACGCCTGTTGCATGTCATCGATATGCGCGAAAACTTCGACAGTTAAAACATCATTTTCAATTACATATACCCATTTTGTGCTATTGACCCCAATATCATAATAACTTGGGATTCCTAATATATAATAAACACCTTTGATATTCACATATATTCTTTGACCAGATATTTTTGTTATATTTAACGGATTTCTCAAACTACCAGTTAGTTTATTAAATGAGGTATTCCCTAGAACAACATGAGAACTAAAAACACCAAACATAAAATTGGTTGATGCCATTACATTTTCACTAACGTGTTTGATATCTCCATGAAGTAATAAATGGCCATGTGGTCTCTCGACCAAAAGTTCTTTTTGTTTTAAAACGACATGATGATGGTTTGCAGTAAAAAATGAAATGAGTTGATCTTCGTGATATTCTTCAAGGCTTATTTCTTTAAACTCATCTTTGATTTGATGATATTCTAAGTGCTTACCATTTAATTGGTTACTTGTGTTCAGTAAAGATTTTGAGCGTTTTTCAGAAATAGTCTCACGCCATTTAAGGTCAGTTTCAAGTGGTTTTATCTCATAATAATTTTCGATGACTTTTTGATGATCATCTTGGTAATGACCATAAAAAGAATAATTTACCTCGTTGCCATCGATAACATTCTTATCGCTTTGTAAAGCCATATATGAAAACTCATATTGATATATCTCAGATACTAATCTCTCTTCAGTCATTGCTTGTGGACAACCAGTTTCTTTAAAGGACAGTCCGAAAAATTGAAATCCATCAGTTGTATATGCTACATTGGGATGGTGCGATCCTAACTGAAGATATTGAGGTTTACCTTGATTTTGACGTGCACACAAAACATAACCATTTTGATGATTAAACACTTTATAGTCAATATATTGCACAGTATATGCTTCACTACTTAAAATACTACCTTTATTTGAGATTGCAACATCTTGTCCATATATTAAATCAAATGTAATAGTTTTGTCACTTTTGACAGATATATCATATTGCCATGTCATCTTTTCAACTGTTAATGTAACTTGATATTTTATGTTTTCAAATTCACCGAAATAAATAATTCTATCAGAAAATAACTCAAATGAACTTGGCGAATGTGTACCTATTAATTTGGTGTATGATATTTTATCATCCTGAAATATACGCAAATATATATTTGCAATTGATCCATCAATAATATTTCCATTTAATAAATTGATTTGATGATCATAATACTCGATACTATATATATCTCCACTTTCGAGTATACGAAAGATCAAATCACCATTTCTAATTTCTTGTGTTTGTAACTTATTTTTGATAATCATGTTTAACCCCCTTCAACCAAATATCAATATTTAGTGTTTCTTGTGAATTGGATCCAACCATAATTGTGAATTTACCAGAGTCATATGTTTCATTTCCATTTGAATCAAAATAAGACAAATCGTGAATATCTAATTCAAAAACTACTGTTTGAGTTTGTTTTCCCTCAAGCCATATTTTTTTAAACTTCTTTAATTCCTTAACAGGTCTTGAAATTTTTGCAACATGGTCTCTTATATATAGCTGAACAACTTCATGTCCAGGAATCTGACTTTCATTTGTGACATTTATTGAAAGACGCAATGTCGTATCTATATCAAATTCAATTTGACTTATTTCTAAATCTGAATACTTAAATGAAGCATATGATAATCCATGTCCAAAACTAAATAATGGCGTATTCTCAACATCTAAAAATCTTGATAGATATTCATAATTTTGATTGTTATCTGTCAAAGGACGTCCTGTATTTAAGTGGTTATAATAAACAGGAATTTGGCCTACAGTTCGAGGAAAACTCATTGGAAGTTTACCAGAAGGATTAGCATGTCCATATATTAAATCAAATATCGCTTCTGTAGCACGACTGCCCAAAAACCATGTTTCTAAAATAGCGTTTGAGTCCATAATATTTGATAAATCTAAAGGTCTTCCGTTAAATAAAATAACGACAACTTCTTTATTTAGTGAACGTGCTAGTTTAACCAGTGTATCTTGATGATTAGGCAATTTGATGTCACTACGTGAATGTGCTTCACCACTTAGTCTAGCATCCTCTCCTAAAGCTAAAACAACGACTTCGGATGCTTCAATTTGAGTAATATTCTGTTGACTTAATTGATCAATGTTTTCTGCATCAGAAACAAATGTTAGGTTGATGTTATTGTTACTAAAAACTTCTTCAAGAGATAAATTGTGTTCTATTTTTCCGTGCCAAGACCATGGTCCGTTCGTTGATTTAGATTTCGCATAGGGTCCTATTAAAGCAATTTTTTGTTTTTTATTTAGTGGAAGTGTTTGTTCGTTTTTAAGTAATACAGCGCTTTCTAGCGCGACTTTTTTACTTATTTTTAAATGTTCTTTTGAACGAACTAATTCTTTTTCACGATCAATACTAGCACCTTTAAAAGAATCTTCAAATAATCCTAAATCTTTTTTCAATTGTAAGACACGCAAAACAGCTTCATCTAATTTTTTGATATCAACAATACCTTCATCAATTAATTCTTCAAGATAATTAACATAGCAAACTGATGCCATTTCAATATCAAGCCCAGCTTGAATTGCTCGGTATGCAGCATCTTTTTCATTTTCCGCACATCCATGATCTAAAACTTGTTTTAATGAATCATAATCCGAAATAGTAACTGCATCAGATTTCCATTGATCTCTTAAAACTGTTCTTAACAAATATTTATTAATTGTCGCTGGTACACCATCAAGAACATTAAAAGCTGTCATCATCATTTTCGCACCAGCATCTATTGCTGTTTTGTAACTTTTTAAATACATATTATATAGTGCTGTTTTTGAAACATCAACAGTATTGTAGTCTCTTCCTGCTTCTGATGCTCCATATGCTGCAAAATGTTTAACACATGCAGCAAGATTACCAATTTTTTCAATACCTTCATTTTGATAACCTTTCACCATTTGTGCTGAGAACACACCTGCTAAATAAGGATCTTCACCAAAACTTTCTACAACTCTACCCCATCTGGGATCTCTAGATAGATCAGCCATTGGAGAAAATGTAACATGGATACCTGCAGTTGATGCTTCAATTGCAGATATTCTAGCAGTTTGAAAAGCTATTAAAGGATTAAATGATGATGCTAAAGCTATAGGGACTGGAAAAATGGTTTCATAGCCATGAATAATATCAGCCATAAACATTAATGGTATTTTATGTTTGTTTATATCTAGATATTTTTGTTGTACCTTTATCATTTCACTAGCATTCGAAATACCTAAAACTGAGCCAGACATAAAGATACCTTCTCGGTCTATATTAAGACTTCTAATTCTACCAGCAACTTCTGCTTTTAGATCTATATCAAAGTAGAAAGGTGCCAGTTGTAATAGCTGTCCAATTTTTTCTTTAGTTGTTAGTTGTTTTAGCAAGTTGTCTATTTTCATTTAATTTCTCCCTCACCCAAGTAAGTTTTATTTTTTGATGTCTCTCTTCTCCGCCTTCATGTCCTGCACCTTCATACTCTACTAAATGTTTATCGGATTTAATGTTCTTATATGCATATTTAAAGTAACTAGCTGGACAAATTTTATCTACCAAACCAACAGATATTAAGATTGGTGATTGAATACGTTTAGCGTGGAATATATTATCAAAGTATTTTAAATTGCTGAGTATTTTTTCAGCATTAGCATTATTTTCTTTAACATAATTGTAAAACTCCATACCTGAACCAGATTGGTTGTGGTATCTATAATAAAAGTGGGTATTACCTGGAACATCAGCACATATTAAAGATACTTTTGTTAATCCACCTAATGTAACAACCATACCTCCACCTTGCGAGTATCCATCTAAAATAATCTCATTCTTATTAACAAATGGTAATGATTTTGCAATCTTGACTAGTTGATATCCATCAAGACAAACATGCAACAGATAAGATTCATTCGGATCTTCAATACCACGTACCATCAGCCGATGATCTTCAGTTTTAAATCCACTCTTATAAGGATATGTATCTTTAGACTCACCTTTTTGACCGCGTATATCCATCACAATTACCGCATAACCTTCTAAAAACCAATCCAAATAATCGCTAGGTTCACCTTTATGCCACCAATATCCATGAAAATGTAGAACAGCTGGTGTTTTTTCTTGTTTGTTATGTTTGAGATAGAAACCATAAAGTGTTTCATGTTGTGCTCCTGTAAATTTAAAGTATACACATGTGCCATCTTGAGTAAAATCTTCAGTTTTTATAACTTGAAAATTTGGGTTGACTGATTCAATATTCGATATTTGATTGTTCCAAAAATCATTGAAGTCTTTTGGTTCTATCCATCTAACAACTTTCTCGCTCATATATTTCTCCTACAGGTTTTTCTATTTTCTTAACTGTTTGCCCTGAGACGATTTTTATGATTGCTTCAGCTACTTTCTCTCCCCAAAGTATATGATCAATTCCTATTGTTGTTAATTTGGGTTTAATATATTGCCCTAAGTAAATATTGTCAAATCCAGCCAAAGCTATCTCATCTGGTATCGTTATATTGGCTTCATTAAGTGCTTGAATGAGTCCAATCGCTGATTCATCATTTGCACAGAAAACAAATCTTGGACGGTCTTTTCTTCCAATGATTTTTCGCCCTGCCTCATATCCAGCTTGAATTGTAAAATCGCCTTGGTAATATTGATGTTTCAAAATACCCTTTTCATGCAAAGCCTTTTTAAACCCTTCATATCGTTGGTTATTATTAAAAGCATCCAATGGACCACTAATATATGCGAAATCATCATATCCTCTTTCAATCATTTGTTTTATAAAATTATATACAAGTACATCATTTTCAATAACACTAGAATATATATTATATCCTTCAAGTTTTCGATCTAAGACGATAAGTGGTAGTCCATGACTTGCATATGCTGATAAATCAGAATCTGTAATCTGTGCATCAAATATAACCGCTCCATCAACTTGTCTTTCTTGTAGTAAGTTTGTCGAAGATTTACCACTACTTACAATGATGTTGTAGTTGTTTTCTTGTAATTTGTGGCGAATACCTTCTAAAACATCGCTAAAAATCGGTCCAGAGAATCCATAAATGAAAACTCCAATATTTCCAGTTTTTCTCTTTTTTAAATTCTTAGCATTGCCATTAGGATAGTAATTAAGTTCTTGTGCTGCTTGAAACACCTTCTTCCTTGTGTCTGGATGAACATTGGGTAAATGGTTGAGTGCGTATGAAGCAGTTGATATCGATACACCTGCTTTTTTTGCAACATCTTTAATGGTTGGCATAATGATTCTCCTTTGTATAATAGATTCCGCAATAATATGGTGGTATGACCGCATGTTTAAGATTAATTGTATCTTCATTTGATAATAAACAATGATATTTTTCGTATTTTAATAAATCGACTTCGATTTCTTTATCTGAAAAAGATCCAATAACCAAAATAGATTCATTTTGATTAGTTCTTTGGTAAATAAATAATTGACTGTGGTCAGGATATATTAACTCAAATGATCCATAATCAAAAACTTGGTATTTTTTTCTGATTGAAAACAATTCTTTAAAATAATTAAAAATGCTATCATCTTCTTTTAAATCTTTTTTTGCATTTATTTCTAAATAATTGGGATTCACATCAATCCAAGGTTCAACTTTTGAAAATCCTGCATATGCTGTATCATCCCACTGAAATGGTGTTCTTGAATTGTCTCGTCCTTTTGCATAAATAGATTCCATGATTTTTTCATGAGATAATCCTTTTTTTAAATATTCGTTATACATGTTCAGTGTTTCTATATCCTTATACTGACTTAATTTATATTTGACACCAGTCATTCCTATTTCTTCACCTTGGTAAACATAAGGTGTCCCTTGCATGCAATACAATATAGTTGCAAGCATTTTTGAACTTTTCTTTCGATACGATAAGTTGCCAAATCTAGAAACTGCTCTTGGTTGATCGTGATTTGTTAAAAACAAACTATTCCAACCTTTTTCAAACAATGCCTTTTGTAGCTTTTCAAAAACGCTCTTAAACTCAACAAGATTTAGTTTTTTAAGTACCCATTTTCCTTGACCAGGTTGTTCATCTAAGCTAATGTGTGAAAACTGAAATATCATATTAAGTAAAGGTTTTTCTTGATTTGTAATTTCTGATGCTCTTTCAATCGATAAACCAGGCATTTCTCCAACCGTCATTATATCTCGTCCTTTAAAGCAATAATGATACATTTCTTCAAGATATTGATTTAAATATGGACCATCACTTAATTTCATGGATTCAATATCTTTTCCAATTAAATCAATGACATCTAACCTAAAACCATCAATTCCTTTGTCCAACCAGTAATTAATAATCCGATAAACTTTTGTCCTTAACTCAGTATTTTGCCAGTTCAAATCAGGTTGTTTCTTGCTGAACAAATGAAAGTAATATTGATTGGTTGTTTCATCATAAGTCCATGCTGGACCACTAAAAACAGATTCAATTTGATTGGGTTGATCTCTCCAAATATAATAATCTCTAAAAGGATTTTTTTTTGATTTTTTAGCTTCAATAAACCACTGATGTTCATCTGATGTATGATTAACAACTAGATCCATAATAATCTTCATATCTCTTTTATGAATGTTTGAAATTAAGTTTTCCATTTCCTCCATGGTCCCAAATATTGGATTTATACTCAAATAATCACTGATATCATATCCATTATCATCCATTGGAGATTGATAAACAGGACTTAACCAGATAACGTCTACCCCTAAATTTTTGATATAACCCAGTTGAGAGTTTATACCATTTAAATCTCCAATACCGTCTTGGTTTGAGTCTTTAAAACTTAATGGATAGATTTGATAGACAATCGCTTTTTTCCACCAATCTACTTTCTTTTCCATCCTAAAACCTCCATACCGGTTTTAATCACTTGATGTGACATAAAAGCTTTATATACATCTTGAGATAAAAATGCATTAACCATTAACATCTCTAATCCTTTATCAATTGATATGTAATGATTGCTTATCCAAGGTTGTTCGTGTTCAAAATTAAATGCATCATAAAACCCATATGGTCCCCATAAACCTTTGATTTTGCGCATTTCTTTAATCGAAGCTATGGATATTTCTGGAGTAAAAATAAGTGATCCAATACATCCATATGGGGCAACCGTTCCATCACTATTTATTTTGTTTGTACGATTTGGCAATCCACCAAAAACACGATAACCTTTTGGTGTGTCTGAGGCTGTAAATCCAAAGAAATACTGATTATGAGTCCTTAATTGATCTTGATAAAATATAGAACATGCTTGATGTGCAAGTGTTGCTTGTCTAGCATTTTCAAACCAATTCATTCCATCTTGATCAACAACATCTTTTAAGTCTAGCCATGCCATTGGAAACTGGTAAACAAACAATGCATTACCAGGTGAATAAATATATTCAAAATCTTGAAATTGTCCTCTATCTCTTTCAAATCCATCATATAAAGCTTTTGCATGATGACTATATTGACTTCCACCAATCATAACATACATCATAAGTTGTTCAGCAAACATATCCCATTGGTGAATGAAACCTGGTTTTTTTTCAACATAATCTCC
Organism: Mycoplasmatota bacterium; assembly: GCA_024650045.1. Taxonomy (GTDB): domain Bacteria; phylum Bacillota_I; class Bacilli_A; order Acholeplasmatales; family Acholeplasmataceae; genus Peloplasma. The sequence continues at coordinate 46,399 of JANKMU010000012.1, read as the reverse complement.
ACCTTTATCAGGATTGTAAGACATGTAAAGTATCGGTCTATTTAAGTATTGATGAAAAAGAACCTCCCAGTCAATGCGTTCAATAATAATTTTTGCGAGTTGTGTGATTTTTTGATCTTTAAAATATGCATCTACGGTCAATACCCCACATAGACACAAAGCTGTATCAATTGTAGAGTACTCACATTTATGGTAACGTTGGCCAGTTTCTATATCAAGAAAATGAGCAAAAAAACCAAATTGATGATCAACATGACTTACAAGAGTATTTAAAGTCATTAACGCTTTATGATAAGCTTGTTCATACGATATATAGTGATTTTCAATACCAATAACAAGACTTGATAACATAAATCCGGTGGCTGCAATAGAAGCCTTTTCTGGTTTGTGTGTTGCATCTACTGTTAGTCCATAACCCTTTGATTCTGGATTAAAATTCGTATAGTTCATAAAATAATCAAAAGCTGTTTTTTGTATTTCCACTAAATCTAAGTTTTTCATAAGTTGTCCTCTAAGTTATTATCCCTCTATTAATGTAAAATCAAGTGTTTCTAATCCATCAATAATATATGGTACTTCCATATATATTTTCCATATCATTTGTGACATGTAATTTTCTAACATTAATACTGAAATCCCTTTATCAATACCTATAATATCATTAGCGAACCAACCATTGGTTGAATAATCGAGGTTATAAGCACCTTTAAATCCATATTGACTCCAAAAACGATTATATGTTCGATAATTTTCCATAGCAGCTATTGCTTCTTGTGGTCTAAACACAATCGATCCTATCGCTCCATATGCAGGAACTGTTCCATCAACAACATGTGCATTTCCTGCTGATGGTGCACTTCCATATGGGCCTACATACCCACTTGGACCATCAGATGCTGACATACCCCAGGAATTCTCATGTATTCCAATAAAGTCCGTTCTAGTTTTTGCATATGCAATGGCTGCATCTACTGCATTTACACTGTTTTCAAACCATGAATATCCTTGCCAATCGACATATGAAGCAAAATCTACCCATGCATGTGAATACTGATAGGTAAATAATGATCCAGTCCATGTCAAATAAAAACTATCATAATCTTCTGTTGAACTTGTTAGTGTCGATGAAAATTTCATTAATTGAAATGCGCCTTTTCCGACTTTATAATCTGGACTACCTGCAGCCAAAACATAAATCATGAGTTGCTCTCCATAGTGATCCCAATATCCTTCGAAACCTGACTCAGGACGATATCCCATGTAAAACATATTATTAACTGCATCGAAATACCAATTCCATTCAATTTCTTCATAAAGTTGATATGCTAATTGTTGTACACGACCGCCAAAATATCTACCTACAGTTAGTGCACCATTGATAAAAATAGCTGAATCAATAATTGAAACTTCTGAGTTCCACTCTCTAAGTCCAGTCGACATATTTACAAAATGATACCAAAAACCATGTGTTCTTTGCATATTTTGAAATGTGACTAATGTATAATAAGCTCTTTCTTCAGCCTCTTGTCTAGTTATCCAATCATTTTCAATACCAATTGGAATCGCACTCAACCCATAACCTACAGAAGCTATACTTGAAACACCTCCTGGATTACCTGTAAATGTATTAAATCTATCTGGAATTAAACCATATCCATTAGATTCAAGATCATCATTTGCTAATTCCCAGAAAAACAGAAATCCGAGTTCAAGTTCGTCAAGAACTACCTGACTCACATCTGTTCTAACATCTGTTCTATAAAGTTTTGTATTTTCATCTGGAAATTCAGTTTCAATTGGTGTTGTTGGTTCAGTTGGGACGATAGTTTCAATAGGTGAAGCACATGCAAACAATACAACTGAAAATAAGACAAAGATGATGATTAATAAACACCTATTTAAATTGAATATTTTAAATCTTGATTTTGTTTTCATATTACTCTCCTGTAACTCCGGTTTTTTCAACACCTTCAACAAACCAACGTTGAATCGTAAAGTATACGATGAGCATTGGTAAAATGATAAGCAATGTTGCAGCTAAGCGAACACCTTCATTAATTCTTAATAGTTCTTCACTAGCATATATTTGTGTATACTCAGATACAAAGTTTGCTAGTCTTAACTGCAAGTTAGGATAACCGGATCCTAAAAATAATGATGCTATATATGTTTCATTCCAATACCATACCATACCAAATAAGAAGGATGTAATAAAGGCAGGTACTGCAAGTGGCACTGCTATTCTAAAGAATATGTAATAAGGACCTGCACCATCAATTTCAGCAGCTTCATTAATCGATTTTGGTATCATTCTAAAAAATTGATAGAATATTAAAACGAATATGGCTGAATTAACGCCTTGTCCAAAAATTGCAGGTAAAATGATTGCCATTGGTTTTTCTAATAAATTGAACTCGAAAAACATTACATATCTTGGAATCATATAAACTTGGACTGGAATAATGAATGTCATTAATACTAAAACCAACCATACTTTTTTAAATTTGAATTCAAATTTAGCAAACCCATATCCAATAAATGAAGTGATTAATGTTTGAATGAGTGCTGGAAGTAATGTTATCACTAAACTACCACTTAAAGTTGGAAAAAATCTTAGGACTCTAAATGCACGCTCATAATTACCAAAGTAAAAAGCAGTTGGTACCCAATTGACAATTGGATTGATAATGTCAGCTTGACTTTTCAAACTTGTTGATAACATATAAAGCATTGGATAAATGTATAAAAAGCCTATACTGATGAGCAATACATAAATAATGATTTTAGCAAGCGCTGAGTCGGATCCAGTATTACCGAGAACAAATTTTCTTATTTTTGTTTTCCAAGATCTTTTTGGTTTCTGTCTAATTGTTTGATTCATCGATTTCGCCCCCTTATCTTAGGATTTTTAGGGATGAAAATTAATGCAACCAAACCTATCATTAACATGACTATGATGAAATATACCCAAGCCATTGCTGAAGCCATTCCATATCCTGTACTTATGTTAAACATGTTTGATTTGATATTGACAATAACTGGATTTTCTGAGAATGTTGAGAGTAAAACAATCGTATAAATCACATTGACAAAAACTAAACTAGATAATGATGGCAATGTGATTTTCCAAAATGACTCCCAAGGTCCAGCACCATCTATAGATGCTGCTTCATAGATTTGACGATCAACTTTTTGAAGACCAGCTAGAAAGATTAAGATTTGCACTCCTGAAAACCAAAAAATAATAATAATCTCTGAAAACACACTAATAATCGGTGCTGCTAGACTTGGATTTAAAGTGTTTTCAATAATATTGATAAATCCGTAACTTTCAAAAATGTTAGCTCCCCCAGCACCTTGTGATACCAACTCATTAATAACTGGACCACTAGAAATAATAACCGGAAGGAAGAAAATTGATCGAAAAACGCCTCTACCTTTGATTGGTTGATTAAGTAATACTGCAATCATGACTGAGAAAACAATAATGATTGGCACTTGAAATATAATTTCTTTAAGGAAATCAATTAAGGCTTCTATAAATGCAAATCCTTCCTCAATTCTAAATATGCTTCTAAAATTCTCAAACCATATAAACTCTAACTCAATACCGCTACCTAAAATTCTAACTTCACTCATACTATAAATGATAGAGGACATAAAAGGATAAAACATGAAAACGAAAAAGCCGACAATCCAGATGCCGATAAATGAGTAACCAATTAAATTTTCTCTTAGCCTTCTTGACATCTTACGTTTTTTCTTCACGTTTTACCTCCTATTCTTCATCTAATTTAATGATTATGTATGATTTTGCATCAATCGTTTGATCTGCATATATGAAAGTTGTACTACGATAATTAACAACAATTTGAATATGATTATCATAAGTAATAGAAACTACTCCATTTTCTATTACTTCACGATAATTAATATTTGCTCCAATCACATGTTTTAATGCATCATTGACAAAGTGATAGTATGTATCAATAGAATACTGTATATCTTGATATCTAGATGAGTAAATAGATTCAAGTCCTGTTTCTTGAAGTTTAATCGATGATTCATGCGTTACAATAAACGAAGGATAAACACCGAAATCAATTAATCTTAATAACTCATCTCTTGCGTATGGATAAAAATTAGCATGTGGACCAAATAACTGAACACTTCCACTTAAAACAATCGATAAGAATGGTACGGTGTCATCAAAAGTTATATATTGACTAGAATACATCGGGAAGTCATAGAAATTTGAGACATGACCCCATAAATATTGATTAACATCATATAAAGCGATTTGAGCATCTATAGAATCAAGCGATGACTTAAGGACATCAATTAACTCTGGCAAATAATTTTGTTTAGAAAAATCATCATACAACAAACTTCCCATTGATTGAATTGCTAAACCATCAATTGGATATTTTTTCAATTCATTATAACTTTCTAAAAGTAATGCTTCCATTTTATCGTGCTGTAACAGATATTTCTGATCAGTTGACGATAAATATTGATAAAGTTGATCATTTATTTTTTTAGCTAAATCAAAATACTGATTGTATCCACTAGAGCGGTTTGAAGCTTTCATATATTCCGTAACAAAATATAACTCAGTTAATGATCTACTCAACTCTTCAAGGTCATTCATATTTCCCAATCGCAACGATGCTTTTTCATAATTTGGGGCTGACCATGTAACACCTTGCTTTGTAAATCCTTGGTAGTTTCCAATAATATGGTAAATCTCTTTATCATTTAAGTCTTTAACAATTTCATGAAACTGCTCAAATGTAGTCATAACAATCGTCTTAGGGAATAATAACCCTTCTTTTCTTTCAATGCCTATTGTGTCTAACTTTAATGGTATGTCATCAAACTGAAAATCATTTTTATTTAACTCAGAAGACAGACTATCTCTATATGCTTTTGCCATACCGACATAATTAGCATCTTCATTTTCTAGTAACGTATACTCTATCTTTATTGAAACTGCATTGCTAAACTGTTGTAGTAATGAAATAGTATTACCGACTTTATCTATAGGTTGTCTATACGTTTTTCTAAAAACAAACTCTGCAAAGACTGTTGTATATCCTCTTGTTCTTGCAGGAAAATACAAGTTAATCATGCCATAAGGTGCACCATCTTTAATTTCTGCAAAAACCGCATTTTGATTCACACCATGAACAAATCCAAAAACTGGTGCGTAGATTCTAGTTCCACCACTTAAGAAATTATTCATGTTAGTTTCTGTATTGTAACCAATATTTCGATCATATATTTCTTTTTGATAATTTGTGCTAACCAATGGGTTTGCTGTTTTATAATCTATGAGTGCTCCGATACCATCTGGTAAAAATACATATCCTGGAATACTATCTTCTAAAACAGCTCCGAAATATGGATAGACTTTTATACTAGATATTTTGAAAATACCTGATTCATCAATTTCATTATCTGGTATTTCGACAGTTATTTTATTATAACCAAATGTCACATATAATCCTATAGTTATTCCTGATCGTCCAAATGTAATTGTTGAATGAAAACCATTTGTAATTATTTGAGTTGCTACTACAGTATCGTTAGTAAATAAATTTTCTTCAGTAATCGCAAAATTGGTTGCTTCAGAATTATATGATTCTAAAATAATTGCACTGCGCGCTCGTTGTTTAAATGTATTAGGTAAACCTTCAACATCATAATCTATTGTTGAAGACCATATATAACCGTTACCATTAACAACTTGAAATGCTAATGACTCTTCATCTAGATAAGCAATACCTGAACTGGTAACAATCTCAATAGGGTCATTAAAGAAATTTTGTTGGTTAAATGCGAATGCATCACTTTTTTTATGCGTGTATTTGTTTGAATCAACATATGGACTAATGACATCAAAGCTTGGAATATCAACATCCACCAAAGAAGATTTATCGAGTGCAGAAACTGAGAAAGAAATAAATAAAACTGCAATAATAAATATCAATAATCGTTTAATAATCAAAGGTTTATACACGATAAATCACCTCCTTGATGATTGATAGGATAAACTCAATTAATTGACCTAAGAATGAATATATGAGCAAACCAATTAAAATTAAAATAAACATACCAAAAATAATAATTATTATATTTTTGATAGTTTCCCAGAATGTGTAATTGTGTACGCCTTTAATTGATATAACCATCAAAATAAGTGTCCAACCGAAAATGATCTGATGATAAAACTCAAAAATGAAACTTTCATTATAAGTCAAATAGTGTGATAACAAGGTCATTGGAAGGGTAAAAATAATATATGGAACCAATATATAGCTTGTTGCTATAAATACATCTTTAAATCTTCCTTCACCATCATTTAATGTTGAAATTAAATAATTAACAACAACATAGAGAACAAATACACCAATAACAGTAAAAAGTTGAACGAGTACGCTATTTAATTGAGTTGATCTAAATAGGAATCCTGTTCCATAAAAATTAATTAAATAAACTAAAACAAATAACAAAAATACTATAAATCCTGATAAATAACTGGCTTTGTTGGCGCGTTTTATTCCGTAAAACATATCTCCAGGGTGTTTAAATGTATTCATGCTAAAAGTTAACTCCTGAACAAGTTTTTTATCTTTTATTGTATGCTTTATCTTTTCATATTTCGGATAAAGCATGGATTTTCTAAATATTTTCAACCCTATTTTCATGAATACATAAAAACCAATAAGTAATAATGCCCATGTTGTAAGGTTTTCTTGAATCGCGACATTTCTGATTTCCCAAAATGCATTCGAGTAACCTAAATAATCTTTCGCATCATAAAACTCTTCTAATGCTCTATCATATTCTCCTTCCTTCATTAGCGCAGCACCGAGTGCTGAATGTGCTAATGCAAACGAAGAATTTTGACGTATAATTTCTTCCCAAATAGGTTTTGATTCAAGATATTTTCCATCGTTATATAATGTTACAGCTTCATGAACTAAGTCTACAAAAACTGTTCTTTGGTAAACATGAATCGAATTATATCCGCGATCTAGAATATATAGATTGCCACTTGCATCAGTTATAACACCCTTAGGATTTGATGTTAAACCAAGTGTTTGAGTCAATGCTTGGTCTCTAGTGTTAAAGTAAAATAGCATATTCCCATTACTGTCATACTCATAAACATCACCAGTTTCAGATACAAGATAAACATAATCTTCATGGTTCATCCAAATATCAGATAAAGCCTGTGTAGGATAGACAGTTGTTGGTAGTAAAGTGTTCAACCCGGATATATTTAATCTTTTAAATGTTTCATTAACATTGACATTGGTAGACAAAATAGATCCTTTAGATCCAAGAGCGATATTTGTCGGAGATGCCGGAAGTGATGATGCCAAATCTGGATCTTGAACGAAAAAATTGTATAAGATCCTTCTTAAACTAAGGACAACTGTGTTTATTCCTAAATACCCAACAAATTCTCCAGCATAATTTAACTGAATAATTCCTGAAGTCGATCCTTCTCCAACAATATATATACTATCACTTGAATCAACAGCAACTTTTATGGGAACAAAATCATTTTTCTGTCCATATATTGGAGATGTTGGTTTTTCGATTGTTTGTACGATTTCATTTGCTAACATGTCTATTTTAAACACATTTTTAGCTTGTTTATCAGCAACATAGATAAACTCATCTTTAACAAATACGCCTGTTGGTTGCATAAACTCAGGAAATGTAATAACATCAACTAATTGGCCATTTAATTCTGATACAACTATTCTTTTATTTCCTGTATCTGCAATGTAAATTAAATCATTTTCATAAAATATATCATCTGGAGAAGATAAGCTAAGTTCAGTTCCAAAATTACCAACTGGCATATATGCAGTTTGTGTAGGTATCAAACGATTTTCTGCATTTAAAGTATATGTTTGATAAGGAATTCCATACGAAGAAGGACTCGATGCATTCACATCGAAACTCAATGATAAAACGATACTCATGATTAAAATAATGGTGATGATATATTTTCTCATATGGTCACCTACTTAATTCCAGAATGAACCATAGTGTTCATAACCTTACTTTGAAGGAATATGAAAATAATTAGGTTCGGCATAAACATGATTAAAGATGCAACTGCATTCATCCCTTGTCCTGCTACAACATTTGATGATGATGCTAAAGTTGCCATATAATAGGCAAATGTTTTTAAAGAGTCAGAATTAATGTAAGTCGCGGATATGCTTGCATCATTCCATACTGCTTGAAATGATAAAATTGCGATGGTTGCTACTGCTGGTTTAATTAATGGGAGTATTATTTTAATATAAATCGTCCAACTACTTGCCCCATCTATCTTTGCAGCATCCATAATCTCATCTGGTATTTGATCAATAAACTGTTTTACTAAAAATAAACCCACTGGAATTGCAATAACAGGAACAATGTGAACAAAGAAATTATCAACTAGACCAAGATGTTCTATAATAATGTATCTAGGAATTACAACTGCTGTGCCAACAAACATCATCGCAATCGTATTGATATGAGAAATAGTTCCTTTAATATGAAACTTAAGTTTTGAAAGAGCAAATCCAGTTATAGTGCTTAAAAAGATGGATAAAAATACAACGATTAATGTAATAACAATACTATTAAATAAATATCTAGATACAGGGATTCCTGTCGTTGTTGCAGTCTCAAATAATTCGAATAAGTTTTCTAATGTTGGTCTTCGAACAAAGAATCTTGGTGGATACTCAATTAATTCATCAAAAGGTTTAAATGCATGATTAAAAATATAGATTAATGGTAATAACATAAATGTTGCAATAGGTAAAACCATCAATAAAAATGGTAGTTGTGCCCAAGTGAATTTTGGAGGATTAATTTTGACTGCTTTAAAGTTTTTTATTTTTCTCATCTTGACCTCCTAGTCTTTCTCGCCAAAGAATTTCCAGCTTAGTCTACTGAAGAAATAAATGATTAATAATAAGACTAAAGATAAGGCAGCTGCATACCCCATATCATAACGGATAAATCCATAATCTTCGATGTGGTTAACAATTAAGGAACCAGCATAGTTAGGTGTTGGATTGGAACCTGATAGTGAGACCCCCAATGCTCCAGCACTAAATGTTCCTACAATAGCCATAACAGCACCAAAAAGCATTTGAGGTTTCATTGCAGGAATCGTAATGTAGATGACCTCTTGAAAACGATTATTTAAACCATCTATATAAGCAGCTTCATAGAGCTCTTGATCAACATTTAATATACCCGCAAGCATAGCTAAAAACCCTACACCCATACTACCCCATAAAGCGACCACAATCATAATTGTGAATAAATAGTTAGGGGATTGTAAATAAGCAATAGGTTCAACAATCATACCAAGCTCTAACAAAATAAAGTTTAAATATCCAGATTCATCGCCAGCAAAAAATACACGCCATACAACCGTCATCGTAACACCGGCTGTTAGTGATGGAGAATATAAAATGATGGCTAGAACAGTTCTCAATTTATGTGGAAGTTGAGCTAATGCCCATGCCATGACATATGAAAGAATATATCCACCAGGACCAACAATAACCGCAAATTTAATCGTATTTGGTAAGATATATTTCATAAACTCTTCATCACTTGTTAACAAGTAAATATAGTTGTTAAACCCGTTAAATTTAGGAAATGAAACCATATCAAATGTCGTAAATGATAAAAACATAGCAAGCGCTATTGGAATAACGATAAATGTGATGAATAAAATAATATAAGGCAAAGTGAAAAAATATGCTGCTTTATCATCGTTTTTAAACTCTTTCTTCTCTTTTTCAATATATTTATTTAGTTTTTGTTTAACGTTTTTTAGTTTAATCATTATACCACCTCATGATATTCTCAACTGTTGGTAGTATAAATGGCTTAACGACGTTACCGCTATTATCTAAATAACCAAATTCCATCATTTTTCGTGCTAATTCTCGATCTATTTTAATAAGTGCATCGCTAACTGTACTTCTCAAATTTGCATCATTATAAACAACACTATTCCAAGTATTACTTATCTCTCTTTCAATAATATAGCTACCTGGTATTTTTGGTACTTCTTTTAAGTGAGTCCATTGTTCAAGAATAATTTCTTTATGATTAGGATCCCAACTAAATGCTTCAAAAGCTTCCAAATTGGCACTATTCCATAAATAGCGAGTTCCCAATGTGTTAACCATTGTTTCGGAAAATAATAGTTGTGTCTCTGTTGACATCCACCATGAAATATATTGCCAAGCTTCATCTTTCTTCTCACTCTTTTCAAATATAATGCTTGCTTGCTGTGCACCACCAATTGAACGGTTTATAAACGTTTCTGTAGAGTTTGTTTGCTCATTATAGACCTCATGTTCAATTCCGGGAACTAATGCAATCTCCCATAAACCACTGATGTCTGATGCTGCATTCATTAACTGTAAATACATACCAAAGTCACCAATACCAATAGGTATTTCTCCATATCTAAAGCTATTGAAGAAACTTGGAACTTGGAATGGCATACTATACTCTCGATAAAGATCTGTCATAAATGATAATGCTTGTATCGTGTTCTCGTTATCAATAGCTGATGATAAGCCATCTTCTGAATAAATACGACCATTAAACTGATAAATGAATGGCGCTGTTGAGTCAAAAGATTTAAGAGCACTTGATGATGATAATGGAATATAAAAACTCATACCATATCTTCTTAGGACCGGCAACATGTTTAACACATCTTGCCATGTATTTGGTACCGTTAAATCAAGTTGTTCTAATATATCTCTTCTATAAAATAAGACAAAGAAATTTTCAGTTTCTGGTAAACCATATAGTTTATCATCGTATGTCATTGGAATGAGTTGTTCAGGGTTAAAAACTTGAATCGTATCACTAAATCCATTGGCTTGACTCATATCATAAAGCATTCCACGCATACCATATTCATTAGGTATCCATGCTGATATACCTAATGCAACATCTGGTTGTTGGTTTGCAGAATTTGCTAAAAGTAATTTTGAATCATCATTAATTAAAGATACTTTTACTTTAATTCCGGTCTCTAATGTAAATTGATCATCCGAAATTTTTTGAATCATATCAACATATTGTCTAGAACGATTGACCCAGACTTCTAATTCATCGTCTCTAGCTTTCTCCGAATATGAAGGATCTACAAAAGATAAGAAGAATCTAGCAAAAAAGACCCATGTATTCGTCAAGAATCCTGGGTTAGGATTTGGTAAATCTTCTAAACTATCATGAATAAAGAAAGCATCAATGATTGCTGGTTGTTTTAAAATATTATCTAGTTGATTTGTAATGAGTTGTACTGCACTTGACGATCCTGTTGATAAAAGTGTTAGTCTCCTTGGTAATTCATTAATATCACTTTGTATTTTTTCAATTCTTGAGATTCCAGCTTCAATATCACGCACAACCTGTGCATCTCCTTCGAAGCCATATAAATCTCTTAAAACATCATTAACTCCATTTAATTCTTCTATCCACTTAGCTAGTTTCTCATTTAGATCTGGAAAATAATCTAGCATGACCCAATCGATGCCTTTGTCAGTATTATTTCTAGTCAACTTAGTTACATCTAAACCAAGTTCACTCATTTCATTTGTTATAATTCTTAGTTTTTCATAAACAGCAGAAAATAGCGTACCATCAACTTCAAGAGTTATTTCATCACCTGGTTCAAGATAAATTCTCAAAGGTTCATGATCCACTGTTTTCAAAGTAATGTTTTGCCATTTTCTATCATAAGAAAATGGTAAATGTCTTGCTTCTTCGAAAGGTAGTTCACCATTAATATATAGCGTTCGATAGGAAGTTGTATTTTGTCTTCCGACCGATGCTTTAAACGTTATATAATACCATCCTGATTGATCAATATCTGCACTCCATGTAACTGCATCTCCAGCATTATCATATGAATCGGTTCCTAAAACGTTAAGTTTAAGTTTTGTCATTGAATATGGTTCAACCAATGGATCTCTATTTATACCCCTTGATATCGTTGATGAATTTTTATATAAACTTTCTTCTGCTTCAAATCTTTTAATATAGTTTAAATTTTGCTCAGAATATGAAGAGATATACTGGTCATATGAAATATATGTTTTTCTCGATTCAACCCGTACTTCGTTTAGAAGTAACTGACCAGATATTTTTTCAATTTCAATTATATTATGTCCTTGTTCTAAGAAAAATGCTAATCCATCTTTATAAAGTTTTCTTGAATCTCTGATTACTGTGTCTTGATCAATATTATAAGTTTCTTGAGTTACGCTCACGTCATTACCATATCGATCTGTACCCATTTCTGACGATGTCTCAGTCCATAATGTTTCTAGTGTTATTTGTGAGGCTTCATAATAAGGTGCAAACTCTTCTCCATTTAACTTAATAGAAAGACCAATTGGAATGTGTGAAACAGATAATGATTTGAAATTTACATGTATATAATATAAACCCTCAATATCAATATCTACATTGATAAAGATACTGGAATTATCAATCCATTCAAAACTTTGCAAGTCTTCTGTTAAGGTTTCACCTTCAGGCAAGACAAAATCCACTGCATCAATCGTATAAGATTGTTCAGTGCCAATTTGTTTATCTTCGTATATATTTAAATATTCAGAATAATATCCTTCTAGATAGACTGATTCCAGTGATGTTAAAATTGGATTTGGTGTCTGTGAACTTCTAAAAACTCCACTTAGCCCCAATACGATAAAGGAGGAAACAATCAAAATCAATATGAGTGTTATGTATTTTTTCATTTTAACAGTTATTTTCATATGTTTCTCCATTATAATTTTGTGAAAAGGAATCCTTTAAGGACTCCTTCTCACACGAGTCTTGGTTTATTATTTATTTTGTAGTGCACTTTCAAAATTGTTCTTAGCTTCATTATACAATGCATTTGCTCGTATGTTCAATTGCGCTCTTATATCTGCTAAAACAACTTCTCCAGCCATCAAACTAGTCATGATGTCTGACATCTTATTTTCTGCATCATATGTTCCAGTGTATCTTGCTGCGATATATCCAGGCAAATATTTAGGTGGTTCAACAATGAATGTGCCTGTTTCAATAATAGTTCTTAAACCTTGGAAATTAGGATACAACTCAAAATATGCATCAAGTAATTCAACATCATTTTGTATTGGTGCAAAGTTAACTTGAGAAATACCTTGTACAGTTTTTGATAATTCAACACGTTTTAAATATCCATCTTTTCCATAACCCATCCATTTTGCTAACAAATATGCTTCTTCTGGGTGAGCTGAATTTGATGCAACCGTGTAGAAATCAGCAACAATCGGAACACGTTTGTTTCCACCAACGACAGGTGTTCCTATAAACTCAAGATCCCACGTGTACTGACCTGAATTAATGTTTGCTTGAATCCATCCGAAATCCCAAGAATAAAACCATTTTGCAAGAATATTTCCATTATTAAAAGGATCTCCCTCTGGGAAGATGTTTCCAATTTCTATTTGTGAATCTTCAGCACCTGCTGCATCATATAAAGCTTCAAGAACATAAGTTGAATCAGTTCTTAGAGTTCTATATAACTCCATCGTTGTTGTAAACTCTGTTGAATCAAGGTTAAATCCGTCATCAGACAAAGTAAACCAGCGATAGTTTTCATTAAGTTGTGCTGGATACCAATGAATAATATGTTCGATACCTTCTAGACCTACAACACCTGTGTTGTTATTACTAGCATGATTTGCTGCTGCTTTGGTGTAAGCAAGAAAATCAGTCATATTTGTATCGATTTCAGGATAATTTTGCCCTTGACGATCATATAATGTTTCATTAACTACATATCCAGCATAATGAACAGCATTAGGTATAGCCATGACTTTACCATTATATGTAGAAACACCTCTGATATCTTCACTAACATTTAAATACTCAGCATCAGCAGTTGCAATAGCTGTTAAATTATATGCCCAATCATTAATAACATAAAATGGGATATTATCTGCTTGAAAAACATCAGGTAATGTTTGAGTTGAAGCACGTGCTGCTAAAAACTCATTCCATCCTAAGTCATCATTAGTTCCAGGAACTTTAGGTCTTTCAATAATTCTAACTTTTATATCGGGATATTCTTCTTCAAATGCTTCAATCATCAATCGCTGCATATTAGGTTCTTCAGACTCGGGTGAACCTAAATCCCATGATGCATACGTGATTTCTATTTGTCCAGGTAATAATGTTGGATCTTCTGTATCAATTGGAGTGGTTGGATCTTCTGTCCCACCACAAGCAACTAAACCAACAGTTAAAAGGACAAATGCAAATATCATCAAAATCTTTTTCATATTTACCTCCTTTGTTTATTTTTAAGAGAAACATGTATTCGCTTTTATTAATTATTTATAATCTAAAAATTGCGAGCAGTCTTCATTACTACTTTTATGTTAAACATGCTCGCAATTTTATCGGATTATTTTTTGTTAATTAAATATTTTATTCTTCGTAACTTACTATAGCAGAAATAAGTTCAAAAGTACCCGTAACGCTTACTTGACCAGGTTCTGCAAATATTAGTACATTTAATATTGTTGTATCAAGATTAATGACTATTGTTTGTTCGGTTCCATCAAATGTAACTAGTTCTTCTAATAGGCCACTATCGTTTGGTTTAATAAGTAATTGTTTACCAACTTCACCTTTTACAACAAATGTTACTGTGTTATGATTTGCTAAGTTTTCTTCAAAAGTATATTTGATGAACGCATATGATTGCTCACTTGACTTGTTATAATCAATAACATTGACACCTGCTGTATCTGTAAATGTATATGTTCCACCATCATTATCAACCCAATCTCCTACTGTAAAGTTTACATCAATTTCAGTGTCTACTGGAGCTGGTTCAATATAACTTAGCTTCGTTGATATAATTTCAAAAGAACCTGTAAGTGATCCATTGATTGGATCAACAAATATAAGTATCCATGTTGGATTCATTATATCGTTAAATACAACAGTTTGTTCTGTACCATCAAAATTGATAGTTTGTTCGTAAAGTCCATTATCGTTTGGTTTAATAATTAATTGTTTGCCGACCTCACCCATAACAACCATTGTTATTGTGTTATACATAGAGAAATCGCCAACAAATTCATTTTTGATGTATGCCCATTCTTGTCCAGCTGTTTTTGTATAGTCAACTTCTGTAACACCGTTATTATCGGTAATTGTATAAATACCACCGTCGTTATCAACCCAATCTGTTTCAACTTCTAAGCCTGGCTCAATATATATAACTTTTGCACTTATAATTTCAAAAGAGCCTGTAAGTGATCCATTAATTGGATCAACAAATATAAGTATCCATGTTGGATTCATAATATCCTTAAATACAACGGTTTGTTCTGTTCCATCAAGATCAACAGTTTGTTCATATGCACCATTATCATTTGGTTTAATAATTAATTGTACACCAACATCACCTTTAACAATCATTTCAATAACGTTATGGTTAGATAAATCGTCAGCAAACATATTTTTAATAAATGCCCATTCTTGTCCAGCAACTTTATCATAAGTCACAACATTAACACCAGCTGTATCCGTGAATGTGTAAATACCACCATCATTATCTTCCCATCCATCAATTGTAAAGTCATATTCAACTTCAATGTCAACTGGTGGTGGTGTCATATAAGTGATTAATGCTGATAAGATTTCAAATGTACCTGTTGCAGGTGCTGTTCCACCTTCAGCAAAGATGATGACTTCAGTAATGTTGTCAGCCATAATTTGAACAACAGCAGGAGTATCGGCTTCAAATGTAACCCATTGTTCTATACTGTTATTTACTTTAACTAGAACTTGTTTACCAGCTTCACCCATCATAACGATTGTATATGTATTTAATCCTTCAGTACTTGCAGGACTAAATGTGTTTCTAACAAATACCCACTCTTGTCCGGCTATTTTTGTGTAATTAATTACAACTGTTTCACCAACAACTACATCATATGTATCTAAATCTGCTTCTTCCCAATCTTCTGTCACATTGACACTATAATATAGTTTAGCTTCATGAATTTCAAATGTTCCTGTAGCAGGTGCAACACCAGGTGATCCGAATATATATACACTTGTAAATGCATCTGCATGAACTGTTATTTCAACTGGATTTGCATCTTCAAAAGTTACAAATTGTTCAAGAGCACCACTATCGTTTGGCTTAATTAATACTTGTTTGCCAACTTCTCCAGTTAAAACCAAAGTCATAGTATTTAAACCAGGAATAGACTGTGCATCGAATACAACACGCATCCACTCCCATTCGTTTCCAGCTAGTTTATCATAGCTAACTACTGTTTTATCTACTTGGAAATCAATATCGTATATTGTATCAACGTTTGCTAACCATTCATTGTTGAAATCGAATACTTGAGTTACATCAACTTCTTCTTCAACAAAACTTAATACAGCAGAAACAATCTCAAATGTTCCTGTAGCAGGTGCAACATTAGGTTCAGCGAATAAAATAATAGATGCAAATGCTTCAGCTGTAAATGTTAGCGTTACTGGATCTGTATTATCAAATGTTACCGATTGTTCAAGAGCACCACTGTCATTTGGTTTAACAAGAATTTGTTTACCAGTTTCACCTTTAATAACCATGGTCAATGTGTTGAGACCAGCAACTTCTGTTTCATCAAACATTGCTTTCATGAATGCCCACTCTTGTCCAGCAATCTTTGTATATGTGACTACAGTGGTTTCACCAAATGTAAAATCGTAAGTGTCCGCATCATTTTCTTCCCACATTGCATTTACATCATAATCAGATGTCATAAACTTAACACTATGAAGTGTAAACTCACCAGCACCGATACCACCAGGTGCAGCAAAAATTACAAGTTTGTTAAGCGCATCTAGTTGTGTAGATGTCATTGTCATTAAGTCGAAAACAATAATTTGTCTTGTTCCATCGAATGTAACAGGTACTTCTTTAACTCCTTCAGTTCCCTCAACTTTAAGTAAAACTGATTTAGCATTTTGGCCTGTTATTTCAAACTCTATCTTAGCAAAGTTACTAAAGTTTCCTTCGATAAGTGCTTGCATATTTGCATATTCAAGTCCGCCATCTAGTTTTGAATATACGACATGATACTCAGTGTCAGTTTCGGTAATGGTATACACTACATCGCCACCATCAAACCAATGACCAACAGCAAATTCTGAATCAATGCCATTGTATGTATTCGTTACAAATACAGGTGCTTCATAATCATAATCATCAATCATAAATGCTTCATGAATCGTAAATGAGCCTGATCCTGTTCTACCTGCATTACCAAAAACTAAAATAGCTTGTATAGCATTTTTTTGAGCTACAGGCATTTCGGATATATCAACGACGACTTCTTGAATTTCTCCACTCAATATGATTCTTGTTTCAACTCCATCAGCTGCTTTTACAATGATTGGTTGCCCTGCTGTACCTGAAACTTTTACAACAACATAGTTAAAATCAGTAAATGTTCCTTGTACCTTAGACTGCATAGCTGACCATTCATAGCCTGCATCTTTTGCAAAATCAACATTAAATACATCACCATCTTTTACAATTGTATATGTCTCTTCAGCAAAATTTTCCCATTTATCATTGAAATTGAATATTTCATCAGTTCCATTGTATTCATTGACATTTGTAGGAATGTTGTTGAATCCATCATTGATGATATATCCATCAGCAACTGTGTCTTTAAACATCAACTCAGTAACACTGATTACCCCAATTGATTCTTCTTTACCAGGAGCAGCAATAATGGTTATCTTGTTGACTTTTTCTAAAAAGCTAGCTGCATTCATTAAGTTCCATTCATAAGTTCCTTGAATACCAGTAACATTTAAACCAACTTCTCTAGTCGGAGTTGTATCACTAGTTTCAAGTCTTAATAACATTGTCCCTGCACCTTCTACTGTAATTACCAGTTTGTTGTAAACTGATAAATCCCCAGCTATAGTTGCACTGCTCATTGATGCATTAGGAAATGTTCCTTTAGCATATGAGAACTCAAGTTCTGCTGTAGTGTTGGTTGTGATTGTATAAACACTATCACCATCATCAGCCCAACCACCTAAAGCATTAAAATCTTCAATTACTGGTGTCGGATCAACTGTAGGCGTAGGCTCTTCAGTTGGTATTGGATCATCTTGTTTACATGCAGCAATTGTAAATAATAAGCCCATGACTAAAAATAAAGTTATAAATTTTACCGCGTTCTTCATTTCTTTCCTCCTATTTTTTTCTTTCTTAGAACATTACAAAAAACGTTCAATCGAAACGTTTCGAGTTTGTCTTAAAATATAATCCAGGCTCATGTATTATCCATTTGAAATCGCTTACATCTTCGTTGTAGCAAGGACTTTCTTTGGTTTTACTGAAACTGGGTTAAGTTAGTTTATCATCTGCAGTCTCGTTCGATATCTCTATCGAAACGTTTCAGTTACATTATAATGCAACCGCTTTCTTTTTTCAACTAAAATGAACAATAATATATATATTTTGCTTTTAATTATTATTTTTTGCTTTTATAGTGTTGGAAAACGTTAGTAAGATACCTAGAATTATAGATAAGTATGCAGCCATTAAAACCCTATAGTTTTCTGGTAATAAGAATGTTATTGTATGTGCTGGGATCCAAAAAAACGGTATTGTTTTTAGGATAACAAATCCAAAAAAAACTTGCCAATTTATTTTATCTATAACCTCAGACAATCTTATTTTTAATATGTATTTAGGCTTACCTAAACCTAGTTCGATATAATTATCGGTAATACGATGTAGAATCATGAACGTTGGGGCAAAAAATATGTTCATAGAAAAACTGATTAAAAATGCTGTTAAAAGTTTTGATAAAAATATATCGTTATTTATTATAGGTAAAAGATTTGCTGCTTGTGCTGCTTCCACTCCAGATGCGAACACTTTAAAAATAAGCACAAAAATCATACCTAAAAATCCCCATACAATAAATTTAGCTATCATACCTTTTTTTGAGAAATAGTTGCCACTCTTGATTCTATTGACTAAAAGTTCGCCCATACTTGCTAATATTGCTGTTTTAATAAACCCCATGAGATAAGGATAATTGTTAGTCATACTTTCAAAAATGGATTTTGTCGCAGGGACCATAACAAATGCTGTTATTAAAACAATAATGAATATCCATATAAAGTCTTTACTTTTCATGATTCACCTATTTTTTTGATGTTTGCTCGAGTTGATTTTAGTATACATGAGGTTTTACCGTTATTCAATACCAAACCAAACAAAAAAAGCAAGACTTCAAAATGAAATCTCGCTAATTGTTATCTAATACTTATTTTTTTAAGTTATAAAATGTTTTTACTCCAAGATATACTGCACTACCACCCAATTGATCTTCAATTCTTAACAATTGGTTGTATTTTGCAATTCTATCTGTTCTAGATGCAGAACCTGTCTTAATTTGTCCTGAATTAGTTGCAACAGCGATATCAGCGATTGTTGTATCTTCTGTTTCACCACTTCTATGAGAGATAACTGCTGTATATCCAGCACGTTTAGCCATTTCAATAGCATCAAATGTTTCAGTTAATGTACCAATTTGGTTAACTTTAACTAAAATTGAATTTGCAATACCCATTTCAATACCTTTAGCTAATTTTTCAGTGTTTGTAACAAATAAATCGTCACCAACCAATTGGATTTTCTTGCCTAGTTTTTGACTTAAATAAACCCAACCTTCCCAATCGTTCTCATCTAATCCATCTTCAATAGATATAATTGGATATTTTTCTACAAGAGTTGCATAGAAATCACTTAATTCTTTGCTTGTGAATTCTTTTCCACCTTCACCAGCTAATACATAAGTTTTCTTTTCTTTGTTGTAAAATTCTGATGAAGCAACATCCATTGCTAATAGAATATCTTTACCAGGTACATAGCCTGCTTTTTCGATTGCTTGGATAATGACTTGAAGTGCTTCTTCGTTTGAACCTAAGTTAGGAGCAAACCCACCTTCATCCCCAACAGCTGTGTTATAATTTTTTGCTTTTAATACAGCTTTTAGATTGTGGAAAATTTCTGCACCCATTCTGATGCCTTCTTTAAATGTTTTAGCACCGACTGGTAAAATCATAAATTCTTGGAAATCTACGTTGTTATCTGCGTGTGATCCACCATTGATAATATTCATCATTGGTACAGGTAATTGTTTAGTATTAAACCCACCAAGATATTGGTATAATTCAACACCAAGAAAATCTGCAGCTG
>JANKMU010000012.1:14404-26039 GCA_024650045.1 Mycoplasmatota bacterium | reverse complement strand
AGCCATTGACACACCTAAAATTGCGTTTGCACCCAATTTTGATTTGTTTTTTGTACCGTCTAATTCAATCATGGTTTGGTCAATACCAACTTGATTTGTTACGTCAAATCCTACTAACTCTGGTGCAATAATTTCGTTTACATTGTGTACTGCTGTTAATACACCTTTACCAAGATAACGTTTTTTATCACCGTCTCTTAGTTCTACTGCTTCGTGTTCCCCTGTTGATGCTCCTGATGGAACAATTGCACGTCCAAATGCTCCTGAATCTGTATAAACTTCAACTTCAACAGTTGGGTTCCCTCTAGAATCAAGCACTTCGCGTGCGTAAATATCGCTTATAAATGGCATAATTTCACTCCTTTATTTAGTTTTTTTGCCTGTTTGTTTACTACTATTTATTATACACAAAATGTCTGTATATTGAAAGAATTTGAACAATAAAAACGTTTACTTACTGTATCTATATGCATAAATGGTCCCAATGATGAAGAATAACAATTCAAACAAATTTTCAACTGCAAAAAAGTATCCTGTAAATGGATTTAAAAACTGAAAGTGAATCAAAGGATTAAATAAAGACGCATAATGTTTGAACTCAGTTATTCCTGACAAATAATACAATCCACCATAAAGTGTTATTGACATAAAATAATATGCTAAGAAAAAGAAAACAACTGTCAATATCGAATAGAGTATATGATATTGAATATATGCTCCTTTAACTCTTTTCGCTGTCAAAAATGCTAGAACAAAGAGCATTAACCATGTCAAAGAAAAGTTAAATAAGTATGTAAATAATAAATGTAATGATCCTATTAATAAACCACCCATTAAAGACATAAAAATGCCCTGTCTGATGACGGGCATTATGTCACCTTTTTGGATTGGTTCTTTAAGCATTTCTGACAATTTCATACTTTATCATCCTCTAGGTTTATTATATCATATTAAAGTTCTAAATATTTGAGTCTTGGTTTTAACATCAAAAATACAACACTGACTAAAATTCCCTTTGTTATGTTAAATGGCATATAAATGACAAACAATGCCCAAAAATACTCCAAATATGTGAAAGGTGAATCAGGAATAAATGAAAAGACATGGAAATGTAATCTACCACTTATACTTAAAACAGGAACATACGGATTAGGTATTGTATAGTATATAGGTGTTGTTACAAAAAAGTTAAGTGCAAATAAAATGATCGTTAATAACAACGTAATGGATAATGTCGTAACAATAAACTCTTTTTTGCTGACACGGTTATTATTAACACTGACTTCATAAATTAAAGGTTTCTCTTTATTGTTCAACAGTTTTTTAGCAATGTTATACGCAATAATAATTGCAAATGATGCGAACATTGCAATCATTTCACCAACAATACCTGCCAAATCAAACCCATTAAATAGTCTTCTAGAAAAACTTCTAATCAACACAACAACAACTGTTTCTTTATTACCTAATACAAGTAATGATACCAAAATGGCAACCTCACTAAAATCAAGTTTTAAAAAACTCGCACCTGGTATTGGCCAAGTAATTTCTACTAGTCCCAATACAATGGAAACAGCAGCTAAAGATACGATGTAAAGCATCTTTTTTAAACGTAAGTAATTTGACATGAATTTAACCTCCTAGTTAATAAAAATATCGCCAAATTACTTCGGCGACAAAAAGGAAACGTCAAATTGACATCATCTTCTTCCATCCAGACTTTACTGTCGGTCCATGAGTTACACATGGTCTGCCCTAAGGCTCGCGGACTATTACCGCCGGTCGGGAATTTCACCCTGCCCCGAAGTATTCAATTACAGCAATATTTTAACATATATATTTATAATTGCAATAACCAACTGTTGAAAACGTTTTTTTTGTATTGATTCAGGCATGTTTCGTTTTTTGAAGTATAATAGAAGTGACAAAAACGTTAAAGGAGTTTTATATATGAATAAGAAATTTGCAGGATTAATAATTATGGATGGTTATGGACTTGCTTCTGATAGTCCAAGCAACGCAGTATCAATAGCTAAAAAACCATTTTTAGATCAAATATTTAAAGAATATCCCAATAATGTACTGAAAGCAAGCGGAGAGTATGTTGGTTTGCCTGAAGGACAAATGGGTAATAGTGAAGTTGGACATTTAAATTTAGGCGCGGGACGCATTGTATACCAATCATTGACTAGAATCAATGTTGCTATAAAAGATGGTTCTTTCTTTGAAAATGAAGCTTTTTTACAAGCTATAGAACATGCTAAAAAGAATAATTCAAAAATTCATATTTTTGGATTAGTTAGTGACGGTGGAGTACATGCGTATCCTACACATATTAAAGCACTTCATGATTTGGCAGTATCAAATGGTTTAACACCTTATCTACACGCTTTTATGGATGGTAGAGATACGGCTCAAACCTCTGGTAAAGGATTTCTAAAAGATTTGATTGACCACGGCATGAAAGTTGCTACCGTATCTGGAAGATATTATGCAATGGATAGAGATAACAATTGGGATCGTATTCAAAAAGCTTTTGATAATATGGTTTTAGGAACTGGCAAGCATTACAAAGATGCTCTAGAGGGTATACAAAAATCATATGATGATAAAGTAACTGATGAGTTTATCATTCCTTTTGTAGCAGATGAGAACGGATTAGTTCAAGACCATGATGCTATTTTATTTGCGAACTTTAGACCAGATCGTGCGATTCGTTTAGCGACTGCATTTTCTAATCCCGAAGCTACCAAGGAATATCAAACTCCAGGAAAACCAAACTTTGAACCAAAGAATGTTCCAACCGACATCTTCTTAGTTTCAATGATGCATTATAACGAAACCGTTAAAGGACCACTAGCTTATGAGTTACAAACATTGGATAATTTATATGGTGATGTTATTGCAAATGCAGGCATGAAACAATTGAGAATTGCAGAAACCGAAAAATATGCTCATGTCACCTTCTTCTTTGATGGTGGAAGTGAGAAAACAATGAAGGGATCGACAAGAATTTTAGTTGAATCACCTAAAGTTGCTACTTATGATTTGAAACCTGAAATGAGTGCATTTGAAGTTAAGGATAAAGCTGTAGAGGCTATCTTATCAGGCGAATATGATACAATGATTCTAAATTTTGCAAATCCTGATATGGTCGGACATACTGGATCTATAGAAGCGGCTAAAATTGCTGTAGAAACTGTCGATCAATGTACGAAGGAAGTTGTTGAAGCTATTCAAAAAATTGGTGGAACAGCTATCATTATTGCTGATCACGGAAATGCAGAAAAGATGCGTGATGAACATGGAAACGCACATACAGCACATACAACAAATTTAGTTCCTGTTATTATTACGAAAAAAGATATTGAAGTTGATACAGGTGCATTATGTGATGTTGCCCCTACACTTCTTGATTTATTAGGTGTTGAAAAACCTAAGGAAATGACAGGAAAAAGTTTAATTATTAAAAAATAAAAATTTAAAAATAAATAAAAGTGGTTCAGCAAAATGCTAACCACTTTTTTGTTATTATGATTGTATTTCTTCAATGGACTCGATATCTAAATACCTTTGCTCCATAATTTCTTTAATCTCATCAATAGATATGTTATCTTCTTGATAAACAATTTTTGCTTTTTTCTCAATCAAGTCATAGGAAAAACTGTCAACACCTTTGACATATAAGGCATGCTGAGCTGATGTAATCCTTCCACAAAGGCAAAACTTGCTTAAGTTTAAGTAGACAGTAGGCATCAAAGCACCTCCTCTACCTTTGTTTTACATCATTTTTGATTAAAAATCCTTAATTTTGCTTATACACTAACATTCTTCAATCTCCATGACATCTAAATCATACCCGACTTTATGAATAGCATCAGCGATTTGAATCAAGCTAATATCTTCATCCTCATAGTAAATTTTTGCGAAATGTGTAACTACATCATATTGAAAGTGTTTGATGCCTGCTTGATATAGTGCATACTCTATAGAGCTTACACATTCTGGGCAATGCATACCCTTTAAATTCAAACATACTCTTGGCATTTTAAACCTCCGAATTTAATTATTCTACATCATTTTTTGTAAATAATATTCGATAATACTTTGCGTACCTTGTTCGCTAAATCCATTTTCCAATAATGTTTGATATGCTTGTGTTACTTTCTCTAAAACAATTAATGGTAGTTCGCCTTTTTCTTCCATGGCTAGTTTTAAATCCTTTAAAAAATGTTTAACATAAAATCCAGGTTTATAATCGTTATCTATCATTTTTGGTCCATTATTTGCCGCTTGCCATGAACTTGCTGATCCTCCAACAATAACACTTAACATTTTATTGACATCTAGATTTTTTTCTTTAGCATAAACTAATGCTTCAGCAATCCCCATAATATTACCTGCTATTACGGTTTGATTTGCAAGTTTTGCGTGCATACCTGATCCAGCAGCACCCATATAAGTAATGGTGGTTCCCATTAATTTAAATAATGGTAAGACTTTATTAAATACTTCTTCATCTCCACCAACCATAATGGATAATGTTCCTTTGATTGCTCCTAAGTCACCACCAGTGACTGGGGCATCTAACATTTTCAAACCTTTTTCTGAAGCTTTTTGATAAAGATAAAACGCTAATGTTGGTGATGACGTGGTCATATCAACTAATATAGTTCCTTTTTTAGCTTTTTCTATTATGTCTTCATAAACTTCTTCTACATCGCTGGGGTAACCAACAATAGTAAAAATAACTTCAGCATCCTTAATACAAGATTCTATCGAATCAAATGCTTTAACTTTTGGTTCTAAAGCTTTTGCTTTTTCAAATGTTCTATTATATGCAAAAACTTCATGTCCTGCATCACTTAAGTGGAGTGCCATTGGTTTTCCCATGACTCCTGTTCCTATCCATGCTACTTTCATGCTAATACCATTCCCTTCTTTTTAAATTCTTTCATCTAGCCATTGAATAACATCTTTAAATGCTCGATCTCGATCAATTTCATTGAATATCTCGTGATATGCATCTGGATATACTATTAATTTTTTGTCCTCAACTGGAATCAATTCTAAAAGCCTTTGACTAAATTCTTTTGGTACGACAATATCCTTTTCACCATGAAGTATTAATATTGGTAATTGGAATTGATGAATTTGCTTATTTAAATACCTAACACCACTAACAAACATATTACCTGCTAATGAGAAATAAAATTTTTTTAGATTAAGTGGATCTTCAGCATAATTACTTTCTACTTCGGAAATTCTAGAAAGTTGATTTTCAAAATTAGTTTTTTTCGTTAAGTTGCCTAACCATTTATATCCAATGAATCTAAATGGTAAAACATCTTTAATAAAATAAGATGGTGCAGCACTTGAAATAATGCCATCAACATCTTGATATTTAATTGCGTACATATCTACAATAAGCCCACCCATACTATGACCAATTAAAAATATTTTTTTAGGATTTCTCTTTTTCTCATCGTTAACGATAACATGAAGATCATCAATGGTTTGATGATAGGATTTTAAAGCACCACGTTTACCTTGACTTTGTCCATGACCTCTAATGTCATAACGAATGACAGTATAATTTGCTTCATTTAAGCGCTCAGTAATCTCATCATATCTTCCTGAATGTTCAGCAATTCCATGTGTGATAATAACACTAGCTTTAGGTGCCTCAACTTCATTTCTCTTAACATGTAATAAAACATTATTAACCAGCATTGATATAACCCCTTTTATTTTATTATACATCGAAAATGGCGTTGCAAGAAACAATTTTTATGTTTTACATAAGCAATAGTTTAGATGCTATTTTTTTATTCTTAAAAATATTATAATCTTTTCATACGAAACACTTTGAAATTAAAAATAATGTTGTATAATGAAATTAGAAAACGCTTTTAGGAGATGACAAATGAAAACAACAGCTTTATATGATAAACACCTGGCGTTGAGCGCAAAAATGATTGAGTATGCTGGATTTAGTATGCCAGTGTCCTATACCGGAATTATTGAAGAGCATTTTGCTGTTCGTCAAGGTATGGGCATTTTTGATGTATCACATATGGGTGAATTCTTAATTGATGGTAAAGAAGCTTTAAATTTTGTTAATTATTTAGTAACAAATACAATCCCTCTAGACACATCCAAAGTGACTTACGCGCTTATGTGTGATGAAAAAGGATTTGTTGTTGATGATTTATTAGTCTATGTTATTAAGCCTGAACAAGTACTTCTTGTTGTGAATGCTGGTAATATTGATAAAGATTATGATTGGGTAAAAAAACAAAGTCAGTCATTTGAAGTTCAAGTTAGAAATGTATCAGAAGATTATAGTCAAATTGCTATTCAAGGTCCAGATGCAATCGATGCAGTAAAAGATATTCTTAATCATGATGTACATCAACTAACATTTATGACTTACGCAGTTGTTCCATTTAATGAAGGATATGTGATTTGTTCTAGAACAGGGTATACTGGTGAAGATGGATTTGAAATATACGCAACTCATGATGCAATTGTAAAATTATGGGACTTAATCATTGAGAAAGGTGCGTTACCTTGTGGACTAGGTGCTAGAGATACACTTCGTTTTGAAGCGAATCTCCCACTTTATGGACATGAAATTAGTGAATCAATCAATCCCGTTGAAGCTGGTTTAAACTTTGCAATAAAACTTGAAAAAGACTTTATAGGTCGTGATGCACTTGTTCAATATAAAGAAAATCCAAAAAGAAAAGTTGTTGGTCTTGAATTATTAGAAAGAAACATACCAAGACATGGCTATGAAGTATACCATGAAGATCAACTTGTTGGTCATATCACAACAGGATATCTACTTCCAGATGTAGAAAAACCACTTGCGTATGCTTTAATAGATATCGAGTATTCTAAAATTGGAACAGAGCTCTGCGTACAAATAAGAAAAAATAAAGTTTTATCTAAAGTAAGAAATAAAAAATTTTATACAAAGAATTATAAAAAATAGGAGGGTTCACATGGTATTAGAAGGATTGTTATACAGCCCTAGTCATGAATGGGTAAAAGTTGAAGGTAACACAGCGTACGTTGGTATTTCAGATCATGCACAAGAAAGTTTGGGAGCTGTTGTGTTTATCGAATTACCAAAAGTTGGTGCAACAATTAAAAAAGGTGAAACATTTGGAGCTGTTGAAAGTGTAAAAGCTGCATCAGATTTATATTTACCTGTAACAGGAAAAGTATTAGAAGTTAATACAGCACTTGAAGATGCTCCTGAATCAGTAAATGATGATCCATATGGAAGTTGGATTTTAAAAATTGAATTATCAGATGATTCTGAACTCGAAGATTTATTAAGCGGTAAAGAATACGAAGCTAGTATAGAGGAGTAGGTGTTCATATGCACAAATATCTTCCGCATACCAGTAAGGACATAGCAGAAATGTTAAAGGTCACAGGTGCTAAATCCCTTGATGACCTATTTTCTTCTATACCTAAAAGTTTAAAGCTTACAAAACCATATGATATACCAAGTGTTTTATCAGATGATGATTTAACAAAGCATATGCAAAAACTATCGCAACTCAATCAAGAGCTTATAGTTTTTAGAGGTGCAGGAGCATATGACCATTATAGTCCAAGTATTATTAGAAGTTTGATTAGCCGTCAAGAGTTTTTGACGTCATACACTCCTTATCAACCCGAAGTTGCACAAGGTACTTTGCAGTACATCTTCGAATACCAATCAATGGTATGTGAACTGACAGGTATGGAAGTTTCAAATGCATCGATGTATGATGGTGCTACTGCTACTGCTGAAGCAATGTTTATGGCTTATGCTTTGACAAACCAATCTAAAGTTATGGTCAGTGAAACACTGAACCCAAGAATTATTGATGTCATTAAGACCTATGCAAAGTATCGTGATATCGATGTAATTATTGTGCCACAAAAAAATGGTGTCACTGATTTAGACTTTGTTAAAGAAAATGGTAAGGATACAATGGGCTTAATTGCACAAAATCCTAATTATTTTGGCATTGTTGAAGATTATAATGGATTTGCTGATGTTATTCATGAGCAAGGTGGATTGTTTATATTAAATGGTGAAGGTCAAGCATTGGCTTTAATTAAAACACCTGGTGAATATGGTGCTGATATTGCTTGTGGAGATCTTCAATCATTTGGACTGCCTTTATCTTATGGTGGTTCTTATGTTGGATACATGGCAACTAAGATGACTTATGTTAGAAAAATGCCAGGACGTATTTGTGGAATTACTTCTGATGTAGATGGTAAACGTGCATTTGTTTTAACTCTGCAAGCTAGAGAACAACACATCCGACGTGCAAAGGCCAATTCTAACATTTGTTCAAATCAATCATTAATGGCTTTGGCTGTAACAATTTATTTATCGACAATGGGTAAATATGGTTTAGTTGAAGTTGCAAATGAATCCATGAAAGCTGCTCATTATTTGTATAATGAACTTTTAAAAACTAAGAAGTTTGAAATCGTATTTGATCAACCTTTTTATAAAGAATTTGTATTAAAAGCAAATTTTGACGTTGATCAATTTGAAAAAGATTTACTAAAAGACGGTATTTTAGGTCCACTTCATCTCGGTGACAATCAACTTATGTTTGCTGTTACAGAAAAACGCAGCAAAGCAGAGATTGATATGCTTGTTGAAAAGGTGGTGAACCAAAAATGAAATATTATGATAAACTCATTTTTGAACTTTCTAGAGAAGAACGTAAAGGTTATAATTTTACCAAAAAAGATTTTCCAGAATTTACTCTACCTAAGGATATAACGAGATTACAAAAAGCAGAACTCCCTCAAGTTTCAGAGTTTGATGTCGTTAGACATTATACAAATGTCAGCCAAAAAAACTTTGGTGTTGAAACAGGTTTCTATCCTCTTGGTTCTTGTACAATGAAGTATAATCCTAAAATCAATGATGAACTAGCTACATTACCTGGTTTTGCTAATATACATCCATTACAACCTGTTCATACTGCACAAGGTGTATTAAAAATTTACTATGAAACACAGAGAATATTATCTGAAATTTCAGGATTAGCAGAATATTCATTAAATCCGTTTGCTGGAGCTCATGGTGAGTTAGCAGGATTAATGATTATCAAATCATATCATGAAAAAAATAACGACAAAAAAAGAACAAAAATAATTGTTCCTGATAGTGCACATGGAACCAATCCAGCAAGTGCAACTGTTTGTGGTTTTGATGTTGTTGAAATTAAATCAAATTTAGATGGAACTGTTAATCTTGAATCTTTAAAAGCTGTCTTAAATGACGAAACTGCAGGATTAATGTTAACAAATCCTAACACTGCAGGTGTATTTGAAAAAGATATTTTAGAAATATCTAAACTTGTCCATGAAGCAGGTGGTTTACTTTATTATGATGGAGCAAACTTAAATGCTCTTCTTGGAAAAGCTAAGCCTGGTGATATGGGATTCGACATCACACATATTAATCTCCATAAAACATTCTCCACACCTCATGGAGGTGGTGGTCCAGGTTCTGGACCTGTGGGAGTTTGTGAAAAACTTAGGGAATTCCTTCCAAATCCAATCGTTAGAAAAAAAGATGACTTCTACTTCTTCGAGGACTCAAAAGATTCCATCGGAGCATTGGGCCAATTCTATGGTAACGCTAGTGTTTACTTAAGAGCTTATGTTTACTTGATGACCTTTGGCAAAGAGCATATGAGCGAAATTGGACCACTTGCAGTGCTCAATGCTAACTATATCAAGGATTCATTGAAAGATTTATTTGAATTACCAATTAAAGGGTATTGTATGCATGAATTTGTTTATGATGGATTAATCGATAAATCTACAGGTGTAAAAACCCTTGATATCGCAAAACGATTACTTGATTATGGATACCATGCCCCAACAGTCTATTTCCCACTTATTTTCTCTCAATCAATGATGATTGAACCTACTGAAGTTGAATCTAAAGAAACACTTGATGATTTTATCCAGATTATGCGTACAGTTGCAAATGAAGCTAAAGAAAATCCAGAACTTGTTAAAACTGCGCCACATAATACTTTAGTTAGAAGATTAGATGAAGCGAAAGCTGCTAGAAAACCAATTCTAAAATTTAGAGATATAACATAACAAAAAGGGACAAAATTTTGTCCCTTTATTTTTACATTTCCATCTCTTTCATAACTTGTACTGCAATTTCATCATAAATCTTTCCTGCTAAATCTTTACCAGTATATAAATAATCGCCATTTTGAGGTTGTCCAATTGGGACTTGTCCAAATACTTTAACCCCTAACTTTTTAGCAACCTCGTCTCCACCACCGGATCCGAAAATAAACTCTCTTTTATTATTACATGTATTTAAATAATAACTCATGTTTTCGACAACACCGATAACTTCGTGTCCAATAGTTTGTGCACCAATACCAGCTTTTACTGCTACATGAGATGCATTTCTATGTGGAGTTGTAACTACTAGTACCTTACTTCTTGGAACATATGTTTTTACATCTAATGCTACATCACCGGTTCCTGGTGGTAAATCAATTAATATTAAGTCAACATCATCTTGCCATTTAACACCACTAAAAAAGTGAACTAGCATTTTACCTAACATCGGTCCACGCCACATTAAAGGCTTTTCTGGTGGCATAAAAAATTCTGTTGAAATCACTTCAATACCATCTTTAACAAGTGGTATCATTTTTTCATCTTCTGTTGAAGATAATGGTTTAACATCTATTTTTAAAATATTAGGAATACTCGCTCCATAGACATCAGCATCGATAATCCCAACTTTTTTACCTTGTCGAATCATTGCTGCTGCTAAATTCGCAGTAACTGTTGACTTGCCGACTCCACCTTTACCTGAAGCAATTGCTAAATAACGAATAAGTTTTTCACCTTCGGGTACAAACTCTGACTCATAAAAGTCTATTTTGATACCTGGAAAACCTAATTCTATTTTAACAAGTTTAATAATTTCTATTTTAACTTGTTGCTCATGTTTTGCTTTATCTTTTAGATATATTTCTAACTCAGCAACACCAGTAGGTCCAATAACTAGTTTCTTTATTCCATTTACTTCCTTAAATGGTTTGTTAAAACCAGGATCAATTATCTGTTCAATTCTTTTCTTTAAATCTTCATATGTCATGCTCGTTTCACCTCTAAACCATTATATCAATAAATAGTTAATAACCCAACAAATACGATAATCATTTTAAGCATTATGAATTTATTAAACGCTTTCACACTCTGATGATGAATATAGAATAGATTCTTGTGGTAAAATATAATCAATATGATGCTATACAATAACTAAAATTTGAAGGATGTGAACTCATGCTAAAAGGAATACCTGTTAGTGAAGGTTATGCAGTTGCTCGAGTTTTAAAAATTGAAGAAGTTCAAATTGATTACCGCAAGGTCATTGTAGAAAACCCGCTCGAAGAAATCAGTATTTTCCGAAAAGCAATAGATATGACTGTTTCTCAATTAGAGCAACTCAAGTTGGAAACAGAAAAAAAATTCGATGATGAAACTTCTAAAATATTTGAAGCACAATTGATGATTGCAACGGACCCTGAAGTTAATGAAGCAGTTGAATCGAAAA
>JANKMU010000012.1:0-14394 GCA_024650045.1 Mycoplasmatota bacterium | reverse complement strand
CAGAGTCGTGTAACTTAGTTTATGCAATCAAATATGTTGTCGACCGATTCGTAGATTTATTTGATCATTTAGATGATGATTACTTAAAAGATAGAGCATTTGATCTAAAAGACGTAACCAACAGAACAATTAAAAATGCCTTGAAAATTGACATCATTGATTTGCCTGTTATTACTGAAAAGGTTATATTGATAACGGCTGAATTGACACCCTCTCAAACTGCACAAATCGATCCCAATTATGTTTGTGGTTTCGCAACTGAAATTGGTGGTAAAACTTCTCATAGTGCGATTATTGCAAGATTGCTTCAAATCCCTGCAATTGTTGGAGTTGAGCATTTAATGTCAAAATTAAATCATCATCAAGAAATCATTTTGGATGGATTTCATGGCGAAATAATAACTAACTTTGATGATCAAGTAAAACTTGAATATCAAAATAAAATCGAAAAATTTGAAAAGAAGAAATCTGCTCTAAAAACAATGATTGGTAAAAAAAGCCAATCTAAGGACGGTCACGTTTATGAGCTTTTTGGTAACATAGCTTCCTCTAAAGATATTGAGCATATCATCAATTTTGATGCTGATGGCATTGGATTATATCGAACAGAATTTTTATTTTTGGATCATCTGTCACTACCAACTGAAGAAGAACAGTTTGAAGAATATAAAAAAGTTTTGGAAAGCGTATACCCTAAGCCAGTTGTTATCCGTACGTTAGATATTGGTGGAGATAAAGATCTTCCTTATTTGAATTTAGAAAATGAACTAAATCCGTTTTTAGGTAAACGTGCTATCCGATTGTCATTCGATCATCTTGATATCTTTAAAACACAATTAAGAGCATTATTAAGAGCAAGCAACTTCGGTCATCTAAAAATCATGTTTCCAATGATTGCTGTAAAAGAAGAATTTATTAAAGCTAAATCAATTGTTGAAGAAGTTAAATTAGAATTAAAAAAAGAAAAAATCAAAGTTGCTGATTTTGAATTAGGGGTAATGATTGAAATTCCTTCAGCTGCCCTTATGGCTGATCAACTTGCACAAGTTGTTGATTTCATGTCAATTGGTACTAATGACTTAATTCAATATACAATGGCTGCTGATAGAACACATCAAAGCTTAACTTATTTATATCAACCACTAAAT
The DNA here is from genome assembly GCA_024650045.1 of Mycoplasmatota bacterium. Lineage (GTDB taxonomy): Bacteria > Bacillota_I > Bacilli_A > Acholeplasmatales > Acholeplasmataceae > Peloplasma. The sequence goes on along the minus strand of JANKMU010000012.1, from coordinate 13,246 downwards.
CCAGCAATCTTGAAATTAATATTAATGGTTGCCGAAGCAGGTATAAAACATAATATTAAAGTTAGTGTTTGCGGAGAAATGGCATCAGATGCCTATGCTGGTCCTCTTCTTCTTGGTTTAGGTGTCGAAGAACTTAGCATGACGCCATCGCATATTTTAAAAATACGAAAGATTCTTTCTAAGATAAACCATAGTGATTTGGAGCAATTATCAAAAAGTGTGCTAAAATTAGATAACGAAACACAAGTCTTATCAGAACTTAAAAAGTTGATTAAAGTCTAAGGAGTACTTATGGAAAAAAAATTTACGTTAAAAGCAGAAAATGGATTACATGCGAGACCTGCAACAAATTTTGTAAAATTCGTAGCATCAATACCTGCAAAGGTTGAACTCGTTTATAAGGAGTTTGCAGCTGATGCAAAATCCATTATGGCAATCATGAGTTTGGGTCTTCCTAAAGATTCAGTCTTTATAATCCGTGTTGATTCTGACAAAAATGAATATTTAGATAATATCGAGAAATACTTAAAAGAACATAATATGATATAAAAGAAATGGCCATCAAATGATGGCCACTTTTTTTATACTTTCCCATTTTTTGTAAATGCTTTTTTGAAATATCCTTTAATTCTGGAAAAGAATTTTGTTTGATCGTAACTTAGAATTGCTACTTTATAAACAGGAGCGACTAAGTATAGTGATAAAACTAGAAATACCCCTAAACCAAATAATGCTATAATTGCTTCCCAAACTGATAAAACTCCAGATGCAAATGCAATTGGGGCAACAATCGGAGTGAAAATTGGAATAAAAGCCATAACTTTTAAAAATCCCATACCTCCTGCCATTGGTGCGAAAATACCTATATAGAATCCGCCAACTAATACTAACATTAATGGTGCTTGGAATTGTTGATAATCTTCTTGAGTAACAGCCATTGATGCAAAAAGTGCAGCTAATACTAAATAAAATAGAGTTCCTAAAAGCATAAACAACAATGAAACCAAGATGATTATTGGCCAATTAGGCATTATCTCTGCAAGATAAGCTAAAAGTGATTCTCCTCCTGTTGGTAAATTAAGAGCACTTGACGTTGCTGCAAAACCACCAATTATCGATGCTATTGCTCCATAAGTAAATATCAATAATCCTTGAATAACGACGAATAGTATACTTGCGGTAATTTTTGACAAAAAATGTATTTTTGCTGGAACGCTTGCTATAACTGTTTCTATAGCTTTTGTTGATTTTTCCTCAATAATATCAACACCAACAAATTGTGTTGCCATAGTAATTAAAATAAACATAGGTAATACTAATAAGCTCGTAATTGAACTAATAAACATCTCCTGATTTGGATCTTCATAATCAGGTGCGTAAACTGCTTCAAAACTAGGACCTGTATAATCACCAATTTGATAATTAATGATCTGAAGTTCAATTTGACCCATTAACGTTAGATTCATTTCAGGATATTTACTATAGATTTTAACATCAGGAGATTCGATTTCTCCTATAAAATGTAAAACGATATCCATATCATCATTTATCCAAAATGCATCAATATCAAATTGATTAATGGATAAATCAGATAATACATAAAATTCATATCCTTCATAGGGTTGATTAAGTAATTGCGCCAAATCAGTAATTAAACTTGTTTCTTGAGTCTCATTTATGATTTGTATATTTATGTTTTCGATTTGATCATCATCACCACCGAAGAGACTGATAATTGCAGGAATATTAACTATAATAATTGTTAGGACTGCAATAATAATATTTGCAATAAGAAATGCTTTTCTGCCAACACGTTTTTTTAAACCATATTTGACTAAAAATTTAAACTTTTTCAACTTTGTGTCCTACCTTTGCAATAAATATTTCACTCAAACTTGCTTGTTCAACATCATATTTCATAATATGATTGCAAGTTTTGATATAATCAAAAACATGTTTTGCAACATCTTCAGATTCTATCTTTACAATTAGTTCATTTGAGTTTTCTATGACATTATAAACACCAGGTATTGATTCTAGTTTTTTTATATCAACATCTCCAATAATTTTGATGTTTTGTTTCTTAAAGTCTATTTTTACTTGATCAAGTCTTCCTTCAATAACCGCTTTACCTTTTTCTAAAACAATGACTTCTTCACAAAAAGACTCAACGTGATCAAGTTGATGAGAAGAAAAAACAACCATTGCTCCTTGTTTTTGAAAATCACGTATCACTTCTACAAACAACTCTGTGTTAATCGGATCTAAACCGCTAAATGGCTCATCTAATACAAGCAGTTTAGGATTGTTAATGATAGCAGATATAAACTGAATCTTTTGTTGATTACCTTTTGACAACTCTTTAATCTTCTTATCTTTATAATCAACAATATCAAATCTCTCTAACCAATAATCTAATCTCTCTAAAATATCTTTTGGTTCCATATCTTTAAGTTGACCAAAATAGAGCATAAGTTCTTTTACAGTAATCTTAGTTAATAAAGATCTTTCTTCAATCATATAACCTATTTCATTAACATTGTGATATCCAACTTTTTGCCCGTTATATAATATTTCACCTTCTGTTGGTTCAAGTAAACCCATAATCATTCTAAATGTTGTTGTTTTCCCTGCACCATTAGTACCAAGCAAACCAAAAATATCACCAGGTTTGATGATAAAACTTAGTCTGTCAACAGCTACAAGATCACCGTAAAGCATTCTTGCGTTTTTAACTTCCAACATGTATTGTTACCTTCCTTATGTTATTTTATTTATTTTTATTTTGATATCTTCTTTCACGTTCGCGTTTTTCGATTTTTCTATCGAACTTTTCCCAAACGTCTTCTATATCACCATAGACTTCGTCTTTTGGCACTTTCCATGGATTTTGATGTTTTTCTCGTAAACCATGTTCTTCTAAAGCATTTGATTTAGCTCTAAATAGCCAAACGATAAAATTCATCATCAAAATGAAAAATGCAAAACCTACAGCAACATAAATAATAAGCATACCCACGATAACACTCCCTTTCTGGTTAAAATCATCTTTTACAAATGATATTCATCATGGAGTTTCTCGAAACTTAGACTTAATAAAAACAATGAGCTGGAGTCCTTAAGTGACATGTGAAACTCAATTTCAAATGGTTCACTTGCGTCTCCAGCATCATTATATCATTTTATTATTATTTTTTCAACAAAATTATTTTTAATTATTTTTAGTCTCTTTCATAAGCAATTCGATAAATTGTTCAATTGAAACTGTAACTTGCTCTTGAGATCCATACTTTCTATAAGTCACTAATCCCTCGTCTTTTTCTTTATCACCCAACACTAATGAATATGGTATTTTTTGAGTTTGTACTTCTCTAATCTTATATCCCAATTTCTCTTCTCTTAAATCACTTTCCACTCTAAATCCGCTAGCTTTAAGCATTTCATAGACATCCATAACATATTCTTGATGGTGCACAACATTAACAGGTAATACTTTGACTTGAACAGGTGCTAACCATAATGGGAATGCCCCTTTGTATTCTTCAGTTAAGAATGCAACAAAACGCTCCATAGTTGAGACAATACCACGATGTATAACAACTGGTCTATAAATATTTTTACCATCTTCACCAACATAAGTTAAATCAAAACGTTCTGGTAACAAGAAGTCTAATTGTATAGTTGATAAAGTTTCAGCATTACCTAAAGCAGTTTTAACTTGAACATCTAGTTTTGGACCATAAAATGCAGCTTCACCAACCGCTTCATAATAATCCAATTCCATTTCATCCATCGCTTCTTTAAGTAGTTTTTCAGCTTTATTCCACATATCATCATTTGGGAAATACTTCTCTGAATCTTTTGGATCACGATAACTTAATCTCAATTCATAATCTGTAATATTGAAATCGCTATAAACTTTTAGTAACAATTCCATTGTTCTTTTAAGTTCATCTTTTATTTGATCAGGACGTACAAAGATGTGTGCATCGTTTAATGTCATTTCTCTTACACGCTGAAGTCCTGATAATGCGCCACTTTTCTCATAACGATGCATCATACCTAGTTCAGCGATTCTCAAAGGAAGTTCTCGATAAGAATGCACATCATTTTTATAGATTAACATGTGATGTGGACAGTTCATCGGTCTTAAGACCAATAATTCTCCATCACCCATATCCATTGGTGGAAACATATTTTCTTGATAATGATCCCAATGACCTGAAATTTTGTATAACTCAGTATTAGCCATAATAGGCGTATAAACATGCATGTATCCTAAACTTATTTCAACATCAGTAATATATCTTTCAATTGTTCTTCGAATGGTCGCTCCTTTATGTAACCAAAAAGGAAGTCCTGAACCAACTTCTTTAGAAATCATAAATAAATCAAGTTCTTTGCCAATCTTCCTATGATCTCTTTGTTTTCTTTCTTCTAATAGGTTCAAATATGATTCCAAATCCTTTTTACTAAAGAAACTTGTTCCATAAATTCTAACAAGCATTTTATTATCTGAGTCGCCTCTCCAGTATGCTCCAGCAAGACTTAATAGTTTAAAGTTTTTAATAAACTTAGTATTAGGAACATGTCCGCCACGGCATAGATCAGTAAATTCTCCTTGCGAATAGACAGTTAATCCAGCACCTTTATGTTCTTCTATTAACTCAAGTTTATAAGGATCATTTCTAAAAATATTTTTAGCTTCTTCATATGTTACTTCATGTCTAACAATTTCATAACCTTGCTCTGCTAGCTTATTCATTTCAGCTTCAATTTCTAGTAAATCTTCATCATTAATTTTGTTTTCATTAAAATCAACATCATAGTAAAAACCTTCATCAATTGCCGGTCCAACTCCAAAACAAGCTCCAGGATACAATCTTGTTATCGCTTGAGCCATCAAATGTGCTGTACTGTGATTCAAAACATCCAAGGTTCTTGGATCTTTTTCAGTTAATATTTCTATTGTTCCATCTTCTTTCAAATTTCTTGAAAGTTCTACATACTCCTTGTTATAAACAGCTGCAATCGCTTTTTTAGCAAGGCTCATAGAAATGCTTTCTGCAACTTGTTGTGCAGAAATTCCATCTTCGAAAGCTTTTACACTTCCATCTGGAAAAGTAATGTTAATCATGTTATCTCTCCTTTGAAATAAAAAAAGTCCTTAGATATTTCTAAGGACGTTAATAGACGCGGTACCACCTTAGTTCTAGCATAGCTAGCACTTAGCATATGGATAACGGCATGACCCGGGCTATTTTTTTTAGCCAACTCCAAGGTAGTAATTTAGATTTTTCGCAGCTTTCACCATTCTGCGTCGCTAAGTTCAATCTAAATGTTGTCCTCTTCATCGTTGATGTCTATATTATAACACTTGTCTACATTATTTCAAGTATTTTTTTCTTTATATTGGTCTTTAACCAATCGAATGGGCGTCATTAAATCTTTGATTCTTTGAATGAGTCTTGCTGCCTTCATTAAACTAGCTTCATCTTTATTAACTGCTAAAAAGTCAATGAGTCTTTCAAAATCATAATTAGAACTCATAAAAACTGGTAACTTAGCTGATAAACGGTATTGCATAATCGGAACAAGTATTTCATCTCTAAACCATGGTGTCATATTTTCTCCACCAACATCATCTAGCATTAATACATCTGCTTGTTTGAGTTGATTGATGCGTTCTTCTAAATTTCCTTCATTCATGCCCTGTTTAATACTTCTTACCAAATCAGGCATGTAAACGAAAAGTACAGAAATGTTTTTCTCAGCAAGTGCTTGAGCTATAGCAGATAAAAGATAACTTTTCCCTGCCCAGTTCTTCCCATAAAAGAAAATACCTTTTGAATATTTATCCTTGCGATACTCATTAATAAATGCTAAAGATGCTTCATAAGCATGTTGTCGTTCATCATTAAACACTTCAAATCTTGATAGACTAGCATCTTGCATATAAACTTCGCTATCATAAAACTTAAGGTGTAGTCTAATTTTTTCTCTTTTTATTTCAATAGCTTTTTCTTTGGTTGGTCGATAAATAATCTCAATATAAGGATCTGTTATCAATACGGGCTCATATCCGTTTTTAGCGCCTTTTTGATCGCGTTCCAAAAGGTATTGATATACTTTATAGATATCAACTTCAGGAACTTCAATATTTCTTGTTTCTGGATCTTTGGAAATAACTTTTTTCATCTCTTCTAATGTCATGTTATTCCTCCATTTTGACTAGGTCTTTGATGTAATCGTCTAACCAGTCAGGTTTGCTGACGCTTTGTTTTTGTCCGGATTTCTTTTGTACCCATTGTGATTCTAAACTCGCTGAATGATTAATTGCATCCTCAGTGGTTTGAACACCTTTATTCAACCAATCTAATAACACTTTTTCTAAATAATTGATATTAGGTAGTATACCATCTTTATGTTTAAGTACCAACATTAGAATAACGTTGATAATGCCAGGCTCAACATGATTTCGTTCTAGAAGTGCTGTTGCTGTTGATAATGCGATACCTTGTTGATCTGTTTTAGCGTATTTTTGAATGATTACTTGAGGTGATACTTGATCGATTAAAACATTATTAGATAAGTCTTTCTTTTTAATGGTGAGTAGTTTGTGTTTTTGGTCATAATGTTGTTTAGCCTTAAAATTAAGTTGTGCAAAGTTAACCACTTGTCTAGATTTTGAAGCTGCTTCATAGATTTGAACCATATCAGCTACATCAAATTGGTAAACAAATGATATTTTGGTGATCTGTTCTCTAAACTTATCTGTTAATAACTGTGAGTTCTTAAGTCTTTCTGGTAAGTGTTCAACAAACGCTTCATAGTTGAATTTATGATTGATATGACTACCACCATTTTGTTGTCTTCCTTGAAGAGGATGCGCAACATTAAGTAAACTCAGACTCTTAAACTCATATAAAGAATCAAATGATTTCGTTATATTTTCATATCCTTCAGTATCTGGAATCTCCATCTTAAACATCTCAGTTATGAGATTTAAATTCTTTTCTCCGATTTCACTTTGTAGATAACTACCAAAAACAGTGTCAAGCAAAAACTGTTTAGCTGTTAATGGAGCTTTCATAAAATAGATGAACTCATCTTCTTTTTGATAAACGACTAAAAGATTTAAAGCTTCTAATTTATTTCTTGTCTTTAAAAACTCTAAATTTTTAAGATTTAGTAAATCAAATAGTTCAGAGTGTTTATATGTGTCACGACCCGTTTTATTTACCAATTGATAAAAAGTCGTATAAAGAGCTTGTCCATCAAGACCCATAAGAGGTTGATACAAAAGTGCTAGAACTTTAAAATCAGCTGCACTTAGATCGGATTGACTTTGAATTTGAAAGGTACTGCTATTCTTCATTTTGTATCTCCTCTATAAATAAATCAATTTGATGATATAGTTCTTTTTTTGTTTTACCATTATCTAATATATAATCAGCATACTGTCTTTTTAAATTTAAAGACAGTTGTGAACGAATTCTTTTTACAGCTTCACTTTTCGATATTTGATCACGGTTGACTAAACGATCAACTTGCGTATCAAAATCAACATATATTAAAACAACATAGTCCACTTTTCTTTGATAGTTAACTTCGATTAATAGTGGCATGTCTATAATAATGATTTTTTGGTCACGTAAAATTCTTTTTTGTTTTTCCACTTCTTGATATACATAAGGATGAACAATCATATTGAGTTGTTCTCTTTTTTGTTTGTTATTAAAAATAACGTTTCCTAGTTTTTTGCGGTCTTCCTTTGTTTTAACAGGAAACTTAAAAAACGACTCAACTTCTTTTTTCATCTGTTTATTGTTTTTCCATAGATCTTGAACAATTTCATCACAGTCAATAACTGGAATATTTAAACTTTTGAAATATTGAGAAGCTGTAGTTTTTCCACTACCTATTCCACCAGTAAGCCCGATTAAAGTTGGATTATTTTTGACAACTTGGACAGACATAAGTTCCACGTCCTTTAACTTTCATTTTAATGATTTTCGTTTGACAGCGTGGACATGGTTCGTTTGCTTTCATATGAACATTTAATTCGTTTTGAAAACGTCCATGTACACCAAGACTGGATGTATAAGAACGAATTGTCGTTCCACCCAGTTGAATTGCTTTATCTAAGACCTGGATAGCTGCTTGTATAATCCATTTTGCTTCATCATAAGTTATACTTGATGCTATTCTTGTTGGGTGAACATGACTTAAAAACAAAGTTTCATCAACATAGATGTTTCCTAATCCTGCAATAATATGTTGATCTAGTAAAACAGCCTTAATTTCTGTATTCTTTTTGTTTAATACTGAGTAAAAATGCTCAATATTAATATCCTTAGGTTCATCCCCAAGTTGATTGAGTGGATAAGTATCTAAATATTCACTAAGTGGGATTAATGTAATGGTTCCAAATTTTCTAACATCGTGATATCTTAAATTTCTACCTGACTTAAAATGAAAGACAACATGTTCGTGCTTTTGTATGGGTTCATCTAGTTTGATAAAAAATTTACCTTCCATCCTTAAATGAATTATTAAAGCGTCTTGATCGAGAATAAATATTAAATATTTTCCCATACGATCGATGCGATTGATTTTTTGACCAACGATTTTTTGCTTGAATTCATGGGTATCATTGGTTATTATTTTTGGGTAATGTGCATCAACTTGAGCAAACTCTTCATTTGATATTTCCTTTTCAAGCGTCACTCTAACCGTTTCAACCTCAGGAAGTTCTGGCATATTTTCACCTCTATTTAAGTTCGTACCAATTGATGCCTACATCACATGATGTTTCTAACTCAACTTTGAGTTGAATCGCATTTGACATCATTTTAGGAACAATCTCTTTCATTTCTTCTAACTCCGACTCAGGAACTTCTAAAATGAGCTCATCGTGAACTTGAAGAATTAATTTGGATTGTTTCTTGTTTTTCTTTAAATACTGATATAAGTCAACCATAGCTTTTTTTAATATATCAGCAGCACTACCTTGAATTGGTGCATTAAGTGCTGTACGTTCACCAAAAGCTCTTTGTGTATATACAGGAGACTTTAACTCAGGAATATATCTTCTACGTTTCATAATTGTCTCAACATAATCATTTTCTTTGGCAAATTTAACTATATTTTCCATATAATCTTTAATTTCTGGATAAATAGATAGATATTGATCGATATACGCTTGTGCTTCTTTTGGGGTTACGTTAATATCTTCACTTAAACTCCATGCCCCGATACCGTAAATAATACCGAAATTAACAGCTTTAGCAGCTCTTCTTTGTTCGCTATCAACTTCATCGACGTGAAAGACTTCCTGAGCCGTTTTTGTATGAATATCTTCATGATGGTTAAATGCTTCGATCAAACCTTTGACATTTGCCATATCAGCTAGTACTCTTAGTTCAATTTGTGAATAGTCTGAACCTAATAAATATTTCTTTTCTTCCGGTATAAATAGTTTTCTAATTTTTCTTCCTTCTTCTGTACGAATAGGAATATTTTGTAGATTGGGATCTAAAGATGATAATCTTCCAGTTGTTGTTAACGCTTGCATATATATCGTATGAACTTTGCCATCTTCAAATAGATTTTGTCTAACACCTTCGATATATGTTGAATGTAATTTTGATAGTTGTCTATAATCCAAAATTTTGTCTATGATAGGATGATGTTTCTTAAGATCATTTAATACTTCGACATTTGTAGAATATCCTGTCTTTGTCTTTTTACCATGAGGAAGTTCAAGTTTTTCAAATAAAATTTCCCCCAGTTGTTTGGGACTTGAGACGTTAAATTCAACTCCTGCTAAATCATGAATTTCTTCTTCTAGTTTTTCTAATCTTTCCTTTAAGTCGGTTCCTTGAATTTCTAATTCTTTTTGATCGACTAAAAGTCCACTATATTCCATTTCTGCTAGAACTTCAGATAACGGGATCTCAAGTTCATTTAATAAATGGAGTTGTTCTTGGTCTTTGAGTTGTTTTAATAGTGGCTCTCTTAATTCGTAAATTGCTTTTGCTTTGGATGCAATATGTCTTTCATAAATCTCTTTATCAGGTAGACCCTTTTTAGCACCTTTTCCATAGATAACATCATCATATAAAATATCTTCATAATCAAAGTTTGAAACAATACGTTTAAATTCTTCTTTACCTAAATGTGAGTTTATTAAGTATGCTGATAAAAGAAGATCAAATTCTACATTATTAAATTCCATATCATTCCATAATAAAAATACTTTTGCTGCTTTATAATCATATGTATACTTCTTGATGGCATGATCACTTAAATACATTTGAAAGTTAATGGATGTTAAAGCGAAATCTGGTGATAGAAAATAGTGATGTTTTCCATCTGATATACCGACACCCCAAAGTTTTGCTTTGTGATAATTATAATCACTTAGTTCAAAATGAATGGCTAGTTCAGGTTTTAAAATTTTCCCTAACTCATGTTCATCTTCAATGACTTTATATTCCCAACTTTCCATTTTGGCTGTTGGTTCTTCCATTTTCTTAACGAAAACGTGTAATTCAAGATTTTGGAAAAAGGTTATGAGTTCACTTTTTTTCACTTCACCTTTTTCTAAATCAGATATTTCACACTCGATATCAGCGTCAACATCAATAGTGACTAAATGTTTACTTAGTTTTGCTAATTCTTCGTTTTCTCTTATTCGTTCGCCTAACTTACCTTTGATTTCATCTTTATGTACTAAAACATTTTCTAGGGTCTCATATTCTTGAAGAAGTTTAACAGCTGTTTTTTCACCAACGCCTGGAACTCCTGGAATATTATCTGAAGGGTCACCCATTAATGCTTTCAAATCAATCATTTGTTCATGAGTTAATTGATACGTTTCAAACAATGTTTTAGGATCGAATTTCGCAACTTCTTTCATACCTTTTTTTAATAGATTAACAGTAATTTGATCATCTACTAGCTGCAATAAATCACGATCACTAGAATATATTTCAACTTGATATCCATCTTTTGCACAACGTTTTGCCATTGTCCCTATAATGTCATCCGCTTCATAACCAGCTTTACTGTAAATAGGTACACCGCTCAATTCAATATATTGATTAATGAGCGGAATTTGCATTGCTAATTCTTCTGGCATCTTAACTCGACCAGCTTTATATTCTTTATACACTTCGTGTCTTTTTGTAGGTTCCTTAGTATCAAAAGCAACAAGTGCATTTGTCGTATCCTCTGTGATTATTTTTTCAAACATGCCGACAAATGCAAAAAGAGCATTCGTATAAATGCCTTGACCTGTTTGCATGAGTTTAGCACCTGGATAAGCGGTTGCGTAATAGGCTCTAAACATAATGGAGTTACCATCTATAAGTATCATTTTCTTCATATTGTATCCCCTTTTCCTTCATTGTATCATAGATACATTGATTAATTTTCCACAACTTTTGTGGAGAAAAAAAGGGTCAGCGAATCCTGAATTGACCCTTTCCTTTACCTTTACCTTTTTTAGTTTTAGTGTTCTGCATCATCTGAGATGGATTTTTAGATAAACTCTCTAATTGTCTTTCATCCATATTCATCATTTGCTTCATCATTTTCTTTTGCGTTTCTAATGCCTGTCTTAGTTTATTTAAATCTGATACTTTCATACCAGACCCTCTAGCAATCCGTTCTCTTCTTCGACTGCTTTTATCAATTAACGTTGGATCTTTACGTTCATTTTCGGTCATACTGTGAATCAAAACACCCATTTGTTCAAACTGTTTATCATCAACCTGTGAAGCAGCATTTTTTAGTTGTCCCATGCCTGGGATAAATCCAAGTATTTTACTCATTGAACCCATTTTTTTAATCATCTTAAATTGCTTTAGAAGATCGTTATAGTTAAATGTATCTGACATTAACTTTTCCATCATATTTTTTGCTTCGTCTTCATCAATAGATTCTGTAGCTTTTTCGATCAGTGTTAAGACATCACCCATACCAAGTATACGTGAAGCCATTCTTTCTGGATGAAACATTTCAAAACTGTCCATTTTTTCGCCACTTGAGGCGAATTTTATTGGAATACCAGAAACTTCTTTAATCGATAAAGCAGCACCACCACGAGTATCCCCATCAAGTTTAGTAAGAATTGCACCGGTTGCTTCCAATTGCTCATGAAAGCTTTTTGCAATATTAGCTGCATCTTGTCCTGTCATTGCATCTACAGTTAAGAGTATTTCGTTAGGTTTTGCAATTTGTTTCACATCGATGAGCTCTCGCATCATTTTTTCATCGATATGCAAGCGACCTGCTGTATCGATAATGACAACATCATAAGCATTATCCTTAGCGTATTTTAAACCATTTTTAACGATTTCTCGTGCATCAATTTGCCCTTGTTCAAAAACCTCAATATCAATCTGTTTTCCAATCGTATTCAATTGTTCAATCGCTGCTGGACGATAAACATCTGCAGCAATAAACATAACTTTTTTCTTTTCAGTTTTTCGTATATATGCGCCTAACTTACCAATTGCTGTTGTTTTACCAGAACCTTGTAAACCTATCGTCATAATTGTTGTAATGCCATTGATATTGTATCTAATACCTTCAGCATCTTCACCCATAACTCGTTTGAGCTCTTCATGTACGATTTTGACAACTTGTTGTCCAGGATTTAATCCTTTTAAGATTTTTTCTCCTACAGCCTGTTCTTTTATGTTTGCGATGAAGGTTTTTACAACTTTAAAGTTAACATCAGCTTCTAATAAAGAAAGACGCACTTCGCGCATCATCTCATCTATATCACTTTCATTTAGATAGCCTTTTCCAGTTAGGCGACGCATCGCCATCTGAAGACGTGAACTTAAACTATTTTCTGCCATTATTCATCCAACTTTCTTAATTGTTCTAACAGTTTTAAATCATTTGATTTTAATATTTCTTCTATTAGTGTTTCTCTCTTGTTCTTTAAAAATTGTAGCTTTAATTTTTCTTCGTAAAAAAACAAATGTTCTTCAACTTTTTTGAGTTGATCAAACACAGCATTTCTACTGACATGATTGAGTTCAGATATTTCTTGAAGCGAAAAATCTTCACGATAATAGAGTTCAAAATAATGGATTTGTTTTTCTGTTAACAAAGGTTTATAAAAATCAAACAATTGATTTAATACTTCTTTTTTTTCTAACGTTTCCATTTTTCATGTAAGATTTAAATTGTATTAAGTTAGATTTAATACGTTTTAAATCTTTAC
>JANKMU010000011.1 GCA_024650045.1 Mycoplasmatota bacterium | reverse complement strand
TTCAAAATGTCATAGATTGGCTAGAATTTTACAATACTCGTCGTAGAAAACAAAATAAAGTAGACACCTTTTTTTTAATGTCTACTTTTTGGGGTTCAGTTCAGATCACATCCCTTTTTATTTTTAGTTTACGATTTTTTAACATAGAAACGCTTTCAATTTACAAACTTGTATCATGATGCTATATCTATGATATAATACAATAGGGAATAATCGTTATGTTGCATAGAAAAATGCAAATTTAGTAACAAAGGAAATTCAAATAATGATGATGATAGCAAACTATGAATCAAATAAATTGAACTTACTAACTACTAAGATAAAGTGATAAAACAACATGATTGGCATCATCTTATTGATGCTTTTTTCATGAGTCAATAGATAGAATAAATAGTCGTAAAAAACATATGACATAATTAAAGGAGAAGTTTATGACTGTAGCAGCATTTATGCTTGGTGATGAGATACTATTTGTTTTAGGTGGATTAGCACTCTTTATATTTGGAATTAATCTGATGAGTGATTCTTTAAAAGCAGCCGCTGGAAACAAACTCAAAATGATTATCGAAAAATCAACAAATACTCCACTTAAGGGGATATTTGTTGGTATTATATTAACTATTTTAATGCAGACATCTTCGGGAACGACTGCATTAATGATTGGTTTATTACGTGCAGGACTATTAACCTTACCTCAAAGTGTTGGTATTATTATGGGTGCTAATATAGGGACTACGGTTACTGCATTTATTATTGGGTTACCTGTTGCTGATTATGGACTAGCTATGTTGTTTGTGGGCGTTGTTATGACGTTCATTAAACAAAGAAGAGTTCATCATATCGGTGGGATTCTTGCGGGACTTGGGATGATTTTTGTGGGTTTAAACACAATGTCAATGGGACTAAAGCCATTAGCAGCAACTCAAACTGCAGAGAATATGTTTCTTGCATTTTCAAATAATTGGTTTTTAGGAACAGTCTTTGGAACTGTATTCACAACAATTGTTCAATCGTCATCAGCATCTATTGGTATTCTCCAACGTCTATACGCATTGAATGCTGAAGGTATTGATTCGATTGCTTTAACCGGTGTTGTTCCTATTTTATTAGGTGCAAATATCGGGACTACAGTCACTGCATTTTTAGCTTCATTAGGAGGAAATACTGAAAGTAAACGCGCTGCATTTGTTCATATCTTATTTAATGTTGTTAGTGCTGTTGTTTTCTTAATCTTCTTATTACCTTACGAAGCGCTTGTTTTATGGTTTGAAACAAGATACTTGCAACCTTATTCAATGCTAACCATTGCGTTTGCCCATTTATTTCAAAATGCTGTGATGACTTTCATTTTATTCTTCTTTATCAAACAGATGATTTTTCTCTCGAAATTTTTTGTCAAAGATAAGTTTGAAAAACAAATTCCTGAGGAAATGTTTGATGAGAAACTTATTCATGAATCCCCATCATTAGCCCTTGAATTTGTTAAAAAAGCAATTTTATACATGGGTTCTATTGTTAAAGATTATTTTGAAATCACTAGAGAGTATAGTTTTAAAGAAAACTCTAAGCTTGTTCAAGAAGCATACACTCATGAGATGATGATTGACACCTATGATCAAAAATTACATGACTACCTAATTAAGATTTCTCAAACTGGATTAGACTCAAAAGATTCAGGTAAATTATCTAGAGATTTAGACACCATTAGAGATTTTGAAAGAATTGGTGATCACTTAACAAATATCGTGGAATTCTTTGTTGAAAGATATCAAGAATCACAATTACTCTCAGAAGAGGGTGGAAGAGATTTAGCTGAATTGTATCAAGTTCTCGAGGATATGTTGAATCACACTTTAAATTGTTTTGAATCAAATAATGTAGAAATTGCTCAACATGTCGTTGAGTTAGAAGATGTGGTTGATGATTTGGAAGAAAAATTTAGATATAGATATATTGAACGATTAAAAAATGGCGATGTAACATTCGTTATTGCAGCAAATTATGCTGATATTCTTGCTAATCTAGAAAGAATTGGCGACCATTTGTTAAACATCGCTAGTTCGGTTATTGAGCCAATGTATATTCCACAAAGTATCGCAGTACCAAAATCACATGAAGTAGATAAAGACATATAAGGATGTGAATCTATTGTTTGATCTTAAAGCTCCGTTTACGCCGAAAGGTGATCAAATAAAAGCAATTGATAAACTAAATGAAAACATTCAAAATGGTATAAAAGAGCAAATTCTTTTAGGAGCAACCGGAACTGGTAAAACATATACGATTGCCAACATCATTGAGAAAACACAAAAGAAAACCTTAATACTCGCCCCAAACAAGACCTTAGCAGGTCAGCTTTATGGCGAACTTAAGGCTTTTTTTCCCAATAATCGAGTTGAGTATTTTATTTCTTATTATGATTACTTTCAACCAGAAGCGTATGTTGTTTCAACAGATACCTATATTGAAAAAGATTCATCAATCAATGATGAGATAGATGAAATGAGACATAGCGCAACTGCATCTTTACTTGATAGTGAAGATGTTATTGTTGTGGCATCCGTTTCTTGTATATACGGTATTGGTGATCCTGAAGATTATAAAAATTCAATGATTGCTGTTCGCATAGGAGACGACTATGGGCGAGATCGATTAATTAATAAGTTAGTTGAACTTACTTATCAAAGAAATGATATCGATTTTCATAGAGGAACTTTTAGAGTTCGAGGCGATTCTATTGAAGTCATTCCAGCATACGAAAGAGCAAATGGTATTCGTATTTCATTTTTTGGTGATGAAGTTGAAGAAATCAAACGATTTGATGTTTTAACTGGTCAAGCGATCGAAGCGATTAATTATGTAACCATATTTCCTGCAACACACTTTATGACAAACAAAGAAAAACTAAAAGAATCTATTCGTCGTATTAAAAATGAATTGCAAGAACAACTTGCATATTTTAAAGATAACAATATGTTGTTAGAAGCTCAACGCATTGAGCAAAGAACTAAATACGATATGGAAATGCTAGAGGAAATCGGAATATGCAGTGGCATCGAAAACTACTCAAGACATTTAGCGCTAAGAGAAGCAGGAGAAACTCCAGCTACACTTATGGACTTTTTTGGTGATGACTTTTTAATGATTGTAGATGAATCACATGTTACCATTCCTCAAGTTAGAGGTATGTATTTTGGAGATCGCTCAAGAAAAACAACACTTGTTGAACATGGTTTTAGATTACCAAGTGCACTTGATAACAGACCATTACAATTTGATGAGTTTGAAAACAAACTTAAAAATGTTATCTATCTATCGGCAACACCTGGTCCATATGAACTAGAAAAAGGAATTCCGATTATTGAGCAAATTATTCGTCCTACTTATTTGCTTGATCCTGTCATTGAAGTTAGACCAACTGATGGCCAAATGGATGATCTATATTTTGAAATCAAAAGAAGAATTGCAAATAATGAACGTGTATTAGTTACAACACTTACCATTAGAATGAGTGAAGATTTATCAGCTTATTTTAAGCAATTAGGACTAAAAGTTACATATCTTCATAGTGAAATAAAATCACTAGAAAGAATAACGATTTTAAGAGACCTTAGAATTGGTAAATATGATTGTTTAATTGGTATTAACTTATTAAGAGAAGGATTGGATTTACCTGAAGTATCTTTGGTTGCGATTTTAGATGCAGATAAACAAGGATTCCTGCGTAGTGAAAGAAGTTTAGTCCAAACCATAGGTCGTGCAGCTAGAAATCAAAATGGTCGTGTCATCATGTATGCCGATAAAATGAGTGCTGCAATGGAGTATGCAATTAATGAAACCAATCGTAGAAGATCTATTCAATTAGCATTTAACGAAAAATACAATGTCGTTCCAGTATCAATTCAAAAAGATATTAGGGATAAAATAAGTCTTAAAGAAGAACTGTTGGAAGAAGAAAAAGATTACGAGAAATTAACGAAGAAAGATAAAGACAAGATGATTAAGAAGCTTGAATCACAAATGAAGGATGCTGCTAAAAATCTTGACTTTGAAAAAGCTGCAGAATACCGAGATTTATTATTCGAACTGAAAACTGAGAATTAAAGAGGTTGTCATATGAGTCAAAAACGAGAAGAAATCAAAGCTATTATCAAGGCTGACTATGAAAAGAAAGTCGAAAAATTTAGAAAACAAAATGAGACCCAAAAAGTCGTCTTTTTAGGGGACTCAATTGTAGCTTATTTTCCAGTAGAAAAGTTTAATATAGAAAATAAAGTCATTAATCATGGTATTCCCGGTGATACAACTATAGGCGTGTTAAATCGCTTAACTGAAACAATTCGACTAAATCCAACAAAAGTTATACTAAGCATAGGATCCAACGATTTAGTCTTAACTGATTTATCTATTGATCAAACCATTAAAAATATTATAGAAATTAAAAACAAGATAGAAAAAGAAACAAATAATAAAGTCTATATTGTAAGTCTAACACCAATGTTAAAAGATCACGAATTAACAAACATGAATTATGTTGAAGGACGAACCAATGACCAACACATTAATATTAATAATCAATTAAGAAAAAGAATTGACGGCAAAGAATTCATTGATATCTATAATCTTCTTTTAGGAAATAAAGATCAGTTATCACCAGATTTAACAACAGATGGTATTCACTTGAATACTCAAGGATATCAGATTTATTATGACGCTATCAAACATCTTATTGACTAGTTTTTCAACATGTGAATGAAGGTGTCATATTAACGGTAAAAAAGATTCATTTATGTTATGATTATGTTGGAGTTGATTATATGAATGCAAACACCCATTATCAAGCAGGGTTATCAAATTATTTATTAAATACACCAAAGAAAAATATTATGGCAGCAATTGAACATTTCAATCAAGCAGCCGTTTTAGGGCATGCAGATGCCCATTATTTTTTAGGTCGCTTTTATGGACTTGGAGACGGTATATCTCTAGATCAATCAAAAGCAATCGAACATTATAAAAAAGGTGAAGAACTAGGTAGTTATAAATGTGGGTATGCACTAGGTTTGATGTATCATACAGGAACTGGTGTTGAAAAAGATGAAGACACCGCAAAAGATTATTTTAAACAAAATTATCAAGTGCTGCTCAGCGAAGCTCAAAATCATGATCCAGTAAGTATGCATATTTTAGGGACTTATTTTTATTATGGGTTTAGTGTACAGCGTTATATATTCTCAGCAATCGAGTGGTTTATAAAAGCTGCAGATTTAGGATATAGTGATTCACAGTATATGTTAGGTATGATATACGAAACACTTAATCATGACAACGAAAATCAAAAAGATAAAGCAAAGCATTATTATGAACTTGCTGCTAAGCAAGATCATCCCTATGCACAGTATGCGTTAGGCATATGGGCCATTGAAGAAGAAAGATGGAGCAATGCTGTATTCTATCTTGAAAAGGCTGCAAACCAGCAATATGGACTTGCTGCATATACTTTAGCAATGTACTACCATGAAAAAGAACCTAAACATCCATTGAAAGCATTTGAATGGTTTATGGTTGCTGCTAAACAGAACCATACAGAATCAGAATATTATGTCGGACTTTATTACCAAAATGGTAAAGGTGTACCAGTAAACATCGAACAAGCGATTCATTGGTTTGAGAAGGCTGCGTTAAAAAAAGACAAAAATGCTTTATATCATTTAGCAATGATTTTGATTAAACAGGAAAGTAAAGATTATAAAAATATAGCAAAACTATTAGAGCAAGCTGCTCAAATGGATCATGCACATGCTCAATACAACTTAGCTGTCATGTATCAAAAAGGTGATGGTGTTGAACAGAACATGGAAAAATCATTTTATTGGTATGAAAAAGCTGCTAAAGCTAAGTTAGCAATTGCCCAATATAATTTAGGGATGATTTATTTTGAAGGTGCGATTGTCGAGAAAGACGAGAAAAAAGCTAAAGAGTTGTGGCAAAAAGCTGCAGACCAAGGTTTGGAGGTTGCAGTTAAACTCATGTTATCAATCAATAATTATGAGAAATTGCAGAAAAGCACATGGCAATCTTAAAGTATAGTTATCTTACTTTTGGGATTCTACTATATATAGGTATTAACTACATTTCATATACGAATCCTAATTTCACCGGAGATATGCAAACTAAAATATTATTTAGTTTTATCTCACTTGTCTTATTAACAATGGATTATTTCAGTATTTTGTTTACTAAAAAGTTGTTCAACAAGTCATTTTCGGAATTTACAACCTATGTTAAGGTATCATTATATTTAGGGGTTGTTATCATTCCACTTATAAGTCTATATTATAGTTAAAGAAACAAATAAAAAAAGGGAAAATTTTCCCTTTTTTGTTACTTAACACTCAGTTTCACGATTTCAATTAAAATTTGAACTGCTTTTTTCATTTGTTGAATCGAACAAAATTCCATACGACCATGGAATTGATATCCACCAGTACCGATATTAGGGCACAATAATCCTTCGTAAGTCAATCTAGCTCCATCCGTTCCACCCCTAATTGGTTTTGTAGAAGGAGTTAATCCGATATTTTGAACTGCTTGTTTTGCTAACTCGACAATATGCATATGATCTTTAATAACCTCATACATGTTATAATAACTATCTTTTACCGATAACTCAACTGCTTGATAACTATATTTTTCATTCATATATTTAGTTATTTTTTCAAACTCATTTTTCTGAACTTTGAATTTTTCCATATCATGGTTTCTAATAATATAATTAGAAGTAGCTTGTTCCACTTCGCCCTTCATACCAGTTAAATGATTAAATCCCTCATAATTTTCAGTATAAGCAGGATTCAAAAACTGTGGTAATAACCCATGGAATTCCATACCAAGATGCAACGCATTAATCATTTGATTCTTTGCTGAACCTGGATGTATGCTTTTTCCTGTGAATTTAACAACAGCAGTAGCAGCGTTGAAATTCTCATACTCAATAATGCCGACTTCATCACCATCAGCAGTATAAGCGAAATCTGCTTTAAAATAATCGTAATCAAAATGATCTGCACCTTGTCCGATTTCTTCATCAGGTGTAAAGCAAATATAAATGTCTCCATGTTTCACATCTGGATTGGCAACGAAATACTCAGCGAGTTCCATGATTTCAGCAACACCACATTTATCATCAGCACCTAACAAAGTGTTTCCATCAGTTACGATAATATCATCACCGATAACTCTACTTAAACTAGGATAATGACTCGGATCCATTGATAACTTATCATTTAATTGAATTGTTGAACCATCGTATTTTTCAATAATTCTTGGGTTTACATCTTTACCTGGTGCATCTGGAGAAGTATCCACATGAGCAACAAACCCTATCGCAGGCGCGCTTTCTATATTCTTTTCAATTTTCGTATAAACATAACCTAGATCATCTAAAAATGCATTCAGACCTAATGCCTTCAATTCCTGTACTAATATTTTGCTTAAATTTTTCTGTTTTTCAGTAGAGGGTGTTGTATTTGACTCATGATCTGATTGTGTATCTACTTTCACATAACGTAAAAAGCGTTCAATTAATCTGTCCATTTTGATATACCTTCCTTCTTTATGTCATATTATAACGCAAAAAGTCCTAAAAAAACAGGAAAAATTGATAAAATCAAGACAAAAATTAATTATTTTAAAGATTTTAGCATAAAAGTGTTGACAAATGAAACAAAAATCAATATAATTAAAGTACAAATTAAAAATATTAATAAAGGCGGTGGTAAAATGACGAAATATGAAGTGCTAACTAAATTGCAAGATAAAGAAATAAATAAAAAGAAAGCATATCGACTTTTATACAAACCATACAAAGAAAGAAAGCCAAAAAGAGCTGGTTTTGTAAAAATAAAAGTGAGGGTGCCAGATGAAAAAGCAGCAAACATTCTACTAGGCACAATTCTATTATTGCCCCTACCCATATTTTTAATTAAATGGATTTTGTTAAAACGATTTAAAGGTCAAGAGCATATAAGTGAACAATTTCCAATGTCACCTAGTGAACTCATAGATTTAATATCGATGAGAGGTGTAAGAATTAACATAAACACAAAAACAAAAGAAAGAATATTGATTAAAACAATATAAAGGAGATGAAATTATGAAAGAAAGTAATAAAGTCAATGTTAATCCGGTCATATCAATGTGTCCAATTTGCAAAAGTGATTTAAGAGTAGCAAAACTACATTGTGATCATTGTGATACATCCATAGAAGGATCGTTCACATTATCAAAATTCAATTACATGGAAACAGAAAAATTGTATTTTATTGAAATATTCATAAAAAATAGAGGAAACATCAAGGCAATTGAAAAAGAGCTTAACATAAGTTATCCAACAGTTAAAAAAATGCTAGATGATGTAATTATTGCTTTAGGTTATACACCAGAAGCAGTTGATGATGATGTTGAAAAAGATGAACCCAAAGTATCTAAAGCAAGTATTCTAGAAAAAATTGAAAAAGGAGAATTATCTGTTGCTGACGCATTAGGTCTTCTCAAGAAAAAATAGGAAATATATAGAAAGATAGGTGAACGATATGTCAAAAGATCAATTAAAAGTAGGAAGAATGAAGATACTAGATTTACTAGCAAAAGGAATTATCAAAGCAGATGAAGCAGAAAACTTACTATCAGCTATGGAAAAACCTGAAGTTAGATTTGCAGAACAACTTGTTAATGTTAAAAAACCTCCATTTAGAATGCTTCGTATCTTTGTTGATTCTAAAGATGGTGACGTTGTAAAAATCCAAATTCCAATTGAGTTTGCTAAATTACTTAAGACTGGAAAATTCAATGTCAACTTACAACAATCTGATATCGATATTGACTCATTATTAGAAATGATCAATGCAGGTGTAGTTGGTGAACTTGTTAATGTAGAATCTGCTGATGGCGACACAGTTCGAATCATTGTTGAATAGACAGATTTAATTAAATAAGTTATCAATAGGGCGTTAAATAACGTCCCTATTGTTATGTTATAGAGCATATACAACATAATGTATAATTGCATCACGTAAGGAGAAAAATATGTTACTAGGAAAGCATTTTCGCAAGTATTACCTTAAGTACTCGCTTTTCTTTTTATTAGGGGCTGGTGTACTCATCGTTGTTGACTGGTTTCAACTCGATATACCACGTTTAGTTGGGGGAATCATTGATACACTCAATTCATCCAATCCTGATATTACCGCAGTAGAAGCGGCGATTATAAGAATAGCAGTATTAGCAGGAATCATTACAGTAGGAAGATTTATATGGAGATATACGATATTCGGGGCTTCAAGAAGAATTGAATATCAATTAAGAAATACAATGTTTGGTCATGCGACCAAACTCTCACAAAGTTTTTATAACCAAGAAAAAGTTGGAGGGTTGATGGCACACTTTATCAACGATCTAGAAGCCGTAAGAATGTCTTATGGACCTGGAATACTCATGTTGATTGACGGGCTAACACTTGGTATTTTTGCTGTATATCGTATGGCAAGATTAAATCCAAGATTGACCTTTTACGCAGCAGTTCCAATGGTAATTTTAACTATTTTATTAGTTTTTATTAGAAGAACTATCTCAGCAAGATTTAAGGAAAGACAAGAGTCATTTGAGAAACTTTCCGACTTCACTCAAGAAAATTTCTCGGGAATAACAGTTATTAAAGCATTCGTTCGAGAAATGAAAGAAGCTATGTTTTTTAGTAGAAAAAACTTAGATTTATACGATAAACATATTAAATTTATCAAATACATAATTATTATTAATATTGCAGTTGGCGTTGCACTAAACATCGTCATTCTCTTTATTGTTATCTTTGGTAGTTTATTAGTTATCAATCGTGATGCTACAGGCATGACTGCAGGACAACTTACTGAGTATTTAAGTTACTTCTTTGCTTTAATATGGCCAACAATGGCATTATCTCAGTTTATTCAAATAAATAGTCAAGCCCAAGGTAGTGCACAAAGAATAGCTAAATTTTTAGATCATGAGATAGATGTTAGAGATCATGAAGATGTTGAATACATAGATAATTTAAAAGGTAGCATACAAGTCAAAGATTTAACATTTCAATACCCAGACGGGGATTCTCCTGTTTTAAAAAATGTAAGTTTTGAAATCAATGCAGGTGAAATGGTTGGTGTATTAGGTCGTACTGGTAGTGGTAAGAGTAGTTTGGTGGACTTATTACTTAAGATATATAATCTAGAACACAATCAAATTTTTATTGATGGCCATGACATTATGAGGCTTTCAGTAAAATCTGTAAGAAATACGATTGGATATGTTCCGCAAGATAACTTCTTATTTTCAGAAACAATTACTGATAATATTGGATTCTCTATGGAATATCCAAAAGAAGAAGATGTCATAGAATCAGCTAAATTAGCAGATGTTTATGAAAACATCATGGAGTTCAAAGAAAAATTTAACACAGTTCTAGGAGAACGCGGTGTAACAGTATCAGGTGGTCAAAAACAAAGGATTAGTATTGCTAGAGCATTAGCAAAAAACCCTGAGATATTAGTACTAGATGATTCAGTATCTGCAGTTGATACAAAAACTGAAGAAGCAATCATCAAAAATTTACATCGAATTAGAAAAGGAAAAACAACCATTTTTATTGCTCATCGTATATCAACGGTTAAAAAAATGGATAAAATTATATTGTTTGATCAAGGAGAGGTAGTTGCTATTGGAAACCATGCACAGCTTATGAAAACATCTCCACTATATCAAGATATGGTTAAACGTCAAACACTAGAAAACTTAGTTCAAGGAGGTGCAGTCAATGAAGGACTTCAAGGATAATACTCGTGAACGAAGTGATAAAGAGGTATTAAGACGTTTAATATCTTATATGAGACCATTTAAAAAAGAGTTTATCATTATATTTATTCTACTTGTGATTGGTTTAAGTGTCCAACTGATTCCACCGTTATTGATCGGATTAACTGTTGACACTGTTGCAAGTGACATTTTATTGAAAGATGAAAAGATTATCTATATTATTACAATTAATATAGTTTTTATTATTGGTCTTGCAGTCGGGAATACGGTTCAATATATTCAAAGTGTCATGTTGCAAAAAGTTGGTCAAAAAACAGTAGTGAACTTGAGAGATCAAGTCTTCAACCACATTGAGAATTTATCAATCGGTCAAATCAATCAAGTTCCTGTTGGAAAACTGGTAACAAGAGTTACCAATGATACTAATGCGATTAGCGAAATGTATACCAATGTTGCATTAAATCTAGTAAGAAATTTCTTAAGTGTTATAGGTATTTTGATTGTATTATTTATTATCAGTGTCAAAATGACTTTAATTCTTCTGATCGTTATGCCATTTTTACTACTTGCAACTTATTTGTTTAGAAAGTTCTCAAGAGCTTCTTATCGTAGAGTAAGAGCAAATGTATCAGAAGTTAATGCATTTCTATCGGAGAATTTGTCAGGTATTAAAGTAACACAAATTTTTAATCAAGAAGACAAAAAAATTAAAGAGTTTAACGAAAGAAGCACAAAATTAAAGAAGAGCTATCTTCAAGAAATAATGGTCTTTGGGATTTACCGCCCTATTGTTTATGCTTTATCGATGGTTGGATCGGTCATTATACTTTGGGTAGGTTATCAAGAAGTTTTAGCTACTGTGATTACAGCGGGATTCTTATTTAGTTATTTTATGTATGTTGGAGATTTCTTTCAACCAATTCAACAGCTTGCTGAACAGTTTAACTCATTGCAAAACGCATTTGCAAGTGCAGAAAAGATTTTTGATGTATTGGATACAAAGCCAGATATCGTTGATGAACCTGATGCTGTTGAAATTGAATCATTTACTGGATCTATAGAATTTAAGGATGTGTGGTTCCAATATATTCCTGATGAGTGGGTTTTAAGAAACGTCAGTTTCAAAGTAAATCCAGGTGATACTGTAGCGTTTGTTGGAGCAACCGGTTCAGGAAAAACAACCATTTTATCTTTAATCGTTAGAAACTATGAAATTCAAAAAGGACAAATTCTGATTGATGGCGTTGATATTAGAAAAATCAAACGTTCATCACTTAGAAAGCATATTGGTCAAATGTTACAAGATGTCTTCTTGTTCAGTGGAACAATTCAAGAAAATATTACTTTAAGAGATGATAACATTACAAAAGATGAAGTAATATCTGCTTCAGAATATGTTGGAGCAAATACTTTTATTGATAGATTACCAGATGGATATGAGCACGTTGTATTAGAACGTGGAAACAACTTTTCGAGTGGACAAAGACAATTAATATCTTTTGCTAGAGCTTTGGTGTATAAACCAAGCTTAATGATATTAGATGAAGCAACTGCAAATATTGATAGCGAAACTGAAGAGTTGATTCAAGAATCATTAGAAAAAATGATGAATATCTCTACAATGCTTATCGTCGCGCATAGATTATCAACCATTCAACATAGTGATAAGATCATTGTGATGCAAAAAGGCGAGATAAAAGAAGAGGGTAGTCATCAAGAGTTATTAAAGCAAAAAGGTTTATATTACAACTTATATAAACTTCAATACGATGAACAAGAAACATCGTAGATATACGTAAAAGGATTGACATATCAATCCTTTTTCTTTTTCATTGAATTGAAGTATTATATATAAAAATTATTATCTTAACTTGCTATTGACATCAGTTAATAATAATGCTATATTTAATGTAGTTTTAAGGATATCCTTAATTTACGAGAAAAGGTGATTGCGATGCTGACATGGTTTATGGAACAAGAGGTTTGGATACAGGCATTAATAGGTACACTATTCACTTGGGGTATGACTGCTTTAGGTGCATCATTTGTTTTCTTTTTTAAATCAATAAAAAGAGATATGTTTAACCTTATGTTGGGATTTGCATCTGGAGTGATGATTGCTGCAAGCTTTTGGTCTCTTTTAGCTCCAGCAATTGAAATGGCTGATAATCAAGGTACTATTTCATGGTTGGTTGTGGCGATTGGGTTTGCACTTGGTGGAATATTTTTATATATTGCTGATAAAACAATTCCTCACGTTCATTTTGGTTTTAATCATGATAAAGAAGGCTTTCCAACGAAATTAAAAAGAAATATCTTGTTGGTGTTTTCTATCACATTACATAATATACCTGAAGGTTTGGCTGTAGGAGTCGCATTTGGTGCAGTTCAATACACAACAGGTAGTGTCTTGGCAGCAACTCTATCTGCAATTGGACTTGCTATTGGTATAGGTATACAAAATTTTCCAGAAGGTGCTGCTGTATCTATTCCACTTAGACAAGAAGGTATGAGTAGAAGAAAAGCGTTTTTCTATGGCCAAGCTTCTGGTTTTGTTGAACCTGTAGCTGGAGTCTTAGGAGCATTATTAGTTTTATATGTCAGTGCAATTCTTCCATATGCGTTAGCATTTGCTGCAGGAGCTATGATTTATGTAGTTGTTGAAGAATTAATTCCCGAAGCACAACAAAAAGTAACTCCTAAAGGAGCACATTATGCAGTTTTAGGTGTTATGGTTGGGTTTATCATCATGATGATGTTAGATGTAGCATTAGGTTAAATAAGAGGTGATTTTTAGTGAATAGAGCAGAAGAAGATTATATTAAAACAATCTATGAATTGACAGTTGAAAAACGACAGTCCTTAATTAAATCAAATGAGTTATCAGAACGATTAGGATTTAGTGACCAAAGTGTTAACGAGATGGTGAAAAAGCTTGAAGCGAAAAACTTAGTTGCTTTTATTCCATATAAAGGAATATCCCTTACCTCTAAAGGGAAAAAAGTAGCAATACGTATGGTTAGATCTCATCGAATTTGGGAAGTGTTTCTTACAACAAAATTAGATTTTCCATGGGAAAGTGTTCATGAGGATGCTGAGAAACTAGAACATGCTACTAGCGATCAAGTATTATTGAGACTTTATGAGTATCTTGGTAAACCTAAGTTTTGTCAACATGGAAATCCGATTCCTGATTTTGAAGGTAATATGGAACCAACGAATGGTGATGCAATTGATGATATGATTATTGGTGATGTTTTTGAAATAACAAGAGTTCTTGACTTTAAAGAGTTACTTATTCATTTGAACCAACAAAACATAAAATTACATGATCAATTTCAAATTATTGATAAGGATCAATTCAGTGGGATTATCAAAATCAAGGATGAGAATACAACTAAGATTATAAGCTCAAAAATTGCGAAAATGATTTTCGGTAAAAAGGTTAGATAATAAACACCATATTTATTTTGGTGTTTTTCTTTATAATATTTAAATAATACATCATGATACAATATAACTAAGAAAGGGGTGTTTTTATGTTGAAAGAAATGCTGCAAAATGCAAACGATCAAGTCTTAAGACAATATCTTGAAGATATTCATGCACACGACCTTTCTGAACTTTTTCTAGATTTAGATAATGAAGAGAGATTAAGATTGTACCGATCATTATCAGATGAGAAATTAGCTGATCTTGTTTCGTATCTAGATGCAGAAGAAGCTGCAGAAATTTTTACAGATTTCAATCTTAAAAAGCAAAAGCAACTTGTTGAATTAATGGAACCTGATGATGCAGTTGATATTATTCAAGAGCTTGAAGATAAACATCAAGATGACTTACTTGAGATTTTAGGTGAAGCTTCTGATGTTGTTCAATTGATTCATTTTGAAGAAGATGAAACCGGCTCTGCGATGACCAATCTAGTAGTTGTTGTCCTACCAGATATGGATGTTAAAAAAGCAACCAAAAAAGTTATTCAAGAAGCGGTTGATGTCGAATCAATTAATACGATATTTGTTACTGATAATGAACATCATTATTTAGGCGTCGTGCCACTTAAAAAATTGTTAAAATCAAAACCACCTCTACTGATATCTGATATCATGGAAGATTATCCTTTTGCCTATGCAAATGATTCGATAACACAAACGGTTCAATCAATTCGAAACTATGCTATATATGAAATGCCTGTATTAAATGAAGACCATGTCTTGCTTGGAATGATTACTTTAGATGATGCACTCGATATTTACCAAGAAGAAGCTCAAGAAGATTTTGAAAGACTTGCAGGACTTCCAGAAACTGAGGTTGATAGCGGTGCAATTAGAACAGCATTCCTTAGACTTCCTTGGTTGTTGGCATTATTATGCTTCTTAATCCCAATTTCTTTAGTGACTTCTGCATTTGAGCACATTTTAGCAACAGTTGCTATATTGATTATATTTCAACCTTTAATCCTGGGTTCTGCTGGTAATGTTGCTACACAGACTTTAGCAGTAACACTCAAAATGATTTCTACAAATGAAAAAGGTATGCTGAAAAATAGTTATAGAGAAATCATTACAGGTATCATCAATGGATTAGTGATTGGGTTAATCGCGTTTAGTGTGACTTTTGTTTTTGCAAAATTAAATACATCGTTAACGAGCGAACCATTACTTGTATCTTTTGTTGTTGGTATATCACTTTGGTTAACAGTACTAACAGCACCTATTATCGCAATTATTATCCCATTGACACTTAAAATATTCAAAGTCGATCCAGCAATTGCTTCTGGGCCTTTTATTACTACATTGATTGATGTTGCAGCGTTATTCATTTATTTTGGACTTGCAACCATCATGTTAGGAGGTCTATGATATGAGAAAAAAAATCAATTTTAAACATAGTGATACAAGTTTAAAAAAAGCTTTAAAATCTGTATTTGCTTATGATTTAGCTGTTTTATATCCCAATCTAGATAAAGATGAAAAGAGAAGATTACTTGCGTTGGTTGGATTAGAAAAATTAACTGATATTTTCGTTGAACTTGATTATGAAAATCAACTTGACCTTATAGATTTTTTAGAAACACCTAAAAAGAAATCACTTTTAAGAAACCTTGAAAGTGATGACTTGAAGGAGTTTATAGAAGATCTTGAACTTGAACAGCAATCACAGATGATTAAGCTGTTACCAGCAGTAAAAGCAAAAACAGTTAGTTTGTTACTGAAATACGACGAAGATGTTGCTGCCTCTATTATGTCAACAGATTTTATAGTTGTTGATAAAAACCAAACTATCAAAGAGGCTACTAATCATGTCGTTACAACGTCTAGAGAGCAAGATTATATTGATACTTTATTTGTCGTTGATGAAGAAAAGAAAATTGTTGGAACAATTGCATTAAAAGATCTAATCATGGCAAGAAGCGGAACTTCACTTAATCATATTATTAAGGATGATTTTCATTTTGTAAGAGAAAATGATTCTATTGAAAAAGCAATCCAAACAGTGGTAGATTATGATAAGAATTCTATTCCTGTATTAGATGATGAAGATCATATTATGGGTATTGTAACAGCAGATGATATTTTCGATGAAATCATTGAAAATACAGAAGATGACTATCAAAAAATGGCTTTACTCCAAGACCATGATTCAAATTTTTCAGCATTAAGAAGATCTAAGCAACGTCTTCCTTGGTTGATGATTGCAGTGATATTAAATTTGTTTATAGCAAGTTTCATATCAATATTTGAAGCAACCATCGCGGAAGTTACTGCATTAGTTTTATTCCAACCGCTTATTTTGGCAATGGCTGGGAATATTGGAACTCAATCATTAGCAGTAACCATTTTAGGACTTCATTTGAAAGAGTTTGATGAAAAATCAATACCTAAAAAACATGTAGTAAAAGAAGTAATCATTGGATTTATTAATAGTCTATTATTGGGTATTGCTTCGTTTATTTTTGCATACACCTTTTTATCTATACTACCAACTCAAGATGCTCAAAGACCTGTTGAAATTGGCTATGTAGTATTTATCGCAGTTTTTAGTTCAATGTTTATTTCTGCATTGATGGGTGTCTTTGTACCTCTGATTTTAAATAAAAAAGGAATAGACCCCTCAACAGCATCTGGACCCATCATGACTACCATCAATGATATAGTTGCATTGGTCATCTATTTCGGGGTAGCAACTATTGCATTTTTATAAGTAAAATTTAAGGATTTCTCTTAAGAGAAGTCCTTTTTTTGTGGTATAATAATAGAAAAGTCGAATAGAAGGATGGTAAAGAATGGAAAACTATATTACGCTTTACAAAGAGACGAGAAGAAAATTAAAAGCTTATCGTTATTTTGGTTGGTTAATGGGGTGGGACCAAGAGACTGAAGCACCAGAATTAGCAGTTCAATATCGCACTAAACAATTTCAAGTATTAGCTGAAGAATCATATAAGCTTCAATCGGATCCCAAGTTTATGGAAGCCATTGAAAAAATGTATGAAAATCTAGATCAAATTGATGATCAAGATTTTAAAGTGGAAATCAAGAATGCTTTTAAAGATTTAAGAATCGTTAAAAAAGTACCAAAAGATGAGTTTATTGCTTATCAAGTATTGGTTTCACAAGGATCTCAAATATGGGCTAAAGCTAAAGAAAATAATGATTTTTCAATGTTTGAACCAACGCTTGAAAAAATCGTTGATTTCAACCGTAAGTTTGTAAAATATTTGGAAACCCCAGAATTGAAAGGATACGATATCTTACTCGATATGTACGAAGAAGGTTTTGGAGTTAAGGAATATGATTTATTTTTTAACACACTTAAAGAAGAATTAGTACCATTTGTTTTAGAAGTTACCAAAAACAATAGACAGAAATTCAGTCGTAGATTAACTAAAGCTGTTTATCCAAAAGAAAAGCAAAAAGAATTTTCTGAATACTTGATAAACGTATTTAACTATGATTTAAAGCGTGGCGTATTAAAAGAAAGTGCACATCCATTTACGTCTGGAGTAAGCACAAGAGATACTAGAATAACGACACATTATCACGAAGACAACTTCACATCTTCAATTTTTTCTACGATTCACGAAATGGGTCATGCAATTTATGAACTTCAAAATGATCCTAAATATGATGATACGAATCTTCACGGGGGAACCAGTTTAGGTATTCATGAATCTCAATCAAGAATGTATGAGAACATGATTGCTCGTTCAATGGCATTTTGGAAAACACATTATCCAAAATTAGTTGAACTATTCCCTAGACAATTAAAAGATATCTCTGTTGAGGAATTCCATAGTTTTATTAATCAAGCTAAACGTTCATTAATTCGTATAGAAGCTGATGAATTAACTTATTCATTACATGTTATGGTAAGATATGAACTCGAAAAACAACTTATTAACGGCAAACTTAAAGTTAAAGATTTACCTAATAAGTGGAAATCATTAATGTCTAAATATGTTGGTAAACGACCAACAACAGATAAAGAAGGTGTTTTACAAGATATTCATTGGTCTGGTGGTATGATTGGATATTTCCCTACTTATGCTCTAGGTTCAGCTTACGCAGCACAAATGTATCAAGCAATGAATAAAGAAATCAATATCGAAAAAGAAATTGAAAACAACAATATTAAAGCAATCAATGAATGGTTAAAAAAACATGTTCATCAATATGGACAGTCAAAAACACCAAAAGAAATTTTACAAATTTGCACGAAAGAAGACTTTAATCCTAACTACTATGTAGAATACTTAAAGGAAAAGTTTAGCAACGTATAAAAAGGAAAGTGAAGTAAATGCTCTCAATTCGATCACTGTATCAAATCGGATATGGCCCATCAAGTTCTCATACGATGGGTCCTGCTAAGGCAGCCAAAATCATCAAAGAACAATTTACAAATCTTGATAGATTTGAAATTACACTCTATAATTCTCTAGCTTTAACAGGAAAAGGGCACTTAACCGAAGAAGCAATCAAAGAGTCACTTGCACCATGTCATGTGGCTTTTTTGACGTCAATTGATTTAACAAAACATCCAAACACATTAATCATTAAAGGCTATGAGAACGATACTCTAGTTGTTGAAAAAGAAGTTCAGAGTGTTGGTGGCGGACGGATTCTATTTTCTGGAGAAGGCGAAATAGAAAAAACTGTTTATAAGCATCAAACATTTAGAGAAATAAAAAACTATTGTAGAACTAAAAAAATGTCATTAGCTGATTATGTGTTTGAAATGGAAGATGATGGTTTTCACGATTTTTTAGTTGAAATATGGGAAGCCATGAAGATATCGATTATGAACGGTATTTCAACAAAAGGTGTTTTACCAGGTCCATTAAAACTGAAAAGAAAAGCACCATTTTTGTACAGTCGTGATCAAGAAAAAGAAGTACCAGAAATAACTGAAAATAGACTTGTTAGTAGTTACGCATTCGCGGTTAGCGAAGAAAATGCAAGTGGTGGAGTGATCGTCACTGCACCAACGTGCGGAGCTTGTGGTGTTTTACCAGCTGTTTTATATTATATGCATGAAAAACATCAAGTAGTAACTCAAGAAAGAATTATTAGAGGTCTTGCTGTTGCCGGATTAATAGGAAATCTTATTAAACATAATGCATCGATTAGTGGTGCAGTTGCAGGTTGTCAAGCTGAAATAGGAAGTGCTTGTGCGATGGCTGCTGCAGCTCATGCAACATTGTTTAATCTATCCATGGATCAAGTTGAATATGCTGCTGAAATCGCAATTGAACACCATTTAGGTTTAACATGTGACCCAGTAAACGGATATGTACAAATTCCGTGCATAGAAAGAAATGCGGTTGCTGCACTTCGCGCAATCGATGCTTGTGGATTAGCATTTTTCTTGACTGATTCAAGAAAAATATCATTAGATATGGTGATTCAAGCCATGTATCAAACTGGCTTGGATATGCATACATCCTACAAAGAAACCTCTCAAGGTGGACTTGCGTTTTACTTTAAGGAGGAAGAAGATGTTAACTGTTGGTAGTATTATTGAAGGTATGGCTGTTGATTTAGATTATCAAGGTCAAGGTGTTGTTAAACATGAGGGCTATGTTATTTTTGTACCTAAACTTATTGATGGTGAAGTTGCAGAAATAGAGATTACTAAACTTAAAAAAAGTTTTGCAGAAGGTAAAATTAAAAGATTAATAACAAAAAGTCCTGATCGAGTTGAGCATGAAGAATTAGAATTAGGAAGTTATGATCTAATCCATCTTTCGCAAAAGAAACAAGATGAGTGGCAAATCAAAACAACTTACGAAACAATTAAAAAAATAGCACAAATAGATTTTCCAATTCAAAATATCATTACAACAAATCAAACCACACATTACAGAAATAAAAGTGTTTTTCATGTTATGAATCAACCATATTTAACATTAGGTTTATATAAAGATAATAGTAATGAATTAATTGCTGTTGACCAATTTATTTTATCCGATCAAAAGACAAATGAGGTTCTAAACTTTATTAATAAAAATCAGATTAAAGTTGACTCAAATAAACTTAAACATATCGCCTTTAGAACAAATAGTAAACAAG
Source organism: Mycoplasmatota bacterium (assembly GCA_024650045.1). Taxonomy (GTDB): domain Bacteria; phylum Bacillota_I; class Bacilli_A; order Acholeplasmatales; family Acholeplasmataceae; genus Peloplasma. The sequence continues at coordinate 40,098 of JANKMU010000011.1, read as the reverse complement.
AAATTCTCATTACTTTGATAGCAACACAAGAAAAATTTATGGGCAGAAATAATATCGTCTCAAAATTAATGACAATTCCAAAAGTTGTTGGAGTTACCGTTAATGTCAAAAGTCATCCTAAAGTTATTTTTGGAGAAAAATCAAAGACTTTATTTGGTTTAAATCGCATAACGGAAACACTTAACGGAATCGAAGTTCAAATTAATGATCGCTCGTTTTTTCAAGTTAATCTTCCTGTAATACAAAAAGCATATCAAGTAATTAAAGACAATATAGAGCCTAATTCATCATTAGTTGATGCATATAGCGGAATAGGAAGCATCGGTTTTTACTTACAGGATAAGGTTAGAAAAATAACAATGATAGAATCTAATCGAGAAAGTATTTCGATGGCAAAAAATATACTTGAGTCACATCGTATAAATCATATAGATATTATTGATGACTTAGCAGAAAAGGTAATCCATTTATTGGATGCTGACTATTTAGTCGTTGATCCACCGAGACAAGGTTTGAATGAAAAATTTATTGAGCAAGTTTCAGAAAAATCATTTAAAAAAATCTTTTATTTATCTTGTGATGTCAAAACACTCGCCAAAAATATATCAGCACTTCAAGTTGCATATGAATTAAAAGAAGTCATTCCAATCAAGATGTTTTATCAGACATCGGAAATAGAAACTCTTGTAATACTTGAAAAAAAATAAAACCGCATTTGCGGTTTTTTATTTCCTAATAAATGGATTATTATTTTTCTCATGATAGATGGTTGTAGGTTTTCCATGCCCCGGATAGACAACGACATCATCATCAAATAAATCATATATTTTCTTTACACTTTGGTAAAGAGTTTTTGAATCTGATAAAGGTATATCAGTTCTACCGATACTTTGATAAAAAAGTGTATCCCCAGAAAATAATAGTTTATCATTATACAAAACCGTACCTCCAGGTGAATGACCTGGTGTTTCATAGACAATAAATGTTTTCTTTGAAAAACTTATTTCATCACCTTCATCAACCCATACATCTATTGGTGTTTTATAACCAAGTTGATTATACTTTGGATCATCAATCCAAACACTGTCTTTTCTAGGTGCATAAACTATTGGATTAAAAATTTCTTTTAATTGCTTAACACCACCAATATGATCAAAATGACAATGGGTTATATAAATCGTTTCAACTTTCAAATCATTTGTTTTAATATAATCAATGACTTCTTGACTTTCATATCCAGGATCTATAACCAAAGCATTTCCATCTTCAGAAACAATATAGCAGTTACTTCTTAAATTTCCTAATGATATTTTTTCTATTTTCATATGCATCACCTTTGATATTATAACATGTATGCGTTATCTTTTTCGTTTTACAAGCATTACTTATTGAAAAAAAGTATAATAAAGAAGGTAAGGAGAGATAATTATGAAAATAGCAAACAACTACACAGAACTCATTGGCAATACACCATTACTTAGACTTAATCGATACGAGAAATTAATCGACAGTCAAGCAGAAATCGTTGTAAAATTAGAAAACTTCAATCCATTAAGCAGCGTCAAAGACCGTTTGGCATTTGCGCTAATTGAATCAATAGAAAAACTTGGAATCGTTGATGATAACACAGTATTTGTTGAACCAACTAGTGGTAATACAGGCATTGGTTTAGCATTTATATGTGCAGCAAAAAATTATAAATTAATTCTTACAATGCCGGATACAGTTACAAAAGAACGTGTTCAAATTGTTCGTGGCTTAGGTGCAGAAGTTATTTTAACAGATGGAACTAAAGGGATGAAAGGTGCAATTGCAAAAGCTAATGAAATCAAATCTCAAGGCGATAAATATATTATTCCAATGCAATTTGAAAACCTTGCCAATCCAGAAATACATAGAAGAACAACAGCCATTGAAATCCTAAATGATACAGACCGTCAAGTTGACATATTTATTGCTGGAGTCGGTACAGGTGGTACCATCACCGGTGTAGGTGAAGTTTTAAAAAAAGAGTTAAAAAATATTCAAATCATTGCAGTAGAACCAACGGATTCACCAGTTTTATCTGGTGGAGAACCGGGTCCTCATAAAATACAAGGTATTGGAGCAGGATTTGTTCCAGCGATACTAAATCGTGAAATCATCGATGAAATTATTCAAATTACAAATGATCAAGCAATTGAAACAACAAGAACACTAGCGAAAACAGAAGGTGTCTTTATGGGAGTTTCATCAGGGGCAGCATTATATGCAGCTACAATTGTCGCAAAAAGAAAAGAAAACAAAGGGAAGAGGATTGTTGTAGTTTTACCTGATACAGGTGAAAGGTATTTATCTACAGCATTATACGAATATAATGTTTAAATGTACACAAGAAGATGTAAGAGCTGCAAAAAAATATGATCCTGCTGCACCGTGTTGCTTAATGATATTTCTAGCATATCCAGGTGTTATTGCTTTAAGGAGACATAGATTCGCACACAAACTATATAATAAAGGATTCAAAAATCTTGCTAGATGGATGTCATACAAAACAAGAAAAAAAACAGGTATTGATATTCATCCAGCAGCCAAAATAGGACATGGAGTTTTCATTGACCATGGTATGGGTGTTGTCGTTGGAGAGACTGCAGTTATTGGAGACAATTGTGTTTTATATCATGGTGTTACACTAGGTGCAAATACTTTTGACAAAGTAGACCGACATCCAAAGCTTGGAAATAATGTGATTGTTTATGCAAATGCAACGATTGTAGGTCCTATCAAAATAGGAGATCATAGTATAGTTGCAGCCAATGCTGTTGTTGTTAAAGATGCCCCACCTTTTAGCAAATTAAAGGGAATTCCCGCACATAGAAACAGCTGATTAAACAGCTGTTTTTTTCTTATTTATTATAAAACACTCGACTGTTTATAATCTTAATCATATCTTTTGACTTTGAATGATATAAAACATAAAATGAATCATGTTAATCATTAAATTTTAAGGAGATAGTATATGAGGAAAATGATATTAACATTTGTTATGTTTTTGATGACAATTATACTAACCGCTTGTCAATTTGGCAGTGTTGGAGAAGATAAAGTTATTACAGTATATACCGAAAGACATTATGATACCGATCAATTGTTATATGATCGATTCACAGAATTAACAGGAATAGGTGTTAACCTCGTCAGTGATGGTGCAGACCAACTCATTACTAGAATGAGTAATGAAGGTCAAGACTCACCTGCTGATGTTTTAATAATTGCAGATGCAGGTAGATTACATCGTGCTAAAGAGATGGATTTACTTCAGCCAGTAACCTCTGATGTACTAGAAGAACAAGTTCCTAGTAAATATAAAGATACTAATCATTATTGGTATGGTTTAACAATGAGAGCTAGAGTTTTGGTTTATCATCCAGATCGTGTAAATGCTAGTGAACTATCAACATATGAGGACTTAACGGATTCAAAATGGGAAGGTCGAATTGTAACAAGAACTTCAACAAACATTTATAATCAAAGTCTAATGTCATCAATGATTGAAATCATGGGAGAACAACAAGCGAGAGCTTGGGCTGCTGGTCTTGTTCAAAATTTTGCAAGAGACCCACAAGGCAATGATAGAGACCAAGCAAAAGCAGTTGTATCCGGTGAAGCTGATATAGCTATTATGAATACTTATTATATAGGAAGAATGCTTAACTCAAGTGATCCATATGAAGTTGAGGTCGGAGAGACAGTTAGAATATTTTTCCCAAATCAAGACACCACTGGAACACATATTAATGTCAGCGGAGCAGGTGTCGCTAAACACTCTAAAAATATTGATGAAGCTATTGAATTAATAGAGTTTTTAACAAGTGAAGAAGCTCAAAGGTCATACGCTGATGCAAATTATGAGTACCCGATTAATCCTACTGTAGAACCACATGATTTATTAAAGTCTTGGGGGAGTTTTATATCTCAAGATATACCACTGAATAAACTCGGTGAACATAGTGCACTAGCAACAATCATTATGAATGAAGAAGGTTGGAAATAGCTAGAATTTAAAGGATGTGTGTTATATCATAAGCACTAAGATAAAACGCCATTTGAATATTTTTACCATCATGAGTATTGTCATTGGCGTTTTAATATTACTGCCTATTGTCAATATTCTTTTTGAGTTTTTTGGCCCATCAAGTTCGACTTGGGAACATATTAGAACTCACTTATTAAGAGAATATATTATCAATTCTGTGGTTTTAATTGTAATTGTGTCATCATTATCCTTAATTATAGGATTTTCTTCTGCTTATTTTGTAGCTAGATATGATTTTAAAGGACGTAAGTTTTTAAGTTGGATTCTTGTGATACCATTAGCTGTACCATCGTATATTGCAGCGTATGTTTATGCAGACATGGTAAGTTATACGGGTACAATTTCAAGATTAATGAATGTATTAGGCATACCCGGACAAATCAATATAATGAATATGATTGGTGCAGCATTGATTTTCGCATTTACACTATATCCTTATATATATATACTTACATTGAGTGCGTTGTCAAGACAAAGTTCATCATATATTGAAAGTGCAACTTTGCTTGGTGCGAACAAATGGAAAAGGTTATTTTCTGTAACTATTCCACTTGTAAGACCAGCACTAGTGGCTGGATCCTTACTCGTTATTTTAGAAACTTTAAATGATTATGGTGTTGTTCAATACTTTAACGTTAGAGTGTTTAGCTTTGCTATATTTAATGCTTGGTTTTCATTAGGCGATATTAATAGTGCAATTAGATTATCTGCATACTTAATGATTCTTGTCTTTGCCGTTATTATCATTGAACGTATCTTAAGAGGCAGAAGACAATATCATATGCATGTTAAAACAAAACTGATTATTAGACGTAAAATTCATGGATGGAAACATTTTGGGGTAGCTTCATTTTTATGGTTTATTTTATCGATTGGATTTATTATTCCATTTTTACAATTGATTTGGTATTTATTCCTAACATTCCAAAAAGCATTTAATATGAGATTACTTATAGCAACCATGAATACAGTAGTTAACTCGGTAGTTACTGCTATATTTATTGTCATCATATCATTATTCATGGTGAACTTTAGTCGAATGAAAGCTCGAAGTAAAGTTAGTAAATCTTGGGTTAAGTTGGCAAATTTAGGATATGCGATACCAGGTGCTGTTATTGCAGTAGCAGTCCATGTGTTTTTTGTAGATATCGATAGATTGTTAGCACCCATTTATTCAGTAATCATTCCTCATGGACCAACGCTTGTGATTACACTAAGCATATTCACACTCATTTTTGCTTATGTATTAAGGTTCTTGTCCATAGGATTCAATAGTATTGATAGCCAATATGAAAAAATTGGCACTAAATTTACTGAATCTGCATATACACTTGGTTCAAGTCGACTAGATGCACTTATCCGTGTTGATATACCGCTTATATTACCAGGTTTAATTGGAGCATTTATACTTGCTTTTGTAGATATTATCAAAGAATTGCCATTAACTTTAATTTTAAGACCTGCAAACTATGATTCCTTATCAACAATGGTTTACATCTACGCAAAAGATGAAATGATTCAGGAATCAAGTTTGGCATCTTTAATACTTATAACGATAGCAGGTGTGTTAATTTATGTATTGACACATTATAAGAAGGGATTGTTCAATAATGTATATTGATATTAATAAAATAGATTTTGAATATGATAAAAACAATTTGGTTTTATGCAATTGTACTACTGGCATAGAACAAGGAGAGATTGTTGCTATATTAGGCAAAAGTGGATCTGGAAAAAGTACTCTTTTAAGAGTGTTATCAGGTTTAGAAGTACCTAAAAATGGTGAAATCAAAATCGATGGAGAAATTTTGGTTTCGAATCATCATTTTGTTGAACCTAATAAAAGAAAAATCGGGATGGTCTTCCAAGACTATGCACTTTTTCCACATTTAAATATCCTACAAAACATTCAATATGGCTTGATGAAAAAAACAAAAGAAGAAAAAGAAAAGATTTCATTAGAAATGCTTGAATTAATTAGTTTAAATGAGAAATATACGAAGTATCCTCATGAATTATCAGGAGGTCAACAACAAAGGGTTGCTTTAGCTAGAGCACTCGCTCCGAACCCTAAAATGCTTCTTTTAGATGAGCCTTTTAGTAACCTTGATAAAGATTTGAGAAAACAGATTCGACAAGATTTAAAACGGATAATGAATCAACAAAATATGTCTTGCATATTTGCGACTCACGACTATGAAGATGCTAAAGATATTGCCAATCGTATCTTATATTTGGAAGATGGTAAAATTATAAAAATTGAGATTAATGATTAATCAAGTATTATATGAATATATAATTGACAAAAAAATGAAAATTTGATATCATTAATTGAGTTTTAGGAGGAAATATATGATCTGGGTAGACTATTTAACAATTATTGTAGCCATCTTACTTGTTATTACGGTGTTGTTACAACACTCACAAGATAATATTAAAGATGCTTTTAGTGGTGAAAAATCTGAATTATTTAAAAACAGAAAGACTAGAGGATTAGAATTATTTTTAGTTAGATCTTCAGCTGTTCTTGCTGTCTTATTATTTGTGCTTGTTGTTTTATCAAACAACTTACATTAATAATTCTAAATATCACAAAAAATCAGCTAAAAGTGTTTCCTAGGAAGCACTTTTTTCATCAATAAGGTGATAAGATGCCACAACGCTATTTTTTAGATGAATTAAATCATAAAATTACTGGCCAAGATGCACATCATATTATTCGAGTTATGCGAATGAAAACAGGTGATGAAATTATTGTTTGTCATCAAGGGTCTTGTTTTTTAGCATCTCTTGAGGTGAATCAACAAGACGTCAACTATAAAATACTAAAAACATTAGAAAAACCTAATACTATGGATGTCACTTTAATTCAAGGATTACCGAAGCATCCAAAAACAGAAACTGTAGTTAAATATGCTACTGTTTATGGCGTTTCAAATATTGTATTTACTCCGATGAACAGAAGTATTGCAAAAATAGAAAATAGTGATAAGAAATTATCAAGATTACATATCATTGCTAAAGAAGCATCAGAACTTGCACATCGTTTTGATGTGCCATCAGTTCTAATGATTAATGCACTTAAAGATATAGATTTTTCAGTCTATGATTTGATTTTATTAGCAGATGAAAATCATAGAACAACGACACTAAAAAATGTTGTTCCAGATGATATATCAAAACTTAGAATTGCTGTTATTATTGGTCCAGAAGGCGGTATTACTGATCAAGAAAGAGAATTTCTACTCACACAAAAGGCTATCTCTGTTTCTTTAGGACTAAATATTTTACCAACAGAAATTGCTAGCTTATATATGTTAAGTTATCTATCAGTAAAAAATTCATGAATATTTTTGACAAATTAAATAAAATCATATATAATGAATGAGGCTAATCAATCTAAGCGTGAGAGGAGGGCAGACAATGCCTAAAACAGTCGTTCGCGAGAAAGAATCAATTGAAGATGCTTTACGTCGCTTTAAACGTGATGTTTCTAAGTCAGGAAACCTCCAAGAAGCACGCAAACGTGAATTTTATGTGAAACCAAGTGTTGCACGTAAAGATGCACAACGCGCAGCACGCAATAAGAAAAAATAACGTGTAACTAAATACGCACCTTTTGGTGCGTTTTTATATGAATCATCAAAAAAAAGTACTGTAGTGCTTTTTTATTTTTTTGGCTGTGGTATAATAATATCACGGTAAGGAGCGGATTTAATGAAATTAAATCAACAAATTCATCATGCCGAAGCAATCGCAAGATTAGTAGGCATACAAGATCGTAATCTATTGGTTTTCAAACAATATTTAGGTGTTAATGTTTCTCTAATGGGGTCTGAAATAATTACGGACGCTAAAAAAGACATGATACCGTTGTTGGAAGCTATTTTTGCTGTCTTAATAGAATTAGCTGAACATCAGGTTCAATTAACTGAAAGAGATGTTATGTATATTATCAAATTAGGTGAAAAGAATGAACTTGAGAATGTTTTTGAGTTGTATCGGAATCGCAAAAAGATTTTGGTTAATGATCACGGAAGATCAATTTATCCAAAAACATTTAATCAAAGAACTTATGTAGATGCTATTTCTAATTATGATTTAGTATTAGGTGTAGGTCCTGCAGGAACAGGTAAAACATATTTAGCTGTTGCTCAAGCAGTTGCTGATCTAAAAAATAATAAAGTTAAAAAGTTAATCTTAACAAGACCTGTTGTTGAAGCAGGTGAAAATTTAGGATTTTTACCTGGCGATTTAAAAGAAAAAGTTGATCCTTATTTGGTTCCTCTATATGATGCATTATACGAAATGCTTGGTATGCAAACCACGATGAGCCTTCTCGAAAAAGGTGTTATTGAGATTGCTCCGCTAGCATATATGAGAGGTAGAACTTTAGAAAATGCTTTTGTTATTTTGGATGAAGCTCAAAACACAACAAAAGTTCAAATGAAGATGTTTTTGACACGCTTAGGATTCGCATCAAAAATGGTGATTACTGGTGATCCATCACAAACAGACTTACCAAAAGGTTCATCAGCATCAGGTTTAAATCAAGTTTTAAAAATACTATCTGGTATGGATGATATCCAAATTATCCAATTTGATAAAATTGACGTTGTTAGACACCCATTAGTTCAACGTATTCTTGAAAGGTATGAGACCAATGAAAATTGAGATACATAATCAAACTCATGAGGATATTAATGAAGTAGAGGTATTGTTAAGAAAAATATTTAAGCCAGTCAAAGAAAAGAATAACATTCAAATTATTTTTGTTACTCAAATAGAAATTCAAGAATTAAATAAAAAATATCGTAATATTGATCGTCCAACGGATGTTTTAAGTTTTATAAATGATGACAAAGATGATAAATCTTTAGGAGATATTTTTATCTCTTTAGAACAAGCAAGCATCCAAGCAAAAGAATTTGAGCACTCATTTGAAAGAGAGATTGGATTTTTAGCAGTTCATGGTTATCTACATTTGAAAGGATATGACCATTACACGAAAGCTGAAGAAGAAATCATGAAAGAAGAACAAGAAAAAATATTGAAAAAAGCAAATTTAGAAAGGAGCTAACATGAAAAGTTTAGAACAAGCATTGATTGCAAGAAATCGTGCATATACCCCATACTCAAATTTCAAAGTTGGCGCAGCTATCTTATTAAAAGATGGCACCTACATTCACGGAGCAAATATAGAAAATGCATCATTTGGTTTATCTAACTGTGCAGAAAGAAGTGCATTATTTTCTTTGTACAGCCAAGGATATAAAAAAGAAGATATCGTTTCAATAACAATTGTTGCTAATGACCATGGACCTGTATCACCTTGTGGGGCTTGTAGACAAGTTATGCATGAGTTGTTGCCTAAAGATGCAAAAATTATTTTAGCAAATACAAAAGGTGAAACCATGGAAACTACGACAGATGGTTTGCTTCCTTATGCATTTGTATTGGACGAAAAGCCTAATGAGTAATCATAAGTCTGGATTCATTGCAATCGTTGGTAGACCTAATGTAGGAAAATCTACATTGCTTAATGCAATTATTGGCGAAAAGATTGCGATCATGAGTCCAAAACCCCAAACAACAAGAAATCGAATATTAGGTGTACTAACCAAAGAAAATTATCAAATGGTTTTTGTTGATACACCAGGCATGCACAAAGGAAAAGATTTACTGAACAAAACCATAGACAAAGTTGCAGTGTCTAGTATTCAAGATGTTGATATTGTTTTATTCGTTGTAGATACGATTAAAGGTGCTGCTGAAGAACATATTATCAATCATTTTAAATATTTGAAGATCCCTGTTTTTCTTGTAATTAATAAAATAGATGAACTCAAAGGTAAATCTGGAATTGATGAGTTAATCTTATCTTATCTAGGGTCTTATGACTTTGAAGGTGTTATACCAATATCTGCGAAGGATAAAACATTTTTAGATAGACTAGAAGAAACTTTAGTCCCTTATCTCGAAGAAGGTCCATTGTTTTTCCCAAAAGAAATGAAAAGCGACCAAAGCGAACAAAAACTGATGTCAGAACTTATCAGAGAAAAGATTTTATATCATACCGAACAAGAAGTTCCACATGCTGTCGCAGTTGTTATCGAGTCTTTAGAGGAAAATGTTGAGTTGAATACAGTTGATGTTTCAGCATTAATTATTGTTGAGCGGGCAACGCAAAAACAAATATTAATTGGCAAAGCTGGAGATAAAATTAAAAAAATCGGTACTGAAGCAAGAAAAGAGATTAATCATTTATTAAACACAAAAATTCATTTAACCCTTTGGGTAAAGATTAAAAAAGACTGGAGAAATCGTCCAAACGATCTAAAAGCTTTTGGCTATGGAGAAGATGTATAATGGAAGGTCTTATTTATAAGGTACAACCTTACCTTGAAAGTGCAAGACTTCTATTTGTGTATACGCCAAATGGCAAAAAAACGTTACTTGCTCAGGGTTCACAAAAAATCAATCAATCATCAAGAATTCTTGCACAATATCTTACACATATAGAGTTTAAGGATCAAAATAAACCTTTTATAACTTTAGCAGAATCAAAGATTCTTAACGATTATTCGAAGATAAAGGAAGACTATACACAAACAAAAAGTGCTGCACTTATTTTGGAGATTATAGATCAACTCATTGTTGATAACTATAATCACCAACAAATATTTCAAGAAATGATGCTAGCCTTAAAAGGTAAAGATATGGTTGCATCATCATATAGTTTTGCTCTGAAAATATTAAAACCTTTAGGTTATGAACTCAATCTTAATGCTGATGGTAGAAAAGTTTTGGGTTTTAATATAGATAAAGGTGGCTTGGTTTATCATGGAGAAACAGATATAATTGATTTAGATCTTAAAGAATCAATTGTGCTTTTAAAACTTTATTACAAGCCATATCATGAATTAGAAGAGCATGAATCAGAAATTTTAACTAAAATAAAAGAATTTATTTTAAAATATTACCAGTTTCATTTACAAACGACATTAAAAAACCTACAATAGACGTTAAAGGATGTGTTCATATGGTTACATTAGATCAAATTGTACAATACGCAAAATCAACAGGATTTATATTTCAAGGAAGCGAACTCTATGGAGGTTTAGCTAATACTTGGGATTATGGTCCATTAGGAAGTTTATTGAAGAAAAATATAAAAGATGCATGGACATTAAAGTTTCAAAGAGAAACACCAAATAATGTATTATTAGATAGTTCGATTCTTCTTAACAGTGAAGTTTGGAAAGCTAGTGGACATGTTGGTGGTTTTAGTGATCCATTAACAGAATGTAAAAGCTGTAATCAACGCTTTAGAGCCGATCAGCTCATTGAAGGACATGACCATACATTAAATGCGGATGGATGGGACACAGAAACCATGTATCAATATTTAATTGAACACAAAGTCCCTTGTCCAAATTGTGGAAAGTCGGACTATTTACCAATTAGAAAATTCAATATGATGTTTCAAACCTATCAAGGTGTTATATTAGAACAAGCAAATCAAATTTATTTACGACCAGAGACAGCTCAAGGTATATTTATCCAATTTAAAAATATCCAAAGATCTACTAGAAAAAAAATACCATTTGGTGTTTGCCAAGTTGGTAAAGCGTTTAGAAATGAAATTACACCAGGTAACTTCATTTTTAGAACACGAGAGTTTGAACAAATGGAATTTGAATATTTTGTGAAGCCAGGCACTGAATTAGAATGGTTTAATTATTGGAAAACTTATTGTATGGATTGGTTAGTCAATTTAGGTCTTAAGAAAGAAGATTTATTATTTGATGACCATAGCCCGGAAGCTTTAAGTCATTATTCAAATGCAACCACAGATATTAAATATCGTTTCCCATGGGGCTTTGATGAACTATGGGGCGTTGCATCACGTACAGACTTCGACTTAAAAGCTCACCAAACGCATTCAGGTGAAGATTTAACTTATTTAGATCCAGAAACAAACGAGAGATATTTACCTTATGTTATTGAACCATCTGTTGGTGTTGAACGATTATTGTTAGCATTCTTATCAAGCGCTTATGATGAAGAGACTTTAGATAATGGAGACATTAGACAAGTGCTTCATATTCATCCAGCACTTGCACCTTATAAAGCAGCAGTTTTGCCTTTAATTAAAAAAAGTCATGGTGAAAAAGCATTTGCAGTCTATCAAATGTTAGCCAAATATTTTGATGTTTCATATGATGAAACTCAAAGTATTGGTAAAAGATATCGAAGACAAGATTCAATAGGAACATACTTATGTATTACAATCGATCATGATACAGAAAAAGATGAAACGGTTACAGTAAGAAATAGAGATACAATGGAACAAGTAAGAATACCAATTAAAGAACTAAAAGAATATATAGAACAAGCAGTTAAGTTTTAGAAAACAGGAGGGATACCATGGATGATAAACTCATTATTGAGATTAATGAGAAGACGCCAATCGTTGACTTAGTCAGCGAGTTTGTGTCTCTTTCTAAACGTGGTAAAAACTTCATGGGCTTATGTCCATTCCATCAAGAAAAAACACCTAGCTTTTCTGTATCACCAGAAAAAAACATTGCAAAATGTATGTCTTGTGGTGAAGGAGGAACGCCCATTAATTTCTATCGAAAGATTAAAAATATATCTTTTGAAGAAGCTGCTCATGAATTAGCTGAAAGAGCAGGCATTACGATTAAAAAAGCAAAAGTAAAGAAAGATCCTTATGCACAGTACTATCAATTGATGAATGAAGTTGCTTCATTTTATCAATTCAACTTAAAAAACAGTGAAAAGGGACAAGAAGCACTTAAGTATTTATACAATCGACAAATGACTGATGAACTCATCCTTCATTTTAAAATGGGTTATGCACCATCATATGGTGATACACTATATCAAGTCCTAAAGGACAAAAAATATGCTGTATCAGATATGATTAAATTAGGTGTTGTGAAGCAAGCAGATGATGGTTCATACTATGATTTGTTTAGTGAAAGAGTTATTTTTCCAATTACAAATCCTAAAGGTGATGTCGTAGGTTTAAGCGGAAGAACACTCAATCCTAAGGATCAAGTTAAATATATCAATAGTCCAGAAACGATTATTTTTAAAAAAGGATTGCTTCTATATCACTTTTATGAAGCTTTAAGTGAGATTAGAATGTCAAAACAAGTTATACTATATGAGGGATTCTTTGATGTAATCAGTTCTTATGCTGCTGGTGTTAAAAATGGTGTAGCCACCATGGGAACTGCATTAACAAAAGATCAGGCAAAATTGATTAAATCGGTAACACAATCAATCATCATCGCATACGATGGTGACCAAGCTGGAATAAAAGCAGCAGATCAAGGTATTCCAGTATTAGAAAAAGAAGGACTCAAAGTTGAAGTCTTATCAATTCCAGAAAAGATGGATCCAGATGAGTTTATTAATGCATACGGACCAGAAAAGTATGAAATGCTTTTTGGAGAGTATACACAAGATTCATATGCGTTTAGATATCAAAATTACAAACGTAATAAAAACTTACAAGATGCAAACGATATGAAAGAATTTAAGAAACAAGTTATCCAAATGATTCAATATTCAGATAGTACCATTCAAGCGTTTTACATTCAAAAGTTATCTAAAGAGCTTAATGTTCCAGTCGAAGAACTTAAAGTAAAACCTAAATTACCTACGATTGTTGAACCTAGAATACCAAAACAAGAGAAACCTAAAATATTGAATCGAAATGAAAGAGCTGAACGTTTAGTCATTTTCGCGATGTTGAAATCAAAAGAAATCGGTGAATATGCATCTAAAAAATTAAAACCAAATGATTTTGCAGATCATATAACTGCAGGAATCAGAATTAGAATCGAAAACTATTATGCAGATCATCTTGATCTAAACATTAATGATTTTCTAGATACTTTAAATAAAGATCAGCGAGATTATGTTGAAAATATTTTATTTAAAGATATGTTTTGGGTCGATAAAATTGATATTTTAGAAAAAAATGAAATTGATAAATACATTGACCTAGTTAAAGATTCTAGTTTGTGGAGACGTTATGCATATCTAAAAGATAAGATTGCAAATCTTGAAGAATATAATGCAGCATTAGTAGAAGAAAGAGATAAGATTAAACGCTTATTGATGAATAAAAAATAGGAGGTATCACTTTGAAACAAGAAAAAATTATTGCACAATTGATAAAAAAAGCTGGAAAAGAGAAGTTTTTAAGTCAAGAAGATGTTTTGCCTTTCGCAAATCCTGGTAGCGAAGACTACTTTGAAATTGAAAGAGCACTACTTAATGAAGATATTGATATCATTACTCAAGATGAACTAGAAGAAGTCGAAGATGAAGATGAAGAACAAGCAGGAGTCTTAGAGATAGATGAAGATGATGAAGTCGAATTTGATATTGAAGATGATGAACCAGATGACTTGTCATTGAGTGGTCTTGAAGTTGAAGAAGAGGAACTTATTAATATTGATACAATCGCATCAACAATTAAAATAGATGACCCTGTTCGCATGTATTTAAAAGAAATCGGACAAATTCCTTTATTGAATCAAGAAGAAGAACAAAGATACGCGATTGCAGTTTCTAATGGTCGCTATGCTAAAGAACAACTTGATGAAATCAAGCAAGGTCTATTAGAATTACCAGAAGAAGATATCGAAGAATTAAGAAGAGCACTTGAAAAAGCTCAATATTCTAAAAATAAACTCGTAGAAGCAAATTATCGTTTAGTTGTATCCATTGCTAAAAGATATGTAGGTAGAGGATTATTGTTTTTAGATCTTATTCAAGAAGGTAATATGGGTTTGATGAGAGCAGTTGATAAATTTGATTATGAAAAAGGATTTAAGTTCTCTACATATGCTACATGGTGGATTCGTCAAGCAATAACTCGTGCAGTTGCCGATCAAGCAAGAACAATCCGTATTCCAGTGCATATGGTTGAAACAATTAATAAAATGATTCGTATTCAAAGACAATTAATTCAGGACTTAGGCCGCGAACCATCATTAGAAGAGATTGCTCAAAAAATGGGTATTACTCCAGAAAAAGTTCAAAACATTCAAAGAATTGCTAAAGAACCTATTTCTCTTGAAGCGCATGTCGGTGAAGAAGAAGACTCTTCTTTAGGTGATTTTATATCAGATCCAAATGCATTGACACCACATGAGTTCATGTTGCAAGAAATGGTTAGACAAACACTAGATGAAGTACTTGAGACATTAACAGATCGTGAAGAAAAGGTTTTACGTCTAAGATATGGTTTATTTGATGGAAAGAATCACACGTTAGAAGAAGTAGGTCGTGAGTTTGGTGTAACACGTGAGCGTATTCGTCAAATTGAAGCAAAAGCATTAAGAAAATTAAGAAGTCCATCAAGACAAAACAAACTGCGCGAATTCTATTATGGCAAAAAGTAAAAGAATAGAGTTTTTAGCTGAATTAACCAAAGATTATCATCATGTATTAGATATTGGAACAGATCATGGGTTAGTTTTAAGAATTGCATTCGAAAAAGGTTATATCGAAAAAGCTATTGCTAGCGATTTACGAGAAAAACCTTTAAAACAAGCAGAAAAAAACTTGAAAAACTATCCGGTATCATTAATCAAGACGGATGGTTTTTTGAATGTAAAAGAAACTTTTGATTTAGCAATTATAGCTGGTATGGGTTCTTATTTAATCTGTGATATTTTAGACAATGCCCCAAAACATGATACCACCTATCTTTTACAACCCAATGATAAGATTGATATATTAAGAACATATTTGATGAAGCATCATTTTAAAATAGTTGATGAGTATTTGGTTTTTGATAAGTTTTATTATGTAATTATCAAAGCGATTAGAGGAAAAATGGAATTAAGCGAAAGTGATTTATATCTTGGTCCTATCCTTAAAACAAAGCCTGAATCAAAAGCATATTATCAACATAAAATAAAACAAATAGAAAAAATTATCATCAAAGCTGATTTAAAAAGAAAAGAAGAATTAGAAAATCTGCTTAACATATATAAATTAGGCTAACATTTAATGGATTAAATGACTTTACATCCACTTAAAAATTCGTTAGAATAAAAAGTGGACATTAGCCCAACATTGAGGAGGAAATTACATTGAAAGAATATAGAACTTTACAAAAATTAGATCGATCACTACAAACTTTTCGTCGTAGCGGTGTATATAAAAGAATTCATACTGAATTAAGTGATGCAGATATTATGGTACTATTTTGTGTGGCGTTTTGTGATTTAAATCAAAAGATTAAATTATCAGATGTTGCAAAAACGCTTCGTGTAACACTACCAGCAATCACACACAAAGTTAATGATTTAGTTGAAAAGAAATATTTAACAAAAGAAACATCAGCAAAGGATTTACGTGTGACTTATATTAAATTAACACAAGAAGGTAAAGCGTTTGTTGAGTCAGTTCAAGATGAATATTATAAACCATTAAGGGTTTTAGCTGACCATCTTGGTGAAGACGACACTAAAGAATTGATGAGAATACTCGATAAAATCGCTCAATTAGGAAAGATTTAAGTCTTTCCTTTTCATTAGAAAGCTGGATACGTTTTGATAAAAGCACTTAAGTTTTTAAAACCGTATAAATGGGGGGTTCTCCTGGTATTTGCTCTAGTTGCACTTAGAGCTTTTTTAGATTTGTTGTTACCTATGATTTTAGGATGGCTAGTTAATGAAGGTATTGGTTTAGGAGATGCAACTGTTGATCCTGATATCAGTAAAATTTGGGAATACGCTTTATTGATGCTTGGTGCAACCATTATAAGCATTATATTCACAATTATTAGTGGATATACTGAATCTAAAATATCTGCAGCTTTTGCTGTGGATTTAAGAAGAGCTGTATATAAAAAAATCGAACAATTTTCACTACGTGAGATGGATCATTTTACAACATCTTCTTTAATTACTAGATCAACTAATGATATTCAGCAACTCCAAAATATTGTTAATACCCTTTTAAGAATGGTGATCTTAGCGCCTTTCTTAGCTGTTGGGGCTATTGCATTTTCGATAGCACAACATCCGACATTATCAATGCTTTTAAGTGTTTCAATTATCAGTTTGATTGTGATGTTATCAATTATATTTTCTATTACACTTCCAAGGTTTCAATTGATGCAAAAATTAATTGATAAATTAAATCTTCGAACAAGAGAAAATTTAAGTGGTTTACGCGTTGTTCGCGCATATAATACTCAAGAATTTCAAGCACAAAGAATAGATGAAGCAAGCCAAGAATCAAGAAATCTAAATATATTTGTCAATCGTATTATGAGCATGATGTGGCCAACGATGGGTCTAATTATGGGTTTAACCAGCGTTGCTATTGTCTATTTAGGATCTAGGTTTTTCATTGGTATTGATGGATTTGATCCAGGATCTATGATGGCTTTAATGCAATATGCAATGCGTGCTATCATGGCATTCATGTTTTTAACGATGATTTTTATTATGATTCCAAGAGCAGCTATTTCAGCAAAACGTGTTATGGAAGTTCTTGACATGGAAATAGAAATTAATGATCCGGAAAATCCGATAACTTTGCCAACTGACTTAAAAGGTGAAGTGGAATTTGATAATGTAACTTTCAAGTATCCCGATGCTCACGCTCCAGTTCTTTCAAATATCAGTTTCAAAGCTGCAGCAGGAAAAACAACAGCATTTATAGGATCGACAGGTTCAGGTAAATCAACATTAATTAACCTGATTCCACGTTTTTATGAAAGAACCTCTGGAACAATAAAAATTGATGGAATAGATATTAAAGATCTAAGACAAGAGGATTTACATAGTACTATGGGATATGTTCCTCAAAAAGGAATTTTATTTGGTGGAAGTATTAAGGGTAATATCTTATTTGGTAATCAAGATTATGATGATCATGTAATGATAGAAGCAGCACATATTGCACAAGCAGATTCATTTATCAAAGAAATGGAAGATGGTTATGATCATCATGTATCACAAGGTGGTACAAACGTATCTGGTGGACAACGTCAAAGACTAAGCATTGCAAGAGCAATCGCCAAAAATCCATTAATCTATATTTTTGATGATTCTTTTTCAGCGCTTGACTATAGAACAGATCAAAAACTTAGAAAATTATTAGATGAAAAAATAAAAGCAACCAAATTAATCGTTGCTCAAAGAATTAATACCATTCGTTATGCAGATCAAATTATTGTTTTAGACCAAGGTACAATTGTTGGTCAAGGAACACATCAAGAATTGTTAGAATCATGTTCTGTATATCAAGAAATAGCTTCTTCACAATTGTCGAAGGAGGAAATGTAATATGGAAGATAAAAAAGATAACAAAAAATCCTCCTCATCGAGACCTGTTATGGGTGGAAGACGTGGTATGAGTTATACAGAAAAACCACAAGATTTTAAAGGCACAATGATTAAATTAGCTAAATATTTAAAACCTTATGGTTGGCAAATAGGAACAGCAGGGGTTATGGCTATTATTGCTGCGCTATTATCAGTATTATCACCATGGTTGCTCGGTTTAATCACATCAGAAGTTGCTGATGCATTCAAGTCAACAAGACCTATTGGTTTAATACATGTCATTGGCAACATCAACTTATCTTTAGGCGAAATTGCATTAGTTATTGCAGGTTCATATTTATTAGCATCGCTATTTAACTATTTTCAAGCATTTATGTTGATTGGTATGACACAAAATTTAACTTATTCTATGCGTAAAGAGTTATCAAGTAAAATAAACAAGTTACCGCTAAAGTTTTTTGATGATCAACAGTTTGGTGATATTTTAGGTCGTGTAACAAATGATGTAGAAACCATTAACATGACACTTACACAAAGTATATCTGAAATCTTTAGATCAATTACATTAATTATAGGCATATTTGCAATGATGATTGCATTAAGTTATATTTTGACAGGTGTTGTATTTATAACAACCATTTTAGCTTTGTTAGTAGCTAGAAAATTTGTTAAACTATCTCAAGGCTATTTTAGAGCACAAGCAAAATCATTTGGGGAATTAAACGGACACATAGAAGAAACTTATAGTGGACATACGGTTGTTAAAGTGTTTAATCACCAGAAGCAATCAGCCGAAAGATTTGAAGAAATCAATCATGACTTATATAAAAGCGCTGTGAAATCTCAATTTATTTCAGGCATTATGTGGCCAGTACAATTTTTTATTGGTAATATTGCTTATATCGCAATTGCAGTTATTGGTGCTTTCCTAGTCTTGACAACAAATCCATTGATAGCGATTCAAGTTGGTATTATTCAAACCTTTATTCAATATACAAGACAAATTAATCAACCAATTCAACAAATAGGAAGTATTGCAAATGTATTGCAGTCTACTGCAGCAGCATCTGAACGTATATTTAATTTATTAGATGAAGAAGAAGAGTCTTTAGAAAGAGATGTATTAAGCTCACTCGATGTAAATCATATTAAAGGACATGTTGTTTTTAAAGATGTATATTTTGGCTATATTAAAGATGTTGATGTCATTAAAGGATTTAATGCAGAAATTAAACCTGGCCAAAAAGTCGCGATTGTAGGACCAACTGGTGCAGGTAAAACAACGATTGTTAATCTTTTGATGAGATTCTATGAAATCAAATCAGGAACGATTGAAATCGATGGAATTGATATTAGAAATATGAAGCGAGCAGATGTTCGCAAACTCTTTGGAATGGTGCTTCAAGATACGTGGTTATTTGAAGGTTCGATTTATGAAAACATTACTTATGGGTCTGATGATAAAACCAAAGAAGAAGTTGAAAAAGCAGCAAATCTCGCACAAACACATCACTTTATAGATTCTTTATCAGGTGGCTATGAGTTCCAGTTATCAGAAGATGGTAGTAATATTAGTCAAGGTCAACGACAATTATTAACAATCAGTCGAGCAATGCTTGCAGATCGACCAATGCTTATTTTAGACGAGGCAACTTCAAGCGTTGATACAAGAACTGAAGTTTTAATACAACACGCTATGGAAGCACTTATGAAAAATCGCACAAGTTTTGTTATTGCACATCGATTATCTACGATTAAAGATGCTGACATCATTTTCGTGATGAATGATGGTAATATTATTGAACAAGGTAAGCATGAAGAACTACTTGAACAAAACGGATTTTACTCAAAATTATATTATAGTCAATTTGAAACAAATTAACACTTTACATTCGGCATTGATTGGGTTATAATAGTCAATGCCGACTATATGTGTTGCAATAGCTCAGCTGGATAGAGCAACGGCCTTCTAAGCCGTCGGTCGGGGGTTCGAATCCCTCTTGCAACGCCACATAAACAAATAACCCCGATTAACGGGGTTTTTTATTTTTCTATTATTTTTATTTTTTATTTTAAATCAAAGAATTTAATTAAGTATTTTGCAATACCATCTTCATCATGTGTGAACTCTGTAACATCATTACCCACTTTTAGAACCTCTTCAACAGCATTTTTCATAGCAACCCCATGAGTTGCATCTCTAATCATCTCGACATCATTAATACCATCACCAAAAGCTATCCAATATTGAGGATCTATCTCGTAATGATCAATAAGATATTTAAGTGCTGAAGATTTGGATATATGCTTTAAGTAGACTTCATAGATTGCATATTGAGTATCTGCACCCCATAGACGAAAAGATAATGTGTGACCAAAATTCTCATCAATAAAATTTTCAAATTGCTTTTGAAATTTCTCATCAATTAAAAAAACTAATCCTGTAGGTTCGATATCTAAAGTTGTGAAATCTGATTCGATAACATTTCTACTATGCATCCCACTAAAATATTCTTCTAGTTTCTTTTCATATTGATAAGCATAAACAACCTCATCAACACTGAAAAAGGAAGATACGATAAATGATTTACTGTATGAAAAAAGTTTATGCATCATTTCTTTAGGAATAAATGTTTTTTGTTTAGCAAAAGTAGAATCCATTGGGTTTTCAATGGATCCACCATTATCAGTGATTAAAGCAGTATCAAGTTCTAATTCTCTATATTTACTGATTGCTCCATTAAATGGTCTTCCGGTTGCTATAACAATAGTGTGTCCTTGATTTTTAAGTTTTGTTAAAACTTCTTTTGATAATTTTGATATTTCACCTTTACGGTTAAGTAGTGAACCATCTAAATCACATGCGATTAAATATTTCATGATTTTCACCTCTTAAACATTATCTCATAATTTATAATGAATTCAAGTGAATAGATAATAAAAAAGATATGAAAATATCTTTTCGTATTTAGGATGATAATTTCGGATATGTAAATTTAAATCCACCAGAACCTATTTCACCATTACTGTCGCTTTCAACATATATTGTTGTTGGTATAGCATATTCATAAAATAACTCTTGATCTAAATCTGGATATTCTTCAACATCATTTTGAAGTGTTGAATTATAAACTGTATAAACGCCACCAGTAATATAAATATTACCTTGTTGAGCAGTAAAATTTTGACTCAAGAAATAGGCAATACCGCTTGTATTATTATCTAAAATGATATCTTGTTCTGAAAATACAAAACTGGGTCGCTCGTAAGTACCTAATGTCATATTTTTTGAAAAAACAACATCACCATTAGCATAAATGGTCCCTTCAAGCCCTTGGACCTTTTTCCCTTGAGAACCATATTCAACAGTACCGTTAACAACGACATTTCCGTAAAGTTTACTTCCTGCACTTAAATTGAGATTACCATCGATAATTAACAGCAAACCATTAGGAATAGTTAAATTTTTTCCTCCAGTGATTGAAACGTCTCCTTCAATAAGCCAATGTGATAATACTGTTGGATTGGATTGATTAGTTAATGTAGTTCTTGAAACAATATCAAAGCCTTCATTGTTATCAGATAATTGTTTAATGAAATCAATAACTTCTTGAAAAGAAACTAATGATGAATCCATAGTTGATTCAAAAAAATTGATTTCAAAATAATTGACAAGATATGCAGTTAATAAACTTGTAGGTGTAATTAAAGGACTTAAGTAAAAATCAGGTTCTTCACCAGTTTTTTCAAAAATCGTTTCATATGTATTTACAACTGAAGTCGATCCGGTTATATAACTAGTAACTAAATCTCTTTCATTAATTGAAGAAGTAACTGACCATAAATTATCACCATAGGGTTCTATAGATACACCCATATAAAGTTCAAGGGCATTTAAATAAGATTCATCAAGCGTTTGATCTCTTGCTATGATATTTAATGTTGTTTCAACTTTTTGTACAGCATTGATATAAGATTCAGTAGTCTCTATACTTGTTTGAATTAATCGAGCTTGAAAAAAGACATAGGTCAAAAGTGTCGCAGTTGTCCCTAAGACAAATGCAACAATCCCTAATACAGTTGCTAAACCCATACCTTTCTTATTCTTGATTAATTTCATTGGTTAAATTCTCCTATGTTTGTGGTATTTCTTGTATTTCAAATGATTTTGTTACAGTAAATGCATAAGTGCTTAAGTCATCAGATACTAAAACAAAATAAAACTTTATACGAACAGTATTTGTTAAAACTGTTGTTTCAATTGAACTCTCTTCATGAAGTGTGAAACCTCTCAGCATAACTTGTATTCCATCTATATATAAACCACCATCAATGATTTCAAATTCTAATTTCAAAGCAGGATCATATGTCTCTAAATCAATACTTTGTGTATCTTCGTTTAATACATATTGAAAATGACTTTCAATAATTATACAATCAACTCCATCATCACATATTTGATAATCCGTAGCTCCAAAATCTCGAAACTTGGAATCTATCGTAGAAATCAAATACATGCCTTCAGTATTTGCTCTACTTTTTTCTGAAATTTTGTCACTAGCATTGATTATAAATGAAATAAGGACAGACAACATTGAAACCATCAATCCAAATATAATAATTGCACCTAATAATTCAAGCAACCCTAATCCTCTCTTATCCATAAATAATACCTTCTAACTGGATTTTTCTGGAATCATGATAAACAATTTCTACTCGAAAATGAATGACTTGAAATTGTATAGATTGTTCTGTTGGTGCTTCGAAAATGATCAAGACATTTTCATCATAGGTTAAATTGTTAAGTGTATATTGAAATAATGAGCAAGATATTGGATTATCTATATCATTGCAGTTTTCATAGTCAACAATAATTTCACTGTCTCCTATCCATAATGATAAAGTATCATAATCATAATCCATATATATTTGATCTCTTATTTGTGACCCAACCTCAATTGCAGCAATCTGACGATCAGATGCTAATACTTGGTTGCGTACATTTGCAATAATTGTGATAGTTGTTGTGAGGACTAGAGAAATGATAAAAACAGAAGCAAGTGCTTCTAGCATTGAGAATCCTTTGTGATTGAGTATTTTCATAAGATTCATCACATCCTCTACACCTTTCATTATATAATATTTAGTGATAAAGATTTGGTTTAATTTGTTAAGAATAACTTAATTAACTATAAAATATTATACTATTTCACAATTATTTCATCATCTTTGCTATAATAAGGCTAAGTAGAGGTGGTAGTATTGAAACGGTTTATAAGCTTTTTTAAACGCAACTTATATTTCATGGTTTCATTGATAACTGTTTCAATTGCAGTTATATTTGCAGTTGTTATCATGTCTATTTTTGATTTATCTAAAGACGTAGAGGAAACCAGTGTTGGTTTTATATACTTAGGAAATTATGAACCTAGTCAGTATGGTAACATCTTAACTCAACGTGTTCAACAGTGGAAAAATACAGCTGATTATAAAATCATATATCAAAACAATGAATATATCATAGATTTAGCTTGGTTTGATTTTGATATTGACCAGACCATTAATCAAATGACTCCAGATCAAAATAATCAAGCATTTTTTATATTATCCACAACGAATGACACATTACTTAAAAATGAGTTAGAAAATATGTTCACAACATCTATAGTTAGTCAATTCGCATATCAATGGTTTATTGATGATCTTTTAGAAGATATGGGAACATTGAAAAATAGAAAAGTTTATCAATTGATTGATTATTTAGATGAAGCAACAAGCATTCACATAATCTCTGAAACAAATATATCATCTATAGATAGTTTAGATGTCACAAAAATAATTGAAGAAGTCGAAGAGATTGAAATTTTTGAAAACTCAAGATTTTCTATGTTGAGTTATTTAAGTGACACAACATTAAATAACACACAACTAAGTATTATTGCATCCGCAATGCAAAAATTAATGATTGAAACACATTTTAACGGTTTTATTTTTGAACAAAATCCAACACTGCCTACTTGGGCAGAAATTGGAAGTAACGTTAGGATTTTAAAAGTAAATCAATATGATTTTTCGTTTTTCAATGGATTGAATCACAGATATACGATTACATTGGAGAAACTAAGTGACACTTCAATTACATTTAAACTCATCGGATATCCATATATAACTGAATATGAATCGTCTCAAGATATTGAAGTTATCATTCCATATCAAACCATTATTATTGATAATCCTGAAATTGATGAAACTACACCAGGGGTAATCATTACTGAGACCGATACTGAATTCATTTATCAGGTTGTTACACAAACTGGCGTAGATGGTTATGTTGTTTTCTTCTATAGAACCATAACACCCAATTTATCAGATCCTGTAACAATCACTTTATATAATGAACAGTATTTCCCTATTCATGAAATTATAGAACAAAATATTCAAGAAAAGGTAGGTGGCTAATATGGCATTAAGACGTATTGGTGATATTTTACTTGAAGCTAAAGTTATAACTGAAAAACAATTAAATGATGCTTTAGATAAAAAAGAACCTACTGAATTATTAGGTGAAACATTAAGCCGTTTAGAATATGCGACAGAAATGCAAATTTTAAAGGCATTAGAAGATTCAACAGGTGTTCAACGCGTTGCCTTATCTAATTTTACAATTGATGAGCAGGTTTTAGCTATGGTTAGTGAGGAGTTTTGTAGAAGACATAATATCATTCCTTTGCGCATAGAAGAAAAAAATCTTATGTATGCGACATCAGATCCATTGGATTTTGTTGTAAATGAAGAATTAAGAGTTTTGACCGGTTACCGGCCAAAAGCTTTTTCTGCACCTAAAAATGAGATCATAACTCAAATTGAAAAATATTACGGTTTTACTAGAACATTAGAAGCATTAGGAGCTAAGCAAAGCATTTCCAAAGAAGAAGAGTTTAAAGAAGAATTAGATGAAGAAACTCCAATGGTTAAATTGGTTAACCAAATATTGACATCTGCAGTATTCCAAAGAGCAAGTGATATTCACATTGACCCACTAGATGACAAGGTACTCATTAGATATCGGGTTGATGGCGTATTAGATATAGTCAAGGAATTTCCGATTAAAATACATAATCAAATGATTTCACGTATTAAAGTTATGTCTGGAATGGACATTACAGAAACACGCGTTCCTCAAGATGGACGCATTCAAACACTGATTCAACAAAAAAATATTGATTTAAGAATATCGACATTACCAACTGTACGTGGTGAAAAAGTTGTTATGCGTATTTTAGATTTATCAGGAGCAATGAGTAAATTACCAGCAATTGGTTTTGATAGTAAAGAAGAGCGTTTAGTTAGACAAATGATTGATCAACCAAATGGAATTGTTTTAGTTAGTGGACCAACAGGTTCTGGTAAAACGACAACACTTTATGCTTGTCTTCAAGAGTTAAATAAACCAGATGTAAACATCGTAACGGTAGAAGATCCTGTTGAAATCAAAATGGCAGGTGTTAATCAAGTACAGGTTCATCCGGAAGTCAATTTAACATTTGCTCAAGCTCTACGTTCTATTTTAAGACAAGATCCTAATATCGTTATGGTTGGAGAAATTAGAGACGTTGAGACCGCTGAGATTGCGATTAGAGCATCTTTGACTGGACACTTGGTATTATCAACGATTCATACGAATAACGCCATTAAGACAGTAACAAGACTGTTAGACATGGAAATAGAACCATTTTTAATTGCATCATCACTATCTGGAATCATTTCACAGCGTTTAGTGAGATGTTTGTGTACAGAATGTAAGTTTGATGACGAACCTACACCAAGTGAAATTGTTATGTTTAAAAAGTTCGGCATGGACATAGAAACTGTTAAAAGAGCAAAAGGCTGTCCATCTTGCAACTATAAAGGCTACGCAGGTCGTACAGGTATTTTCGAAGTTTTACCAATTACAAAAAACATGCAAAAACTGATTGCTGAAAATGCTGGACTTTCGGAATTAACTAAGCAGGCAAAATCAGAAGGTATGAGAAGCATTTTAGAATCAGGTATGAAAAAGGTTAGAGAAGGTGTTACATCAATTGAAGAAGTTCTTAAAGTAGCAAATGAGATGGAGTGATGTGAATGGAACTTCGTAATTTTAAATATTTAGCGATGAATGCAGAAGGAAAAATGGTTCGAGGTAGGATTGAAGCATTAAATCGAAATGTCTGTATTAAATATCTTCAATCAAAAAACTATGAGATTAAAAATGTCATTGAATACCGTAATCTATTAACTAAGTTGAATCAAATCACTATTGGTAAGGTGATGAGTACCAAACAACTTATTTTCTTTTTAAAGCAATTAGGATCACTTTTAAATGCAGGAATTAAATTAATCTCAGCTTTAGAACTATTATCGATTCAACAAGAAAATAGATCACAAAGAAAGTTGTATTTTGAGTTGTTTCAACAAATCAATAACGGTATATCTTTTTCAAAAGCACTTTCAAAAAGACCAAAAGAATTTCCTAATCTGTTAGTACAAATGATAGAAGTTGCAGAATTATCTGGTAATCTTGGCGATATGATTTTAAAAATGGCAGAATATTATGAGAATCAAACCAAGATTACGAATGATATTAAATCTGCATTAAGAATGCCTTTAGTATATTTAGCAGCTGCACTTTTAATATCGATAGGCATGACAGTTTTTGTTTTTCCAAGAATTATCGGTTTGTTTTCATCATTCGAAGGAGCAGAATTACCAGGTATTACTAAGTTCTTTTTGAATACAGGAACATTTTTCGCAAACAATGCTTTATTGATATTTAGCAGTGTATTTATATTTGTAATGTTGATAGTCATTTTAAATAAAAAAGTAAAAAGATTTCATTATGCGTATTCGGTTTTCAAATTGAAAATACCAATATTCGGTAGTTTAATACAAATGAATAATCAAATATTAATTGCTAATTCACTAAGCCAGATGTTATCAAAAGGTGTTAACTCAGTTAAAGCACTTCAAACGGTAAGAGGTGTATTATCAAATGTAGTTTATAAAGAGTTAATTACGAAAACATTAGCATATATCGAAGATGGAAAACCATTTTCAAAGGCATTTGAAGAAAGTAAGTATATAGACCCCATTATGGCAAGAATGATATCAACTGGAGAAAGAACTGGTAATATTCCAACACTGATGGAGAACTTATCTAATTATTATAATGGCATTTCTGATTTAAGAGTTCAGCAATTAAAAAATTCTATTCAACCGATTTTGCTCATTGTTGTATATGCATTGGTTGCTGTCATGATTTTAGCAATAATGATGCCAATGTTATCATTAGGATCACAAATATAAACATTACATTTTCATTAATTAAAATGAAGTAATATTGACATATTTAGAATGAGTGATATGATTAATATAAGAAGAGAGTTATTAGGAGGAAAAAATATGACTAAAATTCTTAAGAATAAAAAAGGTGTAACGTTAATAGAGTTACTTGCTGTTATTGTCATTTTAGGAATTATTGCTGCTATCGCAGTACCTACAATTGGTAATTTAATTGAAAGACAAGAAGCAAGAGCAGCAGAGGCTACTTTTTCATCAATCGAAGAATCAGTAAGAATTTTCTCACTTGATGCAGCAGATGGAACATATGATTTAGCTGATTTAGGTATGAACTTCGGTACAAACACTGTCTCATTAACTGTAGATGGTGCACATCAACCTGCTGATATTGATTTTACTGTAGCAAGTGGAGCAGCAACATTTGCCGACGAAACCATCTTTATTAATGGTTTTGAAATTGACACGGAAACAGGATTAGTAACTCCATAACAAACACTTAAAAAGAATACAGGAGGTTCGTCTAGAGCCTCCCTTTTCTTTAATCTGCATAGAGGATTTAGGTGATTACTATGATTATTTTTTATGCGATATTCATGTTTATAATAGGTGCACTAATGACCTCTTTTTATCATGTTGTAGCAACCAGAATACCTAAACATGAAACAATCATGGGCAGATCTCATTGTGAATCATGCAATCACCAATTAAGATGGATTGATGTTATTCCTATCTTAGGTTATCTTATGAATCGATCGAGATGTCATTATTGTCAATCAAAGATTCCAATATGTCATTTGCTTTTAGAAATACTAGGTGGCTTATTATTTATGATGACGTTTCTTATATTTGGATTCACTCTAGAACTAGCGATTACACTCATTATGATATCTGTTTTTTTGATTGAGTCAATCAGTGATATAAAATACAATGTTGTTATTGATCGTGTATGGATAATCGGATTGATACCCCTTGTTTTGATTCGAATCATTGAAAAGTCATTTTTTACTTTTTTATTGTCAGCAGTTATTTTGTTTACATTACTTTTTTTGATTGCATTTATTGCTCATAAAATAACTAAAAAAGACGCATTAGGTGGTGGAGATGTAAAAATCTATATTTTTGTTGGATTTTTAGTTACCTACCAACTGGGTATATTAACACTATTTCTAGCATCACTATTTGGATTTATCTATGGTATGATTAAATTAAGAAACAAGCAAAATGGAATACCTTTAGTACCTTTCATTTTTATAGCTACATTGATTGTTTATTTTTACGGTCAAGACTTCTTAAATTGGTATTTCAGTTTATTAGGGATGTGATGAATAAATATGAAAAAACGAATTGATTTGAGTATATTTTTTACAGATGACTTCATAGGTTTTTTTGAACATGCAAAAGATTTAGAGAAAGCACAACACGGTTATATGAAGCTTGAATCTAATATCATTCAAAGTGGATATATTAAAGACCCAGAGTTGTTATTAGAAAACTTGAGAGTTTTATTTAAAACACATAAAATCAAACCAAGAAAAATAACACATGTTATTCATGATCAAAATGTTTTGGTTCGTGATATTAGAATAAATAAAGATGAGCTTCTGAAAAAAAATATAGAATCGTATATCAGAGGTCATCTAGGAAAAACCATCCATTTACCTTTTGAAGAATCAGTCATCACACATTCAGTGAGACAAGAAGATGAAAATGAAATAAGAGTTATTGCTTTTATTATTGATGAAAACCTTCTTCACGACTATTGTGATGTTTTTGAACGTCTTGGTGCTAGAGAAGTTAAATATGAAGTATCAAACTTACCTTTATATGAGCATTTTATTAATAATAACGATGAAAAAGACGAAACGAGTATGACGGTTTCCTTATATGATAAATTATTTAGTATTCAAATTATTGAGAATCACAATACCATTTTTAACTTAGTCGAAGTTGAAGATGGTGATAGCGAAGACTTCGGTCAACTGGTTGAGAATTTTGTTGAACGCATTCACAATTACTATAAGTTTAATATGAGAAAAGGAAAGAGTGAAATCAAGAAAACCATCTTTTTTAATTTCAATGACTATGTCGATTTAGATTACATACAAGAAAAGATTATTAATCAATTAGGGCATTTAAATCCTAAAATGTGTCATATGGCAATAAACGATCCGATCTCTAAAAATATTCATTTAGCATCGTTTATACCATATGTTTCAGTACTATATAGCCAAAAAGAAAAACCTTTCAAATATAACTTTAATATTAAGCGTCTCAATAGATTAAACTTATATGCAAATTATTTATTTGTCTTAGCTTTTTTAATCATTTCTGCAATTACTTTGATTTATATTCCATTCCATACAATGAATGAAGATATTAAATATCAGCAAAATAGAATTAATAATCTTCAAATACAATTGGACTTATTAATTGAAGAGACACCACCTAATCCAACCTATACAACGACACAAATTGACTATAGTAATACATATGACTTTTTAGTTGAACAAAAGCATTCACCATCATCCTATGTACTAGATTTAATCAATGAAATGGAAACAAATATTGATTTGTTAAACTATAAAACCAATGCAAGTGATAACGAAATTGTTATCACAATTACTGCTTTAACAGAACATGAACTTTATGAATATCTCTTACAAATATATGAGGAATATGGCATTGTTGAAGGAAATACAGAATTATCTCGTTGGATGTTAAGTGAACCTATTTTCAAATTCACTCAATCTCTTGTTATGGAGGTGACAGTGAATTATGCGTAAATATGACGTTTTCGGAAAAAAAATAAATCAAAATAGAACCTTATTATTTATCTTTATCGTATTTATCGTCGTTCTTGGTGGATACTTATTGATTCAAAGCATTCAACAAAAACGTCTTGATGATTTAAAAAATCAAGAAGAAGCAATACAAAATCAAATTGATCAATTACTACAGTCAGAAGAACCCGTAACTTATCATTCAATTAGTGAAATCATTCAATATTTGCCTAATACTTTTAGCCAGTCAAGTATTAGTAATCAAATCGAGTCAGTGAAAAATACATCTGGATTATCAGCTGTTGAAAATTATCAAATAATTTTCAACACTAGTGCTACTTCTCCATTTGATGAGGATTTACCAAGTTCAGTTCATTTTGTTAGAATTTCAATATCTTTTGTTATTGACAGTCCATTAAATGTACTAGATTTTATTGAACTTATTTATGAGCAGGATTTAATTTATTATATTGATCAAGTTCAAGTCCAATATACTGAAGAAAGTGATGCTATTGTTCAAATCGTCATCTATACATTTTATAATGATGTAGATATCTCATAACAAAAATGAGTTAGCATAACATAAACCAATGGGTGTAGCAGTTGATATTGTTACATCCATTTTTTGTCAATATATTGATGTAATCTATGTTTATGATATTTATCATACATGATATAATAATCTATAGGAGGGAAACGCATTGTGTATATATTTCTAACATTAGGTCCAATACGTCTTGATTTTTCAACTTTGATAAGCTTTCTTTTAGGTATAAGCTTTGGCTTTTTGTTATTATTTATGTTTTATTTATATGCGGTCCTAAAAAGTTTAAACAAAGGTTTAAAATTAAGAGGTGTTGATGAACAAGATATTGATGAAGAAGAAATCAAATGGTTAATCAATGATGCACAAAACCAATTTAAAGATAAAGAAATGAGAGATTCTATTGGGTACTTCAAGTTTTTGGGACAAATTGCAAAAGAACTCTCAGTTGATATATCCAAAAAGTTTTATCCGAAATCCAAATATCCTTATCTAGAATTAACTGTTGATGAAACACTACTTCTAAATCATTATATAACAAATCGTATTGAAGAGTTTTTAAGTGGAAAGATCTTAAGATTAACTAGAGGATGGACATTAAGTAAAATTGTAGAGATGAATGATGTCAAAACGAAAATAGATAAGAACCCTGTCGTTAAAACAGCTAAAAAATACCAAAAAGTCACAAAAGCTGCGATTTCAATTGTGAATGTTGTTAATCCAGGATATTGGGTTAGAAGAATATCACAGCAAGTTTTCTTCAATAAAGTCATGCAAAAAATTGGTATGGCATTCATTGCCATTACAGGTGAAGAAACATACAAGATTTATAGTAAAAAAGTATTTGATGAAGAAAAAACACTTGATTCTGGTGTCGATGCAATTTATGAAGATATTAAAAGTGATCTAGAAACCGAAGGTGATGAATCATGAGAAAACAAAAAGAAAACCCTCAATTGAACATCGAAAAAGAGAAGTTTATTATTTTTCAGTTTGTTAAACTAGAAGGTATCCGTGGAAAAGAAAAATATAAATCAGATCGATTTGTTTCTCCTATTTTTGGAAGAAGCGTGAAAGATGTTGTTACTGTTCCATTTACTGTTAAGGATACAGGTGATACAACTCGTCGTTTTGACGCGTTTAGAACCAAAGCAAAGCTATCTGAAGAAGAAGCAAAGGAAAAGTATGGCAACAAATATTATGAGTTCACGAATATTGTAAGTAATAAGACAAGAACTGAATATTTTGGTGAGTCTAATTATGTGCCAACTAATGAGAAGGAAAAAGAAGAAGTTAAGGAACGCACAATTATTAAACCGATTGCCAGAAATTATAGAGAACCTGTTCAAAAAGAACAAGAGTCTCCTTTTAAGGCATATCAAGAACCAAAAAGAGTTGCTCAAGTTCCACCGGTTATGAATGAAAAGAAAGTTGAACAAGAACCTGTTGTAGAAACATATAAACGAAGAGCACCAATTGAACCCAAAGACATTGTAACGTCAGATTTTGGTTCTAAACAGGACCTTGATGATGTATTGCAAGATGATGTTAGAAAGCCTCAACATGAAATTTTTAAACCAAGAGAAGAATCTTATATTTATCCTTCGATCAAAATATTTAGCAAAAAGCAACGTGACTTAAACGATAAACCACAATGGTTGCTCGACCAAATTGATGTTATTAATGCCACATTTGAACAATTCGGTATTGAAGCAGAAGTTACTGATAGTAGAAAAGGACCGACAGTCACACGATATGAAGTCTCATTAGACCCCGGTGTTAACGTTAAACGTATATCGGGTATACAAGATAACTTGATGATGAATTTGTCCTCACAATCAATACGTATTGAAGCTCCAATCCCGGGAAAACCTTATGTTGGTATCGAGGTTCCAAACGTTAAAACTGAAATTGTTGCTTTTGGTAATGTCGTTGATACAAAAGAATTTTTAGAAGATATGGACCACCCATTAAAAGTAGCATTAGGTGTTGATATTGATGGACAAAATATTTATGTTGATATTCAAGCAATGCCTCATGGATTAATCGCAGGAGCAACCAATTCAGGTAAAAGTGTTTGCGTAAACACTGTATTAGTTAGTTTACTCCTTAAAAATTCACCTAAAGATTTAAAACTTATTTTAATTGACCCCAAAATGGTTGAGCTTACTCCATATAATGATTTGCCACATCTAATTACACCTGTTATCACAGATGTAAAAATGGCTGCAGCTGCACTTAATTGGGCTGTTTCTGAAATGGAAAAGAGGTATCAAACATTCTCACAAAGCCGAAGCCGTGATATTAGATCATACAATGATAATGTAAAACGAGGACTTGTAGATTCAGAAAAAATGCCTTTTATCGTAGTTGTTATTGATGAGTTAGCAGACTTAATGGCTGTGGCTTCACATGATGTTGAAGAATCAATTCAACGCTTAACTCAAAAAGCAAGAGCTGCTGGTATTCATTTATTAGTCGCAACTCAAAGACCATCTACCGATGTTGTTAAAGGGACTATTAAGTCTAATATTCCTGCTAGAATAGCATTTAAGGTTGCATCATTTGTTGACTCAACAACTATCTTAGATGGTGCAGGTGCAGAAGCATTACTAGGTAAAGGTGATATGCTCTTAAAACGATCTGATCGCACACATCGTTTGCAAGGTGCATATATTCCTGATGATGAAATTTATGCAGTTACTGATTTTATTAGAGAACAATATAAACCACAATATATTTTCCAACATGAAGCATTAAAACAACAAGCACATATGCGTGAAGTGACTTCAGATGATTTATTTGAAAGTGTTGCATACTTTGTTGTGCAAACTGGAAATGCATCAATTAATAATATTCAAAAAGAGTTTACGATTGGATTCAATCGAGCTCAAAAATTAGTTGAAATGCTTGAAGAATATGAAATTGTATCAAGACATCAAGGAACTAAAGCTAGAGAAGTTCTTGTGTCTACAATGGAGTTAAAAGAAATATTAGGTCAGGACGAATAATTAAAAAAGGATGGATTTATGACATTAAAGAAAGCATATAAAACTTTAATCATCACGATAATTCTTATGATGTTAACCATCATTTTTTATGCTTTGGATGTCTCAAAACTTGCTTTACAATGGGGTATGGTTGGATTTGTTATATCTGCAGTGCTATCTATTTTTTCAATTGTGCTCAGTATTCACTCAACAAAACATGAACGAGAAATCTTAAAAGTTAATTTCTTCAATAGAAGAAGATTTGAAATACTAGATTGGTTTACTTTCTTAAGTGTCTCATTAATGGCAATCTTTATTATCTTTATGTTTATTGTATTGCCATCAGATGTTAAGCATAGTTCGATGATGCCAACATTGCAAGAAGGTGAACGCATCTTAATCTATCATTTCAATTATGAACCAGAAGTTGAAGACATCATTATCTTAAAGATGACAAAAGAAAATTATGATTTGGTCCCCAACAGTATGTATATAGAAAGAGATCGTCATGGTAACATAATAAGAATTCATGATGTTATCTATTTTGTTAAAAGATTAAAAGCTGCTCCTGGAGACTTAATAGAATTCGTAAATTATAATATTCTAAAAGAACAATATGAGATTAGCATTAACGGTGAAGTTATTTTAACACCACAAAATGAACCTTATTACGTTTTGCAGAATCAAAGAGAAATTATTGAATTGTCCTTGGAACAAGGCATTTTAAAAGATGGGTTATATCTTGCATTTGGCGATAACGCAAATGGGTATTTATCATATCCAGCTTCTTTTGATAGTAGAAGTTTTGGTGCTGTTTTAGAAGAAGACATTGTTGGAAAAGCAATATATAAACTTTGGCCAGTGGGTAGAGTGGAATGATGAAACAAATACAATGGTTTCCTGGACATATGTTTAAGTCCATTCGAGAAATCAAAGAAAAAATTTCATTAATGGATATCGTTATGGTTTTGCTAGACGCAAGACTTCCTTTGTCTAGCGTAAATCCTGAACTGTTTAAGATTGTTTCACATAAACCCATGCTGATTTTATTCAATAAAATGGATTTAGCTGATGAACCAATATTGAATCAATGGGTTAAATATTATCAAGATCAAGGGCATGCAACTTTGAAGATAGATGCTCAAACTGGTAAAAATGTTGGAAAGATTCATGAGTTAGCTCAACATGTTTTACATGAAAAAATAGAAAAAAGAAGAAGTAAAGGTCTAAAAGATCGTCCTATAAGAACCATGATTATTGGGATACCTAATGTTGGGAAATCTACATTAATCAATCAACTTTCTAAATCGAGTGCAACAAAAACTGGTAATATTCCAGGCGTTACAAAAGCGCAACAATGGATAAAATTAAGTGATGATTTTGAACTACTGGATACACCTGGTATTTTATGGCCAAAATTTGAGGATCAAAAAGTTGGGTATCACCTAGCAATCACAGGTGCAATCAAAGATAAAATTTTACCTGAAGATGATGTTGTGCATTACGCATTAATGTTTCTAAAAAAATATTATCCTAAAAGATTAGAAAATCGTTATGGTATCCAAAGTGATCAAGAATTCGTTGAGATGCTAGATACAATAGGTAGATTAAGAGGATGCTTAATTAAAAATGCAGAGATCGATTATAACCGTGTTTATACAATTGTTTTAACTGACATAAGAAATAAGAGTTTAGGAGGATTATCTTTTGACAGACTTGAAGATGTATCTTAATGAAAATGAACTATATCAAAAAGGATTTAAGTATATCGCAGGTGTGGATGAAGCTGGAAGGGGACCTTTAGCAGGACCTGTAGTTGCTGCTGCGGTTATCTTGAAAAAAGATGCACAACTTCAATACGTAAATGATTCTAAACAATTATCAGAAAAACAAAGACAATTAGCATTAAAAGAAATAAAAGAAAATGCACTAGCAATAGGTATTGGTATATCATCTGTCGATGAGATTGATCGAATCAATATATATAGAGCAGCTAGACAAGCGATGCTCTCAGCTATATATCAACTTAAAATTAAACCAGATTTCTTATTAATAGACGCTATGCCAATGGAAATTGATATCCCTTTAAAAAGTATGATAAAAGGTGATACACTTTCGGTATCTATTGCAGCAGCATCCATTGTTGCTAAAACAACTAGAGATGCATATATGATAGAAATGGATAAAATCTTTCCAGAGTATAACTTTAAACAACATAAAGGTTATGGAACCCAGGAACATTTAGATGCTATTAAAAATTATGGAATAACACCGATACATAGAAAAACATTTAAACCAATTAAAAATATGTTAAAAGACATAATATAGTTTACAGATGATAAAAATGATTTATAAGAATTATGGACAGTTTTTGATAAAGCTGTCTTTTTTAAAAGTAAATGTGTGATTTTTTCTATAATATAAGACGTAAAAAAAGATATATATTTAAATAATATATATGAAAAATTAGTTTTACTTTTAACTTGACAAAGAGAATATACCCACTATAATAGATATGGAAATGGAGTGTTGTCATGAATAAGAAACTCATTATTGTTGAGTCACCATCTAAATCAAAAACAATTGCCAGCTACGTTGGAAATGACGTGCTTGTTTTATCTTCGAAGGGGCATGTTCGAGATTTATCTACATCTGGTGTTGATGGATTAGGGCTAGATATGGAAAATAATTTCACTCCTAGATATAATATAATTCCAGGAAAAAAACAACTCGTCAAAGAATTAATATCAAAAAGTAAAGGCAGAGATGTCTTGATAGCGACCGACCAGGATAGAGAGGGAGAAGCTATTGGATGGCATCTTGCAGAGTTGTTAGAACTTGACCCGAAAGCAAACAATCGAATTGTTTTTAGAGAAATAACAAAACCTGCAATATTAGAAGCCTTAGAACATCCAAGACCAATTGATCAGCATTTAGTGTACTCACAAGAAGTAAGAAGAATCTTAGATCGCATCATTGGTTTCAAATTATCGAAATTACTACAATCTAAAATTAAATCAAAGTCAGCTGGACGAGTGCAAAGTGTTGCACTCAAACTTATTGTTGATCTTGAAAAAGAAATAGAAGCATTTATTCCAGAAACATATTATGAAATAGAAGCATCATTTCATCATATGAAAGCTGATTATGTGATACCAAGTAATAAAAGAATTTCTAAAGAAGAAGCAGATCAAATTGTTAAAGAATCTGTAAATCCATTTACCGTTACAGATATTAAAACAAGAGAATCAAAGAGAAATCCTAAACCACCTTTTATAACTTCAACACTTCAACAAGATGCAATTTCTAATCTTGGCATGAGTGCTAGACGTACGATGATGGTTGCTCAATCTTTATATGAAGGTAAAGAGATTAAAGGTGAAATTGTTGGTCTAATTACTTATATGAGAACAGACTCAACAAGACTTGCTCAACCGTTTATTAGTGAAACTTTATCATTTATCGAAAATACCTTTGGTAAGCCATATATCGGTAAATACTCGACAACAAAAAAAGAGAATTCGCAAGATGCACATGAAGCGATTAGACCTACAAGTCTTACGCGTACTCCAGATAGTTTAGAAGGTTATTTATCGCGTGATGAAATGCGTTTATATAAACGTATATTCGAACGTTCTGTGGCTAGTATGATGTCCCCAGCTAAGTTCGATATTACAAAAGTAACATTGAAATCTAACAATCATATTTATCAAACTGAAGGATCAGTTGAAACATTTGCTGGTTATCAAAAAATGTATACAGATGCAAAAAATAAAGATAAACATCTACCTAAACTTGACATCAATCAAGAATTAAATGCTAAAGAAGTTCTTGCTATAGAAAAAGTCACTACACCAAAAACAAGATATAGCGAAGCAACCCTTATTAAAGAACTAGAAGCACTTGGAATCGGTAGACCATCAACATATGCTCAAATCATCCAAACATTGAAAAATAGAGATTATGTATCTATTAAAGAAAAAAGATTTGAACCAACTGAACAAGGTAGATTAACCGTTGAGCAATTAGATATATTCTTCGGGAAAATCATTAATGTTGACTATACTTCGAAAATGGAAACTGTCCTTGATGAAATTGCAGATGGTAAACAAAATGGTGGAGATTTGATCGAAAAATTTTATAACAGTTTTATTCCACTTGTCAAAATAGCTCAAAAAGACATGAAGAAAATCGAAGCTAAAAAAACAGATGAACTATGTCCTAAATGTGGTAAACCACTTGTTATACGCAAAAGCAAATACGGAGAGTTTGTTGCATGCAGCGGTTTTCCTAAATGTAAATACGTAAAAAAAGATTAAACAATGATGCAAATAAATAATCAAACCTTGATTTCTCAGTCCTTTGGCAATTGCTGAAGGACTGCTTATTATGTGCTTTTATAAATTGATATGATATAATATGCATGAAATACAAAAAAGGAAGTGATGAGATGAAAACGTCTAAAGGTAAACCAATTACATTGCTTGGTGAAACAAAAAAAGTTGGTGATCATGCACCAGATTTCAAAGCTTTAAACACAAAAAATGAAGTTAAACATTTATCAGATTTTAAAGATCCGTATATCATATTAAATGTTGTTCCATCATTGGACACAACAGTATGTGATAGACAAGCTAAGACAGTTAATCAAGAACTTGCAGAGCGTGATGATGTTATGGTATTAACGATTAGTAACGATTTACCAACAGCACAAGATCGCTGGTGTGGAAATTCTGGATTACCAAATGTCATCACATTAAGTGATTACTTAGATTTAGATTTCGCAAACAAATACGGAACACACATTAAAGAAGTTAGATTACAAGCGAGAAGTGTATTCGTTTTAAACAAAAAAAGAAAAATCATTTATTTAGAATATGTTGATGAAATGAGTCAGCATATAAACTTTGATGAATTGCTTAGTTTTGTCAGAAAATTGCCGAAAGAATAACCTTTCGGTTTTCTTTTTCTTGTGGTATAATAAGCAAGAATTAGGAGAGAATTATATGGGTCTATTTAAAAAACTTTTTACAAGAAAACCTAAAGATGAACGATATCAATTAGGTCTACATAAAACTAAAGAAAATTTCGGAAATCTAAAAGCTATTCTTTCAGCATCTGACAAGATAGATGATGAGCTTTTTGATTCACTAGAAGACATTTTTATTCAAGCTGATATTGGTGTAGACACAGTTATTTATTTCATTGAACAACTTAGAGATGAAGTTGAAAATAAAAAAATAAGTGATCCTAATGATTTAGCTGAAATTATTGTTGATAAAATGTTTGAAATATACTTAAAAGGTGAACTTGTTCAAACAGACTTGAATTATGATGAGCATGAAGTGAATGTTTATTTATTTGTTGGCGTTAACGGCGTAGGAAAGACGACAACAATAGGTAAAATGGCAAAGCAATTAAAAGATGAAGGCAAGAAAGTCATGATGGTTGCAGGTGATACATTTAGAGCTGGAGCAATCAATCAATTGGTTGAATGGGGTAAAAGAAGTGATACATTTGTATTCACTAAAGAAGCTGGTTCAGATCCATCTTCTGTCATTTATGATGCCTTAGTGATTGCAATTAAAGATCAATATGATGTTGTTTTATGTGATACAGCTGGTAGACTTCAAACCAAAGTGAATTTGATGGCTGAATTATCCAAAATGAAAAGAGTTATACAAAAAACATTACCGAATGCACCTCAAGAGACTCTACTAATAATAGATGCAACTACCGGTCAAAATGGAATGCGCCAAGCAGAAGTATTTAAAGATGCTACTGATGTCACAGGTATCATTTTAACCAAACTTGATGGAACAGCAAAAGGTGGAATTGTATTAGCCATTAGACATTTATATGATTTGCCGATTAAATACGTTGGTTTAGGTGAAAAAATAG
This sequence comes from Mycoplasmatota bacterium, assembly GCA_024650045.1. GTDB lineage: Bacteria > Bacillota_I > Bacilli_A > Acholeplasmatales > Acholeplasmataceae > Peloplasma. The sequence continues at coordinate 115 of JANKMU010000011.1, read as the reverse complement.
ATGATTTAGTGATGTTTGATATCGAACAATATATTTACGGTTTATTTAAAGATTTCTTCTAGAGGTGACTAACTATTAAAAGTCAAGCACCTTTAGTAGATAAACAGTAAAAGCC
>JANKMU010000010.1 GCA_024650045.1 Mycoplasmatota bacterium | reverse complement strand
ATGGAAGGTAAGAAATGACTTAAGATTTTCGCCGTAGTGACCTGTAGCCTCAAGGCCTATTATCATTTCTTGTTTGACCATGGGTTTAAAGTTTCCTAATAGTTCATTAAACCCGGATTGACTGTTCTCAAATGAGAACTGATGATCAACTGTTTCGGTGGCGATGAAACAGTCGTGCTTGTACTTAGAGATATCGATGCCGATATAGTTCATAAGCACACCTCCAAAAATTAAATTTGTACGCGTGGTAAGTCCAGCGAGTCTTTATCTCATAATCATGTAAAAAGCGTCATGCGCTAACTAACTATTGCTGATTAAAATAAAGACCGTGGTAAGCGTCACCTCGAAATAGTCTAGGCTATAATAAATGGACACAAATCCACAGTACATTATTAGTATATTAAATTAGATGAAAAGGAGTAAAGATTTAAAACGTATTAAATCTAACTTAATACAATTTAAATCTTACATGAATTTCATGGAAAACAATTCCAACTTTATTAAAACAATCATTGAACAAGATTTAGCTAGTGGAAAACACGATGAAATAATAACAAGATTTCCACCTGAACCTAATGGCTTTCTACATATCGGACACGCTAGAGCTATCGTGACCGATTTTGAGCTTGCTAAAACTTTTGGAGGATATACTAACCTTCGTTTTGATGATACCAATCCCGTTAAAGAAGATGATGTTTTCGTTCAATCAATGATTGAAGATATTAGATGGTTGGGATATGAGCCTAAAAACATATTCTTCGCATCTGATTATTTTGATGAAATGTATGAAAGAGCAATCATATTAATTAAAAAAGGGTTAGCCTATGTTGATCATTCAACTGCTGAAGAAATGGCAAAAGATAGAGGAAACATTAATACACCGGGAAAACCTTCTAAATATAGAAATCGAACAATTGAAGAAAATCTTGAATTGTTCCATCAAATGAAAGAGGGTAAATTTAAAGAAGGTGAATGTGTTTTACGTGCTAAAATCGATATGGCATCTCCAAATATGAATATGAGAGATCCAGCAATTTACAGAATATCATTTGCTGAACATCATCGTTCAGGTAAGAAATGGTGTATATATCCCATGTATGACTATGCACACCCCCTAGAAGACGCAATTGAAGGAATTACACATAGTTTATGCAGTTTAGAATTCGAAGACCACAGACCGCTATATGATTGGTTTGTTAAAGAAACAGAAATGCCTAATGTCCCAAGACAAATTGAGTTTGGTCGTTTAAATATTGAAAATACCGTTATGAGTAAAAGATTCTTAAGGGAACTAGTTGAAACCAATAAAGTCATTGGTTGGGATGATCCAAGAATGCCGACACTTTCAGGATTACGTAGAAGAGGGTTTACACCTGAATCTATTAGAAATTTTATTTTATCAACAGGGTTATCTAAAGTTAATTCAACAGCAGGTTATGATATGGTTGAAGCTGCAGTTCGTGATGATTTAGCAGAAAAAGCTAAACGTGTCATGGCAGTTATAAATCCACTTAAAGTAACCATTACAAATTATGAAGAAGATAAAATAGAATTTATTGAAGTTGATTATCACCAAAACCATCCTGAAATGGGAACTAGAAAAATTCCTTTTTCAAGACACTTGTATATTGAAAAAGATGATTTTATTGTTACTAAACCTAATAATAAATATAAAAGGTTATCAGTTGGTGATGAAGTTAGATTATTCCATGCATATTTTATTAAAGCTAATGATGTTGTTTTTGATAAAGATGGAGAAGTTATAGAAGTTTTAGCAACATATGATGTAAATACGAGAAGTGGTAGTGGATTTAACGAAAGAAAACCTAATGGAACGATTCATTTTGTTGAAGCTACTACAGCAAAGAAAGCATCTTTTAATTTCTTTGGACCAATGATTCACGGCGATGAGGATATGGATTTACTTGATCGTTTTAATGATGATTCTTGGGAAGTTAAAAAAGGTTATGTTGAATATGCATTATTAACGACACAACCACTTGATAAATTTCAATTTATGAGAAACGGATATTTTTGCACAGATAAAGATAGTAAAGAAGACCATCTCATATTTAACGAAACAGTACCACTAAAGAGTTCTTACAAATAGGGAAGTTGGTGTGCCATGAATTGGCTAGCTACTTTAAATGAATCGCAGTTAAAAGCGGTGATCCACCCGGGTGGACCGCTTTTTGTTGTTGCTGGAGCAGGTACAGGTAAAACAAAAACCTTAACTTCAAGAATTGCTTATTTAATTATGAACGGTGTCGAAGCTAAACGTATCTTGGCAGTAACATTTACGAATAAAGCAGCAAGAGAAATGAAACAAAGAGTCATTGAAATGACTGGACCACACGCAATGAGCGTATGGCTATACACATTTCATGCATTTGGATTACAAATTTTAAGAAGACATATTGCTGAACTACCTTATGGTTATCGACCTAATTTTACGGTCATTGATGAGGATGATGGTAAAAAAATTATTCAAGATCAAATCAAAGAACTTGGATTAGATACAAAAGAGTATTCAATTCGACTTCTTAAAAATCTTATTTCTTTATACAAAAGCAATCGTATGGATGGATTTGAAAGAACCGATGAAGAGAAAATATATCAAAAGTATCAAGATTATTTAAAAGAGAATCAGTTATTAGATTTTGATGATTTATTATTATACACATTAGAATTACTTGAAGAAATACCATCTGTTAGAGAAAGGTATCAATCTCATTTTGAACATATTTTAGTTGATGAGTTTCAAGACACTGATGCTATACAATATAAAATACTAAAAACTTTAGGCATTAAACATAAAAATGTATTTGTTGTAGGTGATCCAGATCAAAGTATTTATGCATTCCGTGGAGCGAACTATGAAAATAGCAAACACTTCGAAAAAGATTTTGGTGCAGACAAAGTTATTCTAGAACAAAACTATCGTTCAACTAATCAAATCCTTAAAGCAGCAAATCAATTGATTCAATATAACTTTGACAGACCAAGTGCTAAAAACTTAGAAAGTGATTTAGGAGTTGGAGAACCTCCTATCTATCATCATGCAGAATCAGATTATAGAGAAACATTCTTTGTTGTGAATGAAATTCATAAATTAATCCAACGTGGATATCAGTATGACGATATCGCAATCTTATATAGAAACAATGCGCTATCAAGATTATTTGAAGATTCATTTATTAAATCAAGTATTCCGTATATCATATATGGGGGATTATCATTTTATGAAAGAAAAGAGATAAAAGATGCGATTGCATATATTCGTGTTATCTTAGATCAATCTCAAGACTTCTATTTAAAAAGGATTATTAATATTCCAAAAAGATCAATTGGTTTAGTCAGTTTACAAAAGCTAGAACAACAAGCAAGAGAACTTGGAGTTTCCATGTTTGATGCGATTGATTATGTTAAAGTCACACCTCAAGCTAAAAGTAGTTTATTAGATTTTAAAAAGTTAATTCTAGAAATGAATCAGGATTTTGGTGATATGGTTGAGTTATCTCAAATCATGCCATATCTTATGGAGAAAACTGGATACTTAGAAATGCTTAAAGCTGAAGGTAGTGAAATCAGTGATGATAGAATCAACAACTTAAGAGAACTTCAATCTGTATTTACAAGAGGTGACATCTATTACGAAGGTTCTTTTATTGAGAAACTTACTGAACAATTAGATCAAATTGCACTATACACTGATCAAGATCAGGATGTCGAAGATTTCAATCATGTGAAACTTTCGACATACCATCAAGTTAAAGGATTAGAGTTTAAAGTTGTCTTTATGGTTGTTATGGAAGAAAATATATTTCCAAGTGATCGAGCGCTTATGCATCCAGCCGAATTAGAAGAAGAAAGAAGAATTGCATATGTTGGTATTACAAGAGCTAAAGAAAAGTTATATATGTCATATGCTGATAAGCGTATGGTATATGGTTCAATGCGTTACGGTTATCCTTCTAGATTTATTCAAGAATCTAGAGTTAAATTAGATCAACCTAAGACAGTATACGAAGGAGACTATGTATCACACTTGTTAAAACAAGGTGATAAAGTTGAACATAATGTTTTCGGAGTTGGTGTCGTTATTCGAGTAGATGATGATATAGCAACCATAGCATTTGCAATGCCACACGGAATCAAGAAAATTTTAGAGAGTCATCCCGCAATTCGAAAAATGATGAAGTAATAACATCATTATTTATCTATTATAAAATGGGTGATATGATGGAGTTAAACGAAGAACAAAAGAAAGTGGTTTATACCAATGAACGCTTTCTTTTTTTATTGGCAGGAGCTGGAAGTGGTAAAACACGTGTGATTGTAGAACGCATAAAATATTTAATTCATCAAGGGACACCTGCATCTAAAATTCTTGCAATTACATTTACTAGAAAAGCAGCGATTGAAATGAAAGAAAGACTTCATCGTATTGATGCTCATATTCATACATTTCATCAATTTTGTTACTTAAAATTAATTCAAGACTATCATCAAGATTTTAATATGATTGATGATAAATTATTGACATATAGAAAAGAAGAATTACTAAAAATAACAAACTATAAAAACAGTTTATTTCAAAATAAAAAGCCTTCAATATATGACGTTTATCAAAAACAATTAAAGAAAAATAAAACAAAAGATTTTGATGATTTATTGATTGATTTCTATTACTTAATTAAAAATAAAAACCACCCTTATGATTACGACTATATATTTATCGACGAATTTCAAGATACGAATTTGTTACAATACCAGCTCCTCAAGACACTTGTAAAAAAACATACGAGCATCTTAGCTGTTGGAGACCCAGATCAAAACATTTTTTCATTCCGTGGAGCTAACAGCAAAATTATTTATAAATTTGTAAAAGAATTTCACGCAAAGATATATACTTTATCAATTAATTATCGCTCAAATCAAAATATCATATTCCATGCAAATCGCCTGATTAGGCGAAATAACCGAATGTATAAAAAAGAGTTGATTCCAAGCAATTTATCCGAAAATTTTGTTGCTCACCTTATTTTTTTTAATCAAATTGAAGAGGCTTTTTCTATACTAAAAGTGATTAAAAATTTAAGGAGAAAAAAAATTAAAGATGAAGAGATTGCAATCTTATATCGAAACCATTTTAGATCATATGAACTTCAAAAAATCTTGAACGAAAATGATGTACCATACCAAACCTACGATGAAAACAATAATGAATCAACAACTGGAATTCAACTACTTACAATACATAAAGCAAAAGGATTAGAATTTGATGCAGTTATAGTTATTGGTCTTGAACAAGGTGTTTTGCCATCATTAAAAAAATATGATCAAATCCAACTTGATGAAGAAAGAAGATTAATGTTTGTTGCGATGACAAGAGCAAGACATTATCTTTATTTAACAAGTGTAAAAACAAACAGTGATGACCATAGATTTACATCATCTAGATTTATTCGAGAAAGTGGCGTTAAAACCATCAAAAATACCCATAATAATGGTATAATATCATTGGGTGATTTCAATGGACATCAAACAAAGAATGACTGAGTTGATTCAAATTATAAACCAAGCAAATGAAGATTATCATACAAAAGATCAACCAACAATATCGGATCAAGCATATGACCAATACTTAAAAGAACTGGTCATGCTTGAAGATCAATATCCTGAATATAAACAAATAGATTCACCTACTCAAAAGATAGGTGGAGCTGTTTTAGACGGATTTCAAAAAGTAACACATCGTATTCCGATGATGAGCTTATCTAATGTTTTTAATTTCGATGAATTAAAGCAATTTGATGAACGTATTAATAAAGTTGTTGATAACTATTCTTTTGTTACAGAATTAAAAATAGATGGACTTGCTGTCAGTCTTATTTATGAGAATGGCATTTTTGTGCGTGCAGCTACTAGAGGTAATGGAGTTGTTGGTGAGGATGTTACTGATAACGTTAAAACAATTAAGAGTTTACCGATTCGTTTGAGTCAACCAATTGATATTGAAGTACGTGGTGAGATTTTCATGCCACATAAAAGTTTCAAACAGTTAAACGAACAAAGATTAGCAAATGATGAAGCATTATTTGCTAACCCTAGAAATGCAGCTGCTGGAACGATTAGACAATTGGATTCTAAAGTTGTATCAAAAAGAAATTTAGATTTATTCGTATATATGATTGTTGATGCATCACAATATGTTAATTCACAAATAGAAGCATTAACATTTTTAAAAGAGTTAGGATTTAAAGTAAATCCAAACCATTCACATGTTAATACGACAGAGGATTTAATCTCGCAAATTGAAAAATATGATCAAACAAGAAAGGCACTGCCGTATGAAACCGATGGTGTCGTTATCAAAGTCAATGAGTTTGATTTATATGATCGTATTGGTTATACATCAAAGTTTCCGAAATGGGCAACAGCCTATAAATTTCAAGCAGAACAAGTTGAAACAGTTCTAAAAGATATAACATTTCAAATTGGTAGAACCGGTGTTGTAACTCCGGTTGCTGAATTAGAACCAGTTCCTATTTCTGGATCTATGGTTGCTCGAGCAACGCTTCACAATGAAGACTATATCTTAACCAAAGACATTCGTGTAGGCGATACAGTTGTCGTACATAAGGCTGGAGAAATTATTCCGGAAGTTTTACATGTCGTCTTAGAAAAAAGAGTCAATCAAGAACCTTTTGAAATGATTAAAAATTGCCCAGTGTGTGACGCACCCATAACGAGAAAAGAAGGGGAAGCAGATCATTATTGTAGTAATGTAGATTGTCCTGGTAAGAATATTAACAGCTTAATTCATTTTTCAAGTAGGGTTGCTATGGATATCGATACATTAGGAGAAAAAGTTGTTGAAACACTGTATGATCTAGGATACTTAAATCGTATACCTGATATATACTTGCTAAAAAACTATGAAGAAGAACTAAAAGATTTACCAGGCTTTGCAAATAAAAAGGTAGAAAAACTAATTCAGGCTATTGAAGATAGTAAACAACAATCGTTTGACAAACTTCTTTTTGGATTGGGAATTAAACATGTTGGTGCAAAAGTTGCTAAAACAATGATTAAGCATTATCCAACCATCGAAGAGCTTATGGAAGCGAAAGCAGAAGATTTGATGAACATTCATGAAATCGGAGAGCAAATCGCAATCAGTATTACCGAATACTTTGCAAACCCTAAAAATAAAGAAATGATTTTCGAGCTCAAAGAGTTCGGATTAAATATGAAATATGAAAAAGAAGAAACAGTAGAACATATCTTTAACAATAAAACAATCGTATTAACAGGAAAACTCTCAATTTATACAAGAGATCAGGCAGCTGATCTGATTGAAAAATTAGGAGGAAAGGTGAGTTCCTCAGTCAGCGCAAAGACAGATTTTGTTGTTGCTGGAGAAGATGCTGGATCCAAACTTAAAAAAGCAAAAGAGCTTAATGTGAAAGTTATTGATGAAGAAGAATTCAAGGTGATGATTGATGGATCTCATTAAAGTACATGGTGCTAGAGAAAATAATTTACAAAATATAGATATTGATATTCCAAAAAATAAACTCGTCGTGATGACGGGTATTTCAGGTAGTGGGAAGTCGTCATTAGCTTTCGATACACTATATCAAGAAGGACAACGTCGTTATATGGAATCATTATCTGCATATGCTCGTCAATTTTTAGGTAACTTCGAAAAACCTGATGTTGATAGAATTGAAGGTTTGTCGCCGTCAATTAGTATTGACCAAAAGACAACATCAAATAATCCAAGATCAACTGTAGGTACCGTAACAGAAGTTTATGACTACCTACGCTTGTTATATGCAAGAGTGGGAACACCTTATTGTCCTGGTACTGATGAACCATTAACAAAACAATCGATTGAAGAAATGACACTTCGTGTTTTAAATCTTAAAGAAGGCAGTCGTATTTTAGTTATGTCCCCTGTTGTCGAAAGACAAAAAGGGACATTCAAAAGACTTTCTGAGCAATATATGAAAGAAGGTTTTACAAGAGCATATATTGATGGAGAAAACTTTTTATTAGAAGAAATGCCTGAATTAGATAAAAATAAGAATCATGATTTCTTTTTAGTCATTGACCGTTTAATTATTAAAGAAGGATTAAGAAGTCGTTTATATGATGCACTAGAACTTGCAGCAAAACTTGCTAATGGAAAAACAAGAGTTTTAGTTGATGATGACGCAATGCTTCACTTTTCACAAATGTATTCATGTAATGATTCTAACTTTACAATACCAGATTTAGAACCAAGACTTTTTTCTTTTAATACACCTATTGGTGCTTGTCCTGATTGTAATGGTTTAGGATTAAAACTAGAAGTTTCACCCGATTTAGTTGTTGATCCATCAAAGAGTTTAAGTGATGGTGGATTAATTCCTTATAAGAATAATGATGATGGTAACTTAAATACACTTATGCTAGAACAGTTTTGTAGTTATCATAAGATTGATATGGGAATTCCAGTTTCGGAGTTAAATCCAAAACATTTGCATATGATTTTATATGGGTCTAGAGAAAAAATACATTATAGACTGAAATCTACTTCCGGTAGAATTCATGAGAAAGTTGATAAATATGAAGGCTTAATTGTTAATTTAACTAGAAGATACCGTGAGACAACCAGTGATTGGGTAAGAACATGGATAGAAAATTTTATGACTGAATCGATTTGCCCAACCTGTCATGGAGCAAGACTTAATGAAGCTGCTTTATCTGTTAAAATTGGTGGAAAGAACATGCATGAACTTACATCTCTTTCTATAGATGACACAATTACTTTTTTATCAGATGTTGTCCTAAACAAAGAACAACAGCAAATTGCTAAACTAGCCCTTCAAGAAATCATTTCAAGATTAACCTTCCTACAAGATGTAGGTTTAGGTTATTTAACCCTTTCTAGACAAGCAGGTACATTATCTGGTGGTGAAGCTCAACGTATCAGGCTTGCTACACAAATTGGGTCTAAATTAACTGGTGTCTTATATGTTCTTGATGAACCTTCAATAGGTCTACACCAAAAAGATAATGCAAAACTGATTGAAACTTTAAAGAAAATGAGAGATTTAGGGAATACTTTAATCGTTGTTGAACATGATCATGAAACAATGCTTGCAAGTGATTACTTAATTGATATCGGTCCTAGAGCAGGTAAACATGGTGGAAAAGTGGTTGCTGCTGGCACACCACAAGAAGTTATGGATAATCCTAATAGTATTACCGGTCGCTATTTATTAGGACTAGAAAAAGTAGATGTTCCTAAATCTAGAAGAGAAGGAACAGGCGAAGATATTTTGGTCATGGGAGCAAAAGCTAATAATTTAAAAGATATTAGTGTTGGTTTTCCACTTGGAAAACTAACAGTTGTTACTGGTGTTTCGGGATCAGGTAAATCTTCACTTGTTAATGAAATTCTTTTAAAAGGTCTTCAACAAAAATACTATAAGACAAAAGATAAAGCAGGTGAACACACTGCAATTAATGATCATAATTCAATTGATCGTGTTATTGATATATCACAATCACCCATTGGTAGAACACCAAGAAGTAATCCTGCAACCTATACAGGTGTATTTGATGATATCCGTGATTTATATGCACAAATCAATGAAGCCAAAGCTAGAGGATATAAAAAAGGACGGTTTTCATTTAATGTTAGAGGTGGAAGATGCGAGGCTTGTGGTGGAGATGGTTTAAAGAAAATATCTATGCATTTCTTACCAGATGTTTATGTGCCTTGTGAGGTATGTGGTGGGCAAAGGTATAATCATGAAACACTACAAATCAAATATAAAGGGAGAAATATCGCTGATGTCTTAGAAATGACAATTGATGAAGCATTGCATTTCTTTGAGAATCACCCAAAGATACATCAAAAATTACAAACAATATTTGATGTTGGTCTAGACTATATTACTTTGGGGCAATCAGCAACGACGTTATCTGGTGGAGAAGCACAGCGTGTTAAGCTTGCCAGTGAGTTATATCGAAGAATTACTTCATCATCTATTTATATACTTGATGAACCAACAACAGGATTACATACAGATGATATTAAGAGATTACTTAAAGTGTTGCATAAAATTGTTGACGAAGGTGCAACCATGGTTATCATTGAGCATAACCTTGATATTATTAAGAATGCAGACTATATTATAGACCTTGGACCTGAAGGTGGCGATGCAGGCGGAGAGATTGTTGCATTAGGAACACCTGAACAAGTCGCAAAAGTGAAGAAAAGTTATACAGGTCAGTATTTAATAAATGCTTTAAAATAACAAAAACTAAACTATTTTTGTTATAATAAATGATGTTGGGGGCATGTCTATGAGTTCTAATGACAATAAGGATAAAGATCCTAAAAAGTTAGATGAAGAAGAAATCCTAGCTTTGCTAGATGAATTAAAGAAAAGAAAACAATCTAAAAAGGTGTCGGTTAGCCTTGGTTTTCTGCTGCATAGAAATTATATGATTCACATGCTTTTATCTTTAGGTGTCAATTTATTAATCGCAGCAGTCGTTTTTGGATTAACGATTGGAATCAATCAACCATTGGTTGCAATGAATGTTACAGGATTTATCATGGCAATTATGTTATTAACATTAATTGAGAACTTTGTTAAAATCTTGCTGTTTAAATATCTAGCAAGAGCAATGATCTTATCTATGGGTTTATTATCTGTTACCGTTCAAATATTAATCTTATATATGATTGATATGATTTTGGTAGATGGATTCCATTTTATAAGTGTAGAAAACATCTTAATCTTTGCGTTTTCATTTTCAATTTTAAGACTTGTTTTTGCAACCTATTTAAGAAGATGGTTGTATAACGATAGAATTGTATTTTTAAGTGGAGGTAAAAAATGAAACTTAAAATCAAACATTTGATACAAGATTTAGACCTCGAACTTTTATCAGATAAAAAAGCATTGAATAGAGAAATTAAATCTGAAATGTTAAGTAGACCAGGTGTTGAACTTGCTGGTTTCCTTGATTTTTTTGATCCTGATCGAATGATCTTGATTGGATCAAAAGAACATCATTTTATGAAGTTGTTGCCTTATGACATTAGAAGACAAAGAATCGAAGACATTTTTATGAAGAAACCTCCTGGAGTTATCTTTTCTATCAATGTTGAAATTGAAGAAATGTTTTTAGAATTGGCAAACCAAAATAATGTTGCCATTCTAAAAAGTAAAGTTAGAACAACACCATTGAGTGGGCAACTCTATCAGTACTTGCATAGTAAGTTAGCACCAAGAACAAGTTTACATGGTGTCTTAATTGATATACATGGCATGGGAACTCTAATTACAGGGAAAAGTGGTATCGGTAAAAGTGAGACAGCATTAGAATTAATTAAGCGTGGACATATCTTAGTAAGTGATGATCGAGTTGATATATTTGAAGCAGCACCTGGTGTACTCATAGGTAGCGCTCCAAAAATATTAGAGAAGTTTATTGAAGTAAGAGGTATTGGTATTGTTGATGTTGTATCAATGTTTGGTGCCGGTGCTTATCGTGAAAATAAGAAAATAAGATTAGTTGTTGAATTAGAACATTGGAAAAAAGCAAAAGACTATGATCGTTTAGGTATTGAAACTGATACGATGAAAATCTTTAATACTGATGTTGCTAAAATAACGATTCCTATATTACCGGGAAGAAACGTTGCAACATTAGTTGAAAGTGCAGCAATGAATCAAAAGCTAAAATTCTTAGGTTATAATGCAGCATTTGAATTAACACAAGCGGTTGCCCTCAAGGCAAGCGGACTAGGAAGGGAAGAAGACGAAGATGATTGATTACTTTAAGAAAAACAAAAAATCTTTTTATATTTATGGAGGTGCGTTTGCAGTTTTCATGTTAATGATTATATTAGCAGTGGCAACACAAACAGGAACGCCTTATAACAATATTGCTGTTGATTTTGGGTTCGCTCAAATTGCTTGGTATGCAGTTTTTATATTAACAGGTATATCATTAGGAGCATTTCTTACTTATTGGGAATTTAAACGAGTTGGTTGGGATACAGAGATTTTATTTGATGCATTACTCTATGCTGTTCCATTATCGATTATAGGATCAAGACTATACTATGTTCTCTTTGATCCTACTCCAAGTTATAATTCGTTTATTGATGTTATCAATATTACAAGTGGTGGATTATCTATTCATGGAGCCGTTATCACCGCGTTTATATTTGTTGTTATTTTTACGAAAAAGAAAAAGATTAATTTCTGGATATTAGCTGATATGCTAGCAATTGGTTTTCTTGTTGGACAGATTGTTGGTCGTTGGGGAAACTTTATGAACGCAGAAGCATATGGGCCAGTTATCGAAAGTCAATTTATTTTAAACATATTGCCCGGATTTATTAAAGAACAAATGTTTATTGCTGGAAACTATCATCATCCAACATTTTTGTATGAAGGCATTTGGAACTTTATAGGTCTTGTGTTCTTACTTGTTGCAAGAAGAAAAAGATGGTTTAGAATTGGTGACACCATCGGATTATATTTGATTTGGTATGGACTAGGACGTGGGGCAATTATTGAACCACTTAGAACTGGTGGTCATCCAGGTGATGCATTAAGAATGTTTGGATTACCTGCAAATATCGTTTTATCGCTTACACTATTTATGCTTGGTGGTGTTGCAATTATTGTGGCGAAAAAATATTTCTATAAAAACCAACCTTATTATGTTGATATATTAATTGAGGAAGATGCGCTTGAAAACAATCCTGCTTGATTTAGATGGAACATTAATTCAAACCACCGAAATTATACTGGACACATTTAAAGAGACCTTTGAAAAGTTTTATCCACATATTGAATTAAAAGATGAAGAACTTACAAACTTATTAGGACAAACTTTATTTAAGACATTCGGATTTTATACTGATGACCCGAATGAAGTCAATAAAATTGTTGAATATTATAGACTTATATCTAATCAAAAAATAGAAAACGGATTAAAAGCTTATCCTGGTGCAGTGGAGACTTTGAAATATTTAAAAAGTAAAAACTGTACGATAGGTATCGTTACATCCAAGATGAGAAAAGTTGCACTTTATCATCTCGAACTAACAGGTTTAATTGATTACATAGATGGGTTAATTGGATATGAGGATGTTGTTCATCATAAACCAAATCCTGAACCTGTTGAAAAAGCATTGAAACTATTTAATGCAGATAAAGAAACCACAGTTTATGTGGGCGATCATGAAAATGATATCATCGCAGCAAAAAAAGCTGGTATTTCATCATGTGCAGTGACCTATAGTCACCGCTTAAAAGCATGTCTTATGGAACAACCTGAATTTGTTATCGATGAACTAACTAACTTAAAAGATTTCGTATAAAAAGGAGAAACAAAAATGTTATATGACTTATTAATTATTGGTGCTGGTCCAGCTGGCATCACCGCAGCTATTTATGCACAAAGAGCAAACTTGAAAGTTGCTATGTTTGAAAAGGGAGCTCCAGGTGGACAGCTTGTGAATACCAATGAAATTGAAAATTACACAGGGTCAAAAAAGATGGCAGGTTATGAACTTGCTACGTTGATGATTGATCATGCTTATGATATTGGTGTTGAAGTGATTTATGAAGAGATTACCAAAGTTGAATTAGATGGTAATGTAAAAAAAGTATTTACTGATAATCAAACTTATGAAACAAAAGCTATTATTGTAGCTTCTGGTACTGTACCTAGAAGATTAGGTGTAGAAAATGAAGATCAATTCGCGATGAACGGTATTAGTTGGTGTGCGATTTGTGATGGACCATTATATAAAGGTAAAAAAGTTCTTGTAGTTGGTGGCGGAAACAGTGCAGTTGAAGAAGCTTCATATCTTGCAAGTTTTACAACACATGTTACTGTCGTACAAAACTTAGAAGATTTAACAGCTGATAAAAAATCACAAGACATTTTAAGAAAGTTTAAAAATGTTGATTTTAGATATAGTTCTTTAGTTAAAAAATTCTTAGGAGATGAAAAAGGACTTACAGGTGTTATCATCACTGATGAAAAAGGTAGGGAAGAAACTATTTTAGTAGATGGTGTCTTTGAATATGTTGGTTTAATTCCAGTAACCGGTATGGTTAAGGATTTGGGTATAACCAATGAATATGGATATATCGTTGCCAATGAAAAAATGGAAACGAAAGTTCCAGGTGTTTATGCAGCTGGTGATGTGATCGTTAAGCAAATTCGTCAAGTTGTTACTGCAACAGGTGACGGAGCAGTTGCTGCACAAAATGCATTAAAATATATAGAATCTTGGGAGTAATATGAGTTTTGCTAGAACTGTAAAAGAGGAATTGGTAACAATTCCGGTTGGGTTTGAAGAACAACTTGCAGAGTTTTCTGCGTTCTTAAATCTCAATACCGAATTTCATATTGAAAACAAACTCAAGATGTTTGATTTCAAAACCAACAATCCAACCGTTGCTAAACGGTTTTTACAGCTTGTAAGAACCCTTTATCAAGCTGAGACAAGTCTTATTACCCAAAAACAAAATAAACTCAAACAAAGGCAAACCATTATTGTTAGAATTGAATCCAAAGTAGAAGATATTGTGAATGAACATGGGTACTTTGAAAATCCAGTTGAGAGTCAAGAACTGATTACACAATCCCCTGAAACGAAAAAAGCATATTTAAGAGCAGCATTTTTATCAGGTGGTTCAGTGAACCACCCCAAAACAGCTGAATATCATTTAGAAATATTTGCAAGAAATTCTGATCAAATTGTTTTTATGCAACAATTGATGAATAGTTTTGATTTAAATGCGAAAATAACAAAAAGACGAAATGGATATATCGTTTACTTAAAAGATGCTGAAGGCATTAGTGATTTGATTCAAATTATGGGAGCACAAAATTCAGTCTTTAAGTTTGAAGATATTAGAATTAAAAGAGATTTTAATAATTCAATCAATCGAATTATGAATTGTGAGATTGCAAATGAGAAGAAAATCTTTATTGCTGCTAATGAACAATTAGAAGATATTGAAGTGATAGAAAAATTTATCCCAGAACATCATATCGATGAAAAAATCAAAAAAGTTATGAAATTAAGAAAAGATAATCCAGAAGTTAGTTTAAGAGAACTAACTGATATATATGAAGAGACATATGGTGAAACCATTAGTAAGTCTGGAATTAATCACCGTTTGGTTAAAATTAAACAAATGGCTGAGCAAATCAGGGAAGGAAGAAAATAAGATGATCTTAGGTATAGGTATTGATTTAGTTGATTTAAATCGAATTAAAGAACTACTCAGTGACCGATTTATTGATCGTATTTTGAGCCCTGAAGAAAAAAAGTTATATGAGAATATTGCTGCTGAAAATACAAAGTTGTCATTTATTGGTGGTCGCTTTGCAGCAAAAGAAGCTTTGTTTAAAGCAATTAGTAAAGGTCACGGTAAAACAAATTATACAGACTTCTCTATTTTAAATGAAGAAAACGGGACACCGTTTGTTAAAACCGAGTATTTTTCAAATCAAGAAATTATTCATATCACCATCACACATACCGATATGCATGCCATTGCATACGTGATGATTGAGAAACTTTAACATATTTATCCATAGTGTTGTGTTTTTATGGGTAATTCGGTATAATTCTAATGGATAGGATGTGACATTATGGCGCGTGTACAAAAGGTACAACCAAAGAAGAAAAATACAAATCAAGCATCACAAAAAAATGCTAAAAGCAAAACCGAACTCGCAAAGACAAATCCAAAGCGTGAAGCAACTAAAAATGAAATCTTATTCTTTAGATTAGGAATCTCAATTATTGCTTTAACAATTGTCGTCGTTACTATTATTTTCATTGTTCAGTATTTTATGAATCAAGAACCAGAAGCTGGACCATATGATGATTATATGCATATTACAGCAACTGAATTAATTATTCTTGCAGGATATGATGAAATTCATGGCGTTTATGGAGATTTTTCACAACTTGATGGTAAAGAAGAATATGAAGATTTAAAAGCTTTGATTGACGGGCAAACACATATATATTTCTATTTTTATAGAAGTAGCGAAATCAATGATCCAATTTATGAAGCTATCATGAGCGTTGATAATTTAGAAGATACAGCATTCTTATTTGTTGATATGGATGCAACCGGCAATGGTAATCTATTTGAACAACCTAAATTAACACATTTAGAATTAGATCAAGATAGAGACAACATGTTAGTCATTTTCGAAGTTGAAGCTGATGAAGATAAATTTGAGACTTGGGTTTTGACAAACCATATTGTTATTGAAGTTACTAAGCTTCAATCATAAGCTTAATCATATAAAGGGCAATGCCCTTTTGTGCTATTAAAGGGAGAGAAAAATGAACGAACAAATTATTTTAGAAATAAAGAAAGCTTTACGAATCTCTGAAAAACAAATCGTTTCAGTCCTTAATTTATTAGATGAAGGCAATACGATTCCTTTTATTGCTAGATACCGTAAGGAAGCGACTGGAGGTCTTGATGAAGAGCAAATCAATGAGATCTTTAAGACTTGGGAGTACGCAAATAATCTATTAGATCGAAAAGAACAAGTGATTCGTCTAATTGATGAAAAAGGTATGTTGACAGATGATTTGAAGCAAGAAATTATGCAAGCAAGTAAACTTGTAGAAGTTGAAGACTTGTATAGACCATATAAAGAAAAGAAAAAGACAAAAGCTACTGAAGCTATTGCTAAAGGTCTTGAACCATTAGCAACCTGGATGATGATGTTTTTAATGGATGATGTCGTTGAGGAAGCTAAGAAATATATCACGGAAGAAGTTCCAACTGTTGAAGAAGCTATCGAAGGTGCTAAATATATTATTGCTGAATTTATATCAGATGAAGCGGATTATAGAAAAGCACTAAGAGAAGAAATGAAAAATTCAGGACTTGTTGTTACAAGTGTTAAGAAAAATGCAGTTGATGAAAGAAAAACATATGAGATGTATTATGATTACAATGAACCTGTAAGCAAAATGAAACCTCATCGTATTTTAGCAATCAATAGAGCTGAAAACGAAAAAGTTATTACATGTAAGATTGATGTAGATAAAGTACGAATGATTTCATTTTTAGAAAGACAGTTAATTAGAAATGAAAACTCACCAGTTACCCCTTATATGAAAGAAGCTATTGAGGATGCACTAAAACGACTTATCTATCCAAGTTTAGAAAGAGAAGTTCGTAGTGAATTAACTGAAAAAGGTGAAGAACAAGCCATTGAAGTTTTTTCAAACAATCTACAAAAGCTTTTATTACAACCACCACTAAAAGGTAAAGTTGTATTAGGTATTGACCCTGCATTTAGAACGGGTTGTAAATTAAGTGTTGTCAACGAGCAAGGCACAGTGATGGAAAAAGGTGTGATCTATCCACATGAGAAAACCATGGGAGGATCTATTAGTGATAAACAAATTATAGATTCACAAAAAGAACTGATTAGACTTATTCATAAATATAAAGTAGAAATCATTGCAATCGGTAATGGTACAGCAAGTAGAGAAACTGAAAGTTTCGTTGCTGAACTGTTAAAGAGTACACAAATGAAAGTTCAGTATGTTATTGTTAACGAAGCTGGAGCATCCGTTTATTCTGCAAGTGAACTCGCTAGAGAAGAATTCCCTGATTTTTCTGTTGAAGAAAGATCAGCAGCGAGCATAGCAAGACGTCTACAAGACCCATTATCAGAATTAGTTAAAATAGATCCTAAGAGTATTGGTGTTGGTCAATATCAACATGATGTTGCACCAAAGAAATTAAATGATTCTTTAAACTTTGTTGTTACTCAAGCAGTTAACCAAGTTGGCGTCAATGTTAATACAGCAAGTAAAGCATTATTAATGTATGTTTCTGGGTTAAACAAAACAAGTGCACAAAACATTGTAAAACATAGAGATAAATTAGGTAAGTTTAGAAATAGAAAAGATATCCTAGGCGTACCTAAACTAGGTGCTAAAACATTTGAACAAGCTGCAGGATTCTTAAGAATTCCAGAAGGCGATGAAGCACTTGATATGACTGCAGTTCACCCTGAGAGTTATGGTGTTGCTAAACAGATTATGAAGATGTATAAGATTATTGGTGATATGTTTGGCAAGGATATCGTTAAACTGTTAATTGATGGAATCGATAGAAAAAAACTTCAAGATGAACTTAAAGTTGATAAGTATACTCTAGATGATATTTTGGATGCATTTATTGCACCATTAAGAGATCCAAGAGACCAGTTCGCACAACCACTTCTTAGAAGTGATATCTTAAAACTTGAAGATTTAAGTGTTGGAATGGAACTTCAAGGTACCGTTAGAAATGTTGTAGACTTTGGAGCATTTATCGATGTTGGATTAAAAGAAGATGGGTTATTACACATCTCCAAAATAGCGAAACATTACATTAAACATCCAAAGGATGTCTTAAATGTTGGTGACATTGTTACTGTCTATGTATTGAATATTGATTTAAATAGAGGTAAAGTCGGATTAACGATGTTAAAAGATAATAAATAGGTTGACAATAAGATAAAAATACGCTATTCTATATTAGCGCGAAAGCGACATATAGAATAGGTTATGGAGTAGTACTCAAGTGGCTGAAGAGGCGCCCCTGCTAAGGGTGTAGGTCGGGAAACTGGCGCGAGAGTTCAAATCTCTCCTACTCCGCCACCTTTAGGCCCGTTGGAGAAACGGTTAACTCACATGCCTTTCACGCATGCATTCACGGGTTCGAACCCCGTACGGGTCACCATTTAAAAATCAAAGTTTATCTCTGATTGAGATGAACTTTTTTATTTTTAAAAAATATGTGATCATAAGTGATAGTTGATGAGTAAAATCAACCGGGAAAAAACTTTGTTCATGTGTTATAATAATAAAAACGATAAATAACAAATTATCATATAATGAGGTGGGGTATGGAAATATTTTTTGGATGCATTCTTATATTTTTGGGGATTGCTATAATAGCAAAACCAGATACATTTTTGCATATTGAAGATTTGATTAGATTAAAAGGGGAGCGTACTTATTCTGACGCTGCTATAATTCTTATGAGGTTTAGTGGAGGCGTAACTATTATTGTAGGTATTGTTTTTATATTTATTGGCGTTTAATTTTTTATATATACGGGTTCGATACCCCTACGGGTCACCAATATAGATATGAAACGCTCTTCTCACCCGTGGGAAGGGCTTTTTTTCTAGACATTTATATAGAGTTTTTAAACTCATTATCAGGCAAATATTGGTGAAAATTTGAGATTTGACAGAGTTTAATCAAATTGAGAAAACTTGTTAAAACTTATGTGAGCATAAGCAAATTTTAAGCCAATTATTAGAAGTCTATATCAAGTTTCCTGTTTTTGTAAAAAAAGTCAACTTATGTAGATATAAGTTTTGCAGATTTCTCATTAATCAAATTATTTGAAACAGTATCAAATCAGAATAGTATTTCATTTAATAGTAATAAATGATAAAATTGAATCAAATAATCGAGAATGGAGTATAAGTTAATGAAAAATTTTTTCCGTATTATATTAATATTAAATTTCGTGATGATTTTAGTTTCATGTACAGAGTTAATCAACCCAATCACAATCAGCTTTGATTCTAAAGGAGGAAACTCTGTTGAAAGTATTCGTTTTAATGGTGGAAGCCAACTCAACATCCCCGAAAATCCTATATTAGAGGGGTTTGTTTTTGATGGATGGTTTTTTGATGATGACACCTTTGAAATTCCGCTCTCGATTACATCTCTATTGGAAAGAGTGGAACAAGGCGGAAGCATAACAGTATATGCGAAGTGGATTATTCAAGAAGACAGTGAACTTACCACACAATTAAAGCATATATATAATTTAGCATTGGAGTCAGACCTCTTCACAGGAACATACGAAGAATGGCTAGAGACAGTCAGAGGGCCACAAGGACTACCTGGAGAAAATGGGAAATCTGCGATTCTTAGACTAAATGATGGCTATATTGAATGGAAACTTGAAGGCGATGACATTTGGATCAGACTAATTGATCTTAATAGTATAAGGGGAGAAGATGGAATAAATGGTTTAAACATAACGCTGCAAGTAGCTGATGGATATATCCAATGGCAATATGTAGGTGATGAAACATGGACCAATCTGATAGAAATATCTACATTAACCGGTAACACTGGTGAGAATGGGAAATCAGCATACGATTTATATAAAGAAAATAATCCTGATTATATCGGTGATGAACAGCAATGGCTGGACGATTTAGTAAATAACAGATTAGGTACCAAACAGACATTTAAAGTAACATTTGATTCAAATGGAGGAACATCGGTAGAAGAGCAAGTCATTGAACCAAATAACAAGGCGACTAAACCAGAAAATCCAATAAAAGAAGGTTATACGTTTGATGGGTGGTATATCAACGGAGATGAAAAATGGGTATTTGGTGGTTTTAGTGTCACTGAAGATATCACACTTACTGCACATTGGATTGCCAATGAATACACTATAACTCTAACTCCAGGGTTAGGTTTAGTGACTCCCGATGAAATTGTTGTAACTTATGATTCATATTTTGTGCTACCAACACCAATATCAGAAGACAATTATTTCATGGGTTGGTATTACGACCATCAACTAATTGAATCAGGCTTATGGTCTATGACCAAAAATGTAGAATTAACAGCTTATTGGATTCAAAAAGAATATCAAGTTTTATATAATTTTGGTTATGGTGATTTAACAAATATTGATACTGCGCTCTATGGAGAAGAGTATGCTCCCATTTCAATTGATCGTATAGGTTACACATTCAGCGGATGGTATACAGATAGCGATCAACTTTACGAGGGTGATATTTGGCTGAGACAAGAAAATTTGAATCTAGTGGCAAAATGGACTCCAAATACGTACACAATTACATTTGATTTGAATGGTGGTGAAATGACAGAGCCAACAACATTCACAGCGACATATGACATAGTAGATTTTCTCCCGATCCCTACATATACAGGCGTTCCTTTTTATGGATGGTATCTAGATGATGCAAAGTTCAGCAACGAACAAGGGGAGATGTTGGTTCCTTACAACCAAACAACAGATATCACATTAGTCGCAATATTTTATATTGAGGTTTCGACCGCTGAAGACTTAAATAATATAAGAAATAACTTAGATGCAACGTATTACTTGATGAATGATATAGATCTTTTAGGATTAGAATGGATACCAATTGGTGATGCAAACAACCCATTTAGAGGTGTAATAAATGGGCAAGGTTTTTCAATCAATAATTTAACAATTTTAAGCAGTCATGATTATGTTGGATTGCTGGGTTACAATAGTGGAGTTGTTGAAAACCTAAGTTTAATGAATGTTAACATAAGAATTATTGGTGACATAGGTCAAACTATTTATACTGGAACTATCACAGGTTACAACGAAGGTCAAATTAACCAAATTAGTAATTTACAGGGAGAACTAAGTCTACAAGTCCGGGCAGGTGCTGAAGGTTTTTTAGGAGGAATTTCGGGATATAATTCCACTGACTTTCATACTGAAAATATGGTTATTGACATAATCATGACTGGGACTTTGACGACATATACAGGAGCGCTTTTTGGATATACAGAGGCCTATGCCAATATTAATAATTTAGATTTAAGAGGCAATATAAACGGATTTTCATATGTTGGAGGATTAATTGGTTTTAGCTCAAATAAAGTTGACATAACTAACACAATTAATCAAGCAGAAGTTGTTGGACTATCTGATTACGTAGGAGGATTAGTTGCTTCATCTAAGAACTTATATATAAAGGATTCATACAACCAGGGTTATGTGTATGGCAACTCATATGTAGGTGGCATAATTGGTTATGTAGAAAATATAAACATGAATAACACACATAATATTGGAATGATTGATACATATTTCAGCAATGCAGGTGGCTTGATAGGTGAAGTTCGTTACACCGCATTAATAACAAACTCTTCAAATTTTGGTGATGTTAATGTTCTAGCGGTTGGATATGCAGTATATAGAATAGGTGGATTAGTTGGCAGTTTATATTATGACTCAATTACAAACATAGAAGACTCATTTAATGAAGGTTCAATTACAGGATATGATCATTATGTTGGTGGATTGGTCGGTGCAGCCGAATCAAGATCTAAAGTAAATATCTTCAGATCATATAACAGTGGAAATGTATCAAATAAAGGTAATGGGTCTATTGTCGGTGGATTAATTGGTGGTGCTAATGACTTAAATATTGAAGATTCATTTAATTCAGGTAATGTTACCGCTAGTTCGAGTGTAGCTGGGGGTTTAGTTGGATCAGTAAATAAGGTTACTATTTGGAGATCATTCAATAGTGGTACTGTAAAAACACTATCAACATATAGTTCATATACTGGTGGACTTGTAGGATTTGCTTCAAGTATATATGTATATTATTCGATCAACTTTGGAAATGTTTACTCTGCTTACAGTAATACTATCGATGTTGGAGGAATTATAGGTAAAAGTGGTATAGTTGATATCGATCATGATGAAATTTATTATACTGGCAGTATTACACCAAACACCACAACAAACAATGTTGGTATTTTGATAAGCGATTTATCTCAGATAAATATGATATTTTTTGAAAACACACTTACTTGGAATGCATTGATATGGGATTTCAGCAACATTGATATTATTAATGGCGTATACCCTTTATTGTTGGATAAACATACAGTGTCTTAAGTATTAATTAATTTGTTTTATGAACACTAAAGATCTTAAGTTTTATTCAATGCTCGATTTACATACAGAAAAAAAGACTTCTATTCTCAGTTAGCCTAGATTTCTCGGGTTAAATCGTGAACCAGTACGGGTCACCAATAATGATATGAAACGCTCTTCTCACCCGTGGGAAGGGCTTTTTTTCTCGATATAAATATGTTGTTTGAACTCTAAATTAGACATCTATTTAGACATAAATAAAGAGGATAACTGATTTTGATCAGTTGAAATAAAACTCTAAAAAAACTTATGTGTGCATAAGTAAAATTAAACCCAAATATAGTAAGTCCATGATAAGTTTTGGAATTTGTTCAAAAAAGGTGACTTATGTTAAGATAAAATCTAGTTGTTTTCACATTAAGGTATTACCTTATGATTAATTGCAAATAAAACCATTGAGATTCTATAATTCTTTCTTATAATATTACAAATAAATAGGGTTTGCAAAGTTGAAAAAGAACTCTCCAAAATGTATACATGAAAAAATAGTAGATCATACTTTAAAATGATACAATAGTTATTGAAGAGGTGGGAGATATGGCAATATCTGATAATATTAGAATATGTCGAATACAAAAGAAACTGACACAAAAACAACTTGGAGATTTGCTGTATGTTAGCGACAAAACGATTAGCAAGTGGGAAAGCGGTAGAAGTGTACCAGATATAATTACAATTAAGAAAATTGCTGATATTTTAGAAGTAGATTATGGATTACTCATAGATGGAGAACATTATAGCGACGGGAAAAATAATTCATGGAATAAAATAATCATATTTTTTAATAGTCATAAACATCTATTAATCTCTTCAACAATCTTATTTCTAGGGTTAATTTTCATTTTGCTTGCACCCACCAAAGTGACATATTTCATGAGCATGATTTCTCTATTCCTCTATACCATATACCTAACAGTCAAATATTCAAGATGGTATGCTATAAACTCAATGGTTCTTATTTTTGTATTTACAATCATAATCAGTTCTTGGGTTCAATTTGAGTTAATTTATCTTTTTACTGCAATATTTTTTATAGGTATAGTCATGATGATGATTATATATATCATAAAGCAAAATAAATTGAAAGACGATATCTTTCTGGTTGATTTTTTAGGAAATTGGAATCTATTACTTGCTACTTTTATCTATTTAAGTTCATTTACAATAAAATACACTACGATTAATAGTGAAACTGTCATACTAGTAAATAAACAACCAGGGTTTATCATTTATGTTTTTTGTTTAATACTGTTATTGTTTTTACACCAATATTTATATGTAAATAAAAATTATCAGGATAAAGTTGTAAAGAACA
The DNA here is from genome assembly GCA_024650045.1 of Mycoplasmatota bacterium. GTDB lineage: Bacteria > Bacillota_I > Bacilli_A > Acholeplasmatales > Acholeplasmataceae > Peloplasma. The sequence continues at coordinate 37,511 of JANKMU010000010.1, read as the reverse complement.
TTAAAGGTAAACTTTTAAGTGTTTCTGGAGTTTCCATTTTAATACTCTTATTAAGTGTAATTACTGCTACAAGTATTAAATTAACTGTTGGACATATTGACATGAGTAGTATATATGTATGGAAATCTTACTACGATGACTCTTTTACTGATGAACAAACAAATGCAATTATAGATCTTTATGGCAAAGAAAATGTAACTTTAAGTAGATATGTAGAAATCACATCAGAGCTTCAAATTTATGCGTACACCTCAAATTTTATTGAAAACGGAGTTGTTGTAAACACGGTTTCTAGTCTCAATCATATAGAACAAGTATCACTTTTATATGGAGAAGTTTGGGAAGAAGATTCAACCAAAAAAGTTATAGTCATTGATAAAGATACAGCTTTAAACACTTTTGGTAAAGTTGATGCAGTAGGAGAACTCATCTCTATAAATCAAGAGCAATGGAAGGTCATAGGAGTTGTATCAAATACAAAAGCAGCTGAAAGTTTTTTAGAAAGAGCAGTTTCAAACGGTGTTGATCCAAATGAATTGCAGATAGACTCTTATGTGTATATTCCGTTTCATTTTAAAGATTATCCATCATTTGAAATAGCACATGAAGAATATGACTTTTATGTTATTCGAACACAAAAATTTATATCAGGCGATGCAGATGAAAAAAAGATCATCGATATATTGGTTGATGGCAATAATTTTGATAATTTTTATGGGGATAGACTTTTAAAAATTGGGACAATTACAGGAAGTGATATACTTTTAGAATATTTAGATATTAAGGTCGGTCTATTGATTAGTTCTAGTCTATTAGTTATCGCTATTTCAACAAGTGAGTTGTTGCGATACGTCCAAAAGTCTAAAAAAGAGTTTGAGAGATAGAGAAATATCAAGGAGCACCAAAACCATACGTGAAGTAAAGATATTTATGCCAGTCTAGACTGATATACACTGAAAAAAACGTGAACCCCTACGGGTCACCAATAATATTATGAAACGCTCTTCTCACCCGTGGGAAGGGCTTTTTTTATTGATATTCATAAGTAGTTTAAATTTCTTTGAAACCACAAAAGTTAGAAAACTTGTTGGTTTGATTGCATTTAATGAAAAAGACTCAATCAATCAAAATTTATATCAACATAAGCATAATTACAACCAAAAAAAAGATGTTCATGTTTAGTTTTTAAATTTTTCCAAAAAAACCAACTTATGTTGGTGTAAGTTTTGTAGTTTTTGTTAATGAGTCACGACTCGTGATATAATTAAAAAAACACGATATTTGTATACAGAAATGGGGAGGTTAATTATGGAAAATTCATATAGTCAATTTTACAATAAATTATATACCGAAAATAGAGATGGAAAAAATATCAAGAAACATAAGCACCCAAAACTTTCATCTAATTATATTCAAAAAGTAATTGAAACAATATTAACGAAAAATCAAGATTTACATCAACATGAAGAGTTAATAAGATCAACATTTGGTTTTGACACACCCTTGATTTCTCTCAATAATCTTTTTTCAGAATACAAGCTTGATGAGACAGAGTTTAATGAGATTATTAGAAAGTTTATCAAATCGATTTACTACTCCGTTTATTTTAGGATAAACATATACAGGGTATTCCTCATATTTGCTATAGGATTTTTTATAATTGCTGGAATCAATAGTCTGTTTTATGAATTAAATTATTTCTCTATCGTCACAAGCAATATAGTTAGATATTTCATTCCTGTTTCCATATTTGTTGTACTTATCCCATTCATTATATTTTCAAAATCTCGTGTAGAATCTAGAACAAGGAATATTTTAAAACAGTATGAATAAACACTTACTTTGTTGTCTAAGGGTCACCAAAAACACCTGTAAAATAAAGATATTCATACTAGTCTAGACTGTTAGACACTGAAAAAAACGTGAACCCCTACGGGTCACCATCGCTGTCAGTGTCCTCATTTCACATCGAAATGGGGTCTTTTTTTCTTTATATAGCAATATTTGCATTTGTAGTCGAAGCGAATTCTCAGTAAACGTCAAATATTAACACCATCTAAGAGGAAACAACAATTAGAGATGGCTCTCAAAGGTTTTTTGTTATAGGAGTTCAAATCTCACCTGGTGGAAAATGGCGGATTTCTATGTGGTTTTAGTGAGTTATAAAATTTTGGTGAGTAAGATAGTAAATATTTAATTAACTTTGCTTGAATATGATCTAAGACATACTCTACTTTTATATCAATAAATGGACACGATAAGTGAGAATTTATTACTTTAAATAATACACTTGATAAACCACCCAATGAGTGGTACAATATTGTTGAGGTGATTTAACATGGATATGATCATAAAAGAGGCTAGAGCAGAATACGGATTAACCCAAAAGGAGTTAAGTGAAATCACAGATATACCACTAAGAACCATTGAAAATTGGGAAAGCGGAAAACGAACGCCGAGTCCTTGGGTTGAAAAAATGGTATATAATTATCTAAAACAGTATCCCAAAAATCAGTATGGAATTATTACTGAAACAAAAGGTATCTACGAAGTTAATCAAATTAGAGAGGCCTTATTGCCACTGACCTTTAAGTATGACATCAAACGATTTATATTATATGGATCATACGCTAAGGGGAAACAAGAACCTCAAAGCGATATCGATCTAGTGGTTGATGGAGGTATTAAAGGTATCAAGTTTTTTGGATTGCTTGAAGATATAAATAACACCTTTGTGAAATCTGTTGATTTGATTCATCTTTCACAAATTAACACAAATTCTGAAATCTATGAAAGTATCATGAAGGGTATCGTGCTATATGAACGATAGGGACATTAAGGGTATATCAAGAATTATTGTACATATCGAAAATATAGTAGAATACATGAAACCAATTAGATCACTAAACGATTTCAATCAAAATCAGCTTATAGTCGATGCAGTCGTATTCAACTTATCTCAAATAGGAGAAATATCAAAGTTTAGAGTATCATCTAGCTTTAAAGAAATGAGCAAACATATTCCGTGGCATGAAATGTACGGCTTTAGAAATCGTATAATCCATGATTATGATTAAATCAATATGAGTGTTGTTTATGACACTGTTAAAGAAGATTTGCCTATACTATTGAAACAATTAATTGATTTGAAAAGTTCAAATGATTAATCGTACATAAGTTAACTAACTGAAATGCTATTTATTTCTCGTGAAGAAGCGTGAATCCCTTCAGGTCACCAATAATAACATGAAACGTTCTTCTCATATGTGGGAAGGGCTTTTTATATACAGATGTAGCATACAAGAAAACATACAAGAAAACATATAAGATAAACTACTTCGTGGTATAATATACTTAAGAGGAGTCGCTCATATATGACCTATAAACCATCTTATGAAATAACTACATCAATACTTAATAAAGTTGCTGCCATCATGAAAATGATTGGTAAGTTTTCTTCTATGAATAACTTAAGTAGCCAGCCCTTGTTAAGAAGAAAAAACCAAATAAAATCTATTCATTCATCTCTAGCCATTGAAAATAATCAATTATCAGAATCTCAAGTCAAAGATTTAATCAATGGCAAACTTGTCATCGGACCACAAAAAGATATATTAGAAGTTCAAAACGCAATCAATGTTTATGAACACTTACAGGATATTAATCCATACGCTCAAACAGACCTACTTAAATACCATAAAATACTTATGACATCCCTCGTCTCTGATGCAGGTTCATATCGAAAAGGACAAGTTGATGTATTTGATGATGAAAAAGCAATCTTTATGGCACCTCCTGCGGATAGAGTACCAGCTTTAATGAATAATCTCTATGATTACTTGAATCATTACGATGAAAACATACTCATCAAGTCATGTGTATTCCATTACGAATTTGAGTTCATCCATCCTTTTAGTGATGGCAATGGTAGAATGGGTAGACTTTTTCAAACATGCTTGCTTGCTAAAGAAGAAGAACTCTTTTACTATTTGCCTGTTGAATCCATCATTAAACAAAAACAAAAAGCATATTATGATGCAATATCGAAATCGAATCAAGAAGGTACATCTACAGTATTTATTGAGTTTATGTTGGATGCTATTATAGAAACGATGAATGAAACCCTAAAGCAATCAAATATAGAAAAAGGAAGCCTATCCATTCAAGCGAAGAAGTTACTTACCGTTATAGAGAAAGGTATTCCATATACTACTATAGAGCTTATGGATAAAGTTGGTATAAAGTCTAGAGCATCTTTCAAAAAGAATTATTTAGATCCGCTTCTACAATCAGGTATGATTGAAATGACAATTCCAGAAAAACCTATGAGTAGAAATCAAAGATATATAAAGAAGTAATAAAAAAGTATATGAAGTTGATATACTGTCACCAAAACTATACATGAAATAAAGATGTTTATATCAACCTAGTCCGACAAACACTGAAAAAAACGTGAACCCCTACGGGTCACCAATAAAATCATGAAACAGCTATACAAATAAGGAGAGGTTCTACAATGGGGATAAAAAAAATATATTTTGTTGGCTTAATTGCATCATTAAGCTTACTCATAATTCGACTATATTTTGTAATTGATTATTTGAGTACTTGGGTTTTAGTTTGGAGGGTTATCAAGACAATTTTCTTTATACATTTTGTAGGTTTGTTAGGGTTTGGGTTTATGAAACTTCAGAGAATTATTTTTCAAAGATTTTTTGCAAATCTTAGAATTATATTTTTATGGGTAGTTTTATTAGTTTTGACGGGTATATTTTTAAAAGTGTACATTAATGAAATAAATAATAGTAGTCTTGATTTTTCACAAATCAATGCAATTTTCATGTTGTTAGCAGGTGCACTAATTGAGAACATATATGAAAAACAGAAACTGGATGAACAAAAAATAGTAGAAGAAAGAGAAAATAGGTTACCTGAAGATATTTATGAAAGAAAACTTCTTTCAGGAAAAAAAGTATCCTAAAATATAGTTTATTTTAGTCTAGAAAGTCTTTATTATTAAGTTGGAGTTGATAAGATAAAGAACTGTGGTATAATTGTGGTATAAAAAGGAGACACAATTATGCCAAAAATTATACCAATTAGGGAACTTAAGAACACTGCATCAATTTCAAAGTATGTAGAGGAGACTAATGAACCTGTTTTTATTACTAAAAATGGATATGGATCAATGGTCATCATGAGTATTGATGTTTACGAAAAAGAGATTGCAAAAAAACAAATGATTGAATTTATCAATGAATCACTTAAAGACATCGATAATCTCGATCGTAAGGTTGACGGTACATTATTTTTAAATGAAATGAAAACTAAGTATGGAAAATAGGTTTGTATTATTACCTAAGGCTCAAGAGGATCTAGAAAATATCTTTTATTATATTGCAGTAGAACTAGTAAATCCAGAAGCGGCATCAAATCTAATCAATAAGTTTGAAAGTAAGTTTAAAGAACTTTTGATATTTCCATTATCTTACCCACTTATAGAAAGTAAACTCATTTTCCAAATAGATTTAAGAAAATGTATTGTTGATAATTATATCATTGTCTATTATTGTAATGAAAAGAATAAGCTGGTAGAAATAGTTAGAGTAATATATTCTAAGACTAATTATTTTCAAGACTTGTAATGTATCAAGTGAAGACTTTCATCGAGACGCTTGAAAAACTAAAAAGAAACTCAAAAATGATTTCACAAATGTATAAGCATCACCAAACTATCCGTGAAATTTAGATTTCTATATCAATCTAGTCAGTAACACACGGATGATTGTGTGAACCCCTACGTGTCACCAATAATATCATGAAAAGCTCATCTCACTATGTGATGGGTTTTTCATTAATATCTATACGTGTATCTATTTATATAATATTATCTAGTAATCTGCTACTATCCCAATGTTTGCAACTTATGATATGCTTGGTTTAACTGGTATAATATATTTAAGAAAAGGATGTGTTTATATGAAATACCTTACTATGAATAATGGATTAACAATTCCCATATTAGGAACGGGAACAAATACTTTTGGGAAAGAGAATGGCAGTTTTAATGGCAAAATCACTTATGATACAAAAGAACTACGTTCTGCAATTGAATTAGGTTATAGATCAATAGATACTGCTATTTACTATCGCAATGAAGCAGTCATTGGGAAAGCAGTTAAAGAATCCAATATTGATAGAAGTGAATTCTTTATTACTTCAAAAATTCCTACAGATAAAGAATATATTGAAACGAATGAACTTGTTCAACACCATGTAGAACAATCGCTTAATGCAATTGACTTAGATTATATTGATCTTTATTTAATTCACTTTCCACATGAATCAAACGAAGAGAACTTAAGAGTGTGGCGCATACTAGAAACATTTGTTGAAAAAGGTCTTATAAAATCGATTGGTGTATCCAACTTCAAAGAAGACCAACTATCGTATTTAATTAAGCATGCTAAAATTAAACCTGTACTCAATCAATTCCAATCATATCCTGGTAAACACCAACAATCACTAATCGATTTTTGTAAAGCAAATGATATTATTCCTGAAGCATATCAATCGTTTGCTAAGCTGGATGCAAAGACTAAAGATATACTAATAGAAATGGCGAAATCATATAAGAAAACATGGAGTCAAATCATTTTAAATTATCAAGTCAATGAAGGCTTAGTAGTGATTCCCAAATCGCACAATAAACAACATCAATTTGAAAACATCGATATTTTTGATTTCGAACTAACAAAGAAGGATAGGGAAACCATTAAGCATATGAATTGAGCCTCTAATCATTTTTAGAGCTTAACTCATGCTCACATTAAACAAATTGATACAAATAATGATTTAAAAGAGAAAGCTTTGAATTCAATAAGTAGAATTAAGAAAATATATCTTCTGTGTCATTTAATGGTAAATAGTAAAAAAAATAGTGTTTTTCATCTTTTTATGGTTTTAAGTGTCTAAAAATTAGGATATTATGGAATGATATAGTATACTAGTATATGGTTATGGTCGTCAAAGACTAAAATCAGAATAAATAAAAAGGAGTAATCGACATGACAGGAACAGTAAAATGGTTTAATTCAGATAAGGGATATGGATTTATCTCTACAGAAGAAGGCAAAGATGTATTCGTACATTTTAGCGCAATTCAAACTGAAGGATACAAGTCACTTGAAGAAGGTAGTAAAGTTGAATTTGATGTTGTAAATAGCGATCGCGGCGAAACAGCAGCAAACGTTATTAAATTATAATTTCAACGAGTCTATAAATAGGCTCTTTAAAAAGATTGGTGAATCACCTAATTATGAATAGGTTTATATCTACCATTTAATTTAAATATCTATAATTTATAGAACGCTCTTCCCACTCGTGGGAAGGGTTTTTTCTAGACAATCAAAGGTTTGTATTAGTTTGAAAGGTAACACAAGATTTAGGGGAGCTTTTGTTTTTGATATAATGATAATGAACTTATATTTGGAAAGGGAATAAATTATGAAACTAGAGACAAAAAGACTTATATTAAGGAATTTCAAAGAAACTGATCTCAATGATTTTTTTGAATTTATGTCTTCAGAAAGTACTGCGAAATATGAAGTTTTTGAGCCTTATTCACGTGATGAGTGTCAACAAAAAATAAAAAAATTTATTGGTAATGATAACTATTTAGCAATTGAACTCATCGATGAGCATAAAGTGATTGGTCTTTTCAATTTTTCAGAAGAATCATATAATTCTTATGAGATTGGTTTTGATATAAATGAAAAATACACTAGACAAGGATACGCAACAGAAGCAGGTGAAAAAGTTCTTGAATATATCTTTTTTAAGCTAAATGCGAGAAGAATTACTGCTGGAGTCACTGAAGGCAATATTGCGTCTTGCAAGTTGCTTGAGAAACTAAAGTTTAGATTAGAGGGGCACTTTATTGAAGATGTTGCATTTAAAAAAGATATATATGATAACCCAATATATATAAATAGTTATTATTATGCTTTATTAAAGACTGAATATGAGAAGAACTACAAGTAAAGATTATTAAATGGATTGAATATAATGAATAAATAGAGCCTATAGGAAGGAAAGTAAATTAAATAACGGATCATTGTGTTATCATATGCATTTCAATTGATAATAAAAATGATATAAATTAAAATATCTTAAAAGAAAAGGAGGCTTATACTGTGAAACTTTCTATTAGTATTTTAGTTTATACCATTGGCATTTCATTTGTCCTATTTGGGTGTACTCCAGGATATACAAATACTTATACTGACATATCAGCTATGGAAGCAAAAGAGCTCATAGATAATAACCCTGATATCATTATCATTGATGTGTCACCTTATTATGCTCAAGGTCATATTCCTGGAGCAATCAGTTGTTACTTAGGAGATGGTTCGCTTGATGAAGCCATACCTATGCTCGATAAAAGTAAAGTTTATTTGGTTTATTGCCATGTTGATAGTGTTGCAATTGCTGGAGCAGAAAAATTGATTGAAGCTGGATTTGAAACCGTAAATCGACTGGAAGGCAATTACTCTGCGTGGGTTGATGCAGGTTATTCTATTGAAATGTCTTAAGATTGAGTTTTGATGATACATTTAAATAAAAGAGAATATATGTTTTGGAATTATGTAATTTTTTCTATCATTCTAAGAGTTGAACGAATAAACATCATTTACAACAAGAAACAGTTCATATTCATTTAACAGTTAGGCATGGTGTTGATGATGAAAGTAGAAAAAGTTTTTAAATATTAATGTGGAATTCAACATGAATACAAATCAATAGATAAAACCATTGACAAATCCTTTTGATTAAGGTAAAGTTATATGGTGCGAATATGGCCAAAATGTACATGATGCAAGGCCATTTTTGTTTGCAAAGGGGTTACTCAAATGATTACTGTATCAAATCTAAGTTTAATATTTTCAGATAAAAAAATATTTGAAGATGTCAATTTAAAGTTTTTACTAGGGAATTGCTATGGTCTAATTGGCGCTAATGGTGCTGGTAAAACTACATTTCTAAAACTGCTCTCCGGAGAAAAGGAACAAACCTCTGGAGATATTATTATTGAAAAAAATAAACGACTTGCTTTTTTAAGTCAAAATCAAAATGCTTTTGATCAATACACAGTGCTTGAAACTGTTTTTATGGGGCATAAGAGACTTTTCGAGATAATGCAAGCCAAAGAGCATATCTACCAAAAAGAAGTTATCACAGATGAAGAAGGTTACGCATTATCAAATCTAGAAGCTGAGTTCATGGAACTTGATGGATGGGATGCTGAACCAGATGCAGAAAAACTGTTAAACGGTTTGAATGTTCCTGAAGAAGACTTCAATAAAAAGATGAGCGATGTCTTGCCTAAAAATAAAGTGAAGGTTCTTTTAGCACAAGCATTGTTTGGAAATCCAGATATATTGTTATTAGATGAGCCAACCAATAATCTTGATTTTGAAGCTATTGCCTGGCTAGAAAACTTTTTAGTCAATTACGATCATACAGTCATCACCGTATCCCATGACAGACACTTTTTAAACAATGTATGTACACATATGGTTGATATTGATTATTATCAAGCCAAACTTTATGCAGGTAATTATGATTTCTGGATGGAATCTTCACAACTCATTCAAAAGTTAATGGCTGATAAAAATAAGAAAAAAGAAGAACGCATGCAAGAACTTAAAACATTCATTGCAAGATTTAGTGCCAATCTATCTAAGTCCTCACAAGCAACATCTAGAAAGAAATCGTTAGAGAAGATCCAATTGGATGAAATCATACCATCAACTAGAAAATATCCTTTTATTGGCTTTGAAATTGAAAAACAATTGGGTAAAGATGTCTTAGAAGTTAAAGACTTAAGTTTCTCACTTGACGGTATGAAACTTTTTGAAAATGTCTCGTTTATTATGAACAGAGGCGATAAGGTTGCCCTCCTTGGGAATAATGATTTAGCAAAAACAGCATTACTTAAAATATTAGCAGGTGAACTAAAACCTGAAACAGGTACAATCAAGTGGGGACAAACTGTTTCGATGTCATATTTTCCTAGTGATAATGATACATATTTTGTCGGTAAAGATCAAAATCTAATTGATTGGCTAAGACAATATTCTAAAGAACCTGCAGAGTCTTACATTAGAGGATTTTTAGGTCGTATGCTTTTCAGTGGCGATCAACCTTTAAAACAAGTTAAGTACTTGTCCGGTGGTGAGAAAATGCGTTGCATGTATTCTAAGTTAATGTTATCTCATGCAAACACATTATTAATTGATTCTCCAACCATCCATTTAGACCTTGAAGCCATTCAATCCGTTAATAGAGGTTTAGAGGATTATAAGGGAGCACTTATCGTCGCATCACATGATCATGATCTGCTAGAATCTGTATGTAATAAGATTGTTGAAATTGGCGATTTAGGTGCATATAGCTATGAGGGTAGTTTTGATCACTATATCAGTGATACGGACATCAAGGAAAAAAGAAAACAGTTATATAAAAAGATAATATAGAAAAAATCAACATATATGTGAAGCTTTCCTAACTTAGGTTAAGCTTTTTTTCTATCTTTTTTCATTAGATTTTATAGATAGAGATACTATTGATACAACGAACGAAGAGCACATAGTCTTACTATCTATTTGTCAATCATATGAAAAAGGGCTTATTCAAACGAATAAACCCTTTTTACGGATTAACTTAATTAAACCTAGCTTTTATGTATTTTATTACAATATGGACAAATGACTTCACCACTATGATTAATCTTAGTGATATTTCTAAAATACATTAAAGACTCAACTTGTTTTTCATAGTACCAGTCTTCATCATGCTTAAAACTAGATTTGCTAGCCACATAACTTTTATGGTGAGCAATATCGGTATAGAAAAACGACTTATCAGTTACATCACAAACACGCTCCTTAATCTGTGTCATGCATTCATGACATTGATAAAAATTATGATAAGGATCTTTATGAAGTTTTCCACCACAGAACGGACATACATCTCTTTTAGTATCAGAATAGATCATGCCTCTAAGAACGATTTGTTGAATTCTTCTAAAAGAATCAATATCTTCCATACTGATATGGACATCATCTCTATCAATATAACCTTCATCAAATTGATTGACAATAATAACTTCATCAACATCATAATTCTTTTTATAATAATTGAATGCTTTGACATTGTTTTCATTAACAATGAGTATGATTTTATAAGTTTTATCTTTTTTAAAATGAAGTAATATTTCCTTTTTGTTTGTATTAAAGATTTCCAATTTCCATTTTTTAAATATAAAAGTAATATCTAGAGATCTCAAATTCATTTTAAATTGAGGATCAATTTCAAAGTTAAAGTGTCCAACTGAGAAAATTGTAAGCAATTGAACATACATCATATAATTTTCTTTCATAGAATCAAAATCAATAGATGATTCATCTGTTTCGACTTTAGTTTGATTACTTAATAAGTACTTATATGTTATATAAACCAAATGATAATCTTTTTGCATCAAAAAGATATTGGTTTTTTTAAGTGTTAAATGTCTGTTTCGATTGATGTTTTTACGATAAATAGGTTTTTTTAACCTCGGATTAATCGCATAGCTGATCAATGATAGTTCATTTAGCATTTCTTTAGATAAATTAAAATATTGACTAAAGTCTCTAATATAACCAGTATGTAGTTTACCTAAAGCTAAAAAGTAATTCAAATGATTCGTTTTTTCTAGCAAGTTAAAACTCATAATGTTACTAGCATATAATAGACTATTTAATGTTCTTCTATTTTTCTTAATGATAGATAGGATTTCATCAATAAAATTACAGAAGATAACATTTTCATAAATACTATAATCATCTTCATAGATTCTTGTTAGTAATTTTCTAGGCTTAATGCCTTTTTTTGTTATATTTGATACATATTGACCATGATTAGCTAAATGCAACAAAGTGTTTTGGTTAATAACACGTGCATTTTCAACTGGTAACACATCATCAGAATCCTTTAAAACAATGATTGGTTTATTGAATATTCTTTTAATTGCTGAAGTTGATTTTTTGATACGTTGAATCTTTTCATTTAACTTTTCAAAATCAAAGTCTGGTTCAATTGAAAATAATGTCATATCATGAACGACATAGTAATCAAATTCAATATAAGATATGATTTGGTGCTTTTTGACAAACTCTTGAATACCTTCTAAAAGTGAAGAGAAGCGATTATATTCCTCTAACCTTGATTTGTTAATGTTTTTATTCATTATCAAGACGTCTAATAAAGTCAGCACATTGATTTAAGTTCAGTTTTTCAAATTCCATTTCAAGTTTTTCTTTGTCATCAATCGCTTTAACTTCAAGTTTAGCAACTACCTTACTTAATAAAATCTTTTCAATCGCTTCATTTTCTACATCTTCATTTGAAAAACACTCTTTATAAATATTAACAAAATCTTCGATTTGTTTTAAGATACGATTCCCAAATGAAATATTATATGGTTCAAGTAATGCCTCAACACTTTTAATAAGTTCGTTGCTTTCAGCATCGAAATTACCTTTTTGTTTTGCTTCAGTAAATAGTTTGTTAATCGTTTCATAATCATAATATTGCCTTGAAATAGGGCTTGAGTAGTTTCTAACTTTAGGAGCACGCTTAGTAAAGTTCATCGTATGAGAACGGTCATATACTTTATCTGAGATCACAAATGTTGATTCATCACGATTTGCTGTACCGATAAACCAAACATTTGGTGGAACTTTTAATGTATGCCCATGATCTAAAGCTAAGTATTCAATTTCTTGTTCCTTATCTTTTCTATTGAGTTTAATATTAATCAATTTGATTTCTCTTTGATTCTCCTCATTTTCCATCAGTGATAGAAAATCTGAGAAATAATACTCGATTCTAGATAGATTCATTTCATCAAGAAGTATAAAGGTAACAATCTCTTGATTAAGTGCTGCTTTATATAATGCTAATGTGAATTTTTTAGGTGTATATTTCATTGAAAACTCGTTATAATATCCTAATAATTCATTTTTATCTTTCCATGAAGATTCAACTTCTATAATGTCACAATTACCATATATAGCCTCTGAAAAAATCTTAGGTAAACTGGTTTTTCCTGTTCCGGACATACCTTGTAGAATTGATAGTTTGCTTGCGCCTAAGCCTGCAACGAAAGCCGCTATATGTTCAGGTGTATAAGATAGATGAAGTCTTGAGTTTCTCGCATATTCTACGATAAAATGAACAAGATCATTAAGTGTTTTTTCAGTTGTTTTGAGTACTTTTCGCTTATCTAATTCTTGTTTAAACAGATCAACTTTTGAGTCTAGTTCAGTAAATGCTGGACATGGATCAAATTCATGATCAATCTCATCTTCTATATCACTTAGTGATGATGCTCCACTTGAATCTGCTTGTCCATTTAAAGGTAAAACATTACCCTCTACTAAACTCATTTCATCTCTATCAAATGCTTTTCTTACAAACATGATGATTAATACAAAGACAGATGCGATTAAGGCATAAATAGCATCGGTACTGATTGAGTAATTATAATCAATCAGATTGGGCAAATTAATCCCGTATAAACTAAATATATCTAATATAACAACTTGGTTGATTTCTTTTGCAATTTGGAAGTAGTATCCTGATATAGCGATGATAAATACAAAGAAAACATTGGTTGCTGTTGCAAATTTAACAACGGAATTAAAATACTTATACTTAGATAAATAACTAGCTACAGCAATAATCAAACAAAGACCAATAGAAATAAGCATTACAACAAGAATGTATGCAATAATACGGTAACCAGGATCTAATAGTGCATAGTCTCTTAAAATATCAATACCTGTTAAATCAACGAAGTATGTACTAAGACCAGAGGTAATTCTAATTTTAATAAGCTTAAGGAACAACATCAATACAGTAACTGCTGTCAATATGAAAACATATATCAGTGGTTCTATTTCAGCATACTTAGCTTTTGTATCCACATAAGATTTTTGAATTAAGGCATTATATTGACCCTTAAAAACAGCATATATGAAAACAACGACACCCATCATTGAAAGTGGGATAAACGAAACTGTTTGTGCAATCTCACCATCAAGTGTGTAATACATGTATAGCGCTAATCCTGTCAGGAAAAATAATAATGTTGCTATAAAAGTAGAAGCAATCAAAGCTTTTGATTTATTGATAAATAGCTCTTTGTCAAAGAAATAACTAGATATACAACTAGCAAAGTATAAGAATATACCTAAAAAGATAGTGAAATTGATTAGGAAGTAGGTGATAAGTTCAATACTTGTATCTCCATATAACAAAACATGAATAATGGTTGCATTTGTAACAGACTGAAATTCAACGATTGCATATAGCGGAATAAAAAATGTTGTCAAAAATACAAGGATTGAAACGATATCGATAATTAATACATTCAATGGAAGTTTAGTTTGTTCTAGATTGAGTGTGTTTTCATTTTCTTGTTGGTCTTTTGTGACATCCAGAGTTCTTTTTCTAAATATAATTAAGACAAAGGTACCCATCATAAAGATAATGTTAAAAACAATTAAGACTATTGCAAATGCAGACATATAATTAAAAGCGGATTGGAAAACGATTAATGTAGTAGCAAATCCTAGAAAATATGTCACAGCAATTATAAAGCCCCAACTGTTTTTCTTGAAGAAACTTAAACCAGATAACAATACAGGAACAATAGAAATATAAAACACCAGAGTCAAAATGAAGGCGAAAATATTAACATAATCCCCCTGAGCTAAGTTGCTTGCTAATGACCAAAAATTATCATCTTCATAGGGTTGTGTCAATTTTAATGACATAATCCATAAATTAATGAAAAAAACGATAACAATTAAGCCAATAATTAATGTTCCAATAAACCATGATTTCTTGAACAAATTCTTCATATTTTTTCTCCCCTTTTGTTGATAGCTTTAATTTAGCACTTATCTCTACTTATACTAACAAACCTCTTTTAATACTCAATAAGCATATGCATGATTATGTCATCTATCGGTGTAAAGTTCTTTGATATCTAAGTCAAATATCTTTGTCTACATTGTATCACATATGATATGTAAGTATAATATTGAAAACATTTTGTAATATCTATGTGACATATATTTATATATATATAATAAGAACTCTCGATGTCATTGGTGCATCTCAATAATGAATATCTTGCTTGTTTTTTCAATCGAAAATCATATAACCGAGTATCACAAAGTTTTAATTCTAGTAAACAGATATGCTTGCAGTGTTAATAATTTATTGCATTATATTGACATTACAGATTAAATTTGATATAAAGAAGGTAAACAGCGATACGTTTACATTAAAAAAATGAGCATCCATGTATAGGGCTCATTTTTCATATTCTAAAGAAAGGAGTCTAAATTATTTATGCATCAAGAAGGGGTATTGAAAATGAAAAAAATAGTATTAACTTTACTTCTTTGTATCCTTGTTATTTTTAGCGCATCTAGTTCTTTTTCAGTTTCTGCAAAGGCAGATAAACAAGCTCACCCAATAGGAATATTTTCTAGTACACATGATATGAGAGAAGTCACCAAGCTTGCGAAGACATATGGGGTAAATACACAGCATATGCGCTTGGCATTGATTGTTTCTGAGGATCTCAACATAGCAACATTAGAACAAGCATTACAAATGCCAATGCAAGATTTAATTCATGTCGTTAATTACGTAAATACTGGTAAATTATCCGATGAGTGGGTATTACCATCCTATCAGTTATCTTTTTTGATTAGAAGTGGCAAACTTAAAAAATTGTTAGGAGGTGCGCACCACGGAGTCGCACTAGGACCTCAAGGCGAAGTATTCACTTGGGGATTCGGACTTGAGGGACAATTAGCTAATGGTATATTTGCTAATCGCTTACTTCCTGAAAATGTGACATCATTTTTTGATTTAGATGAAGGAGAAATGATTGTTGATATTTCAACAGGGGATTCACATCTAATGGCTTTATCATCTAATCATCGTGTCTTTACTTGGGGATATAACCGCTATGGACAAATTGGTAATGGAACAAGAACCAATCAAGCTTTACCTTTAGATATAACACCATTTTTAGGATTAGAAGTAAATGAGCATGCGACTTTAATTTCACTCTCATCAAATCACTCAATGGTTCTTACTTCAAATCACCATGTGTTGTCTTGGGGGTGGGGTATGCGTGGACAAATTGGTAACGGTACATGGTATGATCAAATTTTACCAGTAGATATTACTGCTAACTTTGGACTTCAGGATGGAGAGTATCTTGTAGAAGTTGTTGGTGCTTGGGGGAATATCATGGCACTATCGAATTATAAGCGATTCTTCGGTTGGGGATATAACTATGATGGATCTGTTGGTGATGGAACTCGATCGAATCGCCCATACCCAGTAGATGTCACTGCCAATCTAGGTCTTGAACCCGATGAAACATTAATCCAAATCACCGCTGGTGTACATCATAACATGCTTTTAACATCACATCACCGTGTCATTGCTATGGGATGGAACGGTCGTGGACAAATTGGTTATTTAGCACCATATTATAATCCATGGCCAATTTGTGTAAATCCAATAATTCCTCTTAATCAAGATGAGTTTGTTACTTGGGTTAGGGCTTCGGGGTTCCAAACTATTGTCATAACTTCACAGCATAGAGTCTTTATGTGGGGAGACAATAGAAATGGACAACTTGGGGATGGAACTACCTGGACATCATCCTATCCTATTGATATTACAGAAAGATATGATCTTAATGAAGGTGAATACGTTGAGTATACAGCGAATATTATGAGACATTTCGCAACCTATGTATTCACAACAGAAAATAGACTTTTCGTTCATGGTAGAAACCAGTATGGTCTTTTAAGTTTGAATGACACGTTTGACCGTCATAAACCTGTTGATGCGACCTTCTATGAGTCATGGACATTAGCTCACCAAGAAGATTTAGTTTGGGGAACTAAGATTGACTATTCAATTGTAAATGATTTCAATATGTGGTACTTGGATAAAGAGATGACTATTATATCTGATTATATACATATGCCAGCTCAAGATTTGATATTATATGGAGGACATGACTAATTTATCACCTGATAATCTGTATTCACTACTTAACCGGTAGAGCATCTGTGGATTGCTCTATCGGTTTTGTTGTAAAATTGTCTTAGTTCGTTGTAGATACACAAAGTAATCATTCTATCTATGCTATAATTTACGTAAGAAGTATTGATGGAGGAAAAGGTAATGAAGAAAATAGTTAAGTTTAAGTTTCAAGATACAGAAGGCTTTTTGAGTGTTGTTGAAAAGTCGAATCATTATTATACATTAGTAAAAAAGGATACACCTAAAGTTAGGGATATCCAAGATACAAATAAATTATTAATTTCTTATGAGCTTAAGCATCCTGATTTTAAGGAAGTTTATGCGAATGTTATATATGATCAAGAGTTAATTCAATGGGTCTATAATAAATTAGAAGAAGAGAAAAACTTATATTTCAAAGAACTCAATGATAGTTTATGTGCTTTAGAGATTGTAAAAGAATAAACTCAATATATAGGAGAGATTAAATGCAACAAACTAAAAAACATGTTGTTGAGTCATTAATTGTTGTTTCATCCGTTTTATTATATATCTTGTTATATAATAGTAGGTTGCTATTAATATCATGGATCCCCGTAGATTTTATATGGAGATCCCTTATTTATTTTTCACTTATTAGCATGCTTTTTGTGTTATTTAAGCTGCATAGATATAAAAGAGATAAACAATCAATCATAAATGAAGATCATGTTCGCCCTTATTATTTTTTGTTTCTAGGATACTTTGTAATTAACGTATTGTATACATCGATCTCTTCAGTTTTTAACGATTATGTTTACACATTTATAGATTATATGAACTATTTGATAATAACAGTGATCGCTGTATTGATTATCTACCTACCATCTCTATTTATTGAAATGATTAATGATTCTATTATCTTATCAAGTATTTATACTTTCTTGTTTTATGTCATTGTTCAAGTTATGTTGTTTTTACCGTTTTATCTATTTTTCATCGTACAGACTGTGTAAATACATATTAGAAAATCATATAAAGATATTGCTATTAATTGGTTTTTAGTAAGACACTTTGAGTGTCTTTTTTAATTTCTTGAGTTCATAAGATGTATAGAATAAAACAATAATGACTGCTAACCAGTTAATAATAACAATACCCCACCAAACACCATGAACACCCATATTAAGTGTTGTTCCTAGATAGTAGAATAACGCAATCGGAAGGATTTGTCTAAATACACCTATAATGATTGCAAAAAAGGGTTTCTTAATACCCTGTAATAGCGAGATATTGATATTCAAAAATATATATGTAAAGAAAGCGAAGACTTCAACTCTTAAGTATCCAGAACCATAATTGATAACATCTGCACTATCAGAAAATAGTCCTACTAGTATTGGTGCTAAAGGATAAATAACAATAATTCCTACGGTCATGATTGATATGCCTATAAGAATTGCTTTTTTTCTAACCTCAACAATACGTTCATATTGACTAGCACCAAAGTTTTGACCAACAATGGTTAATGTAGCAACATTGAGACCAAGCGCAGGTAATAAGGCGAGTTGCTCGATGCGTAATGCAGCACCGAATCCAGCTGCAGCATCCGCTCCACCGTATCTTACGACAAAATAATTAATAACAAATACACCTAAAGCAATGGTTGCCATGTTTAATGATGCTGGCACACCTTGTTTTAGTATATCAACAATAATGTTAAAATTGATTTTGGCTTGTTTAAATATGTTAACAAAAAATTCAGATGATTTAACTAATCGAAGCGATAAGTAAACAGTTCCGATAAATTGAACAAATACTGTAGCGAAAGCAATACCTCTAAAACCTAACTCGGGTAAACCAAACCAACCATAAATAAACAATGGATCTAATATTAGATTTAAGAAGAAGCCAACAATTAAAAAGTTTCTAAAAGATTTTGTATCGCCTTGAGCGTTGAGTAGTCCATTAAGTGTAAAATTGAAGATGAAAAATATACTACCATAAAAAATGGTATTGGTATATGAAACCCCTAAACGTAAAGGCTCACCTGATACACCAGATAACTGAAATAATGGTATTGTAATCATTGGAGCAAATATAGAGATTATAGCACTTACAATACATGATAAGAATAATGCGTTTCTTGCTAGATTATGAAAATACTTGGGATCTTTTTTGCCAAGAGCAATAGAGGCTAAAGCAGTTGTTCCACTTCCTAAACCAGAACTTAAAGCAATGACTATAAAAAATATAGGAAAAGATAATGTTAAACCAGCTAAAGCATCACTTGATAACTGTCCAGCATAATATGTATCAACAACATTGAATAGTGTATTAAATAAAAAGCCAATCGATGCTGGAATCGATACTCGTTTGATATGTTTTAAAATATCCCCTTGTGTTAAGTCTATGGATTTCATCGTTACCTCACGTTCTTAATCTTTGGTTGAGAACATTGATGTATATAAGATTAAATTCATTATAGCATATCAGTTTTAAAGTATAAGTTGATTTGACTTAAGCCATTTAATTAATGAATAAAAGCCATTTGCAGCATTTGCAAATGGCTTTACTTATGAATTGTTTTTAATGACTTACTTTTCTTGAGGATAAACAAGATTCCATTGTTTTCTGATCTCATCCATTTGGTTCATGATACTCAGTGTCTCACTGTGAGGCATTATTGGACTTTCAAGTTTACCATCTGTGATACATTTAATAACTTCAAGAATCTCATATTCCATACCATTAACCATATGATCTTGTTTAATTTCTTTAATCAGATTATTAGTTTCATCATAAATTAATGCTTGCTTTGATTCTAAGAACATAGGCATATGAATATAACCCTTAGTTCCATAGATAAAACCATCAATAGGTAGGGTATAATCAAATGATGATATTAAATGTGCTGTGGCATGGTTATAGATAAATTTGATTTCACTAGATAAATCTACACCAGTATGATAAAAATCTACTTTGCTTTCTATTTTTTTAGGGGAACCCAAGAATAAGTTAGCAAATGTTAATGGGTATATACCAATATCTAAGAGAGCACCACCACCCAAGTGTGGAGCGAACAATCGATTATCATCTTCTTTAGATGCTTTAAAACAAAAGTTTGCCTCAACTTTTGTGATATCACCTATGATACCTTCATTAACAAGTGACTGAACTTCCCTCATGGTTGGAATAAATCTAGTCCATAAGGCTTCCATCACAAAACATCCTTTTTCGTGTGCTTTATCAAGCACAGCTTTTGCTTGTTTTTCATTTAATGTAAAAGCTTTTTCACACAAGATATGTTTATTATAATCAAGTGCTAGCATCATGTGTTCATAATGTAAACCATGTGGTGTTGCTATATATACACAATCCACCAATGGATCTGCAAACATAGAAGCATAACTACCATAGGCTTTTTCAAAACCATAAGTTTTTTGATAATCTTTAGCTTTTTCTATATTTCTTGAAGCAACCGCATAAAGGTTCGCTTCAACACCATTTGCAGCTTCACAAAATTTTCTTGCAATATTACCTGCACCGATAACACCAAATCTAATCATATAATCAATCCCAACGTCTTGGATCGCCTTTAATCGTATCTAGAAATGCCATATCTTCATCTGAGATGACAAAGTCAATTTCAGTGTTTTGAATGATACGATTTTCATGGATAGATTTTGGAAGTGGTGCAGTTTCTTTTTGAATACACCAACGGATACAGATTTGTGCAGGCGACACATTATATTTTTTAGCAACTTTTTGAATATCCTCATTACTTAATAGATAACCAATTCCAAGGGGAGAATAAGCTTCGATAAATATATTTTTTTCACGACAGTAATTGATAGTTTCACTTTGATCAATACCTATGAAATAACCGATTTGATTGACATGAGGTACAACATCGCAATGTTCAATGATGTTTTCAATATCCTTTGGTGAAAAGTTTGAAACACCAATTGCACGAATACGTCCTTCTTTATATAACTTCTCCATCGCTTTGTATGCTAATACATTACCCTCACTACAATCTTTATACATTTCACTCCATGGCCATGGTGCATGAATTAGAAAAAGATCTAGATAGTCAAACTGTAATTCCTTCATTGTTTTTTCGAAAGCCTCTAGAGCACCTTCATAAGTTTTAATATGTGATTCAAGTTTTGATGTTACAAATATTTGTTCACGTGGGATGCCAGAATCTCTTACCGCTTGTCCAACACTTGCTTCGTTTTGATAACCTTCAGCAGTATCAATGTGTCGATAGCCATTTTTTAATGCCATCATAACAGACTGGTAAGTTTCCTCACCTTTTTTGGTTTGCCATGTACCTAATCCAATTTTAGGTAGTTGAACACCATTGCTCAATGTGTATACTTGGTTTAAAACTTTCATATTGAATCCTCCGTTTTTTATTTTGCAGTTATTTAATTGATAATAGTAAACCTTTTTCAGCTTCTGTAACGATTAATCCTAAATCTCCTACATGATCAAAATATAGGTTAGTTGGACAGTTTCCTGGCAATTGTATTTGATTGATAAGAGTTCCTTTCGTATCAAACACCCATACCATACCTGTTCCATAAACTGCAGCATAGATGAGATTATCTTTTGATAAAGTTAGTCCATCTGGTTCAGCAGTTCCACCAATTGTATAGAAAGGTTTTATGTTTTCTATTTTTAAAGTTTTCTTATTCCAGTCACCAATAAGTAATCGGTGTTGCCACGTCTCGTTGATAATCATATTTTTTTCATCATTGATCAATAATAACCCATTAGGAAAATACATGTTCTCTGCAATGATTGAAACCTCATTGTTTTTATTTAATGCACACATATAACCTATAGGTTGTTTTTGTGAACCACCTGGGCATGTAAACAAGATATTACCTTCGCTATCTTGAATCAAGTCATTTGGAGCTCTTAAAGGCATACCATTGACTTGATTAGCTAATGTTTTGGTTTCACCTGTTTTAACATCTAATGATCGAATGGCATTGTTTTTTGAATCACAAAATATTAACGTGCGATCATCTTTAACCATCATCCCATTAGGTGCACCACCAACATCATATCTTGAAATAGTTTTAGTATCACGATGATACTCTGCAATTGCTCCACCCAATAACTCTACACAATATATATTTCCATTGTTTGTGACTACTGGTCCTTCAGGAAATTTTAATCCTTTTGCTATGATCTTTACATCCATTAAAACTGTCCTCCGTTAGGTCTTTCATTTGGTCCATATAAAATAAGACCACCATCTACTTTTATAGTTTCTCCGGTAATATAACTTGCATCATCAGAGACAAGGTATTCTACCAGTCCAGCAACATCATCAGGTTTACCTTTTCGTTTTAAAGGTATTAAAGAACTAATATGTCCACTTTGTAACTCCTCAAGAGAATAATTATCTCTAGTAGCAGTAGCCCCGGGAGCTACTGAATTTACCGTGATGTTGAATTCTGCTAGTTCTATAGCTAGGGATTGAACAAGTCGGTTTAATGCAGCTTTTAAGGATCCATAGATTGCATCATCTCGGTATGCACGAATACCTCTAGTTGATGAAATGTGGATAATACGACCTGGTATTTGATTTTCAATCATATGATTAGCAGCTATCTTTGTACAAAGGATATAGCTTCTATAGTTTAAACCGTATACGAAATCAATTGTCTCTAAATCTAGTGTACGAATACTCGTGAATTTAGTCTTTCCAGCATTACATACTAAGACATTAAGTCCACCTAAATCCTCAATAGCCTGTTTTGTTATCAGTTCAGGAACATCTGCATCTTGAAGTGTTGCTTGATAGTAGAAGCATTTTTGTCCTATTTTTGTTATTTCATTTTTTAGTGATTCAGCCTCATCTTGTTCAGAATGATAAGTAAATGCTATATCATATCCTGCTTTAGCTAATCGTAGCGCTATACCACGGCCAATGCCACGACTACCACCTGTAATAAAAGCTTTTTTTGACATTTTACTCACCTCTTAAGGATTGACCAGTGTACCATCAGGTAATCTGGTTTGAGTCCATTTTGTAACATTGGTTTTGATTGGATATTTTTTTGCTAGGTCTTCATCAATATCAATTCCAAATCCAGGTTTTTCATTAGTATATAGATACCCATTTTTTTCATGTGGCATGCCTGGGAATACTTGATACATTAAATCAGAGAAG
Organism: Mycoplasmatota bacterium; assembly: GCA_024650045.1. Classification (GTDB taxonomy): domain Bacteria; phylum Bacillota_I; class Bacilli_A; order Acholeplasmatales; family Acholeplasmataceae; genus Peloplasma. The sequence goes on along the minus strand of JANKMU010000010.1, from coordinate 14,164 downwards.
CCACACCATTCTTGAATTCCAAAATTATGAGCATTGATGCTTAAGTGAACATTAGCTGCATGTCCTACCGGTGATACATCACCAGGTCCGTGCCAAGCAGTACGAACACCAAAGTGTTCTGCCAGAATGGCAAGTTTTCTAGCGGGTGTAAATCCACCAATTTGACTAATATGCACACGAATAAAATCTATTAAGCGTTCTTTGATTAAATATTCCCATTCTTTTGGATTATTAAATAGCTCACCAATAGCAATTGGTGTTGCGCATTGTTTTCTAAGGTTTTTTAACCAATCAGTCTGATCGGGTGGAAGTGAATCTTCTAAAAAGAATAATCTATACTTTTCTAATTGCTTAGCTAAATAGAGTGCATCAGATGGAGCTAATCTCTCATGGATATCATGAATTAACTCAATTTCGTCACCACATTGTTTTCTAACATAATCAAACATTTTAATGGTATCTAAAATATATTGTGTTGGATTTAGGTAAAAACCAGGTTCTGAGTTAGGAGGTGTATTTAAGTTTGTAGGTATACCACCATATAATCCCCATTGGATACGAATATGTCTGACATTTTGTTTTTTAAGTGATTCGACTTTCTCAACAATTTCATCTAGGGTAGAACCATTAACATGTGTATAATAAGGAACACCTTCTCTAGATTTCCCACCTAACAATTCATAAACAGGAAGTCCTGCTATTTTACCTTTTATATCCCATAAAGCCATATCAACACCAGAGATAGCATTATTGGATATCGCATCATTACGCCAATATGCGTTGTTATACATTAAGTGCCATAGATCTTCAATTTTACTAACATCTCTATTGAGAAGTAATGGTTTTAAGTAATCTTCGATGACACTTTTAACAGCAAGTTCTCTATATGCAAATGTAGAACAACCAAGTCCATATAACCCTTCTTGGTCAGTGATAACTTTAACAACAATTAAATTAATTCCATCTGGCGCTGTTAGAATCGTTTTGATATCTTTAATAACTGGCATAGTTTTCTCCTTTAATAGAAATCATATAGTTTTATTATAACCATTATAAGCTGATAACACAATGATTCAAAGTTTATTTATTGTGTTAGATTCAATAAGTTTTTGGTATAGACCATCATTTCGAGAGATAGAAAAAAGCCAATCATCAAATTGATTATTAGCTTTTTTGTTTAGTCTCCGATGAAATTTATTATTTTACTCATCAAACTTAATTAAATCAAGACTTGATTTGAGAATTGAAGCTGATGCTTTTAAGCTTTTTGTTTCTTCTTCATCAAGTTTTAGTTTAACAATGTGATGAACACCATCCCTATTTAAAACAGCAGGTAATCCTATGTATAAATCTTTTTCAATATCATAAACACCATTATTATAAACAGATATAGGTATAATTCTATTTTCATTATTAAAGATGGCTGATGTAATTCTGACCAAAGCCATGCCTATACCATAGTATGTGGCTTTCTTTCTTGAGATAATATCATAAGCAGCGTTTTTTACATCTTTATATATTTCATTTAAGTCGGAAAACTTAATTTGAGCTGGCATAGATTCAATTACATCTCTAAATGGTTTTCCGCCAACATATGCATTTGACCAACACACGAATTCCGAATCACCGTGTTCGCCTAGGATATATGCATGTATATTACGTACATCAATATGGATGTATTGTGAGATCTCATATCTAAGTCTTGCTGTATCAAGAGAAGTACCGCTACCTATGACTCTTGAAGATGATAAGCCAGATGCTTTCCAAGCAACATAAGTCAAAATATCTACAGGATTTGTAGCTACCAAAATAATACCATTAAATTTATATTTCATAATTTGACGCACAACATCTTGCATAATTCTTGCATTACGATTTAATAAATCTATTCTGGATTCGTCTTCCTTTTGATTGACACCTGCAGTGATGACGACTAATCCAGCATCTTTTGTATCTTCATAAGTTCCGGATTTAATACTCATCTTTCTTGGGGCAAACGCTAAACCGTGATTTAGATCCATTGCTTCGCCTTCAGCTTTTCTTTGATCAATATCAATAAGAACTATTTCTTCTACAGCACCTTGATTTAATAATGCATAAGCATAGCTCATGCCAACAAAACCAGTTCCAATAATAACAACTTTACTTTTTTCCATATTATCACTCCTGATTTTAGTTTAATTCTTATTTTATATAAATACTAATTATACGCATTTAAATTAGTAAAAGTTATTTCATAAAATATGTTTTATAAATAAGATATCCTATTTATAATGCTATTTATAAAGTGTTATTACTTTGTTAGAGCATACATTTTTTATATGCTATACTCAAATTGTCATTAATATAGAGATGGAGGAAAATAATGAAAAAAATATCATTAATTATGATTTTACTTTTAGTTGCTGCAGTATTGTTTGCATGCAATGAAGATACAGGTTATGCAGGAGAGTATATTGGTTACTCGTGGTCAGGTGAAGCTTCAGGTGTAACATTTGAAGAAGCTACTCAATATATAGAGACAAAGATGACTTTAGATAAAGATGGTATTATCACTAATCTTGAGATAGATTTCAAAGTTAAAAGAGGCGATAATTGGGTGTCAAGACTAGATCAAACCTCAACAGTTTCAATTGATTACGCTGTTGTTCCAACGATTGCTACAGTTGGAGATACTGTTGTTAATGGTGATTCGATGTTTACTGTCCAAACACAAGATTTCATGAGTTTTTATGCATATGGCGTAAATAGTGAAGGTGTTGTTGCTTTGGCAATTGTAGATCCTGTAACACGTTTTATGTTTGAAACAAGATTGGATGCGGATTTTGATTATACTCAAAAACTAAGTGCACTTAATGTTGGGAACGAGTTAAATGTACCCACAACTAGAGTTTCATCATTTGGATTGGTTAAACCAACATCATGGGATTCGTATGTTACGAAAAACGTATTTAATGTTCATAGCTTTTCACATGTGTTGACTGAGACAGGTGTTTTTGAAGGAATCAACCAAAATTCAACAGTACGTCAATTATTAGAAGCTCTAGAGATTACGTTTGTTGAAGGTGTTGCTCAAGAAAAAGCTGAATCATATGGTTTTTTCGGTCTTGGTGGATGGAAAGGCAATTATGAAGCAATAGCTGAAACTTTAATTGGTCAAAATGCTTCACAAATGATTTCGATTATTGATTGGAGTTTTGAACGTTATGCCTTAGGTATAAACGAAAGCAATGAGTTTGGAATTGATGTTCAAGCAGGCGGAACAAGAACAGCACAAGATTCTTACGACACAATAGCAGGAGCAACTGTTCGGATGTCACGTGAATCCACATCATTTCAAAGAGCGTTAGTTGCTGCAGGTATTATTACAGAAGAACAAGTTATTATTGGTAGATTTTAATTAAATAAAAGAACATTAAGATTAACGCACCTTAATCGGTGCGTTTTTTTGATTCTAAGAAATGTTTTGAGTAATATAGCCTCATATGATTAATGAATAATCAAAAATATACAAAAAAATCCCCCTTGCAGTAACACTTAAATTTATGATTCATAGTGTTTATGTTAAAGGGGGTTTTTAATTGAATTATCTATATTTTTAAGAGTACCTAGTTTTTCATTTTGACAATCGCATAAACGATTGCTGCTGGCCAAAATACAATAATAAGAAGAATTAAAATACAAACATTAATACCTTCATCATTAGATTCACTTGTCGTAGTGTTTGAATTAGAACCAGTAGGTGGTGTGATAGGTTGAAATAATCGGCTTGGTTCTTGTTTAGGTGTTTCAACTTTATATATCGGATTTGAGGTTCCACAATACTGACATTTTTGTTGTTTTGTATTTAATATGTTCCCACAAGATTTACATTGATGCTCCGACATATTAATCTACCTTCTTTTTCTTAGCACTAACGAAATTTCCATTTTCATCGTTATATAAATCTTCATCAACGACTGGAATTGATTTGCCTTTTAGACTTTCTTCAACTTTTTGTATTTTATCATTTAAGATATCAAGACCAAATATTACAGATAAATAACCGACCGTGACGATGAACAATACAATTAATGACCATATAATACGAGGTGAATCGCCTCTTAAAAGAAGTCTTTCGATAAATGGTAGTAGTTGTAGTGCCAATGTCATATAAAGAAGTATATAAATGTTACCAACATCTTGTTTTCTAAAGACAACATATAAAGCAACAATCAGTAATAAGCCTAATGCAATGCCTTTTGAAATCCAATATATAATGGTTGGAGTTCCCGAAGTAATTGCCATGTTTTCCATGCCATCTAGCACAAACCCTAAGATTAAAGAAAATGCGAAGACGATAAGAATTATAATACTTAGATATAATTTATTTTTCATACATTACCCCTTCTTTACTGGTGTGCCACATTCAGGACAAAACTTAGCATTTGGAGCTAATTCTGAATGGCATTTTTCGCATTTAATGATTTGTGGTGCTCCACAATCAGGACAGAACTTGTCATCTGATTCAATGAGTGAATTGCATTTGACGCAATTAACGGTTTTCTTTTTTTCTTCAGATGGAATGACTTCACTTGCCATACCTGCTGCATGTTTACCGACACCTAGACCAACACCTAAACCAACTCCAAGACCTGCCATGTTACCTGCAGCACCCTCGTTTTTAGCAGCTGATTCTAAGACATCATAACCACGTGCAGTACGATAACGATTTTCACCCATGATATTAAATTCAGCATTGCGGTTTAAGATATCGTTAATGACTTCAAGGTCTTCATCTGGAATACTGATACTTTCATAATAGAAATTAACGATTTCTAATCCAAATCTTTCAAAAGCATCTTTAAGTGAATCAAATGAACTATTAGATATTTCATCTAAATACATTGCTATATCTAATATGCTAACTTGATTTTTTATGAAGTATTGCGCTAGTAATGTTTTAATTTTTGTATTTATGATGGATCTAAAAAAGTCAGTTAATACATCAAAGTCAATAATACTTTTACCACCAAGAGAACCCACCAGTTGAGTAATCAAAAATTGATAGTTGCTAATTCTTAATGCATATTGACCTCTTGCTCTAACATTGATTTTGACTTGGAATTTAGGATCTAATAGTTGAATTGGATCTTTAGTTCCCCATAGCATATCTAGTTTCATGGTCTTGTTTACAAAGTAAACCTCTAAGGTAAATGGAACATTACCCCCATAAACACCTTTTTGTAGTGCTTTTAAGAATGGAAAGTTTTCACTATCCATTGTATAGGTTCCACTTTCAAAAATACTTTCAACTTTACCACCATGAACGATGATACCAATTTGACCAGGACCAACAGTTAGTTTTGATTTAGTATTAAACTCATTATTAGGATGTTTATAAACTAACCAACGGCGATCCGTAAAGCCTTCAAATCTACATACGTCTAAAACTGCCATAATTTCTACCTCTCATTTATATAATATATTTTATAATCGTTATTATCATGTGAATAACAAATATTCCGATACCATATCCACCAAGGCATCCCGTTATAAGTCTTCTGGTATTAGTAGACTCAATGTGAAAGAAATGCTGTATGCTTCCATCTATAATTAATGGAATGGCAAACAATAATGTATAAAAACCGAAATGAAGATTTAGTAAGTAAAAGAGTGGTGCTAGTATTATTTCCGAAATAAATATACCACTACATCTAAAACAAAGAAAAAATTGATGATCTTTGAAGAATGGTGAACGTTCTGGTTTTTGATGACATCCGCAAGCCTTACCAAAGTGCATAGAGAAAAGCCACATACGGTGTTTTTTTGAAAAGTTATCCAGTTCTTGATTCATATTTCCACCCATTGGTTTATACATTATCTATATTATACGATAAATGATTATATTTTTCTAGAGTGATTAAGATATATTTATTAATAATAAAAGACTTTCACATGATAAATGAAAGTCTTTGGTGTGGGTATAATTTATTAATTATGGTTTGATGTCTTCGTCAATAGCAGCATATAATGTTTGTGATAAATCATCATTTACAAAATCAATACCTCTATAGACGCTTAAATATGCGGATTCTTCAAATGAATTTGCGATAGTTGTCTCAATAAAATCTAGATTGATCTCTTCATGATTAAAATCAAGTCCATATGCTGACAAATTAAGTATATCGTTTGTTAATTCAGATTTCATAAAAGTATATTGTACTCTCACATTGGCAAACATATGAGTTAGATCGATGTTCATTCGTGCATCACTAAAAATCTTTTCTCCATCTTTGTAGATACCATTTAAAGGATTCGTTGTATTTTCTTCATAGTAAACGCTATCCCATCCTGCAGCCTCAAGAAGTTGCCATGCAACATCAATACGCTCACTATCTATATATTCGCTAAATGAAAAAACGATGCCTTGATAATTAAATAATTCAATATGATTCTTGTTTCCTTCGCCAGTTCTAATGATTCGAGTTCTGATATTGGTGTTTGGATTGAACCACGATAAAACGTAATCATCATAATATTGAGAATCCTCTTTACTAATTTCATAATAAGTATTATCGTTTTGATTTTGATAACGATACCAATAGGAGTACTCTGTATATCTAATGTCAATCATCTGATGATTTTCTAAAAACTCGAAATATTCAAAACGACCAGGTTCTTCACCCATTGATAGTTCTCGTAAATAAAAATCTTCATCATCATATCCAAATTTAATACCATAATAATATTCATAACCATAAATTGATATCGTTAATTTGACGAGTATACCCTGGTCACTGGTAATTGATACATAAGCATCAAGTTCCATAAAATCTCTGAAGTCAACATAGATTTGTGCTTCAATAGATTCTATATTTTGTGCTTCAATTTCTTCAACAACATCGTCTAACAAATCTTTGTATATCATTAGATGAGAACTAAGTTGAACATCTTGTGCGTTATCTCTTTGCGTATTATAAGTGGCTAAGAAAGCTTCTCTTGTGTTATAGTAAGGATCTTCTTCATCAAAAGCAAGATTATTCTGGATAGTTGAAAGCAATTGATTTGATGCTTCATCATCTTCGATAATAGAAGTGAGTTTTGCTTGATAAGATATAACCAAATCAATTAAGTTTTCACTTGGAACTGTATCATCAGATAAATCAGTATCAGTTTTATCGCAAGATGATAAAAATAAAATAATCAGAAAAACGAACAATATGTGCAATTTCTTCATATAAAAAATACCCCTTTGATTTAATTTGTTAGTATCATTTAGATATATTATAAGTCTTTAGTTTGTCTTTAGCAATAACATCATATGCGATTTAAATAAAAAAACATCAAAGTCATGCGACTCTGATGTTTGTTTTTTATAAATCTTTATAAGCTTTAACTAATTCATCGACTGCCTTTTTACCATCACCGAAGAGCATGAGCGTATTATCGTTAGTAAATAACGGATTGGGAATTCCAGCAAAGCCTGGACTTAATGAGCGCTTAATAACGATACAAGTTCTTGCTTTATCGACATCTAAAATAGGCATACCTGCGATTTCAGAATCTTTTTCACGCGCTAAAGGATTAACAACATCATTAGCACCAATCACGATTGCTACATCAGTGTTTGGGAATGTTGGATTGATATTTTCAAGTTCAATTAGTTTTTCATAAGGAATATTTTCTTCAGCCAGAAGTACATTCATATGACCTGGCATACGTCCTGCAACAGGATGAATACCGAAGACAACTTCAACACCATTAGCTTCAAGTGCTTCAGTAAGAAGACGAACTGATGTTGCAGCACGTGCTACAGCCATACCGTAACCGGGAACGATGACAACACGTTGAGCAGATTCTAAAATCATTGCGACTTCATCAGATGATGTTGATGTTACTTTTCCTTCATATATCGAATCTGTCGTAATCGATTTTGGTGCACCACCAAATCCTCCGAATAAAACATTGATTAATGATCGATTCATTGCTTTACACATAATCGAAGTTAAGATAATACCAGATGCTCCAACGAGGGAACCAGCAATAATTAAAACAATATTGTTTAATACAAATCCGGTTGCTGCTGCAGCTAGTCCTGAGTATGAGTTGAGTAATGAAATAACAACTGGCATATCAGCACCACCAATACCGATAACAAGTAATATACCTAACAAGAGTCCTCCACCAACAATAATCCAATACCATAAGGTTGTATCAGGTGAAGTAATCATTAAACCTCCAAGAGCTAACAGACCAAATAGTAAAATAAGTTTTAAGTATAAATCAAACTTAAATGTTACAGGTTTATCAGGTATAATCTTTAATCCTTGAAGCTTCGCATAGGCTATAAAACTACCTGATAAAGTAATTGCACCAATAAGACCTGAAAGAACGGTTGCGAGTAGCATTGGCATTTCAAGTGTTGCTTGAGATGCTAATTCAAAACCAAAATAAACACCGGCAACTAAAAATGAGGCACCTCCACCAAATCCATTAAATATAGCGACCATTTGAGGCATTCCAGTCATTTTAACCTTAAGGGCTGACCATACACCTACAATTGATCCTAAAAGGATTGCAGCAAGTAATATGTACCAATACTGGAATGATGTTTCAATAACACCATCAGCAACATTGACAACGACTCCAAAATCAATAAATGCAGTCAAAATAGCAATTAACATACCAACAGCACCAATTGAGTTACCTCTTGAGGCAGTTTTTGGTTTTGATAGTTTCTTAATGCCTAGTATAAAAAATATAGAAGAAGTTAAATAGAGGACTGCGACAATGATATCTTTTAAGTCAGCAAAATTTTGGTCGATGATCATTTCTTGTTCCCCCTAAACTTTTCTAACATACGATGACTAACAACAAATCCACCGACGACATTGACGGTTGCGAAAAATAAAGCAATTGCTCCTAATATAAATGGAAGAACACCAACATCTCCATAACTTAGTTGTGTAAGAAGAACACCGATAGCTCCGACGATCGTAATCCCTGATATAGCGTTAGACCCTGACATTAAAGGTGTATGAAGTGTTGCAGGGACTTTAGTAATCAGTTCGATACCTAAAAATACAGTCATTAAAAATATAGTTATTAAATAGATAATAATCATGATGCGTTTCCTCCAATCCAGGTACGTGTCTTTTCATTAGGAATTTCTTTGTTATGGGTAACAACGGTTGCTAATACAATATCATCTTCCCAATTGATATTTCCTAATTCTTTGCTTTTCCATAGATTATTTAAAAATGTTGTTATATTTTTTGAGTAAAGCATAGAAGCGTTATTGACATAATGTGCTGCTACATTTTCTAAACCAACAATGGTTACACCGTGTTTTACTACTGTTTTACCACTTTCAGTTAATTCACAATTACCACCACGTTCTGCAGCTAAATCAATAATGACACTACCTTTTTGCATACCCTTAACCATGACTTCTGTAATGAGTATAGGTGCTTTTTTACCAGGAATATTTGCAGTTGTGATAACAACATCTTTATTGGATAATTCCTCTTTCATAAGTTCACGTTGTTTGTTATAATATGCTTCATCCATTTGTTTAGCATATCCACCCTCACCACTAGCACTTTCTAAGTCGAATTCAACAAACTTAGCACCTAAAGATAAAACCTGTTCTTTAACTTCACTTCTAACATCATAAGCACTGACAACAGCACCTAATCTTTTAGAAGTTGCTATTGCTTGGAGTCCAGCAACACCAACACCTAAAACAAAGACATTTGCAGGTGGTATTGTTCCAGCTGCAGTCATCATCATTGGAAAGATTTTAGTGCTTTTTTCAGCACCAAAAACAGCCGCAGCATATCCTGCTAAGTTGGCCATTGATGACAACACATCCATGCTTTGTGCACGTGTTGTTCTTGGAATGAGTTCCATTGAAAACGAAGTGACTCTTTTTTCAAGAAGCGTGTTAAATGCTTTGTGTGGCTGGTAAGGTTCTTGAAGTCCGATTAAAATATGTTTTTCATTTAACTGGCTCGCTAATGTTTCACCGTGTTCATCAGCAGCACTAGACCTAACTGTCAAAAGAACACTTACTTTTTTTATAATTGAATCCAGTGAGTCGATAATAACTGCACCCTTTTCTTTATAGAGTTCATTACTATAACCCGCTGCTGTACCAGCATCTTTTTCAAGATATACAGTATAACCTTGTTTAATAAGTACAGAAACATGATTAGGAACAACCGCTACACGATTTTCTCCTTTTGATCTTTCTTTTAAAATACCAATATTCATATCATAATCTCCTTTAGTTCATATTGTGGGCTTTGTTATATACATATTGAATGAAGCAAAGTATGCTTCATTTTCATCATCGTTATTATTGATTTATCTAACATAAATAGAATCCATACTTTAAAAAGTATGCTCAATTCACATGACATTTCTATTTTAGCATATAATTGAATTTGAATGTGCATTGAATATCAAAGTAAAATCATAGAAAATGCACATTTATTGTTTGAGTAGTCAAGTAGAACTATAATGACAGTATATAAAGGAGATGTGAAAATGAGCAAAAGAATCAAAGTTAATGCAAATATAAATAAAGATATTTTAACGGTATGGAATACTTACCATGATCCAGACCATATTGAAAAATGGAATTATGCTAGTGATACCTGGCATACACCAAAAGCTGAATCAGACTTTAGAGTTGGTGGTAGATTTACATATCGTATGGAAGCAAAAGATGGGTCTGCTGGCTTTGATTTTACTGGACAGTTTGATTTAATTGAGCCACCATATCGTATCCAATATCATTTAGATGACAAAAGAGAAGTAAATATAAAATTTAAAAAAAATGGCGAGTTCATATATGTTGAAGTTGTTTTTGATGCTGAAAATGAGAATTCTGTTGAATTGCAAAAAAGAGGATGGCAATCCATTGTTAACAATTTCAAGAAATATGTTGAATCACTATAATGATGGAGTTATAAGATGAAAAAAACTACAAAAGTTCTTGGATTCATTAGTTTGTTTTTTGCAGTATTTTCAGCAATGATGTTGGGACAATTTTTGTTTGGAACTGCTAGCGGTGATTGGTCAGATTTAGGATTCTTTTTAATCGCAATCATCTTCGCGATTGCAGCAGTCATTTTGACAATACCATTTCTTATTATCATTTTTAAAGTTAAAATAAAAAATATGAAGTTTTATTTCTTTTCTCATTTAGCATTATTGTTAGTTAGTGCACTGACGATTGCGATTGCTTTAAGTATTACTTAACTTAAATATTTGCTATAGATTCAAGCAATAATGATATCCATCTTGTTCGATGGATATTTTTTTAATTCATTAAAATTGTGAACTTGTTTTATCTTACTTTATAACATATAATAGTTATAATAAAGAAAACTACTACAAATCAATATAATAAACGAGGGGAAAATGAAACTTGTCATCATTACAGGTCCACATGCAGTGGGCAAAATGACTATTGGGCAAGAACTTGCCAAAATAACGAAACTTAAGTTGTTCCATAATCATATTTCTATTGAACTTACAGCATCACTGCTTCCTTTTTCTACACCTGAAGGTAGAGAATTGAATGAAAGAATAAGAAACGATGTGTTTGATGTTTTTTCTAAAAGTGATTCTTATGGTCTTATTTTTACTTTTATGTGGGCATTTGATATAAAAGCAGATTGGGAATACATTCAAAGATTAGAGGATTTATTCATATCACGTGGATCAGAAGTATATTATGTTGAGTTAGAAGCTGAATATGATTTAAGATTAAAACGAAACGTGACTGAAAACAGGTTGAAAGAGAAGCCAACAAAAAGAGACCTTAATTTTTCTGAGACAATGTTCAAGAATATAGAAGAAAAATATCGTTTGAACTCTTATGAAGGTGAAATCAACAAAAAACACTACATGAAGATTAACAATACAAACCTTAATCCAAAAGAAGTAGCAAGTATGATAAAAAAATATTTTTCGCTTTAAAAAACATGAAGGTGAGTCAATATGAACTATTTAACATCTAATGTAATTCAAAAATATGATGATTTGGTAAATCAAAAAGCAAAGAAAATTTCCAATACCATAGGTGTATTTGCACTTATTAGTTTGACAATAGCTGTTGTTTTATTTTTTATCGACAGATTTGATGACCAATTGGTTTTTGTATTTATTTTAGTTTTTTTGGTTATTTTTGTGAGTTTAGTGATAGCTTTCCTTATTGTTAGATATCAATTTACAAGTGAGAAACCACTTTATACATTCCTATACCCTAAAGTTCTTGAAGAAATTCAATATAATGAGAAGTATGATCTTAAATATGAAACATATCCAAAGATCAAAGAGTTAATCAAAGAATCGAAACTATTTACAAAGTTTGCTTCTAGTATCACAAGATGTGGTATTCATTATCAAAACGATTATGGACAATCAATATCAATTTATGATACATATTATTACACACAGACTAACAATTCTATTATTATTCATTTTAATGGTTATTATATAACTGTAAATAATGTAGAAGCTCATCCGATTCAGATTAGATCAAGAGGTAGACCTACAGGTAGTCATACAAAATATATAAAAACCAAGAATGAAAAAGGATTAAAAGTTTATTGCGAAAAACCTCATGAGAAATCAAATGAGAAAATAAGGTCTATATTTAATGAAGTTAAAGATATATTAGATCCCAAGCATTTGTTTGTCAGTGTCATTAATCAAAAGATATACATTGCCATAGATATAAATAAACCAAAAAGGAAAATCAAAAGATTAGACCAACAAAGCTATAATGATTTAAGCAACAAGCTTACTAATTTAATTAACACGATATCAAATTTAAGTTACTAATAGATATAAAGTAGTTTAATACCAGGAGGGTATATGAAAAAATTATATTTGCTAATCGTTTTTACGGTAATATTAATGCTATCAGCATGCAATGCCGATGGAGGTTTCGAAGATAATGAGCCCGATGATCAAGAACAATTTATCTTAACTGCTAATGGAATACCAGAAAGAAAAATCATTTATACAGTCAACAGCACATTTGATGTCAGTAATTTGAATCAAAGTGTTGCAACCTTAAAAAGTCTTGTTGAAAGTGATGAATGGTTTGATTATGAGAACATTAGCTCATCTAATGCTAATTTCAAAGTAAGAATTAAAACGGAAAGATTAGATGATTTCATTGAAGAGTTGAAATCTAATTTTCAAGTTAGAAGTTTTAGTAAACAAGGACGAGATGTTTCTCTGGAATACCAAGATAAAACCAATAGAATCGCATCTCTAAACTTGCAAATTACAAGACTGCAAGAACTTTATGAAGAAGCAACCTTTAGTAATTTATTAACGATTAATCAACAACTTGCAGAACTTGAAGTAGAATTAATGGCATTAGAAGGCGAGTTAAGTGTTTTTGATAGTCTTGTTGAATATAGTGAGGTTAATATCACATTGTATGGTAGTTCTGTTGTTACTAAATCACCTTTTTTCAATAGACTAGGTAATGGATTTTTAAATGGATTCCGGGCTGTATTTACTGTCTTAGATGGTTTAGTGATTGTAATAGCAAATATAACACCATTTATTCTTGTATTTGGACCTATTGGGTATGGAGTTTATTATTTTAGAAAAAGATATATTCAAAGAAAGAAAATAAAAAAAGAACAAGGAGAGTAAAATCTCTTTGTTCTTTTTTATGGATATATAAATTATAACTATTTATTTAGTTTGAGTAATTTTCTTTTGAAAAAATAACTTAAGGTGAAACTCAATAATGTAATCATGCTCGCAATCATTAAAAATACACCTGAATAATCTTCATTAAAGCCACCATTATTACTAGCATTATGTATAAAATTTAGAACAAATGGAATCATAAATATAAGGGTTATCAATCCAAAAAATATTGTGATAAGAAATAAGTTAATCGTTTTTGGATGTTTCATGCGTTTAACTAGAACATAAAGCAAATAGTGAATTATTATAAGTGCTACAGAAATAATGAGTATTCTTGGGAATATCGTATTTAGACCTAATCTATCACCCCAAAGTAATAAAATAACTACAATTAACAGTACACTTGATATAATCAGTCCGTTTTTCTTATTCATATTTTCTTGTATATTCAGTATGTAGCATTTGATTGATACTGAATATAGCTTCCTTTCTT